>JBKBOT010000021.1:0-24514 GCA_046293555.1 Pyrobaculum sp. | reverse complement strand
CTAGCCTCCTCACGTCGAGGATAGGCATCTTCCTAGCAGTATTTACCGTAAGATCTATGGGGCCGCTGGAGACCACCCCGCCGCTTGTCTCGATGTAGTGTTGGACAAAGCTCGAGTTTAGATATGCCAAAAGGGCCTTGATTCGAAGCTCGTCTAGCTCCTGGCGTGGTATTAACGCTATGAGGTTATCAGATAGCGCGACGGGGAACCTATCGTATATAAACCTAGTCTTGTATCTTCCGTAACGAGTCGCAAAGATTGGCGTATAGACCACGCCCCCCAGGTCATACCAGCCGTAGAAGTATTTTCTCTCTCTAGCCCTGGCTTTCGCCGCCTCTGTCTCGTTTGCCTTTTTCCCCCTGCCGCCTAGCTGTTTCGCCTTGGTTTTTGTGAAGATTTGTGTCTCACCTTTCTTGACGTAGTCTTCCACTTCTTTTGGGAGCTGGTCCCGTGGCATGTGGCCTATAAACATGTAACATTCCTCGTCTGACCTATATAGCGCATTCCAGTCCGCTTCTGTAAAGACGAAGTACTGCACTTGTTTGGCGCTGATGACTGCGGGGTATATCAACTCATTTGGAGGCGCGTTAGGGTAAGCCCAGTTCCCCAGCTTATATCCCTTTACCTCAGAGGGGGTGAGGTAGTGGAACTCACTGGCACCGGGGTCTGGCCTTTTTCCATGAGATAAAGCCCATCTGCTCCAGAAGGTGTTTCCTCTCGACACCTCAAATAGCTCGCCAAGTTTGACCATTAGCGGGTGGCTGTAAACATTGGCGGTCTCGAAAAACAGATTTATCCACTTCTTGTCCCGTGGTATGTCTCCCTGTCTCACAAGCCTCATGCGGTATTTTTCAGACTGGCCCGTTTCTATCGCTTTTAGCAACTCGTCTATGTCTACTGTCTCCACCTCTCCGGGGATGTGTATAAACGCCGTGATGTTTTCCTTTCTCTTTTCCTCATTGCTTTCTCTCTCTGCCAGTATTATGCATGTGGTTATTAGTGCGTCTTTGAAAAGCCTGGCCGAAAAATCGATCACAGCCTTTATCCTGTAGTGGTCGAGGAGGAAGTTTGCAAACTTAATGCCATAGTCTGTCTGAAGCCAGGTGTTTGAAATTATCATCCCTAGCCTCCCCCCCTCTTTTAAGAAGCTAGCGGAGTGCATAGTCCAATAGACGTATATCCCGGGCTCTGCTCTTCTGCTCGCTTGTGGCGTAAGGCGGTATTTCTTCATGACGTCTTTTAGCTGTTGTTTTATCAGCTGGCGGGTTTTTTCCGGTATTTCTGTCCATCTGGTGTATGGTGGGTTTCCCACTACTGCATCCACCTTGGGCACAACGGACACAATGCCCCCTGGCGGAGGGATGGAGAAAAAGTCGGCATGGAATATATTATGTTGAAGCCCCCTGGCCGAAAGTGCGTCCACAACCGCCTCGACCGCCGCGTGGTCTACATCCACGGCATAGAGTTGCCTTATCGCCTCCTCATGACTCTTGCCAAACTCCAACAGACGGCGATATGCGGCGGTTATGAAACAACCATCGCCAGTGCCTGGGTCAAACACCACATCGTCACCACTCCTTACGGCCCACCTCACGATAAACTCACAAACCCAAGGCGGCGTGTAGAACTGCCCCAGCGGGTGCCTAACCTCGGCAGGTCTGTCACGTATTGTGTTATCCATACTTACAGTAGAGATAAGATATCACACCTAGCGCCAGTAGACTTGCGCCAACAGTTATACCTCTCTCAACAGTGTTGATTGTCGATATTGCAGGTAGAAAGATAAGCGATGTGATCCACGCCATAACCAAATGACAGGCATTAGGTCTCATGTGGTTATTTATACCAAAGCCCATTCATGTACACTCCCCCTTGAGCCCTTTTGGTGGCGTCACCCCCCTCTGTCCCTGGTACGCCCCGGCGTAGGCCGCCCTGCCGGCTGTTTTTGCCAACACCAGGTGGAGAAACCGCATGCCCCTTCTCAGCACTATGGTGTTTGGCGAGGCGTTTACCACCTCGATTGTTATATTGCCCTCAAAGCCGGCGTCCACCACTGTGGGTGGGATTACAAGGCCGTACCTGGCCAAGGTAGAACGCAAGTTGGCGAAGCCGGCGACGTCTTCCGGCATCTTTATGTACTCCTCTGTTGTCAGCAGGACGAAATTCCTAGGCGGTATCACCACCTCCTCTGCCTTCACCACGCGGAATAGGTGCCTCGCCTCCTCCAGCTCGCAGGGTCTCACCACGGCGTTTTCGTACGCATATATTGCATACTCCCCGCCCACCCTAAGGTCGAGGCCGTTTTCTCTCACTGTGTCCGGCCTAAGCGGCGTCACCACCAGCCTGCCTTGGGAGATCAGCTTTTTGAGCTCGTCGTTTGCCAGAATCATGAAGACATAAATATCGCAAAAATAAAAAGGCTAGAGAAAAAACTCTATATCTTTAGCTTTGTGGATATCTCCACGTACCTCTGTTTTACCGCCGGGGGGGAGACGTTGGCGGCCTTGGCCACGTCTTCTATGGTTGTCCTCACGCCGTGTTTCATCATGGCGATGTATACAGCTGCGGCGGCTATGGAGGCGGGGGTCTTGCCTCTGGTCAACCTGGCCTCCCTCGCCCTCTTGGCTATATCTATCGCCATTTTGACTATGCCATCTCTCAGCCTCAGCGCCGAGGCGATCTTGGGGATGTACACAGCTGGGTGGGGCAGCGGGGGCTTTACCCCAAGCGTCTCGACTATCGACATGTAGCTCTTTGTGATATGTCTCCTTGACGCCTTTGTGTATTTCGCAAACTCCTCGATTTGTCTCGGCGTGTTTGTAAGCCTACATGCGGCGTAGAGCGCAGCCGCCGCCAAGGCGTCAAGCGGCCTGCCTCGGATGTGTCCAACGGCCTTGCGTATAATGGAGAGCGCAGTGTCTACACATGGCTTCGGTATGCCCATAACGCTTGCAATTCTGGCGGCCTCCTTGACCGCGTCTAGATATTTACGCTCAAGCGCGGTGCTTACCCCAAACCGCATCTGGTAGTCCCTTAGCCGCATTGCGCCAACCCTCAACCCCAACTCCCTACCTTTTGTGTCTTTCCTCCTGTCGATCGAGGTGAGTAACAATGGTGTAACAGTCGGCGACATGGGGGGTCCGACCCTGGCGCGCTCCGCCCTCCTCCACTCCGGGCCGGTGTCCACAAGCTGTTGTACCACTGTGCCACATTGGTCACACACGACCTCGCCCCTGTCGTAGCTGTAGACAAAACTGCCGCCGCCGCAGGCTGGACATCTGTCCATAGAGGCGTAAAATACGTCGATTTAAAAATGCTGTGGAGAAAATAAGGCGTAGGAACCGGAATGCGCCTCCAGCCTTGTGAGGGGTCATGCCCCGAGGGCTGGGGGGCTTGCGGCTGCCGCGGCTCACAAGGGCCCTCGTGACGGATGGAGTGGGAGAGGGGAAAGTCCCCGATTGGGGATACGGCGTAAATAAGCAACTAAAAAATAAGCTATAGGATCGTCACCACGAATTTGTCTGTAGGCTGCAACAAATCGTCCCACTGTTCCCTCTCCACGGGCTTCGGCGTGAAGGCCACCGGCAGCCCCGCCTGCCATAGTATCCGTCTTGCGGCATACCTAGGCCCGATCTCTGCAATCTTCGTGATGTAGTCCACATAGCTGTCTAGATCCGCCACGCCGCTGTTTCTCCACGCGGCCTCCACCAGCTGGCCGAAGGTCAGCTCACCGTGTGCCTTGAGGCGGCCGTCTGTGTATTCAACAGACAGCTCCAACGGCCCCACCCTCACGGCGTAGACAAGACACCTCATTGCGGCCACACGGCCGAGTGTAGCCGTCAGATCGCCCCACAGTTTGTCCACCTCTGTCCTCAGCCTCGGCGCGACCTCCTCTTGTAGCAATATGGCGATATGTGGCGATACTAGACGCATCAGCCTCTCCATGTGTGGAAAAAGATGTAGTTTATTTAAAACATACGGATAAATTCAGCGAGCTACTCTCCTCCGCCGGCAGCCGCCCGCAGTCCTCCTCTTTCTCCTGTGGGTTAAAAACGGCAGCTCAGCTGCCGCCTTCTTGTGTTTTTTACGTACACGCTTTCGACTTGACATGGGCCTATGTATAAACCAGTATATATACGTTACCATCGTGTCCATGTGAAGGCTGGGGCCCTTCGTTGAGGTAACGCGAAAAAGTGTGAAATGTATTTATATCTAGGAATTTACATCATTACATGAAATTCGAGGAGAGGATAAAGGAGATGGCCAAGCTTTACGACAGCGGAATGTCTATCAACAAGATCGCGCGCATTTTTGGCTACAATCCAGCCACAGTCTCTAAGTATCTCAAGCAATATGGCGTGTCTACAAGACGTTGGAGGTCTGTAGATATCAACAAGGTGTTGGAGCTATACGAAAAAGGGCTAAGGCTGTGGGAAATCGCAAGGGAGCTCGGGGTCTCGGTTTACATCATACAGAACAACCTGCGGCAGGCTGGGATAAGGCTGAGGCCCGGCCCACACCCAAGGCGACCGCTTGTCACATGTCCAAAATGTGGCCGGCCCGGGCGGCTTGGCGTCAGAACTGACTATAAACAACAATACGTCTACGTCTGGCACAGCGATGGGAAGTATTGCCACATAGCCCCAATGGACAAGATTTCGCAATACCCCCAGCTGGCCGAGGCCTTGAAGCAAGGCTAGGCTGACTTTCTACACGCATCCTATCGGGGGCCGGTTCTCTTATTCTCTAGAGAATCTTTGGAGCCACGGCACAAATCTTTGGAAATCTTTGGACCAAAACCACAAATGTTTGGAAATGTGTGAATTTTTGGAAATCTTTGGAAATAAAATGTGAATGTTTGGAAATCTTTGGACATATGCCGCGAATGTTTAGAAAATAAAAACTACGGCGTATCTCGCCGTAGGTAACAATGAAAAGGCGAAAAAACATTCGACTTGTCTAATGACATATATGGGGGTAATGAGTGGTGGAATGGGTAGTGGTAGTGGGGGCTATCCCCGTCAGTCCGGCCTATACTCTTTCTGCCTTGATTATGAACTTCTCTAACCCGTTGGTGAGTGTGTTATATAGCTTTCTGAATTCGGTAGGTCTTGGTGGTCTTTCTGGTCTCAACACAACCCACGCGTTTACCAACGCTCTATATTCAAAGCGGTTTAGCCTTTCAAAAAAGGCGTCCGCCAGGGGGAATCCCGTCTCTCTTAGGAAGTGGTATAGCTCTTCAAGTTCGCCGTCTTTGGGCTTCTTTTTTCCAAACTTCACCTCCCTCTTAGTTACATGTCTCTCCCCGCCGCCTGGAAGAAGCACTTTTCCATATGCCGCCTTAAGGCGCCATGTGGCCGTGTCGGTACTGTCTATGCCCAATGCCCTTAATATGGGCGTAATGGCCGGGCTGCCGAGGCCGAAGACGTGTAGCTTACCTTTAAACCGCCTCCTGGCGGCTGCGATCAAACTAAACGCAAACTGTCTAGAAGCGCCCCGTGTGGTGAGGACATACGGCACAGCGCCACCAATAGCAAGAGCGGGGACGTTTTCGTATTTCTCTAAATACTCTAAAAACAGCTTTGCGTCTTTATACACATGTAACACCGGCACTACCTCTATCCTTTTCGACAGTTTTAGCCAGTTTTGATAAGACTTTTCGAACTTCTTTCTTGCTAATTCAAGCGGGTCTTGTGGAGTGGGAGGCACGTCTAAAGAGAAGTAGAGATCGGCGTTTACCCTCTCGTATATTTTAATTACGTCGTAAACGTCTATTGTAATTCCCTTCCTCATTATCTGATAGCCGCCGGAGTCTATCCAAAGCTTACCGTCATGTTGTAATACAGAGCGGGGGTTGTCCTTTACTTCTAATGCGTTTATGAGCAAAACGGGCACTTCAAAATACAGCCATGGCCTCGGCTTGGCGTCCAGCGGCGTGCCTAAAGCGATTATGCAAACAGACACAAACGGCGTTATATGTTGTATTAAATGTTGAATTTATATAGCTATATGTCCTTTACGATATGTTGGAAGTAAAGCCTACTGATAACCTAATGGTAAACACCCTAGTGCTCCACGGCGTTGTGTATACGTTAGATGGTGAGGGGGGAGTTATGAGGAGGGGGAATGGTTATGTTTTAGAGGGGGTTGACAGATTGCCTGAACTTAAGTCCGACGCATCTGACGTAGACGTTGTGTTTTTCACCATGTTGAGAAACGAGAAGTTAGACGCGAAACATATGGCGTTTGCGTCCATTGGGTATAAACACGGCGTTGCTAAGTTTTATGGGGATATGTCGGTATACTTAATACCAATACCTGACGACAAGATGTCAATTAGCGATATGAAGAAAATGTATAGACGTATGCCGAACGTGGTTGTCGCGAGCGGCGTAGATCACTTATCGGCCGCAGTGTATTTCATCACGACATCTGGCATATACCTCAACGAGGTAATCGCGTATGTTGTAAAACGAGTAGAGCCATATGTAGATGTGGAACGCACAGTCCTCTTGGATGTCTCCAAGCTTTCAGGCTTTGTCCTCGATATGGTTGAAAGACTCGGTCGCGGCAGTTGGAACAGATGTGTCGCCACGTTGTTTCACACAGAGCCAGACGTTCTGTCAAGTCTTGCCGCATATCTGACGTCTGGGAGTAGTCATGCATACCACGAGGCGTTAAGGCTAACGGCAAGGCTTGTGAAAAAAGAGTCTGTCGACGTGAGATGTATAGACGCTATGTTAGACTACATGTTTTAAAACGTGAACGTTCCCCTGCCGCGGAACGGTTTTGACTGTAGCCTCCAGAACACATAATCGTTTATCTCCCCCTCCTTGTAGGGCATGATCTTTTTCGCCGCCTTTAGGAAGTCGTAGACGTACATGTGGTCTTCGTCGCTCCTCGGCGGGAACGCAAGGTGTGCCACCAGGGTGGCGGCGAGCTTTGGACTCCTCTCGGCGATGTGTCTGACCACCTCCATCGCCTCGTCGTATGTCAACGGCACTTTTTCTCTGTCCACAAACTGGCTGACGGCATATGTCACAAAGAGTGGGCCGTATATGTAAAAACGCCAGCCGCCTTCGTTAAACAGATGCTCCTTGTTGCCAATCGGTGCCTCGTCCTCGCGGTATACGTACAGACCGCTGCCGTCTGGACACCCCATTGTATGCGTCAACGCGCCGTAGCACAAGTTGAACGCAGCGTCTCTCAGCCCCTTTCTCAACACGTCCTTCACATATCCGCCGATGTGTTTCCATATGTCGTGTGCAAGTGGGTGGACTCCCCAGCTGACTCTAACGACGTTCGCAGCTCTACGTCTAAGCGCCATATGTCACACACAACAGTGATATATATACGTCACGCAAACGGCAGCGGCGATCCATGCCACATACGGCGGGCCGTACCTCGCCTTTGCCCACTCCCCCTCAGCCTCGACGCCGTATTTTCCAAACTCCCCGCGGCGTATGCATATATACGTGGCCCTCTCTCGCCTTGACATGGGGCAAGGCCTCCTGGTGTTTAACGCGTACAGCCACAGTGGCGTTAACGCTATGAGTGTTGCCGTAAGGAGAAACACGGTAAGAGTTGCCCCGGCCGCCGCTGCGGCCAGCGCCGCCAAGATGTCGCCAGCGCCTGCGCGGATGTATACCAGCGCCAAGGCATATACGGCGCCTAACATGAACTGGAGTTGATATACGGGGTCTTGCCAACTGGCCAAAACGAGATATGCTGCTGGCGGCGCCATTGCGGCGAAGATCCATACCTCTATCTCTCTGTGTTTTACATCACGCCAACCTGCCAGGGCCAGGAGTGTAGCTAGCGTCCATGCCGCAAGGTCGTTGTACATAACTATATGCCTGTGCGCCGCCTCCGCCGCCTCGCAGCCGCCGCCTCCGGCTGTGCCTCGCGTCGTCTGAACGTCGCCTCTGCCCGCGTCAGCGGCATGCCGCTTTGGACCGTCTGTATGTATTGCTCTATTTTTTCCCGCTTGTGTGGAAATACGGCTGCAGCCTCCTTTAGAAACTCCTCGAGGTACCTCCTAGCTGTCTCAAGCTCCCTTCCGAACTCCCTTGCGGATTTGGAAAAGGCCAGGCCGAAGTACGTTATGTATCTGGCGGCGCGTTCAGGGTCCCGTTGCATGATGTGATACATCACCTCGAGTATGTTGTTATATGTCAACGGCATGCCCCTCAGCCTGCCAACATGTAAAATTGCAGAGTAAATAAATTCGATAATTCTGAGGTAGAGGTGTGATTTGGGAGTGATGGAGAAAAGATATTCGTTAACCACAGGCGCGGGCTCTCTCATGCGTGTATTTATAGACACGCCGGTCACGCCGTCGCAGAACCACTCCCTACCGACACACCTAAGCAACAACGTGTCTTTCAGCTCGGTGCGTAGCATCTCCACTATCTTGCTTCCAACGTTTTTTATCAACTCAGCTAGGCGTACGTCCATTGTATATATGCGTGTTATATTGCCGTCTTTAAACTCAAGCGTCACCCTCTTGCTCACATCTCACATCGGGGGGCTATATAAATCATCTACAGATCGCCTTTTTCAACAGCTTCGCCTCGATGGCTTATGCTTTTAACGTCAACAGCTACGGGCCCAGCGCCGGTCTGTCCATCAACTCCGCGCCCTCGACTGTAGACATACCTCCCCCACACAGATCTTCATCCTTATCAACAGCCTCTCGTCTGGGAGCTCCACCACCACGTCTCCAAACCTCACCCTAACCACATCGCCGATCTCTATCTCAAAACCGTTGTCGAGCGGCATGACTAACACGCCGCTGCAGGTGTCGTACTTCAACACGTGCACCAAGCCCCAATACGCCTTGGCGAGCCTCTTGGCCCTCAAGTATTTCTCCTCGACGTCTCTATACACAAATGACACGCGCCAACGTGCTGCGGAGAGAAACGTCTGGTATCTCCCCGCCATGGAGATACATGACATGTGTCCACACATGTGCAACAATATAAGGACAACAGACAGAACACGCGCGGCGGCGTTGTTGCAGCCATTTTGTTGAAAAATTTCAATAAATTCAAACAACGGCGATGTGCGTGTCGATGGTGTGTTTTTGTCGTAGTGACGTATAAATAGGGATGGGCAGGTGGGGGTATGGACGTGGAGTGGGCGAGGCGGACGGCGACGTTTGTCTTGAGGGATTCATACGCGAGACGGGCTTTGGCGGGGATTTTGAAGTCCATTAGGGAGGAGCCCAGCCTCAAGACCATGAGGGAGGAGGTTGACGACTGGTGGAGGGAGATTGTGGAGGTTTTGGCCGCCTTCACGAGGATTTACACGCGGGGGTATTATGTAGAGCACATAAGTCTCGACGAGGGGCAGTTGAAGCTCAGCGGGAGGTTTGTGGCGTATCCAATAGAGGGGTATCCACTGGAGGGGGGCGATGGGTGGTTTGAGTTACGTCTTGACTTATACGCACATCGGCCGGAGATGTCGTATATGACCGTCTACATAAGACATCGCGATAAGCGTTATGTATACAGGCTAAACCTGGCCACAGGCGAGGAGAGCGAGAAGGTAGAGTTAACAACACAGACAGCTGTAAATCAAACACGTCAGCGTAAGAGGGTGGCGGTGTGAGGACAGAGGTGGGCGCCGCCGCATGTGGGGGACCTCTAGTCTGGGGGTGTGTGTGGAACATGTATGTGTTAAGGTAGTGGTTTATACGTCCTAAAGAGTTAGCAAAAGCTCTTGTTGTTAGTAGACACAAGTGCCTAGAGATATGCGGTCTGGCCTATGTGTAAGGCAATACTATATGCCACAATGACGTATTTATATCTTTAGGTGTAGTGGCATATGTATCCCAAAGAGTTGGCGAAAACGTTGGCCGAAAATATCGCCAAAGCGGTAAGGCCGTATTTAGAGAGATATAAGACAATAACAACTGAGGTGGGCGGCACCTCTAGAGAGGGGTTGGCCGCGTTAGATGGCCTCACTAAAGGGATCATAGAGGCGTCAAACAACGTCGTGATGGACGTCGTCCGTACTTACGGCTTGCCGAAAGTGTTTATCTACGCAGTGCCTGTTATTAACGTTGAGACAGAAACGTACATATTAACATACAACTTGTTCACAGAGGGGGGATGGCAGTTAGCAAACATAACTATCACCATACCGTTACGAGATCCAAACAGTTCGTCTATAGTCGTTACGGCTTTTGGCAGATGGAAAGTATATTTGTATTCAATTTATCCGTTCACTGACGAGAGGCAGCAAGACGAATTGTCATTAGAGGAATACACACGTGCCGTCAAGAGAGCTGCAAAAGATATGAAAGTACTTGGAGCTGGAGGGTCAAAAGAGGCGTATGACTTAATGCGTAAAAGGCGTAAAAGACGACAGTAATGTAATCGTAAAAAATGACGTATTTATATCCATAGGCGTTGGGATATATGCATCCTGGGGATCTTGCCAAGGCCTTGGCCGAGGGGGCGGCCGAGGTTGTAAAGCCGTATATAGAGAGGCTTAAGGAGAGGGCGACTAGAGCTAAATCCAGCCTGGACTTGGTCGCGGCGTTTAGTGAGTTCAAGGGAGAGGTTGGCAACGCGCTTGACGGTCTTGTGGAGGCCTTTGCCAAAACCTACGACTTGCCTAGGTTTGAACGCCTTATTTTAGACTTCGGATTCGCCTTTGATCCCAATCAGTACATATACTCATATAGCATATACACACGCGATTGGCTGGCCATCATAAAGGTGATTGTGCCTCCGCATGATATAGACAAGGCATTGGTGAAGGTGAACGTATACGACTGGAAGGGGGGGTTTGGTAAATATCCATACGCCGTCTACCCGCTCACCGGCGAGAGGCTACATGGCGGCCCTCTAGGCGGGCTTAGGCCGCCCGTGTTTGAACCGCCTTCGGGAGCTGCGCCTAGGCGTAGGAGGCGGCGGTGGACGGTCTAAGGGGGTTTGTAGACAGGCTGGCTGGAGAGGTTAGGAGAGTTGTAAAAAGGGTTGGAAGTGCCTATGTCTCCATGTCACATAAAATCACGTTGTTGGTGAACAAGCTTATTGACGACTATATTTACACGGTTACGGAAAAGCAGGGGACCTACATAGTGGCTAGGGTGTTTGAAGAGCAAGAGAGGGGGCTACTTATCTTGACGTACAAACTGATTGTGAGAAATAGACATCATCACACAATGGTTATAGTGATGTCCCTAAAGGGTTCGATGGCTGTAGCTGCATATGTGGTGAGGGATGGCAGAGTGGTGCGTAAGTACGAGAAGTCTCCGTTTCTGGACGGCGGGGTAATTACAGAAGACGACATACTCAAGTGGGCAGGTGAGGCGAGAATTTACTACAACGAGGAGCCACGGCGGAAGAGGGGGCGCAGACAAGCGGCGCGTTAAGGCTCTCTGGGAATAAGCGAAATGGTGACGTATTTATATCTCTAGACGTAGGGGTATATGCAAGGCAAAAATCCAATGGATATAGCAAAGGAGGTGGCTGATCACGTCCTCGAGGTTGCCTATCCCCATTTGGATAAGTTCCGTAGGCGTGTCCGTAACGCCAAGTATGTCGGCTTGGACGAGCCGCTTGCGGCCCTCTACGCAATACGTAAGATCATAACGGAGTTAGATAAAGTCACGACGGCAATTAGGCAGATATATGGCGTGGATGTGTACTCGGTGATAGAGCCCATCTTTGTGGATCAAGAAAAGGGGAGCTTCATGGTTGGATACAGCTGGGTTATAGGCGGCATGAAGAGAGTGGTTGCCATCATCACGTTGAACATATATGCGCCGGAGCTCTCTTTCGTGTCTGTAGGCGTGAGGGGTTTAGACGGCTCTGTGTATAGATACGCGATTGCGCCGTTTACAGGCGAGGAGCACGAACAAGTCTTGTCGCCAGAACAAGTGCGCAGGTTTGCTGAGGGGGGGTTTGGAGGCGGCGGGGGCGAGGGGAAGGGGGAGGACAGAAAAAGGAGGAGGCGTGGCAAAAGGACATGATGGAACATCCACGCGAGTTAGCTAAGGCTATAGCGGAGGAGGTGGCCAAAGTCATCAAGCCACACCTCAAGGAGTTTGTAAAGATGATGTCAAGGGCGGGGCCTCAATCACAAGCTAGACGTAATGTTGTCAATATGACGATGGAGAAAATCGCATCTGCCGTAGACGGATTCGCCAAGGCTTTTGCTAGTGCGTACGGGATCCCCGACGCTATCGGCATAATCGATCCGATTGTAGACACCAATCATAAGATCTACATAATGTCGTACACGCTTGAAACAGGCGAGAGAGTTCTATTTACAGTAAACGTTGCATTATCGTTACAAAAGCCGAAAAGCGCTATAGTGGACGTATATGTCCCAGCCGATGAGACCGATGAGTTGGTCTACAGCTATGCCATATTTCCGCTACATGGATGGAAAGATGAGGAGACATATAGTTGGGAGGATATCGAAAATCTATACAGAGAGTATATGAATGTGTTACACAGAATGGGACTTGACGAGGAGGATGTCGATAGGGGTGAAGACAACAATAGGCGTCGTCGCCGCAGGCGGAGGTGACGTATATATACCTTTAGGTATTGGGACATATGTCTCTACGTAGGCTCTCGGGCGAGGTGGCGAGGGGCGTCGCCGAGTTGGTTAGGCCATATTTCGACCAAGTCAAGAATGTGGTGAATGTGGTGGGGCCGTCTGGCGCCATGTTGTGGGTCATGGGGAGGCCGCCGATGGGGCTCTTGAGGGGGCTTATACAGTTTGTCAACAACCTGGCCGATAAATACGGCCTACCTAGAGCCTACGATACGGTGATACCCATTGCGAATGTGGACGAGAAGATCTTCGCTCTGTCTTACAACGTCTATTCGGAAGACGGCGCCTTGTTTAACATATTTATCGTCATGCCGATGAAAAAAATGGATGATGCGTCTATAGATGTGTTTGTACACGACCGTGGGAGTGGGATGAGCTATAGACATACAGTCGGGCCGTACCGCGGCGTGAGTTTCGAACAGTCTGTGCCCATTGGCGAGGTGAGTCAACACCTAGCCGACTACCTAAGGAACGCAATGTCTCTCCGTAAGAGGGGTGGCGATAGCTCACGTAAAAACACTCGACGTAGACGGAAGACGTAATAGTGAGGTATATGTCCCTACGTAAGCTCCCGGGCGAGTTGGCGTGGGGGGTCTTGAGGCTGGCCAAGCCCTACCTAGAGCAGGTCAGGAGGGTGGCAGAGGAGGCAGGTCCTGATGGGGCCATGAAGTGGGTTAAGGAGAGGCCGCCGGCGGATGTTTCGGCTAGCGTGACGAAACTTATCGAAGAGATCTTGCGTAGATACGGCTTCTCTAGTGCGACTAACATCATTATGCCAATGCCGAACACAAAAGATAAGATCTTCGCATTGTCTAACAACATCTATTCTGTCCATTCTGGGCGCTACGTTGTGCTTAACATATTTATCGTTATGCCGATGGAGAGGATGGACGATGCGTCTATAGACGTGTTTATGGAAGACCACGGAGAGGGGAAACTCTATAGATACACCATCTGGCCATACAGCAATGTGAGGTTTGAGGAGAAAGTGCCCATAGGTAAGGCTAAACAATATATACACAATTACATAAACAGCACTATATATCCCAAACACAGCGGTGCCGAGGTCGAGCAGCGTAAAAACACTCGACGTAAACGGAGAGTATAGTAGTATATCGTCACTGTTGAAACAACTGGTCAACGAGGTCGTAAAGGCGTTGAGGTCACATCTAGAGGTCTTTAAAGGCGC
Source organism: Pyrobaculum sp. (assembly GCA_046293555.1). GTDB lineage: Archaea > Thermoproteota > Thermoprotei > Thermoproteales > Thermoproteaceae > Pyrobaculum. The sequence goes on along the minus strand of JBKBOT010000021.1, from coordinate 10,746 downwards.
CATGGACCGTTTGGAGTTTGGTGAGATAGATAAGATGATGGTCACCGCATATACATTACGCGAGGTCGTAAAGGCGTTGGATAAAATCATCAAAGAGTTTGCAGATAGGCATGGATTGAGTAAGTATCTAGATATCTACTATCAGTTAACAAGGGTAGATACAATTACTTGCTATCATACATAGCTGAGGTCGGGAGGTATAAACTTAATATATATTCTTGGTTGTGCTTAAACAAACCGGACGACTCCTCTGTGACTATATACATTAGAGACTACAACACAGATCTGTATGGTAGATATATCATATATCCACTCTTAGGTAGAGAGGTGGAAGTACACGGATTGTCTACAGAACAATCACATGAGGAAGTGGTATCTGGAGACAAACCTCATAACAAATCCGGCGGAAAAAAGAGACGACGGGTATTCTGACGTTAGCCTTCTTCCTTCCCCCCTCCCTCTTCACCCTCCTCTTCACCCTCCTCTTCCATGTCCCCAGCGGCTTTAGATATGGCTATTTGTCTCTCTATCTCTCTTATATCCTCCAGCTTTTGTATTGGTTTGTAGATAAGCGGCGTTGGTATATCTTTGTTCGCCACGGCGAGGTAGATGGCCTTACGTGGTATGTCTACCACCAATGACGCACAGCCGTAGTCGATGTATATCCTCTCCGTCTTTGGGTCCACTACGTAGCTGTCTGGTTTTGGTATGTACAACATGGCGTCTTGTGAAAGCAGCTCTACTACAAACATGAGGAAGTTGACGTCTTTGATGTTCTGTAGGAAGTCTGAGCCGTATTTAGACGTGAGGTATCTATAGGATAGGTACCGTCTGTCTTCAACCATGTAATAAATATATTTTTTAAATAATTAACTTTCGTGTATCCCTGCATCCGCATGATAAAGAGAGATTCTGAGATAATTTATACAGACCCGCCGAAATGCATCGAGGAGAGATATACGAAGTATTCATACGTGCCTAAAGTAGAAAGGCGGGTTGAGAGCGATGAGTTTATTGCCGAGAAGTTATCCACAGGCGATGTATATGTACAATATAGGGAGGTCTTCACGGAGTTGGACAAGGCGTTTTCCAACTGGGAGGTGGGCAGCCTTTTCCTCCTAACTGGCCCCCCGCGGACTGGCAAGTCCTATGCGCCGAAGTATTTCGCAAAGAAGTGGGGGAGGGAGGTGAAAGTAATCACGCCTGACCTTGTCTTGATAAAATGGCTTGGCGATACGGAGAAGAGGGTGGCTAAGTACTTCTCCTGGGTTAGGTCTACAAACGGCGTTTTGGTTTTCGACGAGGGGGAGGTTCTTGTGGCCAGAAGGGGCTTTAGCTTTAAGAACAACTCCATAGTGTCAGCCATGTTGGCCAAGGCGCATGAACATATTGAGGATAACCACAGGGGGGTTGTGGTCCTCACGACGAACGTCCCCACGGAGCTTGTAGACCAGGCGGCTGTCGCCAGCGGGAGGTTTAAGGCGTTGCGCATACCTCTGCCCACTCAGAAGATGTTGAAGATATATGCCGAGCTTACTGGGCTTGAGTTTAAGGCCGGCGCAAAGACCATGGCCGAGCTGAAGAAGGGCGCTGGTGTGTACACAGACGTGGACTACGAGGTTTTGCCTCCATATACCGCACAGCCTGTGGGCGTCTCCGTGAGCGAGGAGGTTGGCGTATATACCGCGGCTGTCTCTCCAATCCACGCGTTGCTTGTCGCGTGGGGCTATTTCGGCGGGTCTAGACAGGTTTGGTACATCTACGGCGATAGAGATCCGAAGTTTGTGATCAACGCCCTTGAGGACAGCGGCGCGGTGGGGGTTGTGGACGACAGGGTTGGACAGAGCTATGTGAAACACGCCAAGCCGCTGGCGAGGGGGCTTTTGATCATCCCACACCACGGCTCGGAGAAATTGCCTGTAGTGAAGATCAGGTACGATAGGGACCAGCAGCTTGTGAAGTTGGTGAAAATGCTTAGACCTTGCGCCAACACTGAGGACATAAAGATCGCGTTTTGGAGGAGATGTCCATGACGGCTGAGAGGCTGCCATCTGCAACGCCTCCAGTGGACCTCCGCCTCAAGCTGTTTGAGGAGGCCGGGGCGTTGTTCAAGAGCGTTCTCTACGACATGAAGCTTCCGCGGATGTTACGTATCGCCAGGTCGCAGCAGCTGCAGATGTTGGCCTCCCTCCTGGCCGACTTAAATATAACTGTCGATAAATACATGTTGCTCCCATTTCTGGAGGCCTTCAACGTGGTTGGGCTCGACGTGTCTAGGTTCGTGGGGATGAAGGCTGGGGAGATCTTCGAGATACAAACCCATATGGACCCTGAGATAGACGCTGTGTTTAAGGCGGTTGTGGCATACGGCGCCATTGTGAAGGCTGCGGCGAAGGGCAGGATCTACAAGGAGATCGGGGTATGACCGTCTACAATTTGGAGGAGATCGACAGCCAGTTCGACGAGCTTTTAAAGCGGTTTGATAGATATGGTATTTTGACCCTCTACGGCGGACCTGGCGTCGGCAAGACGGCCCTCGGCTTCAACGTCTTGGCTTGGCATGTGTACAAATCCGGGCGCGTGACGGATTGGGATGAGGCGAGGAGGTATGTCTACAGGCATTATTTCTACATGCCGTCGTCTATCAGCGAGGCTGTACAACACTTCGCCAAGGTGGCCAAGAGGGGGAAGCTGTATGAGTTCTTGTTTATGGACGACGCCAATATCACCTACCAGCTGGAGCCGAAGGCCTGGCCTAAACTCATCGAGCAGATCAAGCTGGCCAGGGGGGCTATTGCGGAGAGGGGGATGATCTTCACCACCTTCAACAGACATTATATATCCAAGAGGCTTTGGAACGTTTTGAACACACACCTCGTGGAGCGGGAGGGCGATGTTGTGAGGGTCTACAAGCTGATGTCCACGTTGAAGGTGGACCAGGAGTATCTGAAGAGCAAATTGGGGTCATATGCGTGGAACGTCTTCAAGGTGAGGCTGGTCGGCGAGTTTCCCATCACGCCTGAGTTGGCCCTTCCGTTGGACGTGGAGGCTGCGTTGATGAAGAAGCGTAGAGAGGTGGTGAGCAGCTTGGGTAAAGTGGGGGAGGGAGAGCCCTACCTAGTGAGGAGGAAGTGGAAATGGAAGTGGAGACAGCTTTGCGGCAAGATACCCGCAGACCTCAACGAGCTACATGAATGCGTTTGTGACAAGAGGCTGGCCAAAGAGTTGTATAAATACCTATATGCGAAGACGTACCCCATATACCGCCACAGTGATGCCGTCTTTAGGGCCATGGAGTACGGCTTGGATCCAGACGTGTTGCCGGACAAGCCCAGCTATGTGGACTTGTTGAAATATTTAAAGGAGGCGTTGTGTAGGGGCGATGAGTCTCTATAGGTGGCAGTCGAGGGCGTATTCTAGTTGGGCAGACGCCCTTTTTGTCACATGTCTCAGCGGGGTGCTTGGCGAGAAGGTGGACACGGTGGAGGAGTTCTTCGCCATATGTAGGGAGCGGGTGTTGAAGGAGTGCGTCGAGGATGACAGCCATCCGATCTGTAGGGATAGCGATAAGCTGTATGCAAGTGGGGGGCAGGACTTCTGCGTCCAACTTATATCTGGGTGTCAGGCCGCAGCGATGGTATGATCGATTGGATAACCTCCATAGCTGCGTTTGGATTGATTCTCTTTGTGGTGTATAAATTCCGCGGGCCGCATGGCGAATACGCTTTGGTCATCACGGAGAGGGGGGAGGTCTACTTGGCGCCGTTGACGTACCGCACAGGCGCGTATAGTATATACAGATATGGCGTTAGACATGTGATCGTCCCCTCTGCATTGCAGAGGGGCATCGTCGCAACGCTCGGGAAGATACGTATCGTGCCTGTGTACACAGTTGCGTTTATCCAAGATATAGAGTTCGGAGTTGACCTCAAGACCGCGATCCCGCCGTGGATTTCGTTCACATGTGGCGAGTTGGGGCTTGAGGAAAGGGAGTGTTTACAACGGTTTCTACATATACTTGAGAAGGAGACAGGCGAGAAGATCACTCTCGCCAACATCGGCGAGGTGGAAATAGCCGCGAATATAAAACGGGAGTGGCTCACATCTGCGATAAAGACATATATCGCCGCGATGATGTCTCAAAACTTAGACGTAATGATTTCAGCCGCCAGGGCGTACTCCACGTCGCAGTACTTCATGGAGCTGCTGAAGGAGGCCGGGAGGGCGTGGAGGTCGAAGGAGCAAATTACGAGAGTCATAGCGATGGTAATTATAGTGTTGGTCGTATTGCTGTTGATATTTATGTCTTTGCCGTCGTTCGGCATTATGTTTGGATGATGAGGGGCGCCGTCATAGAGTTAATACTAGCTGCGCTCTGTAGAGGGGGGCAGTACTTCAAGGTGGGTAGGGGGTTCGGCGTGATTTACATACCTGCCTACAGCTCATATGCAATTCCGGTTGTGCCCAGACAGGCCATGGATATATACATCCACGCCAAGAAGAAGTTCTGGAACTTCCTCGTGGCCTGGGCTGAGGCGGAGCCCAAGCTCGGCGTTTTGGAGAGGTTTAGATGTGTGGACCTGTGGATATATAGACGTAAACTGCCGCCTCTGGTTAGAGCTTTGGTGAGGCCGGGGAGCGGGAAGGAGGAGGACGTCGTCTGGGAGTGGCTAGATGATGTGATGTACACCGTCGCGTGGTCGAGGGGGTATGTACATAAAGGTGGGTAGGCTGTACGTAAGGCAGGACATGTGGGAGTCGGCCACTGTGGAGGTCGCATATATGCTCATAGCTCTGGCCAACGACTTCTACAGCCGAAACGCCTCCATCAAGCCTGCAAAAATGCTCGAGAAGATATGTGGCAGGAGGGTCGGCGGATCTAAAAACATGTTGTTCATAGAGCTGTTGAAATACGCCATGGAGAAATTCGGCATTGAGTATGAGGTCTTGCGGAAATCTGACAGGGTGGACAAGATTGTATACAGGGCGCCCGTTGTGGTGGTACAACAAACCAATATTAAGAATCTGCGCACGTTGTTATGCAAGAAGAAAGTTTGAGAAACAATTTATACGACGTACAAACGGGGAGTGACGTATATAAACCCCCAAGTACCGAGACATATGGATAGGGGCAAAGTAAGAGGCTTCATTGACATAGACCAAGAAAAAGCGATTAGATGGCTGACAATAATTTCGCTAATTGTAGTGGTCGGCTTGATGTTATACATGATAGTGCCGATGATGGCAGATATAGCTATCCAAGCAGGCGCCAATAAGACACAAGTAGAACAGTTTGTACGGACTACAACTAACTCGCTAAGCTTGATGCAAGTTATGCCTATGGTACTGGTGGCGCTTGGAATTGTGTTCCTGGTAATAACCACGTTTACAAGCCTCGGCGGCAGAGCTAGGTGATTTGGTTAATCCCCCTGTCTTTTTTTGTTGTTGGTCTTGTTGCGTATTATTACGGACATAGGTGGACCGCATTTCTCCTCTTTCTTCCGTCCATAGCCACCGCGCTCCTCTCTGCGGAATGTCAGTTGGTGGTCGTCAACGCCACATCTATCAACGATGTAATTGGCACCACGACGATATATAAATACGACAAGCTCTGTACGATTAACGAAACCGTTTGGAAGATGGGCGTCGCGATGCTCGTATTTTCTATAGGATTCATGTTATTCGAGGTGGTTAGGATCATATTCGGAGTTTAACATACACGCCGTGTCCACGAGACAAACGACCGAGTTATAGCCAATAAAAACCGTCAGGTCTGTGATATATCTGTTTGTTTTAGAGTTGTGTTTTGGCTCACGTGTGATGGGGTGGTTTTTTAAATTTTTATTAATTTCTTTTACACATGGCTCGAGATGAGGTAGATCCCATATTAGACTTGTTGCTTATATGTACACTTGGTCTTACAATTATATTTTTAACTCCCATGGTGGTTTCATGTTACTTACCACACTCGACCGATGTGGCTGGGGTCAACGTGGTTACAAAGTTAAACAATACGACTTCCGTCTGCATATCTAATGGAAGTAGGTCATGTCAATATGTTTCAGGGGTCAACAGAACACATATAGAGGTACAGTGGTCGTTTGTCTATTGGGTCAGAGATTTGGTTTGTGTCATATCCAGGGTCAGTTAAACGTCTGGAGTTAACGTATTTATATCTTTGTTGTTTTTTTGTACATGCGTAGAAATATCTATTTGGGGCCCAACTCTTGTTACAAGCTTCCGTATAGTTACATCACGTCTAGGTCTGCGGCGGCGATTTTGTCGAAGATGCGGGAGGAGCTTCGGTCTGGCGTTACGTATGACCACTCATGTAGGCCGATCCGCATGTCTGACGTCGGGTATAGGAACTTCCTCGAGCTGATAAAGAAACGCGCCCGCTACTTGATCCCCCTGGCGATTAAACATGGCAGCGATGTGGAGGCGGTGAGGGGGCTTGTCCACAGGTTTCTCGCGTCACTTGAAGTTCCAGTCGTGGCTGAGGCTACACGGCGGCGGAGGCGGAGGGTTGGGCTGAGGGTATGATGCGCGGCCCGCGGCGGCGACAGCAACAACAACAGCAGCAGCAACAACAACAACAGCTTGATTCACGTAGTTGGATTGAGAAGCGTGAGGAGGTTTTGCTCAAGATTTTCGACAGGATTGAGGGGTGGCAAAATCTGTCCAACGTCCTCATCTCCGCGCCGCCGCTGAAGCTAGTTGGCGATAAGGACAGGGAGTTTTACCAACAGTGGGACAATCTGTACAACTTCTTGGTGAAGTACCCAACGAGGTTTATCGAGAGGACATTCGCCATGGCGTCCTTCTGTACGAATTCGCAATGTGCCGCCTCCACTGCTGCGTTGTTTCACAGCTTTGCCCTATTTGTGCAGATAGATTCAATATTGACCCGCGCCATGCTTGAAATATCTACCATGGAGGACACGAGGGATGTGGTGCGTCGTTTTATCAAGATGTTCGACGAGATCGAGATGGTCACCGCCATGTCTCCGACTGTGCTTTCACAGACTGCGCTTGGCATTGCGGCCATGCGTACGGCGATCCCATATCTGCCGGTGCCTGTAGATCTGGCGATGAGCTTGATTGGATCCACGCAACAGAGTCAACAGGCGCCGCAGATATGAGCATCGTATTTGCGCTCCTGTTGATAGCCATGTTCGCCATAGCGTTGATACTCATGTATTTCTTTGAGGCAAAGCTGGTTGAGGTACATAACCAAGTCGCATCTGCGTTAAACGCCCCATTTGCATACCACGTTGACTACAGATACTTTTCACAATATGGCATCTTTGTGTTTTCGGTTGGAGTCCTCCTAAGCGTGTTGGGATGGCTGGCCCACAGAACGCGGCAGTAGCGCTTCTCCTCGTCGCGGTCATAGCCCTCGGCCAGGCCACGTGTTTTGAAGTTACCTACGTCTCTAGGGTAAACATGACGACGTGGACCACCTACATAATCACCTCCACAGAGACGATCTTTAACTACGACACCACTGTGATCGCCATCACCAACACCACGACTATGGGGGGGACGCCGTATACCTACGCCCAGACTAAATACATTGTAAACACCACAACGTTGTATAGAACACACACCTTCTCCACAACAATGGCCACTATAGTCCAAGCGCCGCCGACGACACACTTCAGCCTGTCTTGTACATACGTGCAGTGGACCGCCCCGCAGCCCACGCCGGGGAACCCCGTGGTCGGGGGGCCGTGGACGGCGTTAGACTCGATCTCCAAGATCTTGACGCCAATTATAGTCCTCGGCGTTGTGATATATAGTCTACACAGCGGCAGGGCCGAGCTGGCTATAGGGATGGTGGTTGGGGGCATAACGCTCTTCTTGATGCAACAAGCCCTGGGCCAGAACCCTGTTGCAAACGTCGTCATGACAGTCATGTTTCTAGCAGCGTTTCTACTCTACATGGTGGGGAGACAGTGATGACTATGGCGTAGGCTGGGGGGCGCAACCACAACTTTTTTCTTGAAAATTTTCAACAAAATCTCACGTCGATGTGCTGCGATATGCGGCCGTCGCTGTCCAGAATTTCTTGATTCAAGAAATTTGTTAAAACGATGGTTGCAATGCGTAGCTGTAGTTCCTAGAGGCAGTAACGTATATATAAACATATTGTGGGACGTATGTGATTCCCGAGCCTTTGATGTCCATTGGGAGGAGGGTGGTGCATTTCGCCGTCCTTTACTCCCTCATGTTTGCAATTTTGAACACGGCTTTTGTTGGTGCGTTGGGGAGGCCGCTTGGGAGCGTCGAGCCGTTGAACATCCCCACTGCCAACATCACGGTTACGACTGACCCCACTTGGTGGCTGCAGGCTGCGCACTTCGGCTCAATGATGTACAGCTTTGTGATCTCCATGGTGTCTGCGCTGCCGAGTCTCGTCAACTTCTTCAAACCTGCCATGGACGCCATCGCGCCGTGGCTCTACCCCCCGGCTATGTCTGCCGCCGTCGTGTTGCAAGCCATAGCCATGGCGTATATGTTCTACGAGGTGGCTAAGTTCGTCCGCGGGCTGTTCAACCCATACCAGCAGTGGTGATAAACATGGAGGTAAAGGTCGCGGCGCTCGCCGTGTTGATCGTGGCCGTGTTGATCGGAGCGGATTATGTGGCACAGATGTTTCAAAAGATGTTGCCCATGGCCCACACAATGTCGCAAATTGGGAGGCAGACCCCAAACGCTGGGTATCTATCCGACGTTGTAGATGCCATATTTTCGATATTGACCAACGCCATGGTGTTGAAAATCTTGCTGGTCGGGTCGGTTATAATGTATGCGTTGAGGGCACAATGGGTATAGTGTTTGGTGGAGGTGTAGAGAGGGATGAAGGCGGCGTTGGGCCAATTAAGATAATAATCTTTCTGGCGGTGTTGATGGCCATGGGTTTTGTCACAACGATAATATTCACGATGTTGTACGACCTGTCCGACAGGCTGGTGGCTATACAATGGCCCAATGCAACTCAGCTGGCGCCCATGTTAGACCAAATGAGGGCAAACGTAAGCGCGGTATACGTCATATTGGGGGGGCTGGCGATCATCGTTTTGGTGTTATTTATATTCACACAAGTGAGGTGATGTGTATATGGCATCGACGGTTTTTTAAACCCTCTGCCGCCGCCTTCTTTTTTCCTTTTGCCGTAGGTCTAGCGGTATGGCCACGGTCTCGGTCAGGTTTTTGAACTTGCCGTCTTTCGACCTCTCCGTTATGTGTTTTGTCAAAGTCGCCTTGCCGAAGTCGAAGTCCAGCGATAACTTGTAGAGCCACACTCTGTAGACCTTGGGATCGTCTGTGAACTCCACCTCTACGTATCTGTCTTCTGTCTTTACGTCTGTAACACGATAGCCGGCTTTAGTCAGCGCGGATTTTATCTTAGACACGTCTTTTTCCACGTCGCCGCTGAGCTGTCTAATCACACGTTTCAACAGATCCGCCTCGGCTAGAGACATGGAAGGAAAAATGTGTAGTTAAAAATACGTTATTGTTGGGGGGATGTCAAGGTAAAAATAGGTCATTCCACACGCGGCGCCAGGAAGTAGGTCAACGCCACGCCTGACGGCAGGTCGAAGGTCAACGCCACGGGCCTCGCCGTGGCGAACTCCAGTGTGGCCACGTCGGAGATCTTGGCCCCCCTCTGCGCCATCTTCAACAAGTAGTCCAGGGAGTATTTTGCAGAGGCGGGCTCCCTAACCTCATATCCATATACAAACTCGCTCCCCCTCTCAAGCCTCACCTCGACCTCGCCCCTATCGCTTACGCCCTTTGCCACAAAGGCGTCGATGCTGGCCTCGAACCTCACCTCGTCGCCTACCACAGCCACGTCTCTCAACATGGTTAACAACACGGCGGATGTAACTCTCAACGTGGCCGCCACGGTGAACTTGGGCCTAGGCATCTCCTCCGGTATGAGCTCCACCGGGCGGAGGGCCACGGAACGCGTGGACTTGCCCACCAGCTTCACCCTGACCCTCCCCTCCCCCGGCTCAATGGCGATCTTATCGCCCTTCTTGATGCGGCGGAGGATCTTCATCAGGTCCTTGAGGTTGAGGCCAACCCTGAGCTCCTCCACATCCGGAAACTCCTCGAAGGCCTCCCTGGGGATGGCGAGGTCCACCATGGCCGTCCTGGACATGTCCAACATCCTTAGGTACAGACCGTCCCGCCTGACCACAAACTCGGCCTCGTCCACCAACGCGGCGACTGCGTCTACAATGTAGGCGAATTCCTTCGCGGAGGGGTAGACAAGCCTCATGGTCCTCCACCACACCACTTCTCACACCGCTCCACACAGCCCACGCCACAGCTCTCCAGACAGCCCTCCAAATCCACTTCGGACCACATGCCGCTACACTCAAGATAGCAGCTGTCCAGACAGCCCTCCCTACACCTCTTGAGACATTCTACAGACATGGGACATAGACTCCACGGGAAATTTAAAGCCAACGGTGACGTATATAAACCCCCTTGAGTATATAGACATGTCGCTCGCAGAGGCGCTCAAAGAGGAGGTAGAATGTAAAGACGAAAATGAGCAAGAATGTAAAAAAAGAAAGGCGTTAGTGCCGGCATAACTACTGACAACTCAGTTCCATTTTTTCCACAACCTCCCCCACATATCCCTGCTTACCATTTGACCAACTTCACTCCGCCTATGTAGCTTGAATCTACAAAAGTAAGGTACACCCATTTTATAAAGGTTAAGGTTTC
>JBKBOT010000020.1:0-29249 GCA_046293555.1 Pyrobaculum sp. | reverse complement strand
ACGGCTTTAACACCACGGTCTCCTCATCTACGGCAAGCCTGCCGTTAATGAGTATATCCGCCACGAGGGACATGTAGTTAACGCCAGTGGCCTTACTCACAAGGGGCATAGACCTACTTACCCTCAAGTTGGCCTCTATGACGTATATGTCGTCTTGCGCCAAAAACTGGACGTTCATAGGCCCCCTGACCCCCAGCTCTCTAGCCAGGAGGTGGGCTATCTCGACCATCTTCCCCACCTCGCCCTCCCCCAGCCTCCTCGGGGGGAGCACCATGGTGGAATCGCCCGAATGGACGCCAGGAGGCTCGATGTGTTCAATCGGCGTGGCTACTACCCTCACGCCGTCAGACACCGCGTCTACCTCCGCCTCTATCCCCCCAGGCATGAATTTAGACACCACCACGGGATACCTCCCGCTCACCCTAGCCGCAGTTTTTAAAAACTCCACTAGTTCTCTTGTGTCATAAGCCACAGCCATGTATGTCCCCCCCAGGACGTAGCTAGGTCTTAACAACACCGGGTACCCCAGGTCTTCCGCCAGCTTTAAGGCCTCCTCTATAGAGGAGGCGGTGAACCAAGGTGGCTGCCTGACTCCAAGCCGTTCTAACAGCTTGGAGAACTTGTTCCTATCTTCAGCCATGTCGATAGAGCTAGCTCTCGTCCCGCCGATTCTCACCCCCCGTCTCTCTAGCTCTAGGTAAAGCCTCTGGCCTATCTGCCCCCCGGCGTATAAAACCACCGTGATGTTACCCCCCTCCTTCTCCACAATGTCTAAAATCCTCTCCACGGAAATCTCGTCGAAATAAAGTTTGTCCACCACGTCCCAGTCTGTAGAAACCGTCTCCGGGTTGTAGTTCAAAATGGCCACTTTATACCCCCGGCTTCTCAACTCTGTGGCTAGACTTACGGTAGACCAGTCGAACTCCACACTTACGCCAATTCTAAAAACCCCCGCCCCCACCACCAGGAAGTCAGCTTTTGGCGTGGGGTCATCCACAACGCCGCCGTAGGTGAGATACAGGTAGTTAGTCTCGGCGGGCCACTCGCCGGCTAGGGTGTCTATCTTCTTCACCACAGGCCTCGCCGCCGGGCGTCTGGGCAGCTGCTCCTCCGAAAAGCCCAGCCTCCTGGCCTCCTCCAGGTCCCCCTCCCCCCTCTCGACTTTTTTATACATCTCCACCACACGCCATATGGCGTTTAGGAAGAACCTATCCACCCTCACCTTCTGGTATATCTCCTCGACAGAGGCGCCGAGGTATATAGCCTTGGCGGCGCAGATGGGCCAGTAGGGCCTATACCCCTCTAGACACCTCAAGGCGGCTTCTCTATCTAGCTCTCTAAACATCCTCCCGCCCACGAGCCCCGGCTCGCCTATGTCCACCATCCTCATGGCTTTCTGCCACGCCTCCTCTAGAGTTCTGCCTACCGCCATAGCCTCGCCGATAGACATCATCTCGGGGCCGAGGCCCTCCTTAATGCCAAAACGGTCGTTTTCCCACCTGGGGTGTTTCACCACTATGTAGTCTAGAGAGGGCTCAAAAGCCGCGATGGTGCGCCTAGTGACTGTGTTCATAACCTCGTCTAGGCGGTAGCCAAGGGCGAGCTTAGCCGCTATGTAGGCCAGCGGGTAGCCAGACGCCTTTGACGCCAGGGCGCTGGAGCGAGACATACGTGGGTTTGTCTCAATGGCGTATTGCTCCGGCCCGCCGTAGTTTATGGCAACCTGGACGTTGCCCTCCCCCACCAGCTCTATGGCCCTCGCCACGCCGATGGAGATATTGCGGGCGGTCTGGTAGTCCCCATCTGTCAGAGTGAGGCAGGGGGCCACCACTATGGAGTCGCCTGTGTGTACCCCCATGGGGTCTATGTTTTCCATACACACCACAGCCGCCACGTTGTCGTATGCATCTCTCACCACCTCAAACTCCACCTCCTTCCACCCCTCCAGGTATTTCTCCACCAGCACCTCCCCAATTGCGGACTGGGCAAAGGCCTTGTATATCCTGGCCAAAAGGGCCTCCCTATCTCTAGCCACAAAGGCCCCCGCCCCCCCTAGGTTAAAGCTCACCCTCACCACCACGGGGTAGCCCAGCTCCTCTGCCACCCCCAGCGCCTCTTCTGGCGATCTGGCGGAACGGCTGGGGGGTATGGGTATCCCCGCCTCCCGCATGGCTTTTTGAAACAGCTCCCTGGATAGGGCCCTCCTGATCCCCCGCAGGGGGGTCCCCAGGACCTTAACGCCGTATTTTTCCAACACTCCAGCATCGTCGAGATCTATACATGCAGACAGGGCGGTCTGGCCGCCAAAGCCGCAAGCAATGGCGTCTGGCCTCTCCCTCTCTATAACCTCGGCGAGAAAGCCCCTCTCTATTGGGATAAAATACACCCTGTCTGCCAGATATCTGGAGGTCTGGATGGTGGCGACGTTTGGGTTTACCAACACCGTCTCTATCCCCTCCTCCCTGAAGGCCTTGAGGGCTTGTGAGCCCGAGTAGTCAAACTCGGCGGCTTCTGCCACCTTAATGGCGCCGGAGCCTATGACTAATACCTTCATAACATCTTTACGAACTTGTCAAATATCCAACGGACGTCGTGAGGGCCGGGGGAGGCCTCTGGGTGGAACTGTGTGGTTAAAACCCCCCCGCCGTATAGCCCCTCCACGGTGCCGTCATCTGGCTGTACAGCCCACACCTTCAGCCCGACGCCCTTGGGGTCCACGGCGTAGCCGTGGTTATGTACAGTGATGTAGGTCTTGCCCGTAAAGTGGAGATCCCTCACGGGCTTGTTGCTAGCCCTGTGGCCGTACTTCATCTTGTAGACGCTGGCGCCAAACGCCATGGCGACCACCTGGTGGCCGAGGCAGATCCCCATAAGCGGCTTTCTGTACTCCAGATACTCCCTCACCCTCTCTACGAGAAAGGTGAGGAGCTTGGGGTTTCCGGGGCCGTTGCTTATAAACAAGCCGTCGCAGTCAAAAGCCAGCTCGGGCCTGCGGCATGGGACAAGCCTTACCCTCACGCCGCGTTTTAAGAACTCCCTCACTATAGACCTCTTGACGCCACAGTCCACAACGCCGACGCACCTCTCCCCGGCGCCCAGCTCCACGGGCTCTTTTATAGACACGGCGTCTACATATAGCACCTCCTCGTATCTAGGCGACTTACGTATCTTTTCTAACAGCTCCCCCGGCTCCCCCACGCCCATAGCTGCCATCATGACGCCATGTTCTCTTAACAGCTGTACTAACGCCCTGGTGTCCACCCCGGCGAGGCCGGGGACGCTGGAGGCGGAGAGCCACTCCTCAAGAGACATCACGGACCTGTAGTGACTAGGCCTTGTGGCCTCAAATACCACCACCCCCTCCGCCTTGATGCCATCTGACTCCAGCTGGTCTTCAGAGACGCCGTAGTTGCCAATAAGCGGCATGGAGAAAGCCACGATCTGGCCCATGTAGCTCGGGTCTGTCAACACCTGGGGGTATCCCACCACCGCGGTGGTGAAGACAACCTCCCCTACTGCCGTTTTTTCCGCGCCTATGGGCCTCCCTACAAACACCGTGCCGTCTTCAAGAACCAGATATCCCCTCGCCCCTTGGACATTAACCGCCAGAGCTGTCTGGTATATAAACTTTACCGCCAAAAATCTTTATATACAGGCCGCCACATGGCCCTATGAGAGTTACGGTGTCGATAATAAAGGCGGACGTGGGGGGATTTCCAGGCCACGCCCACGTCCACCCCAAGATGTTACAACTGGCGGCCGACAGGCTCAGGGAGGCCCAAAGGAGGGGTGTCGTCATAGACTACTTTGTCTACAACGTTGGCGATGACATCTCGCTATTGATGACACACACGAGGGGTGAGGACAGCCCGGAGGTCCACGGCCTCGCCTGGGAGGTATTTAGGGAGGTTACAGAACAGGTGGCGAAGAGGTTTAAGCTCTATGGCGCCGGCCAGGACTTGCTGAAAGAGGCCTTTTCTGGAAACATTAGGGGCATGGGGCCACAGGTGGCTGAGATGGAGTTTGAGGAGAGGCCCAGCGAGCCCATCGTCGCCTTTGCTGCAGACAAGACCGAGCCGGGGGCGTTCAACTCGCCGCTATATAGGATGTTTGCAGATCCTTTCAACACGGCGGGGCTTGTGATAGACCCAGCCATGCATGAAGGCTTTATCTTCGAGGTGCTAGACGTGGTGGAACACAAGGTCTACCTACTAAAGACTCCAGAGGACTCCTACTCGCTGCTAGGCCTAATAGGCACCACGGGGAGGTTTATAGTGAGGAAGGTCTTTAGGAAGGCAGACGGCATGCCCGCCGCCGCAAATAGCGTGGAGAGGCTGTCGCTAATCGCCGGGAGATATGTGGGCAAAGACGACCCGGTGATGGTAGTGAGGACGCAGGCGGGCTTCCCGGCGGTGGGAGAGGTGCTGGAGGCCTTCGCCCACCCCCACCTGGTCCACGGCTGGATGAGAGGCAGCCACGCCGGGCCCTTGATGCCAGCACGTTTTATCTCCATAGACCCAGAGGGGAGGGTCGCCATGGGGGCAAAGATGACGCGATTTGACGGGCCGCCTAAGGTGGGGGCTCTGGGCTTCCAGCTCCACGACGGCTATCTAGAGGGGGCGGTGGACCTTTTTGACGACCCGGCTTTTGACTACGTAAGACAGGCCGCGGCCCAGATTGCAGACTATATACGCAGGATGGGGCCATTCCAGCCGCACAGACTGCCCCCAGAGGAGATGGAGTACACCGCACTGCCGAAAATCCTGGCTAAAATCAAGCCCATCCCCGCG
Organism: Pyrobaculum sp.; assembly: GCA_046293555.1. Taxonomy (GTDB): domain Archaea; phylum Thermoproteota; class Thermoprotei; order Thermoproteales; family Thermoproteaceae; genus Pyrobaculum. Next base: position 24,459 of record JBKBOT010000020.1, on the reverse strand, counting down.
GATCAGTACGAAAAAGAGAGGGGGAAATATATACAACGGCGGGCGGCGGGTGTGGAGAGTCACCACGACTGAGGGGTGAAGAGGCGCGTGAGGTCTGAACCCCGTGGCTACCCCACTAGAGCTAGCCATAATGGCCGGCCAGCTATACGCCATAATGAACCCAATAGGCACCCTCGCCGTGGTGGGGCCCCTTGCGTCAAAAAGGCCTGCCCACGCCCGTCGGATCTCCATAGTGGTGGCCGCGGCGGTCTACATGCTTACCGCCATCTTTGCGGTAAGTGGGGGGTTTATCCTCTCCCTCTTTGGCGTTAGTATAGACAGCTTTAGAATTGCCGGCGGCGTGGTGTTAATGACCATCTCCATAATGACCCTGGTCTCTGGGTCCTACATAGAGACAGACATCACGGAGGAGCAGGCGGTGGTGCCCCTGGCCACCCCCCTGATTGTGGGGCCTGGCACCATCACCACCCTGATAGTTATGTCCACACTCTACGGGCCTGTGGATACAGCCATCGCGGCTTTTATCAGCTCCACCGCCACCGCCGCCACGCTCCTCGTGGGGATACATGTGGTGAAATACGTGGGGACGACGTCGATAAAGCTGCTGGCGCGCTTCCTCTCTCTGATAATCGCCTCAGTCGCCACGGAGATGATCCTCACGGGGCTTAAGAATTACCTCACCTCCATTCGAGTAATATGACGTCAAAAACTATTGTTTGTATATATAATTATAAAACATGGTAACACTATTCCATCTAGAAAAAAGTTAAAGGGCACATAAAAGAAAAATATATAAATTCATGTCTTTTTTATATCAATGGAAGTAAAATTTTTGATAGGGGGACCGCAGGGCAGAGGCGTCGAGACGGCCTCCTTTATGTTCATGTACGGGGTGGGGGCCGCCGGGTATTATGTATACGCCCGGCGGGAGTTTTGGAGCAACATAGCTGGAGGCCGCCACAGCTATGTGGTAGGCACCATCTCCAGCCAATGGCCCGCGCCGGCTCCAGGCAATTCTGTAGACATGGCGCTGACTTTTGACGGACATGCCGTCTTTGAACACGTCTCCCACCTAAAGAGGGGGAGCTACCTTATATACAACACGGAGGAGGACCACAAGACTACGGATCAATACACAATGATGTCTAAAGCCCTGGCGGAGAGGCTCAAAAGTTTTGCAAAAAAACAGGGCATAGAGCCCACGGTGGGGGGGTTTGTGGACTACTTACGTCAAAACGGCGTGGAGGTGGTGGGGGTGCCATACAGCAGGCACATAACAGAAATTGGGAGGAAGGTGGGAGTTACGTCTCCAGTGATGTTAGCCAGATTTGTGAACACCTTCGTGGTGGCGCTTGGCGCCGCGCTGTTAGGCCTCGACGTGGAACATGTGGCCAGAGGCGTGGCGTTTGCCCTGGGGAAAAAGGCGGAGGTGGTGGAACAAAACAAAAAGGTGGCGGCAGAGGCCATGAGGCTTGTGGAGAAAAAAGTCGACTTGGGGCCGCCGGCAGGCGGCAGGCGTGTCTTCTGGAATGGCAACGAGGCGGCGGCATATGGGAAAATAGTGGGCGGGGTGAGGCTCTTGGCCTACTACCCCATAACGCCCGCCACAGATGACGCCATGACCTTCGAGAGGAGCGTCCCCCTCCCCCTAAGGCCCCCCCTGGAGAGAGGCGGCGCTGTGGTCTTCCAGGCTGAAGACGAGCTAAGCGCCATAGCTATAGCCACGGGGGCGGCTATTGCCGGCGCGCGGGCGGCCACGGTCACCTCGGGGCCTGGCTTTAGCCTAATGGCGGAGGCCATATCGCTTGCCGGCATGGTGGAGGTGGGGGTCGTGGTCACGTTGTGGATGCGGGCTGGGCCGAGCACCGGCCAGGCCACCAGACAGGGGCAGCAGGACCTGCTCTTCTCGCTGTCTGTTGGGCAGGGGGAGTACCCAAAGATTGTATACGCCAGCGGCGACCTGGAGGAAGTCTTTTTTGACAACATAAAGGCGGCCGAGTGGGCGGAGCGATACAGGGTGCCGGTAATACACCTTCTAGACAAAAACCTTTCTAACACCTTCGCCGTCATGCCCCTCCCCGACGTGTCTAAAGTTAAACTCCGGCGGGTAGAGCCGGCGGCGTTCCCACAGCCAAAAGACGTGGAGGCCTACCCGCTGGGAGAGGTGATACCGCCAAGACTCCTGCCGGGAGTCTCCAACGCCGTGTTTCACCTAAACAGCCTTGAGCACGACCCGGAGGGAGACCCGGAGGAGGACCCGGTGGTGGTCACAAAGATGTTCGAACGCCGGATGGCCAAGCTGAGGCTAATAGAGGAGGAGATCCCCAGAGAGGAGAAGCTCCTCTACTTCGGGCCGCCGGAGGCCGCTAGGGTTGTTGTAAGCTGGGGCTCCACAAAGCCGGCGGTGTTGTCAGCCCTCAGGGAGCTAAAAGACGTGGGCTTTCTATACGTCAAGATGCTCTTCCCCTACCCCGCCGGCGATGTGAGGAAACACCTAGAGGGGAGGGAGGCCTTGTTTATAGAAAATAACTACCTGGGCCAGCTGGCCTTAGCCACGAGGATGTTTGCCGGCATAGAGCCCGCCGCGGTGGCCGTTAAGTTCAACGGCAGGCCTATAACCACAGACGACGTGGTAGAGGCCTACAGGAGGTTTGTAGGGGGGGAGAAGGTTATTAAAATAGAGACGGACTTGTAGCCATGCAGGCCGCAAGACGCACCGCGGCTGACTACAGGTGGGTAAGACCGCCCGAGTGGTGCCCCGGCTGCGGTCACTTCGGCGTACTCCAGGCTGTGTACAACGCCTTCGCCGAGCTAGACCTAGACCCCACAAGGGTGGTGTTGGTATCTGGCATCGGCTGCTCCTCCAGGCTGCCACATTTTGTGAGAACTGTAAGCCTCCACGCGATACACGGCAGGGCCATACCCTACGCCATGGGGATAAAGATGGCGAACCCAAGCCTAGAGGTGGTGGTAATAGGCGGCGACGGCGACCTGATGGCCATTGGCGGTAACCACCTACTACATATGGGCCGGCGGAATTTAGACATGGCCATAATTCTCATGGATAACTCCGTCTACGGCTTGACGCGGGGGCAGCCGGGCCCCACGCTGCCGGCAGGCATGAAGGTAAAAGCCGCGCCGAGGGCCAACCCCCAGTCGGAAATAAACCCACTCCTCCTGGCCCTGACGGCGGGCTTCACCTTTATAGCCAGGGGATACTCCTACGACATTAGATACACCACGAGGCTGCTGGTAGAGGCCATCAGACACAGGGGGTCCGCCTTTGTCCATATCTACAGCCCCTGCGTCACGTATAACAACGTCATGACGCGGGAGTGGTACGAAAGGAGGGTATACAAGCTGGAGGAGGTAGACCCCGCCTGGGACCCGGCGGTACGCAGTGAGGAGGAGGCCGAGGCCAAGATAAGGAGGGCGCTAGACAAGATCGTGGAGAGAGACAGGCTGGCGCTGGGCATATTCTACAGGAACGAGCTTGTGCCCACCTTCGAGGAGAGGTACGAATCTATCTACGACCCGCGCTATAGGGAGCTGCCCCCAGCCCTCCAGCCCATAGACACAGAGGGGGGGCCTGCCGTAGACTTCGAGAAGCTGGTGGCAGACAGGCTGGTGACTTAAAACAGCCGCCGCCTGGAGTCCAGACTTTCTAGAGTGAACTGTGGATACATCCTGCGGATAAAAGCAAAGCCGTTTACAACAGGGAGGTGGGGGTACTTCCCCCCGTCGTCTAGCTCCACCAAGCCGCCTCTCCAAAGCTCCGAAAGGACTTTGGCATATAGGTACCTCTTCTCTAGTGTGTCTACCGCCACTCCCACCTCCGACGGGGCGTACTTCACAGCGATCCTAATGTCAGACATATCGCCGGCGAGGTCCTTTCTAACCACTGGACATAGGGTAGACATGACGAATTTCACGTCTATACGCACCTCCCTGGCCGCCGGGTCTAGCTCATATTTCACCACCTTGGGCAGATATGGAAAAGAGCGGCACGTCAAGGGTTTGTACAAATCATGTAACATACAGCTGGTGCCCCTCAGAAAGGGGCAGGCCCCAGTCTCGTCTAGATGCATCAAGTAGCTAAGAGCAATACGGAGGCCAGACCTCAGGTCGGCCACCCTGTACGCCGGGGTGAAGAAAACAGAGACGCCAAGCCTCTCGGCGTGTTGTTGCAATATGTACACCTCATGTGGAAGCACCGTGACGGGGCTGGCTTTACAACACAGGGCGCACCCCGGCGCACATCTAAACTCCACAAAAGCAAAAAATCTATATAATAAATTTTAGACATGGAGGCCGCCCAAGTCCTGGCGCTGGCGGGACCCTTCATCATCGGGCTGCTGGCGGGGGCATTAATAAAGAGGGTGCTATCCGCCGGGCTCATACTGGCGGGACTCGCCATAGCGCTACTAGCCTTCGGCTACCTCTCCCCCCACCAGGTGGCAGAGGCGTTAAGACAGCTAGGCTACTCAGCCACAGAGGCGTTAAGACAAGCCACAAGCCTCAAGGAGGTAATACCCTACTCCTCCATCACCTTCCTCATAGGCCTCGCCATAGGCCTCTGGAAAGGATAATGCCAAACAACAAGACCCTTTTTCTGGCCATAGCGGCAGTTGTCATAATGGCGATATTTGGCGCGTTGTACAGCCAGCAGCCAGAAGACGGGATATACCTCCAGTTATATGAGGTACGTGACGGCAGAATAAAGCCAATAGAGCCAACTCCAGACATGTACCTATACCTCAAGATAGAAGCCATAACCCCCGACTTGTTAGAAAAAATAGCTGAGATAAACGCCAAGCCGGCCAAAAAGATATTCATACCCACAAAAAAGCTAAGAGAGATAGCACAAAGGTGGGTAAGCGAACATGAGAGAAGGAAAAACGACGTCACAAACTTCCAGACCGGACTACTCATCACAATATCCATCAGAAGAGTTGTAAACCAGACAGTAGAAGAGCTTTACTACGTAGTTGACTCAGTCTCATATAGGCCATATCTAGTGGAGAAAACTGGCAAGCTGAAAATAAAACTACACCTCAAGAAAGGCGAACGTACAGCCAGATCAGAGGTGGAATACGACGTAAGTCCACTAGATAGATATACAGACGTAAGACATATGCAGCCGTTAAATACGCGGACGCCGCCTACACAACTTTTTGATTGTGTCCCAGCTCTCATAGAAGAGGTGAAATACGTCGTGACTCCAGAAAATCTCAGTAGTCTGCCGGCAGACTACTTCACTACCTATAATGGCAGAACTTATATAAAAACGCCAGTCCTTATAGTGGACAATGTGTACTCCTACAGCGGCAGAATCAGCGCATCTATAGCCATTTATGGTCAGCCTGTAAGATCTGCAGCCTACCTCACAGTTGCCACTGGGAAAATTATAGAGGCCCTATCGAAAGGTTATATACCCGCTCCAGACATACCCATTTGGATAAGTATCAGCACCACGTGGGGCGGTACCTACCGCTTTAACGATGGTGCGTCAGCACTCCCCAATGAAAGATTTTGGGTTTGGATTTGGGCTCGGCCAGTTTTCAGAATTTCTAGTGTATACGACGGCTATATATGTCCATTTGGCTACTATGTTAAAGTAAATTACCTATATGACAAAATCGAGACGTTTGTTCAAGACGTGTTAGCATATAACGGCGTGATTCAAGGCGGCCTACAGCGCGGGCTGCCCGACAGTAGGATTATGGATAGGTTTTTTGAGGGCGGCGAGTTGACTTTACTACAGATCCCAAATTCCGCACTGGCAGACGGCAAGCTAGACCCCGGAGAGTCAATTAACTCCAGCAAGATATTTCCACATTTTAATAAATGTGGTACAGATTATGAAGTGACTATACCAGTGGGCGCCATCGCGGCCCTCTTGTTGTGTACTAAGCTATCTGGTGGGACTGCCACTCCGGCGTGTTACGCCTTTCTTTCTAACATCGGCGTTACGTTATCTCACCAAGGCCCCACGATATTTGTCGACATTAAACTAACAAACGAGGGCGCTGTTGGAGGTATTGGATATAACGTCCCCGAATATGTCTACATGGCCGTGAGTAAGTATTATTACTACGGTAGCGACTCGTGTACATATAAAGTGCCCGTTGCTACATATTTCCAAACTCGGTAAGTTTTTTAGTCTCCATATAGTTTTTATACTTACGTATATATACACATGAGGCGCCGAGGGGACGGGGGGAGCCCGGAGACGGGCCCCCTCTGGAACCTCCCGCACCGCCCGCGGGAGCGGCCTGTGGGCTGCCGGAAGGCGGGGGTAAAAACCAGCAGGCCGCGCGGCCCCCAAGCAGGGCCTATGAGGCCCCGCGGCAAGGCCCGGGTAGGGGGCTAGACCGATACCCAAACAGAAGCGGGGGTATGCGGCGCCTCAAATTTAATTAGAGGGCTCTACCCCAACGTGATCTACCTGGGGACGCTGGAGGGCGTGCCCAAAAGGGTAATCTCCTTAAACCCCTCTGTAAACGAGTTTCTCGCCCTTCTGGGGGTAGAGCTGGCGGGGAGAGATGTTTACAGCATAAGGCCGAGAGAGCTGCTGGCTGTCCCCAAGGTGGGGACCTTCATAAGTATAGACACAGCGGCGTTGGAGAAAATAGGGCCGGATCTCGCCGTTTTGTACTACCCCGTACAGAAAAACCTGCTAGACGCCGTCTCTAAATACTCAAAAGCAGTGGTGGCGATCCCCACGCCGGCAAACATCGACCAAATTGTAAGCATTTTTAGATATATAGCGCGGCTTTTTAACAAAGACGAGGAGGGAGACAGAGTCGCCGGCATCTACAGAGACTTGTTAAGAGGAAGTGTGATCTACGAAAACGTCTTGGCGGTAATAAAATTTGACGTGTATGAAGTGGCGTGTAGCAACGTCTATGTGGCAGACGTCTTAACGGCCGTGGGGCTGAAATATAGGAGGGGCCTCCCCTGTTTTTTCATCACGAGGAGAGAGCCGCCGGTAGACCTAATAGAGAGGGCAGACTTCGTGGTGTATGAATCCAGCGGCCTTGCCTACAGCGAGAGGGAGGTGGCCTTCATAAACAAAAGCCACGTGGTGACTCCAGGCGACACTATTGCCCACTACGGCCCCTCCTTGCCGCTAGACGTGCAGAAAGTGGCTGAGGCGGCCGCCAGGGGGGAGAGATGGGTGGGCGGGGTCTCCAGGCTGTTGACCCCCTCTCTGAGAGACAGCTGGTATAGGCCATATAGGTGAGGGCGGTATTGGGTATTGACGACACGGATAGCCACGGCGGCGGCTGTACCACATATGTGGCATACCTACTGGCGAGGGAGGTGATAGGGCGGTGGGGGGAAGAGGCCTTTTTAGACTTCCCCCGGCTGGTTAGGCTAAATCCCTACATCCCCTTTAAGACTAGGGGAAATGCCGCCGTGGCGCTGGCGGTAGATGTACCAGACGTGGAGGAGCTGTGGGGCCTCGCCGTCGAGTTGGTAAAAGCCGCCGCCAGGCGGGAGGGGAAGACAGACCCCGGGGTGGCCATGGCGGTGGGGGAGACGCCAGAGGGAGCTAAGACGATATACAAGATGGCGTTGACGCAAGTGGTGAGCCTAAACGCCGTCGAGAGGGCTGGGGTGAGGACTTGGGGCGGGAGGGGGAAGGTAGGCGCCGTGGCGGCAGTGGGGGCAGACCTCTCCCGTTCTACCTTCGAGCTTCTGGCCTACCGCGACGGCGACCGTCTGGAGGTCCCGCCGAAGGTAGTTAGGGCGGTGGAGGCGTTGACATTCCCCTTTACGTTTCACAATGTTGACAGGAGGCGTGTGTTAATACAGCCCAGGGGGCCGGACCCCGTCTACTACGGCGTGAGGGGCCTCACGCCGTATCATCTGTTATACGCCAAGACCGTCCTCGACCGGTACCTAAAGCCCTCCGGCTGGGCTATATTTAGGACAAATCAGGCCACAGATGCCCACATCACACAAGGCGTGTTGTACCCAGAGCCATATCCCTACTCGGTGTATAGGGCCAGGGGGCTGGTTGTAGAGACGTGGCGTACCCCCGCAAGACATCTAGTGGGCAGGCTGGACACCGGCCTCCACTTCGTAGTGTATAGACATATGGGCAAAATGGCGTCAGAGCTAGAGCGCTGTCATATGTGCCACGTGGAGCTAGTTGGAGGCATAAAGCCGAGGGGGGGACGGCTCTACCTATATGTAGAGAGGGCAGAGGTGTTGGGGCGGTACGTCAGAGAGAAGCCCCCATGTCCCTACTGTGGCGGCACGCTGGAGAGCGCCGGCAGGGGGAAGAGGAGGTGTAGAAAATGCGGCACGGTCTTCCACACGGCGGCATACAGGTGGGTATATGTCAACGTGGGGAGACATCTAGCCCCCAGACCCGGCGAGTGGAGACATCTCTACAAGCCGCCGGAGATAGACGTGGAGATCCCCACCTACTTCACCCCCAGGGACGTGAGGTGGATTGACTAAAAGCCGCGTGTTATAACCCCACGGCAGCAGGCCTAAGAAAGTTCGGAAAATAACGTCCCCGCCACCTCTCTGAGCCCCTCTGGCACTTCTGCAAGATAGCGGTCTATCAGGCTGGCCACAAGGAGGGCCGGTATGTCCCTCCTGTCTATCCCCCTGGCCCTGAGGTAGTACTCCCGCTCCTCGTCTAACGCCGCGTCTGCTGCCGAATGTCTCGCCCCAGCCACCTCCCCAGTCTCCACCAGGATTATGGGCTGGGTGTTAGCCACAGCCCCCTCCCCCGCGATGTAGACCACGCCCTCCACCGCGTTGTCGCTCCAAAGGCCGGTCTTTGTGATACGGCCTATAGCCCTCTGTGTGACAAAAGACTTGTCTTTAGCCACTGCGTACAGCCTGGCGTAGCCCCTACTCTCCCGCCCCTCGTTTACTACAGACACCACGTGGTCAATACGGCTGTCGCCCTGGCCAAACTCAAGCCCCACCACGTCTGCATGCGCCCTTTCAGCCAGGTGGTACTCCTCCCTGACGGCGTTCATAACTCCGCCCCACACCAGAGGCCTGGCCCTCGCCGAGGAGTAGACGCGGGCCCTCGAGTGGACATACTGAGGCCCCGCCCCCCTGGACGCTAGGAGGAAATCTGTCGACCCCCTGAACTCAGCCTCAATAACTGCGGTGTGCATAACGCCGGCGGCGTTAGATACCAACACCGCCACAGACCCCGGCGCCTCGGCTTCCAGCAAGACGTGGCTAGCCACGTGGCCCCCCTCCGGCCCCGACGCCGCCAGCTTGATAACTAAAGGCCTCCCCAGAGGCCTCCTTATAGATATCGACACCACAGACTGCAACACAGAGGCGTGAAGAGCCAAAACCCTGCTGTCAATAGAAAGGAGGCGAAAAACCTCGCCGCCAACACCCACCTCCACGCCGCCGCAGCCGCCAAAACCAGCCAACACCCCATTGACAACAACCACCTCACAAGGCCCAGCCTCCACACCCCCCACCCCCAACCTGGCCAGTGGGGAAAAGCCCTCAAACTTAGACCAATCCGTATAATACCGCACAGTAGGCGAGTCGGCCACCTCCTGCCAGGGCAGCTTAGACGCCAGCTCCAACCCCAACCTCCTCGCCGTAGATAAATCCATGACAAAGCCGAATCCTATTATAAAAATATCGCTCCGTAAGATATATATTCTAGCTGACAAACATTGCCCATGGCCAGAGGTATGACAAGCCTAGAAATAGCGATAATAGTGGCAATAGTGTTAATAATCGCGGTGGCTGTGGGGTGGTATATATACACCACATTTGTCGCCTCAGCAACTGGACAGCCAAGACTAAACGTCATAACAGCAGAGATAAAACAAGATGGAACCTTTAATATTGTTGTAATGAACCCAGGCCCAGTAGATGTACAAGTCTCCTCTGTAGAAATAGCAGGACAGACTGCTACACTTAATGACGCGCCAGTAAAAGTAGCAGTTGGTGAACAAAAAGAATTATCCGGCTCTGTATCGGGTGTTACACTGACGCCGGGCACTATGTTGTCCGGTAGAGTGATACTAAGCGGCGGCCAGTCGTTTCCGTTCAATGCGGCAGTAAAGCCGTAGTGTGAAATCTCTCCAAACTGTTTTTTTCCTTCTTCTTTTTTTGGTGTTGGCTTTTGTTGTCGGCGTGTGGCTTTTTAGCAATTTTGTGGTTGGCGTTAGGGAGTTTTCTCGTGTCGTGCCTGTATCGGCTTATTTGGATTCTGGCGGTAATTTTGTGGTTTGTGTCCGGAATATGGGTCCTCACGACTTTTATGGCGTTTTGGTTATCTCCGGCGTGTCCGGCAGGAGTGTGTCAGTACAGTTGTATGCAGCTGTGGGCGAGCTGGCTGAGGCTAGGGGGTCGCTTCAGGAGAGCTACACGCCTGGCTCCTCGCCGATTTTATATGTGGTGACTGGCGGGGGGTCTAGCTACCCCGTGTCGCCTATAGTTGTGCCCGACGTGTCTAGTGTCCGTTGTAAATAAATTTGGGGGTTTCTCTATTGGATATGCGGCTTGTGGCTTGGCTTGTGTTGTTGGCGGCGGCTGTGTTTGCCTACGTGACGCCTACTGAGTCTCTCGACGTGTTTTACTGGGCCTCCCCCTCGGCCGTTAGGGTGGTGGGGGCAGATGGGGCGGAGTTGTACACACTTGACGTGGTGTACCCACTGGTGGCTTCTGACGCCGTGGGGCGGTGTTTTGCGGTAGTTAACCGCCCCTATGTGTACCAAGTCTTGCAGCAAGAGATCCCCGTTACTATCAGCGCCCCTGTTGACATAGAGCTGTCTGAAGACATTCTTAACGCCCTTAGGCAGTACGGCATTTCTCTCCCCAAGAGGTTACGTGTGGTGCTAAATTTCACCCTCCCCCTGCCGCCAGTTATAATTGCCGGCGTGTATAAAGGGGCTGTGGTTTCTCTACATACGCCATATGGCTACCCCCACTGGGCTACCTCTCTGGCCGGCATAAACGCCTCCGCCGTGGCTACCAACTGTGTGGAGGTGGCTGTCGGCACTGTGGATGGGCGGGTGGTAGTTGTGAAAGACGGCCGCGTGGTTGGCTCTCATAAATTCCCCCACCCGGTGACGGCAATGGGCTACTCTAGAGATGGTAGGGAGCTCTTTGTGGGGACTGCCGGCGGCGAGGTGTATAAAATCGTCGGGGGTTCCGCCTCTCGTGTATATACCTGTCCCGGCTCTGTGTTTAACCTCGCCGTGGCGCCTGACGGCACGGCGGTGGCGGCCTGTTTTGTAAAAGACGCCGCCCCCCGGATATATGTGATGCCATATGGCGTCGAGTTTAGCCCAGCCATAACTGTGACTTACGGCATCGATACGCCTAGGGCCCCCATGGCGGCGAGTCAAGACGGGCAGTGGGTCTACTTGGGGCTCTATGGGGAGCTTGTGGCCTTGAGGCAGCGCTCTGTGGCTTGGAGGGCCTCGCTCCCCGCGCCGCCTCTCTCCATAGCTACATCTGGCGACGGCTCTATTGTGGCCGTGGGGACTTTGGGCGGCCACGTGGTGGTCTTTAGAAACGGCGTGGAGGCGGCGCGGCTGTTAGCCGGCAGGCCGGTGACATCTCTGGCCGTCTCTCACGACGGGAAGACTGTAGTGTATGAAACTTGGGATCGCTACGGCGTGGCGAAATTTGCCGCAGTGAGGCTCTCCGCCTCGGCACCGAGGGAGTGTCTGCCGGTGGAGGTGTTGGTAAGGTCGGGGGAGGCCAGGTATGTATACCAGGTTTCAGGCGTCAGAGAGCTGTTGGTGCCAGTAGGCCGCCTGGAGGTTGAGCCCCAGTATAGATACCTGGGGGAAGTGAGATGTAGGCCTGTGGCAAACCTCACGCTGGAGGTAACTGGCGACGTGGCTGAAGTCATCTCTGTGGACTATGTGTTAGAGTACCGGGTTTACAAGTCGCCGCTTGTGCGGGGGCCAGACTGGGCTTCTGGCAGCGTCGTGTTTTACGCCGAGCCGCAGCTAAAAGTCCCTGTCTACAACACCCCGGGCGTCGCCGAGGGGGTCATGAGGCTTTCCGGCTGGCTGATAGACGGCAGGAGGGTAGGTCTCCCCACGTCGTCTATCTCCGTGTTTATAGACAAGCCCATCTCTATCGAGGCGATTTATGTAGTGTCGCTGCCGTCGGCCTTACGGATAAACGATACGGCGAGGTTGAGGCTAGACGACGTGGTTATTTTTGACCAGTTTGGCAACCCCATTACCTCTGGCCGCGCGCCAGAAGTCAGGATGTATCCCATCTCGGCCCAGGGCTTTTACGTCCCGCAGGCGTTAATCACCACCAGATGGCCCGCCACGGTGAACGACACCCAGTCGCTATGGGCGGACTTGGGGAGCCTGGTGGTATTCCGTACGCCGGAGGTTTACGACTTTAGAAATAACACCAGGCTTAAATTCGCCGGCTGGGCCGGGCTTGAACACACAAAGGAGGAGTTCGCCACTGTGATAAGCCGCACTGTAGAAAGGCCCATAGCCCTAAACCCCAGATATGTGGTGCAATACAGGGTGTGGGTCAAGCCGCCTGCCTACGTAGCCCAGCCTCCCAACGCCACGTGGGTCGACAAGGGAAGTGAGATAGTGGTCAACATCCCCACGCCTATTAGCGAAAGCGGCGGCGTCCGGACGGTGTTACGACAGTGGGTAGTAAACGGGAGGCCAAACGCTACAACCACGCCGCTGAGGGTTAGGGTATTTGAGCCTCTTAATATTACCTACACCACAAAGAGGCAGTATCTTGTCCGATTCTCCTCTAGATATGGCGTTGTGCCTCCCTCCATGTGGGTAGACGAGGGGTCTACCGTAGGCATAATGCCCACGCCCACAGAGGTGTGGGACCCGGCGCCCCTCATACGGTATCTCTTTGCCGGCTGGCGTGATGTCTCCACGGGCGTGGTGTACACATATCCAGCCATGCCTATAGCCGCGGCGCCTACGTTATATGAGGCCGTGTGGAGTCTTGACCCACTGCCGCTAGCTGTAGTGAGCGGTGCGGCGGGCGGCGCGGCCTTCCTACTGTGGTTTATGAGAAAGAGGAGGCGTAGGCTAGCTGCGGAAATTGCCGAGGAGTGACCTGGCGACGTTGACCACATGTAGGCATTGCTCCGGGGTGCCCGCCGTAATTCTCACAAAGCCAGGTCCGAGCCTTGCCTCCTCGTCTCTAACCCAGACGCCGCCTTTTCTAAACAACGCCGCAAGGCCGGGCGGGCCTTTGGCCAGTATGAAGTTGGCGTATGTAGGCCACGTCTTTATTCCAAAATCCTCAAGCCCTCTCCTTAACGTCTCTACCCCCCTTTTTACAGTCTCTACCACATGTGCCACATACTCTCTATTATACAGGGCAGCTCTGGCGGCAGCTAGAGAGGGGAGTGAAACTCTGAAGCGTACCGTGTTGTAATGTAGCCTCTGGCGTGTTATCACCGGCGTGACGCGAAGGCCCGCCAGGAGGAAAGCTTTAGACATTGTTCTCACCACAGTGAGGTTAGGCCAGCTCTCCACAAGTCCAGCCGCCGTGACGCCAGAAAACTCGAAATAGGCCTCGTCCACAATGGTGTGTCTCCCCAGCGACAGAATCTCCTCCAGATGGCTCGGCCTTATTAACAACTGCCCAGTGGGGTTGTTGGGATTGTCTATATAGATGGCGTCTGCCCTCTTGGCTTTTTCCAAAAAGTCGGCTAGATCTAACGTGAAGTCCTTTAGGGGGCTTTGTAGAAGCTCCACCCTGTGGAATGCCGCTTGGTCTTCAAAAAGGAAGTAAGTGGGGCTTGGCGCCGCCACCCTCTTGGCCTTTAGGAGCGCCTGTTCAAAAAAGTCGTCTGCGCCGGGGAAGAGGTAGACGTGATCAGGCCTCACCCCGGCGTATTCCGCATATAGCCTTCTCACCTCGTCGTAAAGCTGAGCCGGTTGGTACCAGTTAGAGACGTAGAGGGCAGCCGTCGCGGCTTCTATCACGTGTTGTGGCGGGGGTATGGGCACCTCGTTTTGGTCTAATTTAAGCACGCCTGCAGGCGGTGGGAGCATGGCTAAAGCTTTTTACACATATAGGGGCCGCATCTCTCATAGCCTAACTTTCCGTAATACTCTCTAGCCCCCACGCCGGAGATAACCGCCAACCTGACGGCGCCCAGCCTAGACGCCGTCTCTTCGGCCTCTTTCATAAGCCGCCTCCCAATCCCCACGTGTTGCCACCATATCCCCCTCTCGCCTATCGGCACCGCCGGGCCATATACGTGAAGCTCTCTGACCAACGCCACGTCTCCCCTTAGCTCCGGCCTGTGGGGGGCGTGGGGTATTCTCAGCCTTACTATGCCGTAAAGAGTGTCGTCAGGCCCCACCGCCTCTATAAACCACTCTGTCCCTTCAGAGGCCTTGTAGGCAGTCTTCTTCACCTCTATGAGGCCTGGCTCCACCAGCCTCGAGTTAGCCAGCTTAACTCCCACCTCCCTACATCTAATCTCCACGCACCTCAGCCCAAGCCTCTCCATGTGCCGCAAAACCACCTGCCTCATGTTCCCCCACGGGGGGCCCTCCACCACGTGGTGTAACGGGATGTCGCGGCCTAGTCTCATCACTCTAACCCATCGCGGCACAGAGGCGTAGATCTTGGCGAGTAGGTCAAGCCACGTCTCTCTGTCGTAACTCTTGTACTCCCCCCTTCTCCACTCCTCATATAGCTTCGTGTGGGGCACCACGTAGAGGGGGTAGATCTTGACGCAATCGGGCATGAAGTCCGGGTTTGTGAAAACCTCTCTAAACATCTCCAGGTCTCTATCTGGGTCTGAGCCGGGGAGCCCCGGCATTAAGTGGTAACACACTTTATACGCCGAATCTTTCAGAAGCCTTGTGGCTAACACCACCTCCCCAACGCCGTGGCCTCTCTCCACCCTCTTAAGGACGTCGTCATATATAGACTGCACCCCAAGCTCCACCCTGGTGACGCCTAGTTTTAACAAATGGTCTACCTCCCCCTCGTCTATATAGTCAGGCCTGGTCTCTATGGCGAGGGCCACCAGCCTGAGGGCGGCCCTCTCGTTGCGCAGCTGTTCCCACTCTAGGTCCACGTGTGGGGAGGCGCCCCAGTGGGGGAAGTCGTTAAGCGCCTTGTATATACTGCCCACAAGCCACTCACGGTAGCTACGGGGAAGCGCCGTGAAGGTACCGCCAAGCACAATTGCCTCTATTTTGTTGGGAAGATGGCCATTTGCCATATATACAGAAATCCTGCCCGCCACCTGGCGGTAGGGATCAAAGCCGTTTCTCCTAGCCCTTAAAGCCACGGGGCTATCCGGCATGTAGGACTTAGGCGCCCCCTCCGCCGTGGGGCAAAAGGCACAACGGCCGGGACAGGGCATGGGGTGAGTCATAACGGCCACCACATGTACCCCACTGGCGGCTCGAATAAAGCGGAGAGGCCTCTCCACAGGTGGCAACACGGTTAGTTTTAAAAATTGTGTACATATCGCCAAGTGGATTGGGCCAAGGCCGCTAGAAACGCCTATCTCGCCATCGGCGGGGAGTACCAAGCCACCCGGACGAGGCCGCTGCCGGTGGCCGACCTCGCCGATTTTGGGGAGAGGGCGTTAGACGTGGGGTCCGGCAGGGGGGCCCAGCCGCTGTATTTTGAACGCCAGCACCGCTATGTGGTACACTGCGATTTAGACAGGAGGCTTACCCCAGGCGGGGACTCTGTGGAGTGTGAGGCCAACCTGCTGCCGTTTAGAGACGGCGCTTTTGACGTGGCGTATCTAGTGGCTGTCCTCCACCACATGCCTAAAGAGGCGGCCGCCGTTGCGTTAAGAGAGGCCAAGAGGGTGGCCGCGGCGGCGGTGGCCACAGTGTGGCGGCCAGACAGAGGCCGCGAGGTGGCTCCCGGCGTCTGGGAGGTGCCGTGGGGGAGGCGGGCGGCGAGGCTTTATTACGTCCACAGGCTGGAAGAGCTGGCTGAGCTAGCCGGCGTGAGGCCAATCTCTCTAGGCCTCATGAAGAGAGGGAGACATCACAACTTCTACATACTCGTCTAGCCAACAAACCACACCGCAAAAGATATATAAAAAACACCACTTGTACAACGTGGAGGCGGTAGAGGTGGCGGTTGTGGCTGGGATACTTCTCGCATTTGTAGCTTTCGCCTTCCTCCTCCTTCCGGCACATGCCCCTCCCTATGACGTAACACAACAGCCTCAACTCACAAACCTAGCACAGCAGGCACTCGACAGGATGATCATCGCAGAGGGCGACATTGCGGCAAGGAGGCAAGGCGGGCAGCCTGCGTGGAGGATTGTAGACTTAACCCTGTCGGCCCCCCGGCCGCTCTACCAGCCGCAGATAGACGACAGGAAGTTAGTAATGTTGACATATGGCACCGCCGCCTCTGGCACGTGTGAGATAAGGCAGCAGGCGTTTGTAGAGGAGACAGGTGTCGACAGGGCGTATGTGGCCGGGTTTGGCGTCTTGACTCCAGCCGGCAGCGTGGAGGTAGACTACGCCGCCTTGTTGAAAAACTTTTTTGGAGAGAAGTGGGATCTTTACGACATGTCGGTTAGGATAAAGCCCCTGGCAAACCTGACGATATGTCCCAACATACAGGGCTTCACGCGCGGCGACCCCATGTGTGTCGACGTCCCCCAGGGGGTTTGGATAAGGTCGACCGCCGGGGGCCGTGTGGTGGCCACAGTACTCTATTGTTATGACGATGTGTGTGACGTCTACTCGAAGACATACAGCCTCACGCCCTCTGGCCAGTTCTATCAGGCAAACATGCTAGACGACAGGCTTAACAGGTTAATACAAGACACGGCAGGTGGGCGTAGCCACCTCGCCATATATGTACAGAGGCTAGACTACCCACGTGGTTTCGACCTATATGCCTTCAACACTGCCGACAGGCCTCTGGCTTACGGCATGTTTCTCTCTTTTCGCAACCAGCTGTGGCTACTACACGACTCTCTGTGCAGAGCCGACTCCAACCCGCCGGCGTTAGGCGTGAGAAAGTTACAGATCTATACCGGCGGCGGATTTATAAACCTCGGAAGCGATATAACCCTAGACCCTGGACAAGGGGCTGGAGTGGTAAAGGTTGATCACTGCAGCGGCTGTACTTCTAACGCCAGATGTGCGGCGTGTTGGGTAGAGGTGCCGCCAAACGCGCTGTTTGCAGTTGTACAGGTAGAGAGAGTTGGACGCCCCGAGAGCGCGCTTGCGGTCGTCCCGTTGATGCCCGTGGCCCGTGGGTCTATCCAGCTGGACACCTGGAGGCGGTGGACTCCTCTAGAGCCTAAGCTCCAAACGGCAAAAGCCACGCGGGTTGTAGACTCACAGTCTGCCACCTATCTGGTGGAGGTGTTGGTATATAGGAGGCCGTGAGGTGGCTTGTAGAGCTGGCGCTGTCGGCCGTGGTGTTGGGCTCTGTCTTTTATGTATTTTCCATAGCGGCCCCGGCGCCTCTGGCCATCGCCTCCGAGAGGGAGGTGGCCGCCAACGCCTATTTTGTCCTCCTCAGGCTGTCTGCAGACCCCACATTTATGGCGTCTGTAGAGGAGGCCATATGTAGCAACGACGCCGCCAGGCTGAGAGAGGCGTTAAACGCGGTGATTTCAGTGCGGTATTTCTACAACTTTTCTGTCTACCTAGACGACGTGAGGCCGCCGACCTGTCTAGCATGTGCGGAGTGGAGACAGAAGTTGGCCTCTGTGTCTAGACCCCTCGGCTACGGCGGCGTTGGCCGCGGCGTAGATGTGGCTGTAGTCACCGCGGTGTTGAGCGACGGGACTAGGGTGAGGCTTGAGCTCTCGCTAGAGAGGCCATGAGGGGCCAGCTGGTGTTACTAACGGCGCTTGTGGTGGCCATAGCGCTGACGGCCATTTTAGCCGCCCAGCTGGCCGTACAGATGGGGCAGCAGTCTGCAGGGATTAGACATGGGTACGGCATATACGCCAAGCCCTGGCCCGAGGTGGTGGACCTGGCGGATTCCCACACGCTACAGGCAGTGCTCAAGGCCTCCTCGCTTGTGTCTACCGGCGGGCTCACTACAGGTCTCTACGGAGACCCCGCCCTGGTTTACAACGTGGCTGGCGGCTATGTGAACAAGACTTTTACCTCCCTGAGGCAGAACTTACTGCCGCTGGGGGCACAGCTGAGTTATAGCTACGGGCTGAAGTTCGGCGGCTTTAACGGCTCCCTGGGGCCTTACCCACAGGCCGTAGAGTTGTCTTCATGGAATCTAGAGTCCTTTAGAGGCGGAAGGGTGTCTATACCCGGCGGCGTGAGGCTATATAGGCTCACAGTGACGTGGAATGGAGAGGATTATGACGGCTACTACGTGGTGACATATGGCGGACATGTGTCTGAACCAGGCGCCTTGGGGGAAGACTACAACACGGCTCTCGCAGAGCTGTTAGACGGACTTAGGGCCGTCGACATGAGTAGTAGCCTCTATCTATTTCTAGTAAACAACGACACCATACGTGCGGGGAGATGTGAAGAGGCGTTTATACAGCTGCCCTGGTGGGCCGAGGTCGCCAAGTGTCCACTATGCCTCCTACACGTGAGGATACCATCTAGCGTTGAGGTAGGCTCGCCAGTATTGAGGAAAGGCAAGACGTTAGAGATCTTGCTGGTATATGCGCCTAACTACGTCGGCGACGTGCTGCCGGCGTTGTGTGTTGTAAACAGCCAGGTTTATCCTTTCGACATACCTATCAACAAGAGTGCTAACAACAACCCGCACGCAACATTTGCCACACAAGTCATATACAACAACGGAGCGTTTAAAGACTACAACAAGGAGTTGTCGTGGTTTTGGAGCGGGGAGGACATAGCTAGCTGGAGTCGAAGGGTGGTGCGCGATCAATGTAGGTCGAATCCGGTGACCGGCGGCGTTGACGCCAGTGGCGTCAAGCTGGTGCCCGACGGCGGGTTTGAAGCCGCGGAGATCTGGGCTGATTACCAGGCCGGCACTAGGAATTGGGGGTTTAATGTCTACATGGGGCCGGTCCCTATACAGGGGTGGAGGGGGGCTACCGTAGAGGCTTTGGTAAGGCCGTTGTCTCTAGGCACGATAAGGCCGGCGAGGCTAGACCTGTATTACTACACGTCGCCGCCTGACTCCACGCACCCCATCTGCGCCAATGTTGTGGCCATTCAGGCCGTATCTCCCGTACTTGTGTGGTCCAGCTGGCGTGGCGGCTCTGGGGTTTGGAACGGGAGGACTTGGGACGATGCGGGCGCCATATCTTTCGGGGATGTGTGGTATCTCTACTCCATATCGTTTACTGGCGCGTCTACTCTCTACAACGTATATCTCTACAACTCCACCCGCCCCCTGGTCCCTCTAGGCGGCAAGAGGTTAGGCCAGGCGCCGTGGGGCACTACAGACTGGAGATTTTACATAGTGTTGGGCAGCGCCATTGTGGACAACCCGGCAAGCACCACGGCGGGGTGGCGTGAGGCCGCTAGATATGCCTACGTGAGGGTTAGGCCTTACGTGGAGCCGCCCCCCTCCGTGGCGTTATCCCGGCTTGAATACCCGCCGCTGGCTAGGCCAAATAGGGTGGATATAGTGGCTAGAGGCAGTGGCAGTGTAAACGTCGTGGCTACACTCAGCGGCGGCATTGGGCTGGCGGGCGTGGAGAACTTGGCTATAGTGAGGAGGGTTTCGCTAAACGCCACCATAGTCAAAGCCGCCACGGTGTCGAGAGGGCCCAACCAAGCCACCTACTCCTACACAGTCGCCGTCAACACCACGGTGCCTAGAGGCACCCTATCTGCGGCCTTTAGCCTATTCTACAGCCTGGGGTCCACCTATGTCAACAAGACGTGTCCCTCCGAGCTCTGTTCAGTCACGTTGTCTAGATACTATGGCTACTTCGGCGGGGTGGACCGGGCGGAGTACAACATCACGTTTACAGTACCCACCTGGGTGAGCCACGCCGTGTTGATAAACATCTTCGGCGCCAAGGTGGCCCTCTCAAACACAAAGCCACAGCTATACTCACTACGGCTGGGCCGTAGTTATTACATCATAAACGAGGGAAACGGCACGGCGGTTCTCACAATACCCTGGCAAGGACAGAGGCCGGTAGTAGACATAAGCCCGACAGACAGCCGCTACATGGGCATATTTGACGTCTCCACCACAACGAAACAGACCATAGTCCTCATACCCCCCGGATCTGTGGTAAACATCACGTTCAGAACACCGCCGACACAGCTAGACAGCTACCTACCCCACTGGCAGAGGCCCATTACACCGATAAATCCGCCGTGTCAATCGCCTAAATACGTGAGGATATATTTCCCCGGCAACGCCTCTCTACAGTACTACACCCTGTTGATACATGCTGAATTTAGCCAAACTCCCCGCGCCTATGAGTTTATAGGGGGCACATGGAGAGAGCTAAAGGTGTATGGAGAGGGCACTGGGAGGCTTTGGATACGCGTAGAGTCCCCATCAATGCCCCTATCCGGCAGGGCGGTACTCATGGCGTTATGCGGCGGCGGGACGAACGACTTGAAGGTCTTTGACTATTTTGCTAGAAATATAGTTGACGTTAGTCAATGGGCCAGCTTGTCCACATATCCCGATGGCTTTACCGCAGTTATTTCTGCCACTAGCCAGACCTCGGTGGCTCTATATAACGACACGTTGAGCTGGCAGTGTTCCCCCAATAGGCTCATGGTGGGTATTCAGCGTAGAGATCTAGTATCGGTATGGTGGTGGCACTACGATGGGTTCTGTTTTGACATGCATATCTGGGAATACAGTAGGGGAGCTATACCCACCATTGTTAACTACACTATATCTATCTCTCCGTCTATGGTGTTGTATCAAGTGGTCACTTCTGGCGAGCCGCCGTGGTGGTTTAGGTCGTATCCAAACAGCGCGCCGGCGCTCGGCGGGAGGCCCATGACGGCATTTCGGCGAGTCACGCCGTCTCTATCTGTGGCTTTTATTCCCTTCACGTGGCCTAGGCCGTATTACTATCTGGACTTTGGTGATTACAAGGGGAGGCCTTACTCGACGACATGACGTCGCTTGAGGTTTTGGTGTTAACTGCTATAGCGCTTTTGGTGGTATTTGCGGCTTTGCCTTATGTGGTGAACATGCTTTATGCCTCCATGGCGCCGTTGGAGTACCGCAACGCCTTGAATTACATCTTGCTTTTAGCTGACTCTATGGAGGCCGATTTTGGCATGTCTGGCTCGCGGAAGTACTTCGCCCTGCCTAGTTTTTACTACGGCAGGTTTGGAGTGGTGAACTCTACCTACAGAGTGAAGCTGTGGTGTGGTGGCGACGTTGTTCTCGCTTGGCGTAGTTTTTCTGTGTGGTATAACTCCACCTATTTGGTGGACGTGGGTAGGCTGTATAGGGGAATGGGAGGTGGCCTTTTTGCAGAGCCGGGGGACACCTTGTTTGCCGTAAACTCTACCCAGCCTGGCAACATACGGCTTTACCCCAGGCTGTTTGTTGTGAGGGGCGAGGGGGAGAGCTACATATATCTAATAAACGCCACGGTTCGTCTCGGCGGCTATAGTTACCTCACCTACGAGATGAGGAGTGTGGATGTGAAAAAGTACAGTGGCTGTGACCGCATGGCGGTGGGGGGCGTGGAGGTGCCGCTAGGCGGCGTCGTGTATCTCGTGGTGCAGGAGGCCGTCGTGTCGTTAAGATGAGGGGGGTTGTCTCCACCTCTGCGGTGGTCTTGTTTATCGCCTTCGCCGCAGCTGTGGCCATACTGGCGGTGTTGGTAGACATGTATGCACAATGGGTGTTGGAAGAAGACGTGGGGCTTTTGGCGAGCTCTGTGGCTGACTTCATCGCGTCGCAGGTGAGAGACCTCTTGGCTGGCGCCAGCCTGCCGGGGGTGTATATGATCAACCAGACGGTTTTTATCCCCCGCGCCTTTTTTGGTTTTGACTCTGCTGGCGTATCTATCTGCGTGAAGAACGAGGGGGGGTTTCTCTACGTCAACGTGACGGCAGTTGGGCAGAGGGGGCGGGGGGAGGCTTGGGCCACCGCCACGGCTTGGACTTTTAACGTGACTAAATGGGCTGTGGAACACAGGAAGGGCCTATATCTAGCGGGCAGGTTTGTCCCTTATGACTGCAGGGGGGGACAGCCGCTGCCTGGCGGCTGTGTGGCCGGCGGCCTTTTGGACTTGACGAAATCCGGCTGTTCTGCCCTTTTAGTTGACGTAAGTCTTTGTGCGAACTCTACCGGCTTTCGGTGTTGACGGTATTACTGGCCTATTTTTATAACTTGTTTTTCACCTTCTGTCGTGTTGGATCTGGAGGCCCTTCGGGATAGGTTTAAGGAGTTTATTCTCTCTAGCGAGAAGGTTTCTGACGAGGTGGTGAATATTATCATCCAGAGGAGGCGGTCGCTGGAGGTGGACTTCCACGACGTCCTTATGTTTGACAAGTTTTTGGCTGACCTCATCGTCGAGAGGCCGAAGGTGGTGTTGCCCGAGGCCGACAAGGCGGTGAGGGAGGTGGTGGAGGAGAAGGACCCGGAGACCGCCCGTGTCCTCAGGCGGTTTTACTTCAGGCCGCGGGGCTCCCCGCTGGTGGTCCCTCTGCGTAAGTTGAGATCTGAGTATATCGGCCGTCTGATCCGTATTGAGGGCATCGTGACGAGGCAGACGCCGCCTAAACATTTCCTACGGAGGGCTCTCTACCGTTGTGGCCAGTGTGGCTACGAGCTCGAGCTTATGCAAGACCTCGAGCGACATGTGGAGCCTCCCGGCAGGTGCCCCAGGTGTGGCGCCCCCAGGAGTTTTGTCCTGGTTACCGAGGCCAGCGAGTATGTAGACTGGCAGAGGGTAATCGTGCAGGAGAGGCCCGAGGACCTCCCCCCGGGGCAGCTGCCCAGAAGCGTGGAGGTGGTGCTGCTAGACGACCTTGTGGACGCCGTGAAGCCTGGCGACATCGTGTCTCTATCTGGAGTGGTGGACTTAACCCTCAGCGAGTTGAGAAGGGGGAGGCCGCCCATAGTGACCTCCTACATCTATGGCGTCCATGTGGAGACTACCAACAAGGAGCTTGTGGAGGAGATCACCAAGGAGGACGAGGAGAGGATCTTAGAGCTATCCCGCCGCCCGGAGGTGAGGGAGGTTGTGGTGAGGTCTATCGCCCCCTCTATCTACGGCTACGAGGAGGTGAAGGAGGCTGTGGCGTGTCTCCTCTTTGGCGGCAACGAGGTGGTGTATCCAGACGGGGTGAGGGTTAGGGGGGATGTCAACATACTGCTGGTGGGGGACCCCGGCACCGCCAAGTCGCAATTACTGAAGTTTGTGGCTAAAATCGCGCCGAGGGCTGTCTACACCACGGGCAAGGGCTCCTCGGCGGCTGGCCTTACGGCGGCTGTGGTGAGAGATAAGCTAACTGGCGAGTTTTATCTAGAGGCAGGCGCGTTGGTTCTCGCAGATAGGGGCGTCGCCGTTATCGACGAGATAGACAAGATGGACGCAAAGGACCGGGTGGCTCTCCACGAGGCCATGGAGCAGAACACGGTCTCTATAAGTAAGGCGGGTATTGTGGCCACTCTTAACGCGCGGAGTGCAGTACTGGCGGCGGCTAACCCCGCTTTCGGCCGCTATCTCCCAAACCGCACCGTGGCGGAGAATATAGACCTCCCCGTGTCGCTCCTCAGCCGTTTTGACCTCATTTTTGTCATTAGGGACGAGCCGCGGGAGGATTTCGACTCGACGCTTGCAAGCCACATACTTGACCTACATGCCGGCAGGACCCCGGAGGCTTTTAGAAATGTCCTCAGGCCTGACTTCCTTAGGAAGTACATAATTTACGCCAGGAGGCACGTGAGGCCTGTTCTCAGCGAGGAGGCCAAGGAGAGGGTCAGGGCATTTTATCTAGAGATGCGGCGTAGGTACCAGGGGCCTGGCACCGCGGTGGCTATTACCGCCAGGCAGCTAGAGGCGTTAATTCGCCTCACCGTCGCCGAGGCTAAGATGAGGCTTTCCCCTATAGCCGCCGGGGAGGACGCCGAGAGGGCCATCAGGCTGTATCTAGCCTTCCTGAAGTCTGTGGGGATTGACATTGAGTCTGGCGCCGTGGATATAGACGCCATAATGACTGGAGTTCCGGCATCGAGGAGGGAGGCATACATAAGGGTGGTGGAGCTGCTGAAGAGACTTGAGGAGGTGGAGAGGGGGGCCGTGAAGGTGGAGACGCTGGTCGCGGAGGCGGAGAAGTTTGGGATACCGCGGGCCGAGACGCAGAGGGTTGTAGAGCTGTTGATCCGCAACGGCGAGGTCTACACCCCGAGGCCTGGCTACATCAAGAGGGTTTGATGGAAGTTACAGAGCTCCCCCTCGACGCCAGGCTGGTCGACGTCTTGAAGAGGCGGGGGGTAACGCGGCTTTTTCCGCCGCAGGAGGACGCGGTGAGGGCGGGGCTGCTAGACGGGAGAAACGTCCTGTTGTGTACCGCCACTGCT
>JBKBOT010000019.1:0-30021 GCA_046293555.1 Pyrobaculum sp. | reverse complement strand
CACGTGGGATTCGACAAACCGGTACGTCCTTCTGACGTCAAACCAACAACAGTGGGTATCTGGAGGTTATCACTTTCATTCTAATCATCATAGAGGTATCTACATGCGCTGTAGTTTGAGGGCTTGGGGCGGGACCGGCGGCGATTTTAACAGCGTAATTTTCTATGGATGGAATGGTGGGTATCACATTACATTCCACGAGGGGGGGAGGTTTGTAGAGGTCAAGACGTTGCGGTACGACGGAACGTGGGTATCTCTCGCCAAGGTGCCTTACACCTTCGGCTCTGGGTGGTACACCGCAGAGGTGTGGCTGTACTATGAAGATAATAAGGTATATATCCGCGTGGCGGTAAACGGAACAACAGTGGCCGAGGCGGTAGACAATACGCCATATCAGAAAATTCTACATGGGATAGGTTCATCGTACTTCAGATCGATATCTGGCGGCGCTACAAACTTCCACGCGTTAGATAACCTCTACGTCGAGCCGTACCACCCCGGCCTCTACAACACAGCGCCCGGCAGCGCCACGGCTATAGACTGGCGGTTAATGTCCGGCCGGCGCTGGGTCTGGCGCTTCTCAGACGTGTCTAGATCCAACGCGTTGTTTAGGTTTGTGCCGCAAGGGTCGCGTGTTGACGGCGGCGTCTATCTGGCCACCTCCACCGGCTTCAACGTCTCTGCGCCGGGCGTCGCCACATACGTCGAGGTGCCGTATGTGGTGCCCCAGCTGGCGGGCAAGTTCGCCGGCCTTATGCCGGCGGCGTGGGTGTTCCAAGGCGATTCTGGGCAGGGCAAGGTCGGCTGGGGGAGGGCATATATTTCTAGCATACACACAGTTATTCCACACGTTGGCGTTATTGATGCTATGGTGTATATCCCACAGAACCTAACGGTGTATGATACAAGGATATACATCTCGGGCGGGAGGTTCTGGGATTGGGAGCGGCCTTATGCAATACGTATAGGCCGTATCGATGGTGTAGGTACGATGGATACGGTATATATCTCCATGATGGGGAACCTCCACTGGTCTACAGTAAAGGTGCCTGTCGGCAGGTGGTTCCGCCTCACCGTGGTCTACAACGAGACGCACCTCGCGGTGTATGTAGATGGCACACGTATAGCTATGTCTCAAAAACCGTTCTTTGGTCCATATTACGACTGGTGGAGGCCCGGGGTTGGATACATGCCATCAGACACAAACCTCCCAACGCTGTACTACAAATATGTCGCTGTATACACCGGCCGTGTGGACATGGGCGAAAGACTGCCCGACCTCGGCGGGCTGCGGTATGTCTACTTTTTAGACGCCACCCAATCGCCCCCCGGCTTCTACACCGAGGCGGGGGCGGTGTGGCTTCTTTCCAGATACTTCGTGCTGCCGCGTTTTGAGGTTGCTGGCGGCGTGTTTACGGCGTGTGGCTCCCAGATCGCCAAGCTTAGCCTCAACGGGTCTTTTGTGGTGCCGTCTTCTGGCGACGCCGTGTGTCAGATCAACGCCGCCTGCGCCAACAACGTCTGTAGGCTTGCTGGCTACTTCCCGCCGGGTTTCTACAACTTCTCTGTGGCGGCTGGCATCTACCGCTTCGAGGGCATCCTCGTGGCCAACGGCACCTCCAACGTCTACCTCGGCCAGACTGTTTTGGGCTACGTCCAGTGGCCTGCCGGCAACGTGTTGACTGTTAGCTACAAGCCGCCGCCTGGCCTTGGCTACACTCCTCCGCCCACGCCGAATGTGGGCGTGACTGTCCACACAGCCAGCTCGCCGCTTACTGTAACTATCGGCACTTATGCCTATATACCGCCCGGCGGCGTTGCCTTCACCCCCCCGCAGCTGGGGCCGTTTGAGGTCGGCATCGGGGCGCTTGTGATCGCGCTGGCCACAGCCGTAGGCACAATCAAGGCGAATAGGGATGTGGACGAGGGGATCTTAGTCGGCGGCATCACCTTTGCGGTTGTGTCGACGGCGCTGTCTTTCGTCTTCAACCAGGACCCGTCGCAGGCGTGGAACAACTCATACGGCTTCGTGGCGCTTGGGTTTGCCGCTGCGCTATATGCGGCGGTGAAGATAAAGACGTCTGGCGGCAGGTACGGATTTTAATTTTTAATACGTCTCGTTGTGGAAGTTCAGTCAGCAATGACGTTTTTATAGTTGTATCTTCTCTCTCTTGTGTTTAAGACAAAAAGACGTAAGGCGATTGAGGAGTTTCCCATAATCCTGCCTGTAGACAGCCCGAAGACCAAACGTATTGCGCTTAAGATTTTCAACAGCCTTGTGGAAAAAGAGCCGGAGTTGGCGAAATTTAGGGAGAGGGTTGAAAAACTTCCGCCAGAAGAGGCTATGGACTTTGTGCTTAAGCTCTACAGAAAGAAGTAGCTTCGCCGTCTGTATTGCCGCTAGTGGGGCGAAATGTGCCGTATAGAAGGAGTATAACGTTGTGTTTCCCATTGCGTATATCAGCCAGTACCCGCTATAACAAGAGAGGAAGAAGGCGGATTCCGCCATGTCTCTCCTCTTCGCTATTGCGTACAACGAATATATCAGAGCCGGAAAGTACGTGAAGCTGCCCGTGGCTGCGACTTGTGGGTGTAACACAAAACTGTTTTGCATTATCAACCAATCCGCCGGGCTTGAAGCCACAGGGCCTGGGGGCTTTGGGGTTATGTGCCATCTGAGCGACTCAAGGGCGGCTTGGTAGACCCAAGGCCCTAGCGTTATAGCTAACGGGATGTAACTAACGGCAATTATCGTTAAAGCTGTCGGAATTGCCACATGCCATTTCTTCCAGTAGGCCATAGCCGCGAATAGGCCTGTGTATTTCGATGCGCCTGCAAGGCCGAGGAATATGTAGGACTTCCAACTGCCGTAATAATAAAGCGCCAGGGTTGTAAAAAGGGCGGGCCATATGTCTAACATCGCTATTGAGGACATGGCGATAAAAGTTCTGTCTGTTAGTAACAACGCGGCAGCTAGAAGGCCCCATTTCTTATACACTAACAAGAGCGTAATCAGCCCTGCGGCCATTGGCGCCAAACGCCAGAAGAGGGGCCAGTCTTGTATGTAAATCATGGCGGCATAGATGTATTTCGCCAGGGGTGGGTGCTCCAAGTTGTAATACGTCAGAGTCTCAGGCTTGGGGTACGGGAAGCCGCGACGGACGTAGCAGCTCACCTCTAATGCCACATATAACGTCGTGTTGCCATGTTTCATCTCGTATATAGGCGGTCCCTTTAGGCATTGCCCCACCGTCGTGTAGAAGGGGGAGTTTGGAGCCACGCCGAAAGCGTGAAGGATATTTCTAGCGGCTGTGATATACCAAACCTCATCGCTAATATAACCGCCTAACGGCCCGCCGCCGGGCAGTGTGGCTATAGAGAAAGTCAATACGAGAAAGGCAATAATGACGTATATAAAGCCGTGTCTTGAGGCAGACATGTTTGATATTGTGAAGATGTATAAAAGGGCTGTGTATAGACCCCCAAAGCTAGACGCAGAGCTCGAGAGGCGTATGGAAGAAGTGAGAGCTCTGGCCAGAGCGATATATGGCGCCGATGAGGGGAAGGGCATCGCCCGGCCGGAGCAGCGGGGGGAGAGGGGACAGGTCTTTGCGGCTATAGACAAGGCGGCTGAGCTGCCGGCGACGGAGGCGTTTGGCTATCTTGACAACCTGGAGACCTTCCTCAAGGCCAAGGCGGTTGGCTTTATCGCCCAGTGGGCGCCGCCGGATTTGGCGAAAAGGCTTCTGGAGCCCCTCATGAAACAATACAACACGCCGGGGGAGTTTAGGGAGGCTGTAGATAACGCATGGCGTTCCGCCATGCGTTGGTTTATTGGTGAACGCAAGTCGCTTGAGTCTATCGCCAAGACCGATTGGCACAAGCTGCCGGATTACGACGGCATCATCAAGGCGTGGAGGGAGTACTTCGCCGACGCGCCGGAGCCTGTCAAGACCGTCCTTAAGGCTGCGGCTGACGTATATAAAAACGAACCGGCGTCGCTCATCGAGGTGTTTCGCACTTTAGTTGTAAACATCGAGCAGTTCGGCATGGCAAGAGGCCTTCTGAACGCGTTGAAGGCCGGGCCGAGCTGGCCTTGGGACAAGGTGAGGAAGGCGTTGGGCAAACGTATGGAGGAGATAGAGAGGTGGGCCTCCGCTGAGGACAAGAAACGATAGGGAAGTGACGTATATATATACCTCTAAACACAGTTCACATGGCTAGGAAAACTAAGAGGAAAACTGCTAAAAAGTCTTATGACATTCGACTGCCTGGAGCCGTAGAAGTTGGTAGAAAGAAGAAGGAGCTTTCTGAAGCGGAGATAGAGATATTGAAAAAAATGTATGAAAGACAAAAGGCACCGATAAGCGTTATTGCCCTAACGCTAGGAGTTTCACCGAAAACAGTACAGAGGTATGTAAAGAAGTTAATTGAGGCGGGCGAGCTACAAGCGAGGGTTGAAACAAAAAGAACTAAAGGGAAGAAGACAACACAAAAGCCAACAAAGGGGGCAGCCGCCGTAGCGGAGAGGGCGGCTGGCACAGAGACGACAACTACGACACAGACAGAGGCGCCGGCTGAGGTTAAACAAGAGCCGGCAGTCGGCAAAAAGAAAAAGGGCGTCCCGGCGAGTGAGAGACACATCAAAAAGCTCGCTGATGCCGTAGAGGCCGCAAAGGCGGCTTTAGACAACAAGGCGAGGCCGGTTAGGGTCAAGAGCTGGAACTTCGGCAAATGGAGGATCACACACTACAGAATTAGGAAGGGATTAAGCGCGCAGGTGTGGGAGGCGGGGGAGGCATGAGGTTCTTCGACGTAAAGGCCAAAAGGCATTTCACCGCCAGCAACTACGACGTTGTCTATCTGCGAAATGGCGCCAAGGCGGCTGTGGCCAAATCGCCGTATACGGGCATTAAGGTGTATAGAATTCTCGGCAAGGAGGGTGGCGGGAGGAGGAAGGGGGGCAGGAGACGCGGGCTGAAGGTCTAACCGGTTCTTTTTTTTCTAGGTGTGTTTGTTGGGTATATATACTGTAGTGCATTTTCTCCCCATGGAGCTGCCTGGAGAATTTGTAAAGGCGTTGGACGATCTGGCGCCGTATTTGTGCTTCAAGCCGTATGAAGATGGCGTTTTGGCGTATGGCGCGACGTATTCTGGGTCGTTTAGGGCGTTTTATAGGGCCAGGGGGGCGTTTCCCGTCTGTCTGTTTGTTAGCTACATCGCGGATTTCGCCAGCGACGTGGTTAAGTTTGAGAGGTTTAAGGGGAAGGACGTAATCGTGAAGATGGGCAACATGGAGGTGCTTCTGCCGGGCAACGTCAAGGAGGAAGAGGTGGAATTTATGGAGGTCAAGTGTCTTGGGTGGGGGGAGGTGTCCACGGCGGCGCTTAAAGCTGCAGCTAATGCGGCAGTGGAGTTAATACCGTTTGTGAACATAAAATCCATCGGGGATAAGTTCAGCGTGGGGGTGGCGATGCGACAAGATGCCATCCTCGCGATGGGGGTTAAGTCGGGCGAGGGGGATGTGGATATGATCTTCCCTAGCGCTGCGTTATACAATGTCGCAAAGGCGTTTCATAGGCTGTACGACAGGGTTAAAGTATGTTGGTCAGAAAAAGCCATTAAGTTCGAGGGGAGGGATGGAGACAGCTGGCTTGAGGTGGAGCTACTGCCCTTCCCTGTCTAGAAGCTCCTCTAGAAGCAAATACCTCTTTTTCCCCATGTGGACAAGCTCGACCTTTTTTCTCTGCGGTGTTTGTTGGTGCGTTTGTTGTAAAGCCTTCTCTTGTATCGCCAGCGCCACCGGCGATGTGGCGAAGGCCATTAGCGTAAGCGCCATGAGCGATAGGCCGCCTCCTGCGGCTATCAACGAGCCCCAGAAGGCTGAGGACAGCGCTGCGTAGAGCTGTGGCGGCATTGCGGCGAGGGGCCAGAGCGATTTTGCAAACAGCTCCACTGCGCCGTAGGCGGGGGTCAACACGGCGAATGGTTTTAACATCTTGATCGCATATATCATACGTCTGTCTATTGGGTCCGCTGCCCATCTCTCCCTCAACGCCCAATGGATGTAAACTGTGGCGAAGGCGATTGTTGGCACTATCCTCCACTCGGGCCAGATCTGGGGGTCCACCAGGATGGCTAACAGTATGGGGATTAGATAGAGCGCATATGGCCATAATGTATATAGCATGATCCCTCAGTATGTGTTATTTATGAAGTTTGTTCTCTTGAAGCTGGGGGTTGAGGCGTATAATGCCTTTGTGGAGCTTTGTGGAGGGTCGCGCAGGCGGTGCGTAGCTGAGGCGCTACGGGTTGTGTCGCCGCCGCTCCGATCTCCGCCAGATGGCGAAGTTGTGGCCAGAGTGTCCGTGGGGCTGCCGGACGGTGTGGAACATCACATAGGGAAGTTATGCGTTGGATATCCACACCTCTGGCTGTGCATACGGGACGTGTTGTACACGGCGTGGGGCATGGGGGTGAGGGTCGGGAGGCGGCTGCCGGACGTCGTACCTATCGCAATCACTATAGACCACAGTATATTTTTCGCGCTTAGAGCGCGACATAGATATGTAGCACCTATGCTTAGACTATATATCTCTAAAGCTGTGAGCAATGTTGACTCCATAGTGCCGATTACGAGAGGGGGGAAGAGGATGATAATTAGACTGGAGAGAGAGCTTGTGGAAAAAATATTGGAAAAATGTACGGATTGGTCCCTGGGTCGCTGTGTATCAGAGCTTGCAAATAGCCTTGAGCCTCTTGACCTCGCCCGGGGGCGGCAATTTGTCGATGTGGTAGACGCGAGGGTGACCGTCTAACTGTTTGGCGCCAATGGTTTCAGCTAAAGCGGATAGTATCGTCACTACGTGTGACGGTATTGTGTAATAACCCTTACGTGTCAACACGCCGTTTCCACAGACGGTGGAGTAGAGCTGTTGTAACTTAAACACATGTCTGCCGTAATTGCCGATTAGCGCTGAGAACTCCTCAACTGCCCTCTCCCAGAAGTGGCGGGTGACGTAAACACAATGCCTCTCGGCGTCACAAATCTTGACGAAAAGCCCTGGCAAAAAGTTCCTAATGATGTAACCCACTTGCGACTTCGGCAAATTTAACACATCTGCGATTTGTTTCGACGTGACGTATTCTTCGGCGAGAGATGCGACAAGTTGTATCCGTTGTATCATTTCCTTACTTGTGATTCGTGCCATGTACGTTATATAAAACTCCCATATTTAAACTTTAACGTTTTTAAATTGTCAAAACGTTATATAGGTATGAAGTTGTGGAGAGATTTAGCGGAGTTGAAGAAGGAGATTGCAGAGATGTACAAAAGCGGTATGACCATTGGGCAGATCGCACGCGCCAAGGGGATCGGCTATACGACCGCCTTGAGGCTACTACACGAGGCCGGCGTGGAGGTCAGGAGGGGCGCCAAGAGGAGGCTCCCGGCCGCGACTTGCCCCAAGTGTGGTCAGGAGGGGAGTTTTGTAATCGCCACAAACTCGAAAACCTTGAGGAAGGTCGTACTCATAAGACACAAGGACCGCCTCTGCTACATATCCACCTTGTCCAACCTGCCGCATAAATACCCACAGCTCATCAAGGAGCTACACCAACGCGGCATGCCGCCAGAGGAGATCGCAAAGAGGCTCGACATGGCCGAAGCAGAGGTGAGACGCCTCTTGGAGGGATAATGGAGCGGATATTTCACATACTGGACTGGGTTTACGGCAGGCGGAGCGATCCGCCCTACGGCTTCGAGGGGGAGAGGACGGATGCAGATGTTGAGTACTACATAAAGGGGATGCTCGAAACTGCGGCTATCTTTCTAGGCAAGGACAAGGCGGTGGAGTACATAGAGGATATGTGCAAGATAATAGGGACCAGGTATGAATGCTACAAGGAGATCACAAGGTTGTACTCAAGAAACGAGATGGAGCTCGCCGCATTCTACCTCACCGGGTGGCTAAAGGCGGCAGGCGTCCCATACGAACAGGCAAAAGCCATAATAGAGAAAAACTTCGGAAAGCGATAGAGGGGGCGTATAGAGCGCCGCCAGCAGCGGCCCGACTGGCGGCAACCACTTAGGAAAATTTCTTGAAAATTTTCAAAAAAATACACGTCGATGTGCCGCAACGTGCGACCGTCGCTGTCCAGAATTTCTTGAAAATTTTCAAGAAATTTTGTGTTTAAGGACTTCCGCAGTCGCGCGGCATTGGTGTAAACAACGCAGTTGTTCTGGCGGCAGCAAATATATGACATTTTATTGAAAATTTTCAAGAAATTTGGCAGTGTGGGCGGCTTGTCGCT
Source organism: Pyrobaculum sp. (assembly GCA_046293555.1). Lineage (GTDB taxonomy): Archaea > Thermoproteota > Thermoprotei > Thermoproteales > Thermoproteaceae > Pyrobaculum. Next base: position 21,708 of record JBKBOT010000019.1, on the reverse strand, counting down.
GACGGCGCCTTTTCGACAGCAGGTGGTGCAACCCCCTATGGCTAGTTTTTCTCTTGTATCACCAGTCTTACCCTTTTAAGTTGACCTACGTAACACGACCGTGGCCTCTCCTCCTTGTGGACTATGTAGACATATCTGTTGCCTCTCACGACGGCTATGCCCTCTTTACCGCAGCGGGGGCAGATCGTCGGAACGCGTATTCGGCTTTGTGTCTGTGGCCGTATCTCCACTCCACGCCGTCTTAACGTCTTTAGGACCGTCCTCACGTCTACGCCGAAGGCTACGGCTATCTTTTTTGCCGACACTCCCTGTCTGTATAACAGCTCGGCTGCTTCGTCTACGCTCCTTTTCATCTGCATGTGTGTATGTTGTCATCTCTTTAAAAATTTGTGAATCTATTTATATCGTACGTAATAGGGGCAATGGTTTGGTGTAATAGGACGTTACTTATTTATGTGTTTACAATCTGTTTGGTATGATTATGGGAAAGGGCAGATCATCGCATCATCGCCGCCGTTTCAATCACCGCTCGAATGAGAAAAAGTGTGGGTTTAAAAAGTTATGCTAGACGCCGAGCTTACATATTTTACGTACATAGCCAACCTGATCCCAGCGCTGTCGAAAAGACTTGCCGTAGAGTGGGGCGATCGAGAAAGTGGTGGAGAACGGTATGAACGTTGTTTCCCCATAGAGGCACATCGGTGTAAACCTTGCGGCATATGTTAGATTACTATAATATATTCAGCTTTGTCCACCTATACCAGCTATCCGAACGGCTGATGGAGGGGGAGGACCCGACACGCTGCATGTTGCACCAATGTCCGCCGTTTGGCATGGAGAATTATAACGTCGCAGTTGTGGCCAACTTCCAGGTGGAGGCCGGCGGCAAGACTTATTACCTACGCCCCATCTCCATCACGGGCCCCAAGGCTGTTGAGGTGAAAAACAAATTGCTAGAGGCACTGAAGGATTTGGGTATGGCTGTTGTTGTAAAAACCGCATTGGGCTACGATCTGTATGTATTATCTAGAGAAAAGATAGAGCCGCGGGTTTACGAGCTAGAGGGCGCGCGTATTGAGCTAAAGCGGTACCACATAGCGCCGCCATCTACCCTTTGCGTTAAGGACGGCGCGGTGGTGGACTCTGGTCGTGATTTTGGAGGAGTCAACAAGAAGACTTTGGAGGCGATATGTGAGGAGCTTGGCGGCACGCTTGTACAACTCAAGTTCACACAGACGCCGCCTCTTGAAGATGTGGCCGTAGTCGACTTGCGTGTTTTGGAGGAGGCTTTGGAGAAGGCGGGCTGGATCCCTCCGTGTTACGACCTCACGCCGCAGGAGGTGGAGGCCGTTATGGGCGTCATCAAGCCACATGGCGCCCTGGCGGCCAAAGCGTTTGCCCACGTGGCGGCGCGGTGGAAGGTATGTAAACAACATGCCGTCGAGGTTGCGAAAGAGATGGATGGCGTGATTGAAGACATAGAGAAGATATACGCCACAGACCCTAAGAGGCTCTATGGCTACAAGGCGTTAGAGCGTGTTGTTGGCGAGGATGGCGCTAAGATAATCATGTCTATATTGCGCTGGCCGCCACCGCCTGCGATAACAGCAGTCAACGAGAACGAGAAGAGGAAAAAGAGGGAGAAGGCGTCTATCATAGGCAAGAAGGTGGCAGAACGCGTTTTGGGCAGCGTGGCGTATGTAAAAACGTTTGGAGAGGAGGTGTATTGTTTCGACGGCACAAAGCTGAGGCCGGAATGTGAAAGGGATTTGGTCAACTGGGCTGACGAGTTTATTCGGAATGGTTATATACCAAATATATCCTCAGAGGATTTCGGCACGGCGGAAAAACGCGAGTTTTTGGAATATGTAATAAGGTGGACGGCTTCTGGATCCCTGGAGGATGTAATTATACACCACGTGGCGTTTAAAGATGGCGTGATGTTTAACACAACACAGTTTATGTTATACGATGCCCCTGTGGGAAAATGTGTCAAACACCTAGATCCCGACGTCGTGACGTTTAACTACGTGCCGCATAAACTGCGTATTGACGTCATGGAGGAGATAGAGAGGTATTTGACGGAACACATACCTGGACACATACCCGAAACAAAGTCGTGGATGGACCTAGCGGCGAAATATGCCCCCAAAACGACTGCGGCCTTTATGCAATGGGCTGGGCCCTGCTGGCCTGTGTTATATGAGGCAATTGGCTATGCGTTTCTCACGGCTGGGAATCCGCTTGAGAAGGGCTTTCTGTTCGTGGGACCGCCTAGCACGGGCAAAACCACGTACCTCTACCTTGTGGAAAAAATCGTGGGGAGTAACAACACATGTACGGTAACGTTGGAGGAACTACAGGGCCACGGCACTCCCTTTGACCTCATAAGCCTACGCCACAAGCTTGTCAACATCGTGCATGACATCACGGCATCGCCAATCATAAAGGCAGGCACGTTGAAGGAGGTGTTTTCCGGCAACCCCATCGAGGCGCGTGTTAAATACAAGCCGAGGGTGAGGTTCAGGCCCTACGCCAAATTCTTCGGCGCAGCAAACGCCCTGCCGCAAATCCTAGACCCACAGCCCAGGGCGATCTACAAGCGCCTCGTGACGATTAAGTTCACAAACGAGGTCAAAAACCCAGACACACGGTTTCTAGAAAAGCTGGGAGACGAGATTGAAAACGTGATAGCGATTTCGCTTTTCGCCGCCAGAGAGGCCGTTAGGCGTGGTTACTTTACCTGTGGCGAGAACATAGAGGAAATAGAGCGTGAGTACATGGAATATGCAGACCACGTCTACGCGTTTCTACAAGAGCTATCGTCAAAAACAGATCTATACGACTACGGCGCATATATAGAGCCGTGTGAATGTGACGACGATGCATGTATCGGCTGTCGCGTCGAGACGCGATTCTTATATAACTATTATCTAGATTACTGCAAAAAATACCGCAAAACCCCTATGTATATAAACAAATTTGTAAACCATTTAACCAACGTGATAAGACATATAGAGGTAGACGGTAGAACGTATGTATTAAAGTACGTCAAAAAGGGCGGTATAGGCTACATAGGTGGCATAAGGTTAGAGCGAATACAGAAGTGAGAGAAACATATAAAAGACCACAACTTGCGATGCGAGATAACCATAATACCACGATTAGACATTTATCTAGAACCTTTACAACTTTGTCCATATACAGTTTCACATAACCACCCCAAAAACTCAATGTTTCCTTGAGAACAGCATGACAATGTTAAATGTCCATTTTTCGATGTTGTAGTAAGATCATACGGCATGCGCATCTTCCCACCATTATTGTTTTTTTCCGGATTTTTTGACCCCTCTACGTTACTTGCCTAATCGTAATGACATCCTATATTTCAACAATTAACGTATACCCCCTCAATTTTCCTATATAATTAAAATATAAAAAAAAGCGTATGATCTTGTTTAAATATAAAGATGCGATAATGGATTCATTTTAAAAAATTCTTTAAATAATACTATATGAAAAGGGGAGATATCTATATTTAGTTATATATGGCCATATTCATATGTAAAGCAATGTATTCGCCGATCTATTTCTTTAAATTAATAACAATAGCTCTAGACGATTATTGCGATGCTCATTAAAAAATCTATTGATGGTTATTGTTGGACATGGTTAGAAAATTTATGGGTCCAAGGAACAGTTTTAGAAGAATGTAAAACGTTCTAGTCATACGTTACGGAAATTGGCCCCCTAGCGGTGACAGATGTGGTAGAAGGGGCAGTATTTACTACAACTCTCAGCGACGCCGGGGTCCCGTTTGGACGTGACTATCTCTATGGCCCTGTCGCGCATCTGTAGGAACTTCTGCCTTACTTGATCGTTTAGATAATAGACGTAGGTGCGATACTCCACAGTGTTGTTAACAAAGATGTTTACATATATGCCGTAATCAATGGGGACGTTGTACTCAGCCTCTACCGCCATGGCGTAGCCTGCTAGCGCCACATCGACGTTTTGAGACGGACCGAATTTGAACTCCACAACGGCCCCCACCGTGATGCCGTCAGGCACCACGTAGCTCAGCCCCAGGGGGGACCCGTCAATCGCCACGTTTGTGGCCATGGGCGCTACATAAAACGCCGCGGCATCTCTACTCCTGGCCAGCCCAGACGCCACCACGTAGGCGTGTTCCCCCAGCAGCCGTGCCGCCACATGTCTATACAAAACCTCCGCCTTAGGTCTAAACTCATCGGCTACATCCTCGACGCGGGGCGACATGGGCCTGCCAGATAGCGCATATAGCTTGTAGTCCTCCATTGCTCTAGATAATGTGTCGTGGAGGATGCGGCCCTCCAAAAGCGGCTTTGTGGCAACACCCCTCTCCCCAAGGACGTAGCGCAGGTAGACGTTACGCATTGTGGGGCAGTAGCCGTAGGCGAAGTCAGATAGCGCCAGGCCTAGGTAGGCGGGCGGCCTCACTGGCGGAAGTTGGTACGCCCAGCCGCGGAGCTCCGGCGAGATTGTACCAATAGCAAAAAGCCGACCCCGCCTCAAAAGTCTGGAGATCTCGAAGAGAGTTAACACGAGATCATAAGTTGTCAATTAAAAAATTCCAAAAATACCACTGCTCTACATGTTTTTAGAATTATGTCTACATGGATTTAGAAAGGCGCATTTATAAAAACATGTTGTTTAAACATTTTTTCTGTATAGATCTCGGCGTGAAAATATATATGTGTCCAAATACTAACCCATATGGCCAAGAGGAGTAGAGCTACAACAAAATCTAAACACAACAAGAAAGCCAGGACGATTGCGTTAATTAGGCTATGAACGTCGCCGCGACGCCTAGGGTACCGTTTGTACGCATGTCCGACTCGCTGACTGACTACATTGAGAAATACGGTTCGCTAATAGTGTCAGTATTGGTGACATTCCTCGTGGTGGGCATCGTCTACGCCATGTTTAACCTCTTCAGCGGCCTTACGTTCACCTTTGGCAACAATACCATCCAACTCATCCCGCCAGAGGTAGCAGGCCCGGCCAAAACCATCGTAACGATAATGTTCCAGCTACTGCTAATCGCCGTGGTTGTAACCGCATTGCTGCCATTCGGCATGTGGCTCTGGGACCAGATAAGGTCGCGTAGGTAAACAACCTTTTAAACAAATTTTTTTTCCCAATGTTGATTTCCCTCAACCTCTTTTGGCTAATCCCAATATCCCTAGCCCTAACGTACTTCATCGCCAAGTTTGAAGAGCTCCCGGACCGGCCGGCATCTCTACTGCTACTCCTATTATCAATCATCGGGTTGATGCTACCCTCCACGGCATATATGCCAGGCTACCAACACTGCACCTCCGAGGTCAAGGGGAACATCACTGAGACAACATGTACGGCCCACCTGGACGATCCCTACGCCTACCTCAAGGTTGTCTACATAGCCACCCTGGGGATTGGGGTGGTGGGCTTTGCGGTCAACTTGATCTACAGCTCAATCTCTCTAGACTAGCCTGAGCCCAATTAAAACCCAACGTTTTGACCCACGCCTTATGCCGTATTGGGTCAACATCCTGGAAAATATATGCGGTTTGACGTAAGGCATTTTCCGTCTTTCACAGAACTCCTTGTAGGCTACATACAACTCATCGAAATTGGACACACAATCATCACATAATTCTACCTTCTCCATCATAAACAACTTGAAGCACCTCTCCACGAGTATTTTCTTCTCCTTCTCACCGCCATCTACCTCCACGCCCTCCACCGTTGTTTTGAACTGGTCTAACAACCTCTTCAAGATCTCTGCACGTTTCTGTTGTACAGGCTCATACATTTGGCGCCACCTCGGGCTGCCGAAGCCGTATATTTTCAACTTCTCCCACGTGATACAAAACTCCTTGAAGATATCGCCGTCATAATTGGTGTAGACAGCCACCACGTCACACGTCACCTCCTCCTCCGCTATCTCCCTCACTTCAGCGCTACTCCTAAGCCAAAGTATATGAGACGTAATTCTTATCTGTCGCAACACATCTATACTCCTAGGCGCCGCCAACAAGTAGCCGTGTCTCGCGATATTACGTACCAAGATCTCAATCTTCCTCAACGTCCTCCCCGCGTGGGTCATATGCTCGCTGGAATGTATCATCGCCGCAATATCGTCAAGTAGGATGTAGTCATATTGCTCCAACTCCGTCGGTATGCCTATATCGTAATAAACGTTAAACCCCCTCTCCTTCAGCAACAACGCTAGGAGGGATAAAAGCCTGGACTTGCCCGTCCCCTGTATTCCAGTGATGGCAAGGCTGTAGATCGCCTTACCCCTATACAACTCCATAGTTTCCAACAAATATCGAATCAAATCGCGCCGATCCTCAAACAACCGCTCCTTCTTCAGAGAGAAGGTAGGCCCTAACATCTCAACTCCATCCGCCCTTCTATCGACTTAGCCGCCTTGTTTATACACTCCATATCTACATCAGGTCTCTTCTGTTTTACGGCATAAGACAAGGTGGCCATGGCATCTGCCGCAGATACCAACGCCTTTATGGCATCAACAGGTGTGGGCAATTTCGGCATCGTGTTTATAATACCATTTATAAAATTTACGTAATTTTCCAACCCCCACCTCTTCGTGTAGACAATACTAGCCTTGTAGAAAACAGCCTCGGCCTGCAGAAGGAAGTACTGCTCGAAGTTAATCACATCTATCTGTTTCATCCTCGACATACGTTCCACGATCTTATCCACCTCCCTCTTGATAAACCTAATTACATCCCTCCTCTTGCCTTTCCTCAAAACTACCGGTTTGCTCATGGTACCTTGATAAAACCGTATTTAGACATAGCCAGCTGAGTCTTATCCGGCTTGTTGAGCTCAAGCATCCCCCTAAGCCTCGCCAAGTACTTCTCCGCCGCCTCCGAAAGGGCATTTACAAACGTCACCATATGCAACGGCTCATCCGGAGTCCTAGAGGCGAAGTAATCCCTCGCCTGCTCGGTAAAAAACACAAGGGAGTTCGAGATAAGGATGAGAAACGTGAAGTAGGCATCGTCCGGACTGGGGGTCGTTATTGAGTACATAGTCTCGTCGACAATGACCATATGCAATACCTCTGTAATCATCTCGATGACTTGTGCCAAGGGCTTCCCCTGGGCAATCGCCTCAAACACGTTCTCAAAAGACTTGGCGGTCCCCGGCAACAATATCCGCGGCGGCGTCGGCTCAATCTCTATAGGGACTAGGTGATATTCACGCCGCTTACGCCTCCAGACAATAGGCGACCACCCTTGTTGCTGTTGTTGGTTTACCGCTGGGCCAGACTCCATATCTGCGCCCTACAGAAGTTGTCATAAATCATGCTACACGTCATGACCGCAAGGTTGAACAAACACGGGGCAACATCAGACATCATGTTCTCACAATTACGCGTGCCGGGACACATGGACAAGATCTCACAGATGCTATCCCTATACGTCACCTCCGGACAACACTCCCGCAGCACCACGGCCGCCCTCAGCCTAAAGGACCGCGCCGTCCACATGGAGCCAGTCATCCCAAGCAAGATGGGCTCCACGGAGGCAACAATAGCCGAGGCGGCTCTCAACATATGTGTCTCATTAACCCTGGTGGTAAAAAGCCTTTCACACGCCTCGCAGAGGACGGAGCTCTGTCTAAACACGTCTCACCCCAAGATCTCCTCGGCGGCCTTCCTGTAACACTCATAGAAGCCAAAGTCGCCCTGCGTTATCGTTGGACATACCAACTTGGCCATCTCAAGCGATAAGCTGACCGTCTCGACCTTCTCGTCTCCACCTTCCGTTAAAATCGTGGCGTTGAACTTAAGCGCAAGCCGCTCCATGTCCAACTGCGTCATGCCCCCCGGCAGAACCACAATGGGGCGTTTGTAGAAATACAGCTGCTCAACCGCAATGGGGTTTTTGAGGAAAACCGCCGGCCGCTGTAGGTTGTAAGAAAGCAACGCAGCCGCCTTCACCAAAAGCGGCGTCGGGAAAAGATATGTGCTATACCTAACGCGATATACTTTAACAAGCTGGAACACCCAAAGGTCGTCGCTAATTACGCGGGTTTGTACAGGCGGTATCTCAACAACCGCGCCTGTGGTGCCCCACAACAGTTCCCTAAATGACCTCCCCCTCTCGTTGGCTATCTTATAGCCATACTCCCTCAGCTTTTGTTTCACGGCCTCGCTCGGCGGCGGTATCTCCACAGACTTAAGTCTAGACAACAGTGCAGGCTCCATCATCTCCGGCAACATGTTTGTAGTGACGAAAACGAAAACATTCATATCCCTAGCCCATTCCAAAAATTTCAACATTTGCGTCTGGACGTCTGCCACCAGGGCAAAACCTTTAAAGCTTTCTTCAGTCCTACGGTTTGTCCCCAACAAAACCAAGTCGTCTATCACTATACATCGATTTTGCTCCAAATCCGCAAACTTGTTTATACCCCATTTGTCCGGAATCAAATCGGGCTCAGGCACCTCTGTGTTCAACATGGTGAGCCACTTACATATCAAAGACGCCATCGTCGTCTTGCCGGTGCCCGGCGGGCCATACAACATAATAGTCGACGTATCCCTCATGGCTTTAAACACGTTCTCAATCACCCCCCTATCGTAGGGATACTTCTTGCCAGAGTGGACAAACGTGTAGACAGACCCCTCGTCCAACAGCCTCACCCTCTCGCTGTAACTAACGGTATATATGGTCACCTCATCGGCAAAGCCGTAGTCAAGCCAGTGGAGAGACCACGCATACCTCATACCTCCTCCCCCCTCTCGTCGACGTAGGGCGAAATGACGTAAGTCCTAAGCGGCTTGTTCTTATCTTGACATCTAAAGGTGACCACAAGATGTGGATCGTACTCGTCGTCTACGTAGGCAGACATGTTGTCCACTTTAAGCACCTCTATACACGTCTCCGGCGCGCGGACATATGCGGCAAGTATCTTATACGCCACGACCATATACAACGGGTCATTCGTCTCCTCATACTTCTGTTTCAAGAAGCTATAGGCCTCGGCCACCAACACCGCATGCATGTTCATGGTAAATAAATAGAGTTTAAAAGACCGACGCCAACTGGCTTTTAAACAATATTACTATATATGCCACAAGAGCCTCCACTCTACATATGGCTCTTTGACGAAAACGGAGAGCCCAAATACCTCACACCAGCGAAGCCCTACAAGCCAAAAATAACCAAGGAATACATGGTGTGGCACAGCATGTATTACATCAAGACTCCAAACAAGGACTACGTCGTGGTGACAGAAGGCGAGACGCCAAAATATTTCCACATATGTGAAGGCGGATCGATATTTGGCATCAAATGCCGCACCATTAGAGTCGTCACAGCTGTGGCAACGCCAAGCGGCACCGCAATTGCAGTAGATATGAGCCTCCCCAAAACCATAATAGAGGCCGGACTGATAAAAGAGTTCAAAAAGGTGGACAAGGCACAAGGCGCACAGATAATACACTACATAGCGGGACTTATGACCAAAGCGTTTAAGATCATACCCGCAGCCATAGCGCTCGCATGGGAGAGACGCGCCAGGCCCAGCCTACTGGCCAGAATGGACCCCAAGACCCTCTTCATAATCATGGCGGGCTTCATATTGCTAATGGCGATACTAAGCTGGTTAGGAGGGAAATGAGACGTACGATACTCTGCGATAAAAACAGAGACGGGGTACATTACTTCAGCTGTTGTGTCTGCTTCAGAAACGTCGAGCCAGACGCCGTTACGGAGATCTGGAACTACATAATCTCCACAGTGTCGGAGCCCAGAGAGACGCTGTACCTCAAAATACGGCGGCCATCATGCTTCACGAACAAAGACCTCCACGCATCGCTCAAGACGTGGGAGGCGGACATGGCCACCAAGCTACTCGACGCAGGGGTCCAAACAAACGGTAACACATCTGTAGTCATACCCCACGCGGTGTTAAATTACGACACCCCCCTAGAGCGCATCATACCGCTGGAGGAGTTCAAAAGGTGGACAGAGGGCGGCGGACACACCACATACCTAAACGCAGGTTTCTACGACTGTGACCACTTCAACTGCTATATAGCCCTGGCGAGGTATGTTGCATAAACACATCATATTATACATAACAATCGCCGCCATGTGTTATATATCCGCGACGATGGGCGGCATCGCAGGATATATAGCCGCCGCCGTCCTTCTATATTTCATCTACAGAGAGGTGGAGAGACACATCGTGGTATGGCCATGGGAAAGGTACACCATAGCGCCGATACTAACCTCATTCGTAGGCATTATGTTGTATATAAGCTGGGCCGCCGTGTGGTACTTCATGATGCCCAAGACTGGGCTTTTCTACAAAGAAATCGTGACGGTAGAAGGCATATTTTCGTCCTACACAATCCCCGCGCCGCTACAGCCAATAGACACACTGCTGGCAAACACATTCATCCTCACAGCCGTCATACTGCCCCCAGCCCTCATACTCTTCGTCATAAAGTCCATACAGCTGGACAAACAACTACAACCAGAGTTGGAGCTAGCCGCCGAACGTCAGATGGAAACAACTGCCGTTCGACAACTATCTCCAACGCCAACCACACCGCCGACGGCCATCACACAATCGCCGCTCCCCGCCATACCGCTGCCGTCCACAAAGAAGAAAAAGACGAGAAAGTATTGTATCTAACCATATCTAGGTCTCCTTCCCCCGCGTGTAGAGCGTCGTGGCCACCACCACCAGAGCCGACACGACTAAAAATAACAACATCAACGTCGTCAACATAGACGAAGTCTCACTGTAGAACAACCTGGGCAGCTGCAACGTATCATAAACATACTCAACCATGCTGGAATAAGACGTGAGGAAGAAGTGGAGGATAAATATGAGGATTAACGCAGTTATGAGCCTCAACGCAATCATGGCCTAGTCGCCATGCCTGCTTTTAACCAGCCTTATGAACCCAACAAACGCCTGCAGCGCCCCAACCGCCGCAACCCACCCCTGCATGTTGAGTATATACGTCATAGCGATGGCAATTATGCCCGAATAGAGCCAGTTCTTCACAGGCGTGAACAACAACGCGATGACCATGGCAGCCGACAGCCATGGCTCAAACTGGGGAATCATATGTTGCCCCCCCTAGCCACAGTTATCACATAACTCCACAGCCCCAGCTGCATGAGCCCACCCACGGAGATAAACAAAGCCCTAACGAAGCTCGCCACGACGGGGTCCGGGATCGATCCAGCCACGGCGGACCCCAGGTTGTTGAAAATGAGGACGACCCCCCCGACGAAAGACGTCACTACGTTCAAAACGCCAAGGGTGATCCAAGACATAAGCTCCCAATATTGCGAGATGGGCATCGTGACGTTGGTCATATTGACCTTGGGGATGGGGAAGTGGTAGGCCGGATAGAAGGCGGAGGCCCCAGGCACGTTTCCAAACATGGAGAGAAGCGGCGGGGCGAGGAAGGAGTACAATATGGCAAACATGAAGGCCCCCTTGCCGATAGATGCAAGCGATATCATCTCCTCCAGACAAGAACCACCACAATGCCAAACACCGCAAGGACGATAATGTTGGAGGGGTTGGACAAAAACCTCTGGAGGGTCTTGACGAGTTCTAACGACTGGCCCAACGCAGGATGTACCTTCTGCGGCAGGGCCATCTGGCCGATGAACTGTGCTATGAAAAAAGCCATTACCGAAATGGCGATAATGGCAAAGATTGCCACAACCGGGTTCATAAGAAAATGTACGTGTATATATATTAATCTTCCATAATCATAAACACCACAGCCACCACAAACGCCGCCACGGCAATACCAAGAAGCAACATGTTACCCACCAGATAGCTAGCCACTATAAACGACAGAGATGCCGCAGCCAACGACTCAGACATACGCCTGCCGAGATAGGCGCCGGCGGCAAACGCCACAATCGGCAGCGCGTAAACAATGCTAGAGTGCAGCGGCGCCGGGAGGGTAAAAGGATTAAGCACGGGAAACGGCACATACATCAAGGCAGGCATCGACGACGTGCCGGACCACTGCAGGTAGCCAAACACCGTTGTGGTTAAATACATCTCGCTACACGATGCCACCTTCACGCCGGTGTAGTTATACACCTCCAGCGGCCGGTCGCAGCTGTACTTCCCCGGCGGCAGCACGGCGGGGATGCGGTAGATGTTATTACCCACATGAACCGGCGAAATGCCGCAATTGTCGCCAAGCGACGGCAAGACATAGACGCCTGCCGACCCGCCGGTGCCCGGCAGCCTCTGCCCACAGAGCGTATATACGCCAGGCTGGTCGAAATACGGCAGCACGAAGTACCTGAACAGATACCGCGCCGCCCCCGCCTCGGTGTAGAAGCCCGGCGGCGATTGTGTAGCGTCCAAGAGGTAGACGTAACGCAGTCCGCCGAGGTCGGGCAGTTTTTCGCCCATGTCCACACGGCCGGAGTAGAAGGCCACGTATTTGTAGTACAGAGTCGGGGCGTTTATACCCACCGGCATGTGGCCGACGCCGTGTTTGGACCAAATATATCCAGGGGGGAGTGCCCCCTTCTGTGCGGCGTGAGCCCTCACGCCGTCTACATACACTGTGAAGTACGTCTCGTTATAGACTACAGTAAAGCGGAACCATCTGCCGATAGGGACTTTAACTGTATAGCTAGGGCCGCCGAACCGCACCCCGACGATATCGCCAATTCTAATCCATGCAAAACCGCCCCACGCTATGGCCAGCGGGTAATTCCAGCCAAAATCCCCAGCTATAAACACAGCCGTGTCAAAAAGAGTTATATTAAACGGTATGTACAACATAGCGTCTATTACGCCGGCCTGCGGAACCGGGGTAGCGACAACTGACACATACGCCCTTTCCCATTGGTAGTGTTGAAACACATATGGCGTGGGCATAAGACCTGCGAGCTTCCCCGCCAGCTGTGGCACTGCGTACGGCACCTCGACGTATGTGGCGGCGCCCGGCGCAGAGACGTTGAAACCCGTGGCAGTGTTTAGATAGATGCTGCCGTCTACCCGCGACCCCTGTGGCACAAACCTAAAGAAGGCGCTGTTTCTAGATACATCTGAGAAGCGCCACGTCCAGCGCCTCCCTGGCGTGAGGCGCCAATCCACAGCTGTGGCGACGCCCGGCGCGGTGTTGTGGAGGTCGGGGTGGTAGGGCTCGACGTAGATGTTGTCTACGGCGTGGAAGTTGGTGTATGTAGATGTAGATGCACGGATCCATAACGTACCCCGCATATATATTACCGTCGGCAGTGGGGAAACGTCGACAGCTTCGGCTACCAACGTTCCGTTTACCGCCACGTGGATGTACATCCTGCCGTCTTTGTGGTACGCCCAAACCTCGGCCGTGTGCCAGCCGGAGCCGAAGCTGTAGCTCCACGTGCCGAGTAGAGATGTCGACCCCTGTGTAACGGTCTTGTAGATCTCCACCCTCCCACCCCGCTCCACAAGGTTCACCTGGTAAAACGTCCAATGGCCGTCGTAGAGCCCGACTGCGGTGAACTCCCCGCCGGTGCCCCCCCACGCACGGAAGTTAAACCGCATATAGACGCCAGCCCCCGCTGCGCTGGACGTACCACAGCCATAGTGGCCCGCCTTATTTTGTTCATTAGGCGTCAAGAGGACGTACCGGTTTGCCGAATCCCACGTGGCGGACCACCACAACCCCCCCAGCGGCGGCCTGGAGAAGTCTTCGAAGGTGGAGGCCCAGTATATGAAGTTGTTTCTGCGGTTGGCCATATCTACAAACTTAATGCCGTCGAACACGCTGGGCTCCATAAACGCAATCAGCCCATTGGACGGCACGTTGGGCGGCGTCACTGTTACGGCGCCGCTGTGGATTGTGAGCCAGCTCAAATGGCCGTGCCAGCCGGAGGCGCCGTTTCCCTCTCCGACGTAGATCTGGTAGCTGCCGGCGGCCCATCCGGCGTTTATCGTGGCGATCGTAGAGCCGTCCCGCATCAACACGATGGAGCTAGACGACGTCTGTAGCGTGTACCTGGTCCACCTCAGCCTCTGCGCCGCAAAGGTCGTCTCGTGCTTTACGCCATTAATCCACGCCGTCATGCGGTCTGAGCGGACGTGAATGGCGTAGTCAAAAAGGATGTAGTAGCCCGCCTGGCCGTTCTGCGCCGGCGTGAGCAACAGGTACTGGCCTGCCGAGTCCCACTGCGCCAAGCCGGCAAGCCTTCCGGCCGGCGGCCTCGAGAAGTCCTCTTTCCACCCCCCGCCGGGGTACATTACAACCAGGTCGTCTATGGCGTGGTTGTTGTTGGCGCCGGCAGTCCGCGCGCCGATGTATATAATGCCGACGTTGTTCAGCACGTTGGAGGGCGGCGAGCTGTCTGTAACGCTTAGTATCAACGTGCCGTTTAGCCTCACCTCGACGTAGAAGACGTTGTTGTAGAGACAGTACGACACCTCAGCCCTGTGCCAGTTGCCGTTGTCGAGCGTCGTGATCGCATACTCCGCAAGTACAACGTCGCGCCGTATTCTAATCCTATCTTCATATTCGTCGAAAGTGATGTGGTAACCGCCGCCGAAGCTGTCTTCGTCCGGCGTCGGCGAGTTGTCAAACAGCGCCAGCCATATGGCGTCTGCGCCGGATCCGCCCCACGCCCTGAAGCGGAATGACACATAGCCGCATGGCCACGGCCTGTCGCCTATGCGTAGCATGGTGCCGCCGCCCAGCTCCATGACCTCGAGGTTGACAGAGAACGACTGGGGCAGCTGTATGGGGAACTGGGAACGCACGCCCAAGCCCGTCGGCAGGTATAAATCATACAGCTTTACCACAAACTCGCCCGTCTGTGCCGGCGTCGGAATCTGTAGATATCTAACGACTGTCTGTAGTGGTGGTGGGGGCGTCGGTGCAGGCATTGGGGTCGCATTCGGCGGGACGAACTCCACGAACTCTCCAAACTGGATCAACGCCGTCATTCTGACGTCGTCTATGGCCCATATGGCGTACTGGAAGCCGGGCGTGTAGGAGCCGAAGTATATATAGCCACGCCGCGGCCCCGACTGCAGGCTTGCAGAGATAGACTTAGAGGTACCTCCCTGCGTCGTCTTGACGGCCACCCTCCCCCCCTCGTAGGTAACCTCCACATAGGTGTTGCCAGGCGTCCACGGCATCTCGGCCAACGTGGCGTTTCTAACTATAGCCACCCTCCGCCCCACGGTGTCGAAAACTATCGAAATGCCGGGGTCCCCAGCGCCCTCCAGCAACGTGACGTACACCAACTGCGACTTTGTAGACGACACAACCACGTTGAGCCCCCCCGCCTCGTACAAGATGTCGTCTACCGCGTGGTTGTTTGTAGAGCCGCTGGTTCGCGCGCCGAAGTAAACAAGGCCGGCCCCACTAAGCGCGTTGGCCGGCGGCGAGCTGTCCACAGCGCTAATCCCCTGGCTGCCATCTATCTTCACGGAGATGTAAAAACGAGAGCCGTTTAGATAGTACAAAACCTCCACCGTGTGCCAATTGCCATCGTTAGTCCACTGCATAGATGCGAGAACGGCCGTGCCTCTCACCACCTTCACCACACTCTCACGCTCGTCAAAAACCACATGGTAGCCCCCATCTGTTGCATCCTCCGTGGCTGTAGTCGACCCATCGAAAAGCGCAAGCCAGATGGCCTCGCCGCCGGAGCCCCCCCACGACTTAAAGCGGAAGGACAGCTTGCCGGCTGGCCACAGCTTCACTTTGTCCAAAACGTAATACCCCACCAAGTTGCTCTGGGCTGGGGTGAGTAGGACATATTGGTTAGCCGAGTCCCAAGACGCAATGGCCTCAAGCCTGCCGATCGGCTGTTTGGAGAAATCCTCAAACCAGGCGGGGTTCGCCACCAGCAGCGAAAACGACAGATGTATGGAGGTAACCCCCTCATACCAGCCATAGCTGTATTTAGACGACATCTCGAAGCCAAAGGGCGTCAAGACCAGCCTGCCGTTAACCGGATCCCAGATGACGTTAGTCATAGAGCCCCGCGGCTGTTGTGAAAAATCCTCGTGGATATATGGACTGGAGGCGAGGACAAAAACGGAAAAAATCAACGCTAACAACGCAGC
This sequence comes from Pyrobaculum sp., assembly GCA_046293555.1. Classification (GTDB taxonomy): domain Archaea; phylum Thermoproteota; class Thermoprotei; order Thermoproteales; family Thermoproteaceae; genus Pyrobaculum. The sequence continues at coordinate 5,583 of JBKBOT010000019.1, read as the reverse complement.
TCTGTATGCGGCGGATGTAAACGCTGCCGCACCACACGTGGCTTTGTACGACACATCTACCCCACGTCCCTTTCCCTCTCCTCCTCCTTCTCCTTTCTCTTTTGAACCTCTTCTGACATATGGTAATAGAAACATATACTTAAAACTATTCATCGCCCTGCAGCGCCGAGGTTATCAAAATCCCAATCCCAATCCCCGCCGTTATGACCAAGAGGGACAACATGCCGTAGATCACATGGCGTTGGCTCTCCACGTTGTATTCAGGCGGCTGCCAAGACGATTGTATCACACCTCCGGAGGTTTGGCCCAACGTTCCGAGTACCCCAGACAGAAGCCCGTAGAAGGTCCTCTCTATGTGGACAAAAAAGTCGCCGAAGAGCGCTATGGTTATCACCACCACTATTAACAACAACGCCGCAAAGATGGGCGAGTTCATATCACAAGCCTCTCAGACACCCACTTGGTGTAGTAGTAATTACGGCGCCTCCTTCCCTCCCTCTCCTTATCCTTATTCTCATCCTTATCCTTGTCCTTACCCTTAGGCTTTTTGAGCCTCAACACATCGTATTTGATGTAATCCACAGCCTCTTTCCCAAACTGGACGAAAGCGTTTTTCACAGCCCTCGGGCCGTAGGTATCTCTCACCTCCTCGTAGAAGCCCCTAGCCGCCTTGGTCAACCTCCTCCTCAGAGGCATTAAATCGTATTTCTCCAAAATCTCGACGTCTTTCGACTTGTTTACAAACTCTTTAAACTTGTTGCTATGTTTATACAACTCCTTCAACTCGGCCTGGTTGAACCTCTCCAACTTTGCCACATCGCCCGAAAGCGCTTGCTCCAAAGCCCTCAAATCGCCTTGAATCAACGGCCCCCCCTCCCTTTTTATTATCTCGGCAAACTTCGGGTCGTCAAGCGCTCTGGCCAACAGCCGCATCTTGCTATACCTCTTAAAGATGTCGCTACTCATATCGCAAGCCTCTCGCCGTACTTCCTACCATAATCACGCGTCCGGCCCCCCCGCTCACCGCCGGCGCCACCGCCGCCAACAACAGTCCTCCCTCTGGGCTTACGTGGATCTTTTTTCTTTCCCCCCTCACCCTCGGCAGAGCCGCCGCCGCCCCTAGACACAGACACGCCTTGTGTGGTTGTAACCAAGCCGTAGGCCAACCTAGGCACTGTGACAACCCCCAAAGGCACCTCATACGTCACATTGTAACGCAGCTGTCCGAGGTCCGACGCAAATTGCTGCGGCGCCAAGTGGACGGGTATCGCCACCTCTCCCTGCCTCGCCTCCCGCTGCCCCTGTATCTCATACCTCAAGATGGGCTTCACCACTGGCACCTCCACCTTCTCCCTCACCCTCAGCCTTCCGCCCCTCCGCGAGACGTCCTTCCTATATGCGTTAGACGCCACGTTTGTAGACACCCCCTCTGCCTCATGTGTAACCACCCTCTCCAAAGCCCTCCCACCAGCGGGCACCTCCACATTCTCCCCCTCCTTTGAGACAGACTTGCCGGCTGCCTTGGCTGCATCGGCCGCCTTGGCTGCATCCTTGGTCTCCTCCTTTACCTCTTTTTTCAATATCGTAGTTGTACCGGTTTTAGGAGACGTATATTCAAACTCACCCACCCTCTTACCCACCCCACTCTCAGCCACGTCCGATCCCCTGCGCCGTATTGCTGAGGTCCGTACCTCTGGAAGCGTGACGTGTTTAAACAACTCACGTTCCATCCCCTCCCGTAAAGATGCGCCAACTCTATACAACGCGCTGTCTGGCGGAGCTCTTGCCGCCTCCTCTAATACACGCATAGCAAAGTGTTTATCTCTCAACGCAGCCTTGACGACGGTCTCCTCACCAAATCTCTTCACCAACTCCTCTATTGGTTCATTGCTCTTAGCGATCTCGTTTATAATCCTCTCGGCATCGCTACCAGCCTCTCCCACAGCCCTGGCAGCGGACTCCACTCTCTTCAAAGGCTTGGCCGCTTCCGGCATGCTGGTTACACGTTGTGTCCATCTGCCGGATTTAAACGCCTCATCTAAAGGCCCCAGGGTGCCGATTATATGCTTCCGCAGCTCCACCCCCACTTTGTACAACTCGCTGTCTCGAGGCGCGTTTGTAGACGCCAAAAGGACACGTTCCGCAAACCTCTTATCTCTAAGCGCAGCCTCCAAGACGTTTGTCGCCCCATATCTCTTCACAAGCTCCCCCACAGACCTCCTACTGTTGAGGATCTTCTCTATGACATCTTCACCGCCTTGCGTCACGCCCTCACCGCCGGCCTTAGCCGCTCTATCTTTAACTATAGCTTCCCACATCTTTCTGTATATATCTTTCTCCTCCACCGCCTCTGCGGCCTTTCCTACAACCCCCACATCGCCTCCCTGTCTACTCTTAACTATAGCTTCCCACATCTTGGCATATACCTCCCTCTCATCTGGCGCCTTAGGTAGCTTCCTAAGTATCGGATCGATTGCCATCTCTTTGGTGAAAGCGGCTACGTTCTTACCAACCTCCTTTGCGACCCCCACGCCGGACTTTGCAAGCCACCCTCCAACCTCCCAATGTGCCTTTGCAACATCTTTCCACAGATTTGGATCAAACATTTGCCTCAAGGAGACATCGTCTGGAGGAGTCGGCGTGGTCAATCTCCTGTGGGCCTCAGCCAGATATCCCCTGACCTTAGACAGACCACCCCTCACCTTTTCCAACGGCCCCTCCACACGTTCCCTCACCTTACCCAACGGCGCCGTTATATGCTCCCTTATTTTCGCTAACGGTCCGGTTTTCTCAACGGCTTTCTGCAACTCCAAGGCTTTCTGCAATTCCGAGCCTATCCAATGTAAATCGCTCCCAGGCGGGGCCTTTGCAGATGCCTCCAATACGCGTTTTGCAAACTCCTTGTTGTTAACCGCTGCATTTAGGACATACTCTTTTCTATATTTCTTCACCAACTCCTCTATCGGTTCATTACTCTTAACGATCTCGTTTATAATCCTCTCGGCATCTGTTACCTCGCCCTTTAGAGCCTTAGATTCCACCCTCTGTAGGGGCCCCTCTGCCTTCTTGCCCTTCTCGGCGAACTGCTTTAGGTACTTCTCTATCTCCTCCTCCTTTATGGGCTCAAACGCCCTAGTATAACTCTTTATGTCTTTCTCCCGTTTTATTTTAATCGTAAGCCCTGGTATCTTCTCCACAAACCTCTCTAGTTTTTCCGCCCCCCTCAGCCTGGGCCTCTCGATGTAGTCTACCACAGCCATATACGGCTTCTCCTCAGTCGCCACAACCGCCGTACGCAACACAGCCCCCCTCATCTCATCGACATATTGTCTAAACCTCTTGCTGTATTTATACAGCTCTTGTAGCTCCTCAGGCTTGAAGTTTTTCAACACGTGGGGGTTGACAAACGCCTCCTCCAACGCCTTTAGGGCGTCTAAAACCTCCCCAAGCTCTTTCTCTCTAGCCGGCTGTTTTGTGATCAATTCCGTCAACTCTCTCCGCAGCCTTTCTGCAAACTTGGGGTCATCAAGCGCCGCCGCCAAGACCCGACTTTTTCCATGTTTCTTCAACAACTCCTCCACAGGCCTATCGCTCTTAGCCACCTTTCCAGTCAGCCGCGTGGAGCCGCGGCCCTTAAGGCCCTTCAAGACCTCGGGAGCAGCCTCCTCTACAGCCACGCCGAAAACCCCCTCGCCGCCTAGCCGCACCTCGCCCCTCCCGGTAGAGATAGCCTTATATATATCAGTTATTTTACCTCTCTTCATATATTCAGACAACACTTCCGGCTTTTGCAACAACTCTAACATTCTCTCATCTGCATGTTTTTCCAACTGTTTCTCAACATTCTTCAAGATTGATGTAGACTCATCAATCCTTTTGCTGAATTCCTCCAATGCCTTTGGCGACCTCTTAACTTCTTTCAAGCTTGTGGTCACCACCTCCCTCCACCCAGGCGGCAACTCCTCCGCCGCTTTAAACAGCTTGTTGACAGCTACCTTCGGGTTTGTCTCCGTTTTTATTATTGTTTGCATCTCGCCGAGCTTCTTGGCGACTTGTCTCACCTCAGCCAGTCTGACAGACGCAACCCATTTGACGGTATTCTCGTCTACTGCCTTACTCCCAATCTCCATATACTTCGTGATTGGCGCCTCAACGCCCTTGCCCAAATCCCTTAACGCCACATAGCCAGCATACCTCTGCACGAGCCCGTGTTGAGGCGTTATGAACTCACGCACCTCCGCTATGCCGGTTACAGACGTCTTGACCGGCTGTATCGTGACGGCGATGGGCTTTCTCTCAATTGTTAGGAGTTTAGACGCCCAGCCGCTGCCCTTCTCGGCCGCCTTTATGATATGTGGAAGCACTACCCTCTCCGTCGCTTTTATCCCGGCCTTGACCCCCGCCTTGACCAACCCACCGAGAAGTAACACATCCATCGCGGTGGCAATGCCGCTGTCGATATAGTCCCACGCATCTTTTGGCCTGCCCCCCTCCTGCCCAAACGCCCGCGAGATGGCCTCATCTACTGGCGAAAAGACACGCCTCTCTGGCGGAGGTCCGGTTTTCGTCAAATACGGGACGTCTATCGAGAACTTGCGGCCAAAGAGCTCAAACTCTGCAGGTATGTGTTCCGGCAGCCCGAAGCCAACGGCAGCCCCCCTCAGTATCGGGGGCAGCTCTATGTACTTCACTCGCGGTGCAGCTGCGCCGCCTGTAGACTCAAACCTCAGACCCCCCTCATCCTGCCGAACCTTGTACCTCACCTCCGTGGTCTTGCCCCCCTCAGTCACTTGCACAACCACAACGGCACCCTCTGGCGTGTACTCCACAGTCTTGACCTTAGCGGATCCCTTCCCCTTCAGCTCTTCGTTTAGACTCTTTTCGAAGTCGTTCAAGGTCTTTTTGAACTCCTCCATCGTCATCTCTTTGTCGCGCCTAAGTTCGTAGGTCTTATCGCCATCAGTCTTTATTATGTAGTAAACATCTTTCACCACCCTGCCCCGCCGCGGGTCGAAAACCTCCTCCTTGCGGGAGTACTGCCCCTCAACTATTTTAATGTTGCCGCCCTTGTCTATACTGTAGATAAGAGTCTCCCCCTTGCTGTTAACCAAGGTGACAATAGTCACCTCACCGTTGTTAGAAACCCTGACGTCTTTAAACTCCCTATCTTTTGCATTACCGACAAGCTCGTTGCTTCTTTCTATCAACATCTTTATCATCCTGTCGTAATCGTCTTTGAGGTATACGCCCTCCGGCAGCTTGACTTTAAGCTCATCCCCCTCCTTCACGAAGGAGATGTCGATCTGCTTAGTGACAATACCCTTCCCCGGCTCATACACCTCGAGGTTGGCCTTCATGGACGACGCCCTGTAGCTAACGTTGCCATCCTTGTCTGCCTCCACGACGTATGTCACATCGCCCTCAACCTCCCTACCTCCAATCTTCACCTTGTCTCTAACCGTGACAGTTGTAGAGCCTTGGAACTTGTACTTTAAACCCTCGTTGGTGACCTCGACGTCGGATACAGGCATATACGCAGTGGCGTTGCCCACAGGTACCGCCACGCGTAGGTTACCCTCCTTG
>JBKBOT010000018.1:0-30304 GCA_046293555.1 Pyrobaculum sp. | reverse complement strand
AGGGTGGGGGAGGGCTTGGCGTTTGTAGGCCCCAACGGCGCCGGCAAGACCACGCTATTGCGTACACTCGCCACCCTGTTGCCCCCGCTGAGGGGGGAGATTAAATACGGGGGGAGAGACATAAGGGAGGCAAGGCGGCATATCTTCTTTGTGCCAGAAAGCATAGAGGTTCCTCTCGAGCTCAAGGCCGTGGATTACGTCAAGGTGGTCACCTCGCTGTATGAAAGGCCAGACCCCAGAGAGGTAGAGGCGGTTCTAGACCTAATAGAAGTGCCACCAAGGGAGAGGCTAAAAAATCTATCACACGGACAGAGGAGGAGAATACAGCTAGCGCCGGCGCTACTGGTGAAAACCCCCATCATGTTATTAGACGACCCGCTTATTGGACTCGACTACTACGCCACAGAGAACATATTCCCACAGATAGTAAAAGAGTTGTTAAAAACGTCAACAGTAATCATAACGTTAAGACACGAATATCCACACGCCTTAAAGACGCTACTTAAAGAAATAGATATAACACAATATAGCCACACAAAAAAGTCCGCCGGCTAGATTAAGTTGTAAACGGCCAGTGGCGCGGGATCTCCAGGTATGATGCCCAGGGTAGTACATATCCCTATTTACGTGGTAGCCGTTAGGGTGTCATTTCTATCAGCAATAGGCATTAACCAACATAAAGTTATCGAGTAGAAGATTTAGATCTGTATTTGGATGCAGATGGTGGGTCTTTCTGTGGCTACTCCTAAGTATGTTTGTTTCATCGCGTGGACTTCTGACCTATGAACTCTCCCATTATGTAGGCGTAATCCAAACGCCTTTCCTATTCGTATCTATTAACGCCTCTAGCGAGAAGAAAGATGCCGTAACCTAGTGCCAGAGATGTTACATACATTTGGCGGAATTTAGCTAAAGAGAGTTTCTGCCTGTTGTTGGCTAGGCTAGAGCCATGTTGCGGTTGTGTTGGCGACAGGTTTATATGTAGTATAGTTCGCCTCTTTCTTTTTGTTCTCTGTCTAGTGCAGAGTTTGGCTTGTTTAGACGTGGCCTTGCAGTCTTTATGTCTCTTCTGAAAGATGCGTCTGCCCATTTTAGAAATGTGTTCATACCTGTCCGCATGTCTACAACTCCTGGCGACATGCCTCTTAGCCCTGGCTCGCCTATAAAGGGCATGGTGGCGTTTGACATGTAGTCCAACATGGCGATGTCGTGTTCTACTACTAACATGGCCGTCTCGCTCTCCTCAATTATCCGCCTGATGGCTCTCGCCACGGTGATCCTCTGTTCTATGTCGAGATAGGCCATGGGTTCGTCTAAGACGTATAGATCTGCCTTTTTTAATAAGGCCGCAGCTACCACCACTCTTTGTAGCTCGCCGCCAGAGAGCTCGCCCATCTTTCTTTCTAGCAATGGGCTGAGGTTAAAACTGGCGTTTAAGTCCGGCCAAATGGGGGAGTCGGAAAACTCGCCTGCTTGTTGGACAAGCCACAGCCTTACCGCCGCGTCTTGGTTTCTCACGGCGATGTCTCTAATGTACTGAGGCTTGTAGCTAACTTTAGAGACTGCGGTCACATAGCCGGAGGTTGGCTTTATTTCTCCTACCAACACCTTGAGGAATGTGGTTTTCCCTATGCCGTTTGGGCCAATTATGCCCACTATCTCGCCTCTGGCTATGTGTGACGACAACACTTCTAGCTTAAAGCCGCCTAGGTCCACCTGTAGGTCTCCCCACTCTACTAGCCGTTGTGACTTACCTGTCTTTCTCTCTGGGGGCCTTGTCTCAAACTTGATTGGCCTGTCTCGTATCCTCATATTTGCGGAAGATATATAGCCTGCTAGATATTCGTTTATTGCCTCTCGTGCGCCTGCTGGGTGGGACACAATTCCGTAGGCTCCCGGCTTTCCGTATACAATCACCACGTTGTCCGCAAGGAAGTCCAGTACTGTGAGGTCGTGTTCTATTGCCAACACGTATCTGTCCTCTACCCTTTCTCTAATGGCGTCTGCCACCTTGACTCTCTCCACAATGTCTAAATGGGTGGCAGGCTCGTCGAAAATGTAGACATCAGCCTCTTTAGAGAGCGCCGCGGCTATTGCCAGCTTCTGGAGTTCCCCTCCAGAGAGCTCCTCGATCTTCCGGTCGAGGAGTTTATCTAATCCGAACTTTTCTAACAACTGTCTGTTGACACCCGCCTTTTTTACAACTTCCATAACTGTGCCTTTTAGATACATGGGGATGAGCTCAATGTACTGTATCTTGTGGACTGTCCTAAGTCTCTTGGAGTAAAGCTCCATGAAGTACGTCTGTAGCTCCGTGCCTTTGAACTGCCTCACGACGTCTTCCGGCGTGGTTTTACCATCTGGATTACATAGATTCGGCGTTAGCTCTCCCGTCAGTATCTTGGCCATTGTGGTCTTGCCGAGTGCGTTGCGGCCTAGCACCCCGATTATTCTCCCTTTTCTCAACATTGGGAGTCTATAAAGCTTAAAGCCGCTTATGCCGTATCTATGTACGCAATCTCTTTCAAGCTCGTCTGGCAGGTTTATTATGGTGATGGCGTCAAATGGGCACTTGTGTACACATATCCCACAGCCGATACACAAGGCCTCGGAGATAGCCGCCTTTTTGGCCTGTTCGTCTATCCACACCACCTTGCCGCTTTTGTTCACTGGGCAGTACTTTATACACTCGTGACCGCACTTCTTAGGCTGGCAGGAATCTCTGTCAACTACAGCTACCCGCACCACGGCAGGAATCACCCCCCAATATAAAACGTCTACCGTCCCAGCAATACTGTCAGCACTATCAAGGCCGCGAGGAGGGGGCCCACCACCCTTCTGGATTTTTTAAACGCCCCGGCGAGAAAGAAGAAGGCTGTAAATAGCCATGCGGCCATAACTCTCCCACCCCACTCGCTCAGGCCTAGAGATGCGAAAAGCGACGCGGCGAGGTGAAATATTTCCCTCATGACTTGCCAAACGGCGTAATAGTCCACTACCGGCATATCTTCCGTCCCCTCCAGTCAACACATTTGACAAATATAGAAAGCCAGATGGCCAGCGGGATGGCGAAAAGCCCCACGGCCCATGTGGCGACCACTTCTCTGAGGCCTATGGGTATGCCGGCGTGGCGTCTCACCCCACGGGCGCGTATGAGGTCTTTCACAAGGTTTATGGGGTGTAGGAGGAGGCCAAGCAGTAGCTCCCACGTGGTAAAAACTGCCATGAGTGGAAACACCATAGAGATGAGGAAGCCCAGCGTGTATATAGCCAGCCCGGCGTACCAGCCAGCTGGGGCGTGCCACTTGACCATCAGGATTTGGCGTATGCCCCACCTTAGGGCTTCTGAGATGCGGCACTGTGGGTCTGGCGTAGGCGCTATGGCGCCCCGGGCGAAATATATCGACCCGCCTACCTCCTTCAACGTGGAGTATACCGCATAGTCGTCACTTATGTAGCTAGCCAACCTGGCGGCGAGTTCTGTCTTCTCCACGAGTTCCTTCCTGAAGGCGGTGGATCCCCCCCACACGAATCTAGACCTCTCGTCTAACATGGCTGGGAAGCCGGTGTTACTTATCGCGAGCCTAACCTTGTGGCACAGCCCCCTGCCTAGATACCACCTGTATGTAGTAACCGCGTCGTATGTAGAGAGGGGGGATGTGAGTAAGTAGAGCCACATCTCGTTGGGCTTGATGTCGTCGTCTGAAAAGACGATACAGTCTCCCCCAACGTTTTTTAACGCCGTGGCTAACGCGGCGCCTTTGCCAACACCCTCGTTGAGAATAACTCTGCCAAATCTGCGGGCTATGTCGCCAGCTGGATCGTCTAGAGAGTCTACCACAAATAGGTACTCTACCTCTATGTCTATCTTCTGTCTTGTGGTAGCCCTCAGGTTGTCTTCAGTCCACGGGTAGACCCCCCTCATGGGGATCACGACAGAGATCTTTCTACATCCCTGCCGTGTTTCTGGCTCTTTTCTCCTCCAGAAGAGATATTCTCTCACAAGTCCCGCCAACGCCAGCCCGACAGGCGGCAAAATTGCCAAAGCCAACACGGGGGCTAGAAGGCCCCCTCTTTTATCTTTTATAAGACTATTAGACACTGGGGGTGGTTATATGATTGAAAATAGCTGTTGTGGTATATAAACTACGCCGTGGTGTAGACATGATTAAAGAATTTGACCTCACCTACAGCGATTTGTTCAGAGCTCCAGACAGAGACGGGGCCGTGGTGTCTGTACGCGTCCACAAAAAGGTAAAAAAGGTGCTTGAAGAGTTGACAAAACGGGAGGGTCTCGACGGGGTTTCAGAACTTGTGAGATACCTAATCGCTGGGTATCTTCTAGGGAAGTACAACATAGAGAGGCCTAAAGAGAGGGCCGTAGAGCCGATCGTTCTGACCGTCAACATACAGAAGTCTAGAGTTGACGACGTGGAGATGGCCGTGGGGGAGGTTTTAGACGTCATCAAGGAGGTGGAAGACTATGTGGCAAAAGTGAGGGCTGGCGTGGTGCCGAGAAATCCCGAAGTCGCACGGCGTTTTGGCAAAAAGGTGGTAAAAGCCCTGAGGGCCGCAGAGAGGTTGGGCATGGAGGAGGAATACACCAAGTTAGTTAGGCTAAAGGCCCTCCTGTCTAGATTTGAATAAAGTTTTTAAGTATGGGGTTAGCATGCCCCCATGCCTCCTTGCGCCAAGTGGGAAAAACTGGCCGCGCTGGCCGAGAGGGGGGGAAATAGCCACAAGGCCCTGGAGTTTAAAGAGAAGCTTGTAGAATGTATAGTCTATACGGCACAAGAGATGATACGTAGAGGCAAGATAAAAGACGCGGCACAAGTTATCAAATATGGCAAAGAAGCCGCCAGCAGGCTTGCCATCGAGGAGTTAAATTTCCACATATCGCTTATGGAAAAAGAAATGGCGAAAATACTAGAGAGGAGGAAAGTTCAGACAAGGTAATACGCATCTACGACTTTTCTAAGTCTGGCAATCTTTCTGCCGCCGTCTCTCACCACCGCGTATCTCCCCACACCTACCGCAAGTAGGTCTACCTTCACGCCCCCCACCTCTCTCCCAACTAACACAAGGTATCCCTTCTGCCGGAAGTGACGCCAGTGGTGATACAACGCCTCGTATTTCTTATCGCGTGTGGTGGAGATGGGGGTACTCTCCTCTATGAGCCTCTTTAGATTTGCCGACGTGGTTAGATAATAGTACGGGGGTCTGTCTAGCTTTATCACTTCTGCCAACACACCCTCTGCCTCTCTGGTGGCGGTCAGCTGGATGACATTTCTCATGGCGTCTCTGGCCTTAGAGGCTAGATATAACGACTTCCGTCTGGCGTCAAAAATGGGTAACACTGGCGTATAGACGTGTCCCCCCCTGACGGCAGCCGGCATGACTTCGCCAAAGAGATGTATAAACCCCACGCGGTACCCCAGCCCCTCGATGAGCTCGGCCGTGAGGAAGGACGATGCCTTTCTTATACTCGACCGTCCAGGCCTGTACTTAGCCACGTTGGCCCTGTATATTCTATACAGCCAGGGTGCCAAGAAGTTCACCGCCCCTTCTAAGTCTAGCCCCTCTTCCACCTTTCTAAACACCTCCTTTTCTACCCACTTGGGCGCGTCCTCCACCCCGACGAGCCTCCCCACAATTTTTTCGATCATTGCCCCGCCCCAATATTTATAGTACTTAATAAAACTTGTGGAGATCGCAGTTAGGGGGTCTATAGGCCCGCGTCTCGCCACGCCAACCCCCTACCTAATTGTGGGGGGATTTAGGCTTGTGGAACTCGCGGCGTTGGCCTTTTGTGAACGTGGAAAAGTGGTGATATATGTAGAAGAGGCCGTCGACCTCCCGCTTGTGTTAGAAGGCTGTAGGTTTGAAGTGAGAAAGGTGGACATGTTGCCGCCTGACGTCTATACTGTAGAGGCCGGATGTGTGCCTTATCTGCTCAAATCCCGCCACTGTACAAACCCTATCTCCACTATTGCAGACATGGTAGAAATAAATACCGAGGTCATGAGGTGGGCGCTAGATAGGATAAAACAGCTAGGTATAGAGCCCACGAGAGGCGATGTGAGGGGCCACGTCTATGGAGATGTTTACAACAGGGGGAAGATATATGAATATACATACGTCGAGGGGCCTGCGGTGATAGGGCCTACGTCTGAAGTACTTCCATTTACCTACCTACGCCAGGGGTCAGTTCTTTACCACAACTCAAAAGTCCGCGATGAGGTTAAAAACTCCATTTTTGACGCCTATACCAGGAAACAACATGGCGGCTATGTGGGAGATTCCTACGTGGCGTCTTTTGTAAACATGGGGGCGGGGACCAACGTGTCGAACCTAAAGAATACCCTAGGCCCAATAAAGACCTCCTATAGCAGTAAGAAATACAGGAAGTTAGGCCCCATCGTCGGCGAGTTTGTAAAGACGGCTATAGGCACCTTGATATATGGCGGGAGGTATATAGGCCCCCTCTCACATCTCTACGGCGTGGTGGAGAGAGATGTGCCCCCACTCTCCATATATAGACATGGCGAAATAACTCCAGTAGATAGGGAAAAGGCCAGAGAGCTGGTGGCAAGAGATTTGGCGCAATTTGGACGTATAGACCTGCTCCACTTCTACCTGACGTCTCTAGGCGCCCGAGAGTAGCCTCTGTTTTAGATATTCCTTCTCCCCTTCCTGAAGGGCTTCAGTCAGCGTATTCAAGTCTCTATGTCTTTCAAGTATCTCCAATATGGCGTCAATCGGCAGTCTAGAGGCCAGAGCGTAGAGCCCAACCCAGCCGTGTCTTTTAAGTATCTCCGCGGTCTTCCTGACCTCATCTAGGTTACGTCTCACCTCTCTCTCCGTGTTGTCAGTCTTTACGGCCCTTACGATGCCCAAATTTCTGCCGCCACATTTGTCACACCTCAATTCGGCAACTTCCCCCACCCGCGCCGCCGTGTGCCACATACAGTCTAGACATACCAAAACCATCACGTGGTTTAGAAGTCTGGCCTTTGTGCTATCTAAGACCAGTCTCTTCAGCCGCTCTGGGGGTATTATCTCCAGCCTGTGAGATAACTTCTCGTAGAGCACCTCGCCGAGATATGTGGGGCCTTCTGTACAGACTAGACGAATTTCCCCGTTTTTCACCCGTCGTAAGATTTCGCCCAGGTGGTCCACATCTAGGTCCCTCTCTAGCGTCTCTCTAAGAGCTTCGTCAAAGACGGGGGTGCCGCTAAAGGCCTCCACAAGTTTCGACATGCTGACACTATATACGTCTGCCCTCTTGTCCACCGCGCCCATCCTTTTAGCCACATGTAGAATCCTACGTTTAAACGACCCGGATTTCACCAACGCCGACCTTATCAACTCAGCCACCTCGCCGACGTCTAGATCTGCCAGCCTTTTCACCTCCTGGCATACCATAGAGGCCGGCAGGCCTTCTGACGTCTGGATAATCACGCCGTAGGGGTCCTGATGGACGCCCACAGGCCTCTCTAGCTTCTTGATTAACAACTCGCCCAGTAGTTTGCCTAACGTCCTATTTACCAACGTCCCAAAGGCGCCGTGGATGATAACTATGTTTTCTTTAAACTGCTCTACGACGACAGTCCTGTCGTCTGGCAGCGGGCCTCTGTGTCTAGAGATCTCCTCTACTATAAACCTGGCGGCCTCTGGCGATATGCCCCACTCTCGGGCGATCTTGTCATACTCGCCGCCATGGGCCGCCCGCCTCAATGCGGCCACCTCCTGCGCCACCTCGAAAGGCACCGGGATCTCCTCGCCGATCCAACTCGGCACCGCGCCCGTGGGGTCCTGCACCTCGCGGACTCTTATCTCTCTTTCCCCCACTGCGGTTATGATCCAGGGCCTCCCCCTAAGTATAAACTTGACCCCCACGTTGCCATATTCAGCCACAAAGGACTCGTCAAGTGTCCCCACAAGCTCTCCAGTACTCTCGTTTATCACCGCGTATTGTTTCTCGTCTGGTATCATGGAGAGAGTGTTGTAAAAATACCGATAGAACCCCCGCCCCCTGGGCCTAGCCACGGTGTCACTATCTTCAAAATATAGCGCCAGCCGTGGGTAGAGATCCTGCATGAACTTCACCACCCTCCTCAGCTCCTCTATAGATAGGTCCCCGTAGGAATAGGTCTTTGCGATCACCTCATGGAGCTCTTTTAAACTCCACCGAGGCTTAAGGATGAGAAATGCCACCACTTGGTTAACCAAGACGTCATATGGCTTTTTGGGGATCTGCGTGGGCTCTACAAGCCCCGACCTGGCCCGACGCATTATGACCACAGACTCCATAACGTCGTTGACATCCTCGCCTATTATGACACCTCTCGGCGTCTGTGAAAGACGGTGGCCGCTTCTACCCACTCTCTGCAAAAGCCTAGTGGCCTGGTGGGGAGATATGTACTGTATAACCAAGTCCACGTGGCCTATGTCTATCCCCAGCTCCAGGCTGGAAGTGGCAATCACAGCCTTGAGCTCCCCCCTTCTAAGTCGCTCTTCTACAGACACCCGCGCCATTTTAGATAGAGAGGAGTGGTGTACAGCTATAGGCAAGCTGTTAAAGAGGTGCGACATGCGGAACCCCAAGAGCTCTGCCATACTTCTAGTGTTGACAAATATAAGCGTACTCCTGTTCTCCTCCACAAGTCTCCTAATTAGCCTCAATCTCGCCACAACCTCTGGAAAGAGGCCAGACTCCTCGGCGAGCTTGCGGTCTTCTTCTGTCGGCATGGGTCTAGCCACGTCTAGCGCCATCTGTCTGGCGAAATTGGTAGAGACGATTTTAAACGGCCTCCCGTTACCCACTAGAAACTTCGCAACCGCCACGGGGCTTCCCACAGTAGCGGAGAGTCCAACTAGCTGAAACTCGCGGCCTATGTGATATCGCAATCTCTCTAGCGCTAAGCTCAGTTGTACCCCCCTCTTGTCTTCAGCAAGTTCATGTACCTCATCTACCACAACCCACCTCACCTCTTTGAGGTACTCCAAAAGCCTCCTGCCAGTCATAATGGCTTGTAACATCTCGGGAGTGGTGATCAAGATGTGGGGCGGAGATCTGCTCTGCCTCTGTCTATCTGCCTTGTCGGTATCGCCATGTCTCACATCTACCTTAAACCCAACTCTCTCCCCCCACCACCTAATCCGTTCTAACAAGTCTCTATTGAGGGCACGTAGGGGGGTTATATATAGCACATAGACGCCGGGCTTCTCCACCCCGCTGCTTAACATCATAGACAGTATCGGCAGTATGGCTGCCTCCGTCTTGCCGCTACCCGTCGGCGCTATGATCAAGACGTTGCGGCCCGCCAAGATCTCCGGAATTGCGGCCTTCTGGGGCTCTGTGGGCTCAGAAATATTCCTCTCTCTCAACGCCTCCACGACATGTGGATGTAAGAAGTGAAAAACCACGCAAAACAGAACCTTTATTAAATTAAAACTTCTAACCCCCACGTGAGGGTTATAGCAGTCCTGGCCGTGTTAGTTATCGCAGTTCTGCTAAACAGTTCCACAAACGCCACAAGTCCCACAAATCACTTAACCAGCCCCCCAGATACCCCCAGCGCTCCCGTCAAGACAGAAAAAAAAGTGTTGATACACGGCCCTACGGGTAACTACACGGCAATTCTGAAGGAAGACAGAATAACCATACTGAAAGACAATGTTATATTTGACCAGACAGTGGAAAACATTTTAAATTGGACCTGGCTTTTCAACGGCTCATATGCCGCATTTGGCATATATCATACGGGCCAAAATTGTAAAACCGATGAGCGGTCTGACAAGCATGGATTCTATATCCGATGTCCTGTTAGCGTAAGTTTTAAAATTGTGGCAATTAAAGACCCCAGAACAAGCGTGATTTGTAGAGATCATAATAACAAACAGTTAGAGCCAGTGATAGAAGACAAAAAAAACAAGACGCTAGTGTTATACCAAGTAGAGGCCATAGGCGTAGAGTGTAAAGCGACTATACCCCCAGTGTTAAAGGTGTTGATACGTGGCCCTACGGGTAACTACACGGCAGTTATAGAAGGGGATGAGATCAGACTGAACGACACAAGGCAGACGGTGGGAAACCTCTCGCAGTTAAGCTGGCTTTTTAACGGCTCATATGCCGCATTTGGCGTATATTATACACGTCAAGACTGTAGACTGGGCCAGTGGCCCGACAGGCCTCAGTTTTACGTCCAGTGTCCAGTTGGCTCAAGTTTTAAAATTGTGGTAATTAAAGACCCCAAGGTAAACGTGGCCTGTAGGGACCACAAGGGAGCGCGGTTGGAGCCAGTAGCAGGGAGCAACATGGTGGAGATATATATGGCAGATGCCCTAGGCGTGGAATGTAGCACGGCCATATCTGCCACAGTTCTGTCTTCTAATATATTTCTCTCCATACTGGTGGGGACGTCTTTTGCCACAATGGCCCTCGTGTTTATAGCCATGTCTATATTTTTGAAAAGGACTAGGCGCCTTCAAACAGGAGCATAAGCGTCTTTTCTGTAACCATGCCGATAACTGTAGGGCCCTCCTCACTGACTACAGGTACGCCGCCCACGTCGTATTCAAGCATCTTTCTAATGACGTCTATCACCGGGTCGTTAGGCCTTATGAGAAATATGGGAGATTTAGCTACATTAATTGCGTTGTTGTTCATCACCTCTTCTACCGCCCCCGCCCTTATCTTCTCGATAGTCTCGTCTTCGGCAAAGTACCGTAACACATCTTTTGCGTGTAACATGGCGACGACTTTCCCAGTCTCGTCTACAATTGGGTACCGCCTGAATTTATATATCGTAATTCCCTCAAGGACGTCGATAACGGTCGAGTAGGGCGTTAGGACATACACGATTCTAGTCATCACGTCACGTACCCTATGTGGAAAATCGAGCATCGAGGCCACCTTTAAGACGTCCCACTCTGTGAAAATCCCCACAAGTCTGCCAGTCTCGTCTATAATGGGCATAGAGCCGAAGTTATGTCTTAGAAAAAGAGATATGACCTCCCCAATGGGGGTGTCGGGCCTTGCTGAGATCACGCTTCTTGTCCCCACCTCAATGACACTCCGCATGTATATGTCGCTATATAGCGACCCCTCCACCTCTTTGTTGCTAACCCAGGAGTAGATGGCGTCCAGCAGGTCCAACATGGTGACAATACCCACGAGCTTCTCTCCCCGCACTATGGGTAACCTCCTGATGTCAAGACTAACCATTGTCTTCATGGCTGTGATGACTCTATCCTTCTCGCTTAGAGTCACTACGTTCTTTGTGGCAAACTCTATAACAGGCCTGTCAAACAGATCCACATTTTAAATAAAGCCCATATTTAAATTCCACATGTCTAGAAGTCTCTGGATCTAGACTGTAGCCAGCTTGCCAACGCCCGAAAGGCTTTAGCTCTATGGGAAATTTGGTTTTTTATCTCGTCGCCAAGCTCTGCGTAGGTTTTAGAATAGCCCTCTGGAATAAATACGGGGTCGTACCCAAAGCCGCCGGCTCCCCTCGGCGTGTGTGAAATCTCTCCACTTACCTCACCTACAAACACCTCGACCCTCCCGCCTATACACATCGCGGCGGCGCATTTAAACCTAGCCTTGCGGTTGTCTACTCCAGAAAGAAGTTTGAGCACCCCCCCAAGCCCTAGGGTCCTATAGACATATTCGGCATAGGGCCCCGGAAATCCGCCCAACGCCTCTATATAGAGGCCTGTGTCTTCCACAACCACACGGTCGTGATGCGGACATAGGTGCTCCACAGCTTTTTTGGCTATATACGCCACGTCGTCATTTTGCACCTCAAGTTTTTCTGCGTCAAGCATCTCGACGCTAATTCCAAATGGGGCAAGAATTTGAGATATCTCTCTAATCTTGTGCCAGTTGGAGGTAACTATCCTAACCCCATGTGGTTCTTAACTCGCGCCAACAGCTCGTGTTCAGGCGGGACGCCTACAAACTCCACGTCGCCCATGGCGGCATCTTCTGACTGTAAGATCACAGCGGGTACGCCAGTTACGCCATACATATCTGCAATATCTGGATTTTCATATGCCTCTACTACCATGGATATAACCCTGCCCCTGCTCTCGTAGGCAAACATGTTTGCCAAAAGCGCCGCGTATGGACAATAGGGACAGCTCGGCGTCACTATAGTATATACATACACCCGCCTGGGGGCCGTCTGCGCCAATGTGTTTAACTCACTTCTAGTCTTTTGCCTTAAGCCGGTCTTGCCGGTACTTAGACGGACTACAGTCTCTATAAACGCCCTCACCTCCTCCCCCATGGGGGCTCCGAGATATCTTATAAAGCCGTCGCCGAAGTAAACTGCCGGCACCCGCTGGGACTCCACGCCAAAATTTCTAAACGCCTGGGCGTCTTTCTCATAGAGATACTTATTTACCACCAGTTTTCCGCTTGGGGCAAGTTGGAGTAATAGATCTAGCAGCTCTTCTGTGGGTACACACCAGTTAGTCTCCCTGCCGCCACAAGTTCTGCTGGCAAAAAGGTGGACCTCCACGGGGTTTTCCATTTGTGACAACATCTCTCTTATGATATCTCTAGTCTCGTCGTCTACCTCGATATGTGGCACCTCCTCATATGGGCCTCCAAGAGGTACGGCCATGTGCTAAAAACGAGTTGTATTTATTAACTTATGTCCGCCTCTTTTTTCTACTTTTCTTCTTTTTTCTCTTTTTCTTCTTTTTAGATACTGTAGATGACTTTTCAAGAATTTCAAAAATTTTATCTAGTATATCTTTATACTTGTTTTCAACCCTATTTTTTATATCTTCAGGAAGTAAGCCAGATTCTTCCCGCCATATTGTCAAGTCTAGCACAAGCCCCACACCCTGTACATATCTCCAAAAGTCTAGAGTCTGTTCTCTCACCTCCCGTACCGCCGCCGGCGCAAGTTTTTTTGTGTATGGTATCAACGCGAAGACGTGACCAAGTTCTTCCACGACAGCCAGTCTCCCCTTTTGGCCCCTTATCTCAAGTAGTTGTGACACGAGTTACTGAAGGTAGGCAGGCGGTATTACGCCGATTAGCTTCCGTATGGCCTCCACGCTTTCTAAAAACTTCTGTCTCTCTTCTGGAGATAGTTCTATCTCTAGTATTTTTAACACACCACTTTTTCCAAGCACCACCGGGATTTCTACAGGGACGTCAGAAACCCCATATTCCCCACTTAACACGACAGAGGCTATCAGGGCTCTTCTACTGTCGCGCTTTATTGCCTCAGCCATAATCGCCAGGCCTGCCCCCGGGCCCCAGTTTGAAGAGAAGCCTCTCAACTCGGTGATCTTTGCCCCAGCCTTCACAGTGTCGTCTACCACTTCTTTCAGCTGGCTTTCTGCCAAAAGCCTGCTTAGCGGGACCCCATGTATGAAGCTCTTACTTGGCACTGGGAACATACTCTCTCCATGTTGTCCCAACACTATGGGCAATATAGACGCCGGAGAGACCCCCAGCCTTTTGGCGGCGTAATATGCCAGACGGCCTGCATCTAAAACGCCACTAAACCCGATAACTCTCTCTCTGGGGAATCCGGTGGATTTCCACATCACATAGGTCATCGCGTCGAGTGGGTTTGTGGTTAAAATCACCACAGAGTCTGGCGCATGTCTTTTAATCTCTCTGCCCACCTCATTTACAATTTTCGCATTCGCCTCCACAAGCTGTTCGCGAGTCATGCCGGGCTTTCTGGCCAAGCCGGCAGTAACTATCACCAAGTCGCTGCCCGCAATGTCTCCATAGTCGTTAGACCCCTCGTACTCCACGTCGAGACCTAAGATTGAGCTCATGTGGTTCATATCTAGCGCCTCGCCTTGAGGCAAGCCTTTTACAATGTCTATAAGCAAGATCTTTCTGTCGATTTTTAGTATCCCCATAATCGCGGCGGCGGCAGTGCCCACCCTCCCGCTACCTATAACTGTTATCATGACATAAATAAAGAATGTATAAAAAAGTTTGGCTACAGCTTTCCTCTACTTAACACCCTGGCGGCCACAATTAACGGGTGCCATACAGGCGCCGTGTCTGGCATATAGCCGAGATCCGAGAAGAACAGGTCTTGTGTGGTGTATCCAGACTGTATAGCTATTGCAGCAATGTCCACATAAGCAGCCACCACGGGGCTCTTGCCTACCACCTGGACGCCGAGTAGTCTGCCGGCATTCTCCTCGGCAACAAGCTTGACATGTACCACCTCGCCGCCCGGCATGTAATGTGCCTTGCTTCGCGCCTTTATCAATGCGCCTTGCGTCTTGTAGCCCAGTTGGGAGGCTTCCCTCTCGCTAAGGCCCGTCCTGGCTATGTACAAATTATAGAATTTCGTCACGGCCGTCCCCACGACTCCGGGAAATTTCAGCACTCTGCCCCTTACAGCGTTGCCCCCCGCCACCTGCCCCTCCTTGTTGGCAGTGGGGGCTAGGGGTATCCACACCCGCCTACCTGTCACCCTATGTACCTTCTCCGCCACATCTCCCGCGGCGTATATGTCTGGCGCCGTTGTCTCCATGTACTCATTTACATATACGGCGCCAGTCTCCCCCAGTCTCGCCCCCACGCGGACGGCCAGATCTACGTCTGGCTTTACGCCCACGGCGAGAATAACTTCATCCACTGGATACTCCCCCCTCTCGGTAACCACCTTGTCCACATGGCCGCGGCCTCTAAACTCCACCACCTTTTCGCCTAGGTGCAACTCCACCCCCCTGTTTTTCATCTCTTCAGCCACTATCGAGGCGACGTCGGGGTCTAAAGTCGCTGGGAGTATTTGGTCAAACATCTCGAAGAGGGCCACCCTCTTGCCTAGTTCTAACAAAGCCTCGGCCATCTCCACGCCGACGTAGCCACCCCCCACAATAGCCACAGTTTTCGCCTTTTCTAGGTGTCCCCTCAGGTTTGACACCTCGTCGGGATGTCTCATGGTTAGGACACCCTTTAGCTCTACGCCGGGGATTTTAGGCACTATAGGCCTCGCGCCGGTAGCTACCACCAGCTTGTCCCAAGAGAGTTTTTCTCTATTCCCACCCCTATCTATTGTGACAGACTTTTTATCTACATCGATGTCTACCGCCGTGGTGTTAGTAAACACCTTGATGTTACGCTCTTTTTCAAACTCCTCTGGGGTATATGTCATCAAATCCTCTTGTTTTGCAATACCAGCTATGGCGTAAGGCATGCCACAAGGGGCATGTGTGATCATAGAGCCCCGCTCTATTAGTATAACCTCCGCGGTGGGGTCTAACCTCCGCGCTCTCGCCGCCGCAGAGGCGCCGGCAGCCCCCCCGCCAATTATCACCACGCGGGTCATGTCTACTTTATTGGGTTAAAAAATCTAACAACTCTGCCTCAATATAGATTCCACAAAGGCCCGAAACTGTGGGGCAGTCATAAAGCCTGGCGCCATGTCTACCGGCTGCCCATCTACAAAAGCCACGGTGGATGGCGTCCCCATTATGCCTAGAGAGGCGGCAAGGTGGTAGAAAATCTCTATGTCGGCTTTTACAAAATTTGCGATATTTCTATACCTCTCGCCTACCTGCCTAAATATGGGGTCAAAGGCGGCGCAGTATGGACATGTCTTTCCAAAAAACATCACGAAGGCAACCCTGCAGCCCATTATGGCGTTTTTTAGCTGTGCGCCACTTGTAGCTATGTGGCCCACGGCGTAGTTTAGAGTACAGCACCTCTCGCCGCTAGACATCTCTACCGCTTTTTTCCACAAGATGCGGTCTATTTCGTCCACACGCCGTATGGTATTTCTATTTAAAAAATTTGTGAATTGTGTCTTTCGACCCGGAGGTAGTTGGGGCCACCGCCGCCAGACTTCTGCGGTTTGTCAGAATAGAACACACCGTCTTTACCCTCCCTATGGCGTATGCAGCCGCCGTGTTGACCGGCGGCGTGTTGGACGTCTGGAAGGCGTTGTTCATCGGCACTGCCGTGTTTGGGCTGAGGACGGCGGGGATGGCTTGGAACAATATTGTAGATTACCCCATAGACCGGCTTAACCCCAGGACGCGGGGCAGGATGTTAGTCTCCGGAAAGGTCAGCTTTAGGGAGGCATACGGCGTGTTTACATTTGGGGCGGCCCTATTTCTAGTCTCGGCAGCCATGTTGGGGACGTGGCCTACAGTCTTGTCGCTTCCATATCTCGTAGTGGTGTTGACATACCCATACGCCAAGAGGCTACACTGTATGCCACACCTACACCTCGGGCTGGTGTACGCCCTGGTCCCCCTGGGGGCCGCCATAGCGATGTATCCACACCAGCTAGAAGCCGCCATAGCCAACACCCCGTGGCTTTTAGTGCTTGCAGCCACCCTGTGGGTCGCCGGCTTTGACGTAATTTACTCCAAAGGGGATATGGAATTTGACAGACAGCAGAGACTTGGGAGTATACCTGCCTGCCTTGGGGCCAAAGCCGCAGACCTCGCCGCCATGTTGTTTCTCTCCACCTCGGCGGCGTTTTATCTAGCCAACTACCTGTATTACGGCCTCGGCCTGCTGGGACTTGTGCCCACCGCCGTGGGGGCCGCCCTGGAGGTTATGTCCGCAATAGCCGCAATCCGGGGTCAGACATCTCTGGGTTTTAATATGAACCTTGCGGTAGGCCTCTTGATACCGCTGGGGATTTTCTTAGGCTATTTTACGTGCTCGTAGCCAGCTACATATATGCCGTCTATTACCCCAAGCCCGCCCTCGCGGCCGTGTTGCGATGGCCTCTCGTCGCCTCTCAACTCTGTGGCTTGCTGGATGGCGGCGGCAAATTGGCTCACCACATCTCTGTCAATACCCTCCACAACGACGTCTTCCTTACCCCTAACTTCTACTTTCACACCTTTGGGGATGTTTAGAACAATTTTAGATTTCCTGCCGAGGAGATTTTCTATGACTAACTGCCCACCCTGTATTTTTACCAACATGGGGAAGTGGGTATATATCACTTTCAGCTTATAACGCCACCCCCTCGTAACGCCTAGAAACATGTTTTTCAAAATGCCCCTGTAGGCTCCCAACATTGCATATTCTTTCTTCCTGGCGCTAAAGACTTCTAGCAAGATCTTTCCGTCCTGGAGGTTTATAACCACAGGCGTGTTTTTAAACTCTTTTGCTATCTCGCCGAGGGGGCCCTTTACTCTAATCACATAACTAAAGGCGTCTGTCCTCTGTACATCTACCTTAACCCCCTGGGGTATCTCCACCACCTCCACGCCGTACGGCAAATGCATGGGGCTAGTTTTGCCTTAGTTAAAAAACTTTATATCGTAATTTCTACATAGAGACGCCGGGCGAGCTCCCGTAATAACTCCCTCACCGGCCCCTCTGTAGAGTCTGCGGCTTTTGCCAAGTCTTTTTGTGTAACCTCAATGCCGGCAATATAACATGCGTAATATACGGCCGCCGCCGCCAGTACTTGCGGCTTCCTCCCATTTCTCACACTGCGGAGAGCCGATATGTATCTCAATATATCTACGGCAACCCGCTGCACTTCTGCAGACTTTTCGTCTCTTATCCCAAGCGAGGAGACTATTCTAGGTATGTAAATTCTGGGGTCGGTACGGGGGGGCCGAATGCCGAGATTGCTGGCGACATTTAGCAACTCCATGTAGGCAGACACCAAGGCGTGTCTCTCTACACCCAGTCTTTCCGAAAAGGCCCTCAGCGTGGCCACGGCGCTTCCATGTTTTTTCAAGACAAAATATAACACCGCCGCGTATGCCTCTATTTGCGTCACCCTAAACCCCGCGTCGTAGAGTTTTTTATATAGAGCCACAGCCTCCTCCATAAGGGGCTTAGGTATGTTTAACTTATCTCTAGCAGATTCTAGAAACTCTCTGAGGTCTATCTCTATGCGTTCTGCCGCCATAGAGATGGGCTTGGTGAACTTCCTCAGAGTTATCGCCTTTAGTTTGTCTGACAGCTTGACGGCCCCACGTTCTATATTACCTACCGTACTTCCAAACGGACCTGAGTAGGCTCTGGCGGATTCGGGCTTCCTCCACTCGGGGCCTAGATCTGTGACGTTTTCTTTTATCACAGTGCCGCATTTTCTACACACCACCTGTCCCCTGTCGTATTCAACAATGACGTCGTTAACTATCCCACAGTTTGGGCAGTAGTACCGATCTGCCTCAAAGATGGGGGGCCGCGTCATTTTCTCTTTATGTAGAGCTGTTGTCCAACTATAGACTCGTCGCGGGCGGTGGGCTTTATTAAGCCATAGGGGCTTTTGACGTTTCCAATAACGTCGTATAGAGTGCCCACTTTTCTCATGGTGTATGTATATACTGTGACGTATAGTGGGGGGACTTCATGAAGTTTAGCCACCAGGTTGCCAAGACGGGTGTAATGTAGAGCGCGTCCAATACGCCTCATGGACTTCTAGATGTGTGTATTTAATAACAGTTCTCACAAATGCCGTAATATTATAAATACCCCCCAAATTTTCACCACTTGTGAAGCTAGGGGCTTTTTACAAGGGGAGAGACTTGATGAAGCCCTCGGGGGGGAAGAAGAGGAGAGTGAGAAAGACTAAGAAAAAGGCACTTGGAGGGGGGCCGCCACAGATACCTAAACTGGGCGAGAGAGATGTCAGAATTTTAGAAAGAGTGCGGGGGGGAAACATAAAGGTGAGGATAAGAGAGGCAAAATTTGCAAATATCTACGTGCCGAAAGAAAGACGTTATGTAAAGACAAAGATTATATCTATAGTCTCCACCCCGTCAAATCCGGAATACGCTAGACACAATTTTATCGTAAGGGGAGCTATAATACAGACAGAAGTGGGAAGGGCTGTGGTTACCTCTAGGCCAGGTCAAGACGGGGTTATAAACGCCGTCCTTATAGGATGAAGAAAAGGGGCGGCAGGGTACTCTGGCTTATATATCTAGACGCCACGGTGCCCAAGTCTAGAGGTAGGATAGTTTCTAGACATCACGCCGTGGTTAAACCCACTCTAGACGAGGTGAGACAGGCCTTGGAGAGACTTGGCTATGAGTACCAGTTTTTTCCAGATAAGAAATATCCAGCGCTCTGGTTTGACGAAAGACAGGGATACTTTATAGTTAGGACCAATGAGAAGATTAGACAGCTGGCGTTAAAGATAGCTAAGGCAGTCAGAGAGTTGAGAAAGTAATGTACACAATATTTTTTATAGGCACGGCGGGTTCCGGCAAGTCCACATTGGTGTCCGCATTGTATAACTGGCTAGACGAGAGGGGGTACGACGTAGGTGTTGTCAACTTAGACCCCGCCGCGGAGTATCTGCCATATGTTCCAGATATCGACATTAGAGATAGAGTTAACGCCAGAAAGATCATGAGAGAGTTTAAGCTCGGCCCAAATGCCTCCATAATTGCGGCAGTAGACATGGCGATAACAGAGGCAGAGAGAATAAAAGAGGAGCTAGAGGCGGTGGGGGCCCCCATGTATCTAATAGACACGCCGGGGCAGATGGAGCTTTTTGCCTTTAGACAGAGTGGGGCATATTTAATACAGAGGCTTTCAGATGTCCACAGCCTTGTGGTATATGTGGCAGACGCCGTATATGTACAGACTGTAGACGGCTTCGCCACCACGATGTTACTGGCGCTATCTAGTAGGATCCGGTTCAAGAAGTCTCAGATACTAGCGGTAAACAAGGCCGACCTCTTGAGAGAAGAGGCTATGGCCAACATAGCCAACTGGGCGGAAGACCCAGACTCTCTACTTGAGTCTATAGAACTGCCTACATACGAGAAGGAGATATTACGTTCTGTGGCATACGCCGGCGGGTTCCTAGAGCCGTTATTTATCTCCGCAAAGACTGGAGAGGGGCTTGACAGACTGTATTATAGAATCCAGCTACATTACACAGCTGGCGAAGACGCTCAGCTGCCGCCCTGATGTGGACGTAGGTGTTCGGAGGTAGTTATGACGACCTTCTTCTTGTCTCCTAGATATGTCTCAATCACGTAGGCCCTACCCCGCGTCCCCACCACCACGCCCACCTTGCCTTGATACCGCCTGTGAGGCGCAGTAGATATATAGGTGGGGTCTATGTCTATCACCACCTTGTCGCCAGGGTTGTATTCATACAGCAGCCTAGAAAGGCCCCGTGGCCCTCTCTCTCTCGGGGTTTTAGATAGTAATTTCCTTGATTTATACCGATATCCATGAGTCCGCTTTACCATGCCGCTAGACAACTCTACGTTTTAAAATTTTTCAGCAGTATAACATTTAAACATGGTGCAACAATAGGCAGGTGAGTATAAAAAGGATAAGAAAGTCTGAAGAGATCACTAACGCCAGGGCGTTGGAGATATTAAAAGAGCTCTCCACAGCCGCCCAGCTCTCTGAAGAACAGCGGAAAACACTTGACTACCTTGAGAAGACAGCTAGGAGAAGTGGCGACGCCGCAGAGGCGTTAGTAAAAAAAATTATGGAGAAATTTGGCTTTACTAAAATTACCGCAATCCAGCTGGTAAACCTCTCTATAGAGTCTATAGACGAGTTAAAACTACTGCTCTCATATCTAGAAAGACGGGACTTTTCAGACGGCGAAATAAAGGAGCTCTTCAAGCTACTTACCGAACAATGAGGCGACGAGAAGAATACGCATACGTAATCGACATATTGCCCCCTGAAGTGGCAGTATACAAGCTGCCAGCTAAGATTAGAAGAGACTTTCCCCACGACGTGACCTACGCCCACCTGGTGGGAGAGGAGTATTTCACCCTGCTAGAAGTAACTCTTAAGAAAGGCGCTGGGGTAGAGATAGGGGAGCGGGTCTACGTGGGGTCCGGCACTAGAGAAAAGGTAGACAAAATAGTGAGAAGGATAAAATATGACGACCTACAGCCACAAGGCAGAGAAAACCTATATACAACAGTAAAGAAGCTTGTTGAACATCGGGAGAGCCGGTTTGTAAAATGGTTTAACGAGGCCGGGCCTATTACCCTCAAGCTACATAGCCTAGAGCTATTAAAGGGCGTAGGGAAGAAGAAAGTACAGGAAATTCTCGAAGAGAGGAGGAAAAAGCCGTTTGCCTCATATGACGAAATTAGACAGAGGGTGGGGGTAGACCTGGTGGAACTTATAACTGACAGGATCTTAAAAGAGCTTGCGGGACAAGAGCCTTACTATGTATTTACCGCGCCTCCCCCGTCGCAATAGCGGCTATTTTACACGTATTATCTTGTGCCTATTTAATATCTGCCACACCTCTACCTCTACTCCCGGCGCCAGCCTGCCCTTAGCCTCGTCTTCAACATATCTCATAGAGACTTCAACAGTCTTGTAGTCCCGCATGTCCATCAACTGGATGACGTCCCCAGATATAGACAACACCTGTGCCGTAAATTTCTCTATGATTGGCACCTCTACCTGTGTCTCTACCGGCACGCTGAGTGTACGTTTTGCGCCGTCAAATACGCCTACAGCCACAATTCTCGCCTTGGCGCTGCCATGTTTTCCAGTTTTAGCTTTTGTAATCTCTACCACGCGGCAGGGCTCGTTGTCAATTACCACGTACGACCCCTCCTTCAGTTCGCCAGCCTCTACGTATCTTGTAGACATCGCCCTTCCTACAGTAGGTCTATATAAATTTTAGATACAGGCATATCTCAGAACTTCTCTACATTTAGGCATCTCGAGGGGGATCTGGGGGACAACTTCAGTCACCACCTTCTTTATTAGGCCAATTTTCTCTACCATCATCTTTTCTACCGCCTCTGCGGTCACAGGCTGGTGTGGCACCCAGATGTCGTAATCTGTCACTAGTGCAATCAAGCCGTAACACATCCCCAGCTCTCTCGCCAGGTTTATCTCAGGGACTAACGTCATCCCAATTATGTCACATCCAAAAACTTCTCTCCAGACCCGCGACTCCGCCTTGGTGCTAAAACGTGGCCCCTCTATACATACATAACAGCCGCCGTCATGCGTCTTGTTGTACCTCCTGGCGGCATCTATAAGGGCCCGGCGTATTTCCTGTGTAAATGGCTCAAGGCCTATCTGGACGTGACATGTGCGGGGGCCGTCGTAAAAGGTGTAATCCCTCCCTCTCGTCATGTCGACAAACTGGTCTGGCACCACAAAATCCCCTGGCGCGTAGTCAGGCCTCAGGGAGCCTACCGCGCTTACCGCAATGATGGAAGTTACCCCCAACGCGTTTAGCGCATATACGTTGGCCTTATATGGTATCTTGTGCGGCGGATATTTGTGGCCACGTCCATGTCTAGGCAGAAAGGCCACAGGCCGGCCGGCCACTTTCCCCACAATTACGTTGTCTGACGGGAGGCCATACGGCGTGTGTATCTGTATTTCTCTTGCCTCCTCAAAAATCCCCGGGTCGTAAAGCCCGCTGCCTCCAATTATGCCAATTTTTGGAAATTGGTCAAGCCCAATTTCAGACGGCGTGCTGGGGGGATGTGTCAGCTTTATCACCATAAATAGGTAAAATACCAGAAGTTTTAACTATTGTGGAGGTGTTTGCCCCAACGCCTATAGAACTGGCGAAGAAATACAAGGCGAGGAGAACTCAAGACGACAAGTATGTAGTAAACGCCATAGACCTCCCGTGGGTTATAAAACGGGAGGTAGAAATACAGCTGTCTCCAGGGAGGACATACAAGATAGAGGGGGTATCTATAGAGGGGGTAGAGCCCCCCTGGGGGGCCTACGTGGCGTTAGTAGACGAAAGTGGCGAGATAGGCGCGGGATACATAGTGGCTAAGAGACGCAAGATGTTTCGCTGTATATCTAAGCCATATATGAAGCCCACTGGCGTACAGATCCCCCCACATATAGTCATAAAGCCGGTAGAGCTTTGGCTATCTGACGTCGAGAGGCTGGTGACTTGTGTAGAACGTACATTTTATGCAAGATATGTGGCGATCCTGTTTGACATGCCTCCAGCCGCCATTAAGAACGTCAAGATTGACCTACAGCCGTCAGTAAGTAATGTTTAAATACTAGAGATAACGATAGAGCCTAGAATGGAGATAAAAATTCCAGGTCAGGATGCGGAAGACATAATTGACCAGCTGCTAGGTGGTGCAGATGAGAAATCCCTAATGCAGACAATTACAAAAGAAAAGGCGCTAATTAGAATCAGGCTTGAAAACAGGAGGGGGCACTATGTGACTATTGTAGATTTTGGCAACTCGGAAGACGCCAAACAGTTGGGCATAAAAGACATGGCTAGAGAGCTAAAGAAAAGGCTGGCGGCGGGGGGCACGATCAGAGATAGCTGGATTGAAATCCAGGGGGACCACAGGCAGAAAGTCAAAAAGTTGTTAATTGAGATGGGGTTTAAAGAGGAGAACATATTGATAGATGAGGGAGTTACAGAAAGCTATAAGTAAGGCAATAGAGGAGGAGGACTACAGAGAGCTATCTAGACTCTGCCTTAGCTTGCTGGAAGTTAACAATTGGGTAGACGGGTGGAAGAAGTTAGAGGAGGTTATTCACACAAGTAGGGAGTACGTCTTGGCCAAATTTATGGCCTCTGCATATGTCCTATCTCAAGAGGAGGTCTACAAGGTGTTGAGTCCAGCCACCAGGGGCTTTCTGGCCCGAGATGTGGTGTTATGTATTGAAAAAATGGCACAAGTCATAGCGACTTTATCTCCACAAGGGGGTTCTGTAAATAGACGCGGACAAGGAGGTGTCTAACCTTCTTTAACACCGTGGTTTTTTCTATTTGTACATCTGAAGGCCTACCGCTATTTGTCTTTACTTCTACTGCATACAAGACGCCGTCTTTATAGGCGAAGAGATCTATCGACTTAAGTAGAGACCTATGGGAGAGGAGCTCTGCAGCTAGCCCCAACGTGGGGAGTAATGGCCCCAGCTTTTTTTCTATACACCTCTTTACACAGGGGAGGTATATATACTCCAGAGGGGTTGCCTTCCTGCCGGCATCCTCTATACAGCTGTCTCTCCACAAAGTTAAAGAAATGTAGCCAAAGGGCGTGGCTATAGAGAACGACAGAGGTTCTTTTGGCCCCTCTCCACATTTTCCATCAATCGTGTAGTAAATAGCCGCGAGCTCTAGGTGGCGGATAAATTCCTCTGGCATCCACACTAGGTATCCCCGCCGCCGTAGTGTCTCAATAGCTATACACTCACCTAACTTCCCGATGTTCACATTTTAGACAGGGTGGGTATGCCGAGAATGTAAAAACCTGCCCCCAGCACAGTCTTTATGGAGCTCACTAGGGCGAGTCTAAAACTCCTCGCCGGCTCTTCAGCTTTAAGCACCGGCGCCTTTTCGTAATAGCTGTTAAACAAGATGGCGAGGCCGTCGAGATATTCGGCAATGTAGTCAGGCCTCATGGCGCCTACAGCCTCCTTAACTACGTCAGGCCACTCTGCGACTTTTATCACCAACTCCCTTTCCTCGGGCAGTAACTGGTCTGGAATGGCCACGTCGCGTGTCTGAGGCGCCTTTTCTAGGATAGAGTTAGCTCTAACGTAGCTATACTGTAGGAACGGCCCCGAGTTTTGCCTCATGTTTAACACGGCGTCCCACTTGAACTCAATGGGCTTTTTAGGGCCTGTGGACTGGAAGGCATATCTCACCGCGCCTACCGCCACCCTCTCGGCTATGACGCCAGCCACCTCTGGATTTTTCTCCTTTACTAAACTTGCAGAACGTTCAGCAGCTTCGTCTAAAATCTCGTCGAGAGATATATATTGCCCCCTCCTTGCTGACATCTTGGCGCCGGGGAGGTTTACCATCTCGTATGCATAATGCATAACCCCCCTGGCCGCGTCTTCATAGCCCAGGGCGTAGAGTATGGTGCGGACATGTGCCTGCTCGTGTGTCTGTTCTGTAGAGATAACTCTAACGACCTTGTCGAACCCACGCCGCCATTGCCACAACGCATATGCCACATCTCTAGTGACGTAGAGAGTTGTGCCGTCAGACCTAGTTAACGTAACTGGCGGTATGAATTTCGGCAAGTCTAACACCTCATATAGGTTAAAGTCCTCAACAAACTTGTCGGCTCTAAACACCACGGCGCCGCCCTTGTTCTCTACATACTGTGGCCACCTTATGGCCAGCTCTCTGACTACTCTAGAGGCCTCGCCAGACCACACAGAGATCTCGCTTTCATAATCCCAACTGTCTATCTCTACGCCCAGCCGTGTGAGAGTCTCTCTCTGTCCCTTTAGGACAAGCCCTACCACCTGTCTAACCACCTCTTTTGCCTCCCCCTCTCCAGACTCATACCTCTTGTTTAGCTCCACAGCCTCTTCTGCGAGATCTCTATGGCCTAACGCCCTTGCCAACATGTTGACAACATCGCCTTCTGTCTCTACAAGCCGCTTTAATACCCCCATCCATTCGTCAATCTCTCTGATGATCTCTCTCTTTTTTTCTTCATCACGCTCTTTCGCCAACTCTTTTTTCAACCTGTTTATCTCAGCTATGGCGTTTACAGCTGAGTATATATACCCCACCGCCAGGTCGGGCTTTGCCTTTTGGAGCCCCGCCTCCCCTCTTACGGCCTTTAGCCCAAGAGCTGCATACATCACCTGCACGCCGCAGTCGTCGACATAGAAGTGTACCTCCACCCTGTTGTTACAGAACTTCAACAGACGTGCCAGAGAGTCCCCCAATATGGCGTTCCTCCCGTGGCCTATATGTAGCGGATGTATGGGGTTTGCAGAGGTGTGTTCAACTAAAAACGACCCCACTTTACACCCCTCCGTATAGCCATATCTCTCTCCCATCTTTTCCACAGCCTCAAAGACCAGTTCTGCAAGCCTTCTGACTTCTATATCTACGTTGAGATATAGACCCTCTACGGAGAGGTTTGTCAGATATTCAAAAGACTTGTCGATAGACTCCACAGCCTCTTTCAGCTTTGTCGGGTCTATCCTATATCTATGAAATTTTGCAGTAAAGTACCCATAACGCCTACTCTTCTCCACACCCGGCGCCTCTCTAATATCGAGAAGCTCCGCCACCTTAGCCACGACTCTTTTAAACTCCTCTCTTGGATATGCCAGAGGCTCCACAATAGCTAGTACTATAGTCTTTAAAAAGAAAACTTTAAATAGCATTAAACCCGCAGCTCCATGGCCGAGGAGGTCAGGTTCTCGCCATATGAAGACGCCGTGGCTGGGCTTGTAGTCCAGATACTAGGCCGCACCGGAATCGCCGGAGAGGTCACACAGGTGAAAATTAGGGTTCTAGAGGGGAGAGACAAGGGGCGGGTCTTGACGCGTAACGTCAAGGGGCCGGTGAGATTAGGCGATATCGTGATGTTGAGAGAAACAGAGAGAGAAGCTAGAAAGATTACGGCACGATGAAGATCTACAGGTGTCACTTCTGTGGGGCAGACATACCGCCTGGCTACGGCATAATGTACGTAAAAAACGACGGGTCGGTACAGAGGTACTGCAGTAGGAAGTGTTTCATCAGCGTAAAGTATGGGAGAAACCCCAGAAAACTTGCGTGGGTTAGAAAACAGCAGAAGAAAACTACCTCCTCGTAGGTATAGCAACAAGCCCGTGTTTAGCTCTAATCTCGTTTATCTTACTTACCAACGCCTCTAGCTCGCCTGCAGCTTGTCCACTTTCCATAACCACGGCGGCTGCAGCCGAGACGTTTATCCCCGCGGCTTTGCCCAACTTCTCTTTTGATGGCACGTATATGTAGGGGACCTTCTTTTCTTCACATAAGAGCGGCAGGTGGGCCACCACCTCTGGCGGGTCTACGTCTTCAGCTATAAGCACGAGCCTGGCGAGGCCACGTTCCACCGCCTTTGTGACCTCGTTGGTGCCTTTTTTTATCTTTCCCGTCTGTCTAGCTATAGACAAGATCTCTAACGCCTTCTCAGCCACGTCGCTGGGGACTTCAAACCTGACGTAAAATGGCTTCCCTGGCGGCGGGTTTGCGTAAAACGTCTTTGGGTCTATGGTGACCGCCATGGACCTCCAATTTGAGGCAGCTTATAAACTTTATCTCTTTCTCCTAAGCCTTTGTAAAACGCTGTTAGACAAAGTCCTCGAGGGCCTTTCGGCCAAAATCCCCTGTGGCCTAAACATTAACATCAATATGATTATAGTGCCGAAGATTATATACTGGAAGAAGATGGGGTCTACCAAAACTACCTTCCTAATCTCCTCCTTGTATAGACTTAGAGTTCTATCTAGGGCGTAGTATATCCCCACGCCGAGTAACGCGCCTAGATTGTTGCCAGCCCCACCTATGATAAGCATAGCCCACGCGTAGAAGGTATAGAGAGGCACGAACTGCCCCATGTTGATATAGTTGCCATAAAATGCAAGCAAGGCGCCAGCCACTCCCCCGAGGGCGGAGGCTATGGCCAACACCTTTATTCTAAACCGCACGATGTCTTTCCCAAATACCGCCGCGGCAATTTCGGAATCTCTAATAGCTCTCAACGTTCTGCCAAATGGAGAATTGCCGAGGTGTGTCAATATGACGTAAGTTATTACTAGAAACAGTATGACCACTGCGAAATATCCCCATACCCTCCACTCCCCCATCCACACAAAGGGGTCCGGAATGGCGGCGCCAAAGACGCCACAAGCCACCTGCGGCGTATATGTGGCAAATACCCTCACAGCCTCGGCGCTTACCAACAGGAATATGCCTAGGTAATCCTCCCGAAGTCTCACCGCGGGTCCCGCCATAATTATCCCAAATACGCCAGCCAGAGCTGCGGCCATTATGACGGCCAAAAGGAAAAACGTCAAGGCCTCTAGGGGCGAGTGGAGGAATATAGTGTTGATTACCCCCACTGCCTGGTATTGATAGGTAGTGCAGTAAGTCCCGAGATCTGCCAGCGGGTTTATGCCAAGCCTACTCTCTACGGCGCCTAGATAAAGCCAAAGCGCCAACTTTGTGGCGATGCCGCCTACCGCAAGCCCCCCCAAGGCGAGAAACATGACTTTGCCGAATTGCGGAAGCCCCATGTACCCCACCTCCAGGTTTAAGCTCAAGACATATATTCCGTAGATTGCCACCAAAACTGCCGTCTCTCTGAATAACACCAGAAATGACTCTATCATCTCCCCACGAACCTCGACACAATTCCCGCGAGGCCTTGAGGTGCAAACAGGAGGATGACAATGACTATAGACAGCGGGATGAGCAGCTGATATTCTATGGGGATGTCTAGAGGCGCTAGTATGTATGCAGCTCCCAACACGCTGCTTAGGCCAACAACATAGCCCCCAAGAACTGCGCCATATATGTTAGAAAGGCCGCCGGTAATAGATGTGATAAATATCATGGCGAGTCTAAGCCACCCCAGCTCTTCGGTCAGTGGGAAAAACATGGCCATATAGACCCCGGCTATCCCGGTCACCGCGCCAATTAAGAGCCAAGCCACCACGAAGACTCTTTCTACATTTATGCCCACCGCCCGCGCGAGATACAAGTTGTCAATACTTGCCCTCATGATGATGCCATATCTTGTCCTATATAGGAAAAGATAGAGGATGAGAGTGACTGTAATTACGACAATTGTGGTGTTAATTAACGTTGACGTCAGTTGGTCTGCCCCCGGCCAGAGGAACTCCCACCTAGTTAATAACACGTTTCTAGTTAGTACCCTATATACATTCTGTATATAGTCTGCCAAAATGGCGATAGAGGCAAACATCACAAAATGTACTCCAAATGACGCAATCATTAACGCGGTGATACTTGCCCCACGGCGGATTAACGGCCGGAAAACAGCTACATAAATCGCCACAGCGACGGCGCCGGTTACGATAGCCACAATGGGAAATGTAAGATATATACTTTCAAACAGTCCCGACGGGGCCAATAGAAGTACTATAGTGAGGTAGCTAACATATGCGCCTACAGTCGCCAAATCGCCGTGTGCAAACGAGGGGATTTTTGTAGTAATATATGTCAGGTTAAGTCCAAGTGCAAGCAGCACATAGATGTTAGAAAAAATAACCGCCCTAGCCAACGTGCCGTAATCTACCATAAACTCAACCATAGGCCCATAAATCCAAACTATTTTAAGCTTTAGAGCGTTAATATCAAAACTATATAGAAATATATATGTAAAAAGATATAAATCGTTCAAATTGATGGTACATGGCCTCCAAAATTATATACATCGGCATCGCGATTGCGGTAATAGTAATAGCCGCCGCTGCGTTGTTATTAACCCAAGGACCAGCTGCCACGCCCACGCCAACTCCAACCCCTACGCCAACACCTACCCCTCAAGTGACTATCGGCGCGTTGATGCCTCTTACCGGCGGCCTTCAGACATATGGCATAGGTTCTAGAGACGCCATCGTGTTAGCCGTAGAGGACGCAAACGCCATTTGTCAAACAGTCAAGTTTCAAGTGGTGGTAGAAGACACAGGCACGGATCCCACCAAAGCGCTAGAGAAATTACAGACTCTATACGCCAGAGGGGTGAAAGTTGTAGTGGGCCCCATGTCCAGCAGGGAGGTAAGTGCCATCAAGTCTTTTGCAGATCAAAACAAGATTGTTATCTTTAGCCCCTCGTCTACCTCGCCGCTACTTGCCCTACCAGGCGACTGGATCTATAGAATTGTCCCCACAGACTTCGCTCAAGCTAAGGCAATTGTGGACTTGGTAAACCACCTAAAAATAAAGAAGATAGTAATCCTGTATAGAAAAGATGCGTGGGGCGAGGGGCTAAAAGACGCCATATTGAAAGAGGCTGGGACTGTGGGCATTCAAGTGGTGGCTGCCGAGGGATATGACCCAGACCCCAAGGCATTTCCCACAGCGATTCCCCCGGCAGTAAAGAAGCTGTCAGACGCCCTAAAGACTGGCCTAAGGACTCCTGAACCTGCGGCGTTGGTATTTGTCACGTTTGAAGACGACGGAATTGTGGCCATAAGGGAGGCGGCTGCCGACCCTGTACTTAACAATATTAGGTGGATTGGGACTGACGGAATTGCGTTTAGCAAGTCTTTAATCGAACAGGTGGGCAGAGAGATGGCTGCAGGAAAGATGTTAGGCACAATTGCGAGCCCGGACCCCAAGGACCCCAAGTATGTAGAATTTAAGCAGAAATACAAGGCGAAATATGGCAGAGAGGCGGTTGCCTACGACCCATATAGCTACGACGCAGCCATGATGATTATGCAAATTATCTGCCAGCTGGCCTCGGCAGATTCGGACAAGGTGAGAGCCACGTTAGAACAATGGAGTAAAGACGGCAGATACGCTGGAGTAACCGGCAAAGTCTTTCTAGATGAAAACGGCGACAGGGCCTATCCCAATTATCTAATCTACGGCGTAGTTATCACAGATGG
>JBKBOT010000017.1:0-31409 GCA_046293555.1 Pyrobaculum sp. | reverse complement strand
CCCTCGCCACACGATACATAGTCACAGGGCCGAAGAGAGAAATAAAACAAAGAATAGACCTAGAGCTACCATCAAGAGGTGGAAAGATTAGCATAAAGATAGTTAACAGGTATTTAATAAGATTTCCGCCGAGAGACCTGTAGTCAGACCCCCCATAAAGAAGTCGAGACACCTCACGTCTGGCTGTTTATAGCCCAACGAGGCCTCTGTATCTACAGTATACACACATCTGAGATACAAGAATACGCCATAGGTGACGCCAAGAACCTCATACTTCCAGTCTGAAGTAGTCCCGCTGTCTGAAGCAGCCAGCCATGTATCTACCGTAAGTAGTGGTGAAAGATGTGTCATACGGGCCACCAATGGACGGGGTGGAGAGATTCTTGCCAAGGCCTAGACAACGTCGTGAGAGATGTGGCGCCTTTTTGAGGAGGCCGCATGTTAGCCCGCCTCCTGACGCCGTGGCCACCGCCCCCGACTCTAACCGGCGTGTGTCTAGGCACCACGACTATTGGCAAGCCCTCTTATTCCATTCATGAGGCACCCCCTCTTTGGCGTTGGGTTGCGTGTAGAGCGCCAGTTACGTCTATAGACTTTCTGCCTGACTTTCGTGAGGGCTACTGGACGTCTGAACGCAATACTTTCTGAAGCTGCCCCAACGCGCCTCTTGCCCCCTTTGACGTCTAGTCTCAGTCTCTGCCCCGGGCTAACGCCTGGTGGTACCGCCTCCCATCTTCCCGCCGGTTTAAACTAACCTCAGCGGAGCCGCCGGTCACAACTGTGTCACATAACGATGGCTTTATACACCAGGTCCATGAGACCTGAGTAGGTTATGTTTCTGCCGTATTCTTTATTTAGGTGGGGGGTCGCGTGGCTGAGCTGTGCCTTACATATGGCACATGCCCTCACCACGTGATCTGCATTAACCTTCACGGCGTCTTCATACCAGTTCTTGGCGTATTGTATCCGTAGGGGGAGCAGCTCTTCTGTTAACAGCCCGCCGCCCCCGCCACAACACCACGTCTTCTCCCTGTTGTTAGGAGACTCTACAAACTTCTTAACCACATGGCGTATGATGAAACGGGGCTCTTCCGTGAGGTCACCCCCTCTGGCGTAGTTACAAGAGTCCTGGAAGGTGTAGACAATATCGCCATTTGCCCCCGGGTCTAGCTTGATCTTCCCCCTCTTGATGGCGTCTATCACCAGGTGGAAGATATGCATAGTCTTTACGCCGTGTCTCTCTAGCTCCGGCCCCGTGTAGTTCTTAAAGGCACGCCACCCGTGGCCACACTCGCCGGCAATTACATACTTAACGCCTAGCTTTAAGGCGGCATTTACCGCCTTCTGCCCTATGTACTTCATATGTCTCTCGCTGACAAAAAGGCCGAAGTTAGCCGCCTCGGCAATCTCTGTAGAGTAGGCATACTTGACGCCTACTAGATGTAGAAAGAGCATATAGCCCTTTAGAGTCTCCAAGTTTGTAAAGAAGTCCGCAGAGGGGGGTAACAACAAGGCTTCCGGCCAGTCGCCAGACTCCCTGGCGACCTCTCCCACCTGTTTATCTGCCTTAAACTTGTACATCTTCCCCTGGTCGTCTCTATAGATGTAATAATCCACCTCTACCTTTTTCTCCTCTTTTATCTCGCCGGCGGCAAAGGTGATGGACTTTATGATAGCCAGAGGCTTCATGCCTAGATTTGTCCCAGTCCGCTCCACTGCGTCTATAACTGTGACCACATATCTCGAAACGACGCCAGCCTCATACATCACGTCTCTAATCGCCCTGGTGACATCAGCTTGGTCTATGCCAAAGGGACAGGCGTAGGCACATTTCCTACATTCAAGACACTGGTAGTAATATGTATATATCTTCTCTAGCTGTGTCTCATCTAGCTTTTTTGCTCCCACCAACGGGCCAAAGATCTTGCCGCCGGCTGAATCTGCCTTTAAGACAGATCGTACAAGCTCGGCGCGGCCTACCGGCGAGTTGTAGATATCTTTTGTACGCACGTAGGTGGGGCAGTTGTCTAGACAGACGCCGCAGTGTACGCAGACATCTACCGCCATCTTTAGGTTCCTGTTTCTCCCCACCTCTTCCCTAAGTCTCTTCTTTATGTGTTGAAGCGGGTCTTTAGGCATCTCCAGCCCCACCCTGGCGTGGAGAGTTTTAACTAAGTCCTCCTTAGCCCTAAAGGCCTTGATATGTGAGGTGTCACCTAGTTTAAACTCCACAACCTCATGCGCCATAGAGAGCTGCCTACAGTGCTTAATAAGCCTTATTAAAACACGTCTAGTAACAATATTTAAAAACATATCTGAGGGAGGGGCGTGACGCCACGGCTAGTGATCTCGTCATTTAGAGGAATGTCCGGAAAGACAATAATAACTCTCGGCATTTTATACGGCCTATACAAGAGGGGGCTTAGGGTAGCCCCCTTCAAGGCTGGGCCAGACTATATAGACCCCTCGTACCACCAGACGGCGGCCAGAAGGCCTGGCCGCAACCTAGATGTGGTGTTAATGGGCGAAGACGGGGTGGTGAAGAGGTTTGTAAAATACTCAAAAGACGCCGACGTGGCGATAGTGGAGGGGGTGCTGGGGCTATACGACTCTCTAGACGGCGTATCTGAACTGGGCTCCACGGCGCAGTTGGCAAAGTTGCTCAAAGCCCCCGTGGTGTTGGTGCTAAATGGCGACAGGACAAACCGCACTCTTAGGGCAATTGTGAGGGGGATGAAGCTCTTTGACCCCAAGGTGGAGATACCTGCAGTTATTTTAACTAACGTCACAGAGAGACAAAAAGAAAAACTTGTGAAATCCCTCCCGGAGGAGGGGGTGGAGGTCCTCGGCGCGGTGCCCAAGTCTAAAGCCCTGGAGGAGGCCTTTAGGTATAGACACCTAGGCCTAACCCCCACGGGGGAGAGGGGAGATGTGGACACAGTTATACACGTGTTGGAAAACTACGTGACGCCACATATAGACCTAGACCGCCTGGTGGAGATAGCCAAAGCCGCCGGGGAGATAGAGACATCCCCCGACCCTGAGGCTACAGGCGGCGGCAGCTGTAGGGTAGGCATAGTGATGGACAACGCCTTTACCTTCTACTACCCCGAGCTGATAGAAGAGGCAGCCTCGTTAGGCCGGCCTGTCTTCATAAGCGCGTTAAGAGATAACACACTTCCCGACATAGATGTGGCGATAATTGGCGGCGGGTTTCCAGAAATTTTTGCAGAGAGATTAGAGAAAAACAAGCCGTTTAAGAAGTCCCTTCTGAGCTATATAGAAAGGGGGGGAGTCCTATATGCAGAATGCGGAGGCCTTATGTACCTCACCTCCTCTATCGTGATAAATAGGTCTGAGTACGAAATGGTAGGCGCAATAGACGCCGTCACCATCTTGTTAGACAAGCCTGTAGGCAAGGGCTACGTCTGGGGCGTAGTGACCGGCGATACTCCCATCGCGCCTAAAGGCACGACGATTAAAGGCCACGAGTTTCACTACTCTAAGATAGTCATGAGGGAAAAAGCCCCCCTAGCCATAAGGCTAGAGAGAGGCGTGGGCGTCGGAGGCGGATTGGACGGCATAGTTAAGAAAAACATGCACGCACAATATACTCACATCCATCCCTATACCTACAGCGTGTTGCGAAAACTATGTCGATATACGTAGTGGGGGCAGGCCCCGGCGACCCAAAACTACTGACAGTCAGAGCGGTGGAGCTATTGGCGGAAGCAGACGTGGTTGCCCACGGCGACTTGGTGCCAGTAGAGATAGCCAAGCTCTACGCCCCAAAGGCAAAAGTGGTTAAAATAGGCCACAAGAGACAACAACACGACGCCGTAGTGGAGATGTTAATAAACGAGGCGAAAGCCGGCAAGAAGGTAGTAATCCTAAAAAACGGCGATCCCACACTCTTCGGCCGGGGGCTACAGATATGCAAAAAGGCGCAGGAGGCTGGAGTTCCCTGCGAGGTGGTGCCAGGCGTGAGCGCCTTCGCCGCGGCGGCCGCTCTCTACAAGATAGACCTCACAGACGGCGCCGCCTTACGACACCTGGCTCTGCTGTCTTACCCACATGTGGACCTAGAGACGGTGAGATCCATCTCTGCCGACACGTTAGTTATATACATGATGGGAGGCCGCCTCGGAGAGGTGGGAGAAATACTGGCGGCGGCATGCGGCGAGACAGAAGTATATCTATGTCACGCGGTGACGCAGGGGGGCAGCTGTATAAAAACCACGCCGGCGGGGTTAAAAAACTACCATTTAAAGCCGGCGTTAGTGATAGCTAGATGCAAAAAGTTAGCGGACAACAGGCAGCGTTATTGGGACCTTTTTTAGATAGGCGGAGGTCTTTAACACAAATATGTGCTGAAGCCCCTCTCTTTCTGTAGTTACCACAACGCCCCTCACCCCCTTGACGGCCTCCTCTACTTTCTTCCCACGGTACCTCTCGGGAAATATCACAACGTCGCCTCTAGCCTTAAGGTACATGTTGACGTCACATAGACAGAATTTTTCCAACACGTCATCGTATGTAAGCATGTAGAACACCCGACTGGAAAAAATAAGTGTTATTACCAAAAAGTTAGAATACTGGAGGCGGCACGTACTCCTTCTCCTTGGCGGCTGCCTCTTTGATCTCGGCA
This sequence comes from Pyrobaculum sp., assembly GCA_046293555.1. GTDB lineage: Archaea > Thermoproteota > Thermoprotei > Thermoproteales > Thermoproteaceae > Pyrobaculum. The sequence goes on along the minus strand of JBKBOT010000017.1, from coordinate 26,761 downwards.
ATTTTCTCAAAAACCCTCTCAAAGGCCTCCCTGCCCGTAGTGCCGGTAGCCACAATAGCCTCAAACAGAGCCCGCTTGAAGGCCACGGGCAAGTCCTCTAGAAAGCCCCTGGCGTCTACCCTCGCTGAGGGGAACTGGGCTAATATACGGCGCGCAGTCTCCTCGTCCACCTCTACTTCTAACATCTTTATCTCGCCGCCAAACATGGACTTTAGCGCCTTGGCGAAAGGCTTGTCCCTAATGGCTTCAAACCGCCTCTCGTCTATCAACAGCCCAATCTTGTAGGTCATAGCTCTACCTCTAGCTCCTGTTCTTTAATCTTTAGGTACCTATCGGTGACATAGGGATAGCCATATGCCTTCCACCACTTGACGATAACTTCATACACCTCAGGCCGCATCACCACCCTAGGCGGCCTGAGGCCCTCTATGATCACCCCCCGCAGGAAGGAGCCAGAGATACGCTCTGGCGTGTGGCTACAAAGAGGCGGCTCTTTATAGTCGCCGTAGGACATGCCTAAATATGTGTACTCGCCACATTTGGGACAGTAGGCAAACTCGCCGAGGTTTACAGGCCGTACTTTAACGCCCTTGTCCACCTCGTAAGGCGGGGCGTTTATGCCGTAACTAGGCAGCCCCCTGGTCCAGAGGTATTGCGTGGAGTAGGGGTCGTAATAGTCGCCGGTGGCGGCGTGGTCTCTGCCAAACATGTGGTGAGTCACGCCGAGGTTTTGTCTAATTATGGCGTGGAAGATGCTCTCCAGCGGGTTTCCATACCGCATGTCCCACAGAGTCATAGTTACCACATGTCTATTGGGGTGGAAGTAACCCGCCTTGTTTAACGCCTCGTGGCCCTCCAATATGGCCTCGTCCACATAGTCGCCAGGCCTCTTTGCGCCAATTATGGCGTTTACAAAGACGGCGTCAGCCGGCCTCTCGCCTCCCGCCACAAACATAGCTCTTTTCATAAGCATCTCGTGGCCGATATGTGGCACGTTACGGGTCTGATGCGCCACTACTATCTTCCACCCCATCTTCTTGATGTACTCCCGGCTGACGTGAGGCGGCATCCAGAACCGGCTATAAGGCTCCTTAAATCTAGGCGGGTTTACTAAAGTCAGCCTTCCGGCCAACGCCATGGGTCGCATCATGCGGTACATGAGCCAGCCTGGGTGTTTTTCATCAAACCGCTTCTTTACCACTTCGTTATTTCTGTCAGGTGTGCCGAAGACTGCATCTGCCAGTTCTTTCCTGTCGCCCAACTTATATATCTCCGCTACCTCTAGAATGGCGAAAGGCCTCCCCTTAAGAGTCAACAGAACCTTGTCGCCCTCCTTGACCCCAAGTTTTTTCACAGTATCCTCCTCCACGTCGCAAATAAGCGGGAAGGGGAAAAGCCATCCGTTTGACAGCCGGCGCTCCTTTAAGATAGACTCCACCTCGTTTCTAGCCATAAAGCCCTCCACAGGGCTGGTAAAGCCGTATGTAATAGTCATAATCTCCCTATAGGGGTTTCTAATCGGCGCGCCGTCAGGACCATATGTAGGCTCTATCTCTAGCGTAGTTAAGCCTGTATACATAGCTACAGCCTTGTCTCTATCCTCTACCACATTGTAGACAAGCCTACCGCCATGTGGCTCTAGAGACATGATGAAAAAGGTATCTTAATATATTAACTTTATTAACGTAAATTGGAAATACTAAATATGTACCTTCACAAGTCCAGCTATTGCAAGTATTATCACTATAAATATAATAACGGCTTTTAATGTTAAAATTATATAACGTTTTGAGAGAGACCACAAGATTATATATAATAAACCAACAAGAGGCGCTGTGGCAAATATGTAGACTCCAATACGTCCGATAGATGGATCTTCTTTCACCTTACCCCCAAATATCCCCCCCACTTTTTCCATAAAAGCTGCGGAGTTCGTAATGGCTTCAAACGCTGTAGACATAATTATTACCATTATCCCCAACAGAGCTATGACATAGACTGTATCTGCATATTTGTGTTCTAGAGTCATATAACTCCCAGCTGGATTAACCCCCTGATTATGAGATTTATACTTGCAATAGCCATCACTGTGAGCACCGCATATCTGATAACTCGCGTCTTTACTCTAAGCGCTAGCTTAGACCCAATTGTCGCTCCAATAAGCGGGCCGGCCATAACGGCGGCTAGGAGAGTAGGCGCTACTACACCCTCATTTACATAAATCCAAAATCCAGGCATGTCGCCCACTACAAAAGAAGCCACGGAAGAGCCCACAGAAACTTTAAGCGGCAGGCCCATCACTAGAAACAACGTGGGGACTATGGCCCACCCGCCCCCAACTCCAAACATTCCGCTAATCATGCCAACTCCAAAGAAACACAAGAACCCATACCCCACATTTCTCGCGTGGTACTTAATCTCTTTTTTTATCGCAGGGTCGTAAAAAACGCCATATAGGCCCAATTTACGTCCCCACTCGCTCCCAGTGCTTTCAACCTCTTTTTCCCGACGTCCCCCAAATCTCCACATTACGTAAATTATGAACATTATCAAAGCGCCTAGAGCGATCCTTATGATTGCCTCCCCCGTTATTCCAAACCACTTGACAACCCCAATGCCAACTATTGCGCCAATGGAAGAGCCTATAGCTAACGCCACGCTGCCAAATAAGACAATATTAAGCCTAGTCGCCCCAGCTTTAAGATACCGCCTGCCGCCCACCACGGAGTCTGTCATGGCGAGCGCCAAGCCGGCAGACCGCACGAAGTTTACATCAAGTGTCGTAAATGCCAGCATTAAGGGCGTGAAGAGAACTCCGCCGCCAACGCCAGCCATGACGGCCACAGTGGCAATCCCCATTGTAACTAAGAAGAGGAGGGGGAGGTAAAAAAGCTCTATCATTTTTATGGAAGTATGTGAATAACTGGCACAGTCCTTACACTCCACTCCCCCGTCTTGGGATCCCGCCTGGCGTTGACAAAGACGTGCCAGTTCTCCTCGTCGATATATGGATAGTCGGCGTTGAGGTAATAGCCACGGCTCTCCTTTCTGTACAACATAGACATCACAACGCCCTGGCCCACAACGAGGCGGTGGTATACCTCCCAGACGCGTAACAACTCGTGGTAGCTGGCGGCGGCGGCGAAGCGGAAGTCCTCTTCAAGCATTTTCAACAACTCTACAGCTCTATTCAGGAGATAGGTGTTTGTAACATAGAAGCTACCCCAGCCGGCCACATACTCGTCCATAACCTTCTGAAGCCTGAGAAGTAGCTGGTGCCAATTCAGGTAGTTGGGATGTATCTCAAACCAGTTGGTGTTATGTGTCTCAGGCGTCGTGGTGAGAGGTCTGTTCACATGGTACCACTCCAGCGGCCTGTAGACAACCTCCTTATACCGCTCTATGGTGTCAGGACTGACGGTAGGCGTGTAGTCCCTAGCCTGCGTCAACACGTACCTTGCCGCAGACTTGCCGGCAATACGGCCCTCGGTAAAACTGCCCGAGGAGAACTTGTGCCCACTGCCCCCCACCGTGTCCCCAGCGCCAAAAAGGCCTTCTACAGTCAACATGCGGTTGGGACCCCAGCGGTACTCCGGCGGAGCTATGTCGGCAGGCCCGGAGGCCCACATGGCGCCAGGAGAGGCGTGGCTAGCTTGGATATAGGGCTCGGTGGGCATCAGCTCAGAGGGGGTCTTCTCCGGATGGATGTTATTACCAGCCCAGTAGAAGGCCTGCGTTGGAGTCATGTCTAGATAGTCCTCAAAAAGCACGTGAAGCGACTCGTGGTCAGGCAGGCGCTCGTGGGTCTGCATTATGTCAGGCCCGCGGCCCTCCTTTAGGTTAGTCACAGTGACCCAAGTCCTAATGGGGGTGGGGGTTGGCTTAGCCCAGGCGTAGTCAAAGAATATTTTGGCCAACTCGGCCTTAGCCTCCTCTGGCAGTGGCTCCCACTGCCTCCCCTTGACGTCTGTAGACCTCATTTTTAACAACAGGTAGGGGAACCCCACTGGGCCGTAGGCGTCTTTAAACCTAACCACAATGAGACGGAACTCGAGGCTTGTGGTCTCGGCGCCGGCCAGTATGGGCACCGCGAGAGCGCTGCCAGACGCCCAGGTGGGGTACCAGGTGCGACCCATACCCTCGCCGACGCTCCGCGGCCTGTATAAAAGCGACGTGCCGCCGGCGGCGACGATGACGGCCTTGGCCTTAAAGACGTAGAAAGTGCCATCTCTTACATTAAAGCCAACAACGCCCGCAATTCTGTTGGGCACCCTCTCGTCAAGAAGCGGGTGTGTCACCACAACTCTTTCATACACCTCGTCGGCAGACTTGTAGCAGCCCCCCTCCGCAATTATGGCCTTATAAGACTCGCCGTGGATGGGATGCTGCCAACGGCCAGTCCTCAGGTACTTGCCCGTCTTGGGGTCACGCCATATGGGGAGGCCCCACTCGTCGAAAAGCTTGATGGTAGAGGTCATGTGTCTAGCGATGTCGTAAACTAAGTCCTCTCTGACAATACCAAGAAAATCATTCCTCACGTAATAGACAAAATCTTCTGGCTTGGGGTCGTCGGGGTCTGTGGTAAATACGCCGAGGTTACATGCCGAGAGGCCCATCCCAACTGCGCCAGATTTCTCCGTATTGCCTTTATCTACTACAGTTACTTTACACTTGCCGCCACACCAGTACTTGGCTTCAAACGCGGCGCCACAGCCAGCCATCCCGCCGCCGACAATCAATATGTCGGTCTCAACGATCTTTGTGGGCGGGTTGGGGAGCGACATATTACCTACCTCCAGCGGGTTTTGCCTTTAGGGGAGAGCCCACAATTCTAACCAGCTGTTTTGGCCGCGGCAGTTCTGGGAACCCCAAATACTCCGGGCTGTCTTCCAATGCGAGCAGCTCGGAGTCGAGATCTGTCCGCGGCGGGATGTCCTTAGCGCTTCTGGCGGAGCCCCACGGCGTCGTCCTAATGGGGGAGGCGAAGTCGTGGACAGTGCCGTCGCGGAATACAATGCGCCAGTATATCATATTCTTTTTGGTGTCTCTAATGACGCCCACTCTTGCCCCCAGCGGCACGAAGTCGCTATAGCTCCTCACATCTACGGCATGTTCTGGACAGTATTTTACACAATTTAGACACTCGGCGCAGGAGACCGGGTCTGCGTTATATGCCTTCCTTACCTTCGGGTTGTAGTGCATATTGTCGGCAGGGCATATATCTACACATTTGCCGCAGCCTTTACATAGGGACGAGTATACAAATGTCGGCATATTTACTGCGTATTGCCATATTAAAAACCTTTATTAACTACTTCTGAGAATATTATTTTTAAGACTTCACATCAGTGGCCACATGGCGGGAAGAGTATCAACTTATGAGACTGTTCTCGGCGTCTATAGCGGCGTGGAGAGCCCTGTCTCCTGGCTGACTATAGACGTGCTCGCAATAGCGACAGTTATTTGGATTATATTCGCCCTTTGGTATAAAGGTGTAAGACAGTTTAACATACTTCGCTATCCGCAGATGCAGGCACTAATTACATACCCAGAGTGGGAGAGGAAGTTAATAAAAGAGAAGCCAAGTATTGGCGGCAAGGCGATACCTCTTTTCTTCAAGGTGTTATTTGTCGACGTGCTGGCTATGGGCATACTGAAATGCGAATTTGGCAGATCTCAAGCCGAGGTAGTTAGAACTAGGGCAAACAAGAGGGTAGCCAAACTGTTGATGGTGTGGGGCTTCGTCCTCGCCGCAATTTCCACCACGGTGGCTCTCTTTACATTCCCAAAAGACGTGATAATTCTCGACGTCACACACCCAGCCCGCATATTTGGGATGTTAGGCGGCGTGTTTATGATAGTAGGCGCGTTAATATGGCTTTCCGTCAGGTACAAGGAGGTGAACTACAGGGGCGTCTGGGACCTCATCGGGGCTGACTATCTACCCATAATGGTATTATTGTTGGGAGTCTCCGGGTTTGTCCTCCAAGCCGCCATATTGGCGTGGGCCTATGCGCCGGGCCCCGCCACAGACGCGTTTCTCATATTTTCAATACACTTCCACGCAATTCCAGTGGCGATGTTCTTCCTGCTGTTTTTCTGGACTAAGGCAGACCACATAATATACAGAATATTCTGGCGGATTTACGAATATGCCGACAAGGACTTTGCGGGCCCCAACACAAGGCTGCCACCCACCACACTCCACCCACTAAACAAGACGGGTAAAGAAATTAAGCCGGGGTACTAACCGGCCTTTTTCACCTACCCATCTAGTTCCATGTTTTTACATATATACATATAACTAGACATTTTTCAACATATTACATGTTTTATGTTAATATTGTTTATATGTAGGCATTTCACACACCTCTATGTCTGCTCCAAAAAACTTGCCACCACCCGAAGAGTTGGTCAAAAAGGCGGAAGAAATATTAAAAAATTATGAATTCGGCCCGTGGCCTAGCCACGTCACTGAGTTAAAGAAGACGCAGTACCCCTACCGGGTATATGGCGTGGGGCTTGTGGCAAGAAAGTCGCCGTGGGGCCCCGCCGCGGTGAAGGTGGAGTATCTAAACACCGGCGTTTTGTCTAGATGGGCGAGAGACTGGGTGCCTGGCGGCGGAGGGGAGGTACACTTCAGGATATTCCACACTCCCGGCAAGTTCCTTAAGACAGACTTCGCGAGACAGATAATTAAGATCTCCAAGGAGCTGGGGGTAGGGCTGATCGAGCTGGTGGGACAGACCGGGGCGCTTGTCCTAAACCTCACGCCGGAGAAGGCAGAGGAGATGGTAGATGCGCTACGTTCAATTGGCACAGACGTGGGGGGCAGCGGCGACGCCATCAGGGCGTTAAACGCATGTGTGGGCCCCGCCCTCTGTGAGTACGCGCTATACGACACCCTCAAGTGGTATGCCGAGTTTCATAAAGACAAGAGGGTAAATGACAACATAGTCACGCCGAGCTATCCATACAAGTTTAAGATAAAGATGTCTGGCTGCCCCCTGGACTGCGCTAGAGCCAATAGGGGAGATATAGGCTTTATTGGCGTATGGGTGGGCGCGCCGGATGTGGATCAGGAGCTGTTTAGAAGGAAGGTGGAGGCTGGGGAGATCGATCCCGAAAGGCTGGCTGCCAGTTGTCCCAGCGGCGCCATCACTTGGGATAAAGAAAAAAAAGAACTACACATAGACGGAAGCCGCTGTAAGAAATCTATGCACTGTATAAGAGCCGCATACCCAGCGATAAAGCCGGGCAAAAACAGAAAGATAGCCGTAGTGGTAGGCGGCGGGTCTAAGGGCAGGTTTGGCCCCAAGCTGGGCTGGTTTATTGGCTTCCTTAATCCAGACCAGATACAAGACGCCATTGACCTCACCTTTAAGGTCATCGGGCCTTGGGAGGCAGAGGCACAGCCTAAATACAGAATTGGCGACTATATTATGCACATAGGTTTAGATAAATATATCGAAAAGGCTGGCATAAAGCTTGAGGGAATGCCGTCATCTCCCGGCAAGACGCCAGACGACGTGCCCTTTGCGGTGTTGCCCAAAGAGGTGAGAGAAAAATACCTAATGTTTGCAAACCAGCTTAAGGGGAGGCCATGACGTCGCCAAAAGCCGCCAGGTTACAAAAGGTATTTCCAGTTGACCTAGAGAAGTTCCTGCCCGAGAAGGTACTTAAGAACTACGGCAGGTGGGTTGACCGCAAGTTTCACGGCTATGGCATAATTGAGCACATTTCTGAAACTGGCGACAGGGTATTCGCCGTTAAGATAGCCATGCCGCCAAACGCCCGCCTGAGTGCAGACACGTTAGAACAGCTTGCAGATCTTGCAGACAAGCTGGGCATTGGGGCGATGCGGGTCACCATGGCTGGCAACTTGGAGATCTTAACCGACAGTTTAGACAAGGCGTTAAAGATAAAAGAGGAGGCAGAGAGAATGGGGTTCCCGGTGGGGGGCTGGAAGAACTCCCTTTGGGGCATAAACTCCTGCACAGCGTACCTCACATGCACCACGGCGGTAGTAGACGCCCCCTCTATATCTAAGGCCATAGGAGACGCCCTAGCTCCTTATTTCAAAGAAGGCGGGCTGCCGGCTAAATTGAGATTATTTGTCTCCGGCTGTCCGGCGATGTGTGCAGGCGGCACCGCCATAGATATAGCTATTGTGGGCCAGTGGGGCGCGGCGCCTAAAATAAGAGAAGAGGTAATCGGCATGTGTCTACCGCCGCCTAAGGCCTTGGCGAAAGTAAAAGAGGCGCAGATATTCCTAGTGCAGGTATGTCCCACCGGCGCCTTGACGCTCAGGAGAGAGGGAGAGAAGGTAAAACTGACGTTAATACCGGAGAAATGTATTAACTGCGCCCGCTGTAAGGAGAACTGCGACGCCTTTGACTACGACCCAGAAGATGTGGGCGTCGCAATACTTGTGGGCGGCAAGATGTCTAATACCGGCGGCGGCGCCAGATTGGCGAGAGTGCTTGTGCCGTGGCTGCCGGCTATCCCGCCGCGGTACGAGGAGGTCGTGGCTGTGGTCAAACATGTGGTAGAGGTCTGGAGACAACACGCAAATCCAGGCGAGAGGCTTGCGGACTTTATAGACAGGGTGGGGTGGTCTAAATTCGTGGAGTTAGTGGGCCTGAAGGACGTTATGACGTATTACCAACAGGTGCCGGACTTCGCCAGGACGTTCCTACACTTTAGAGGAATGGGCGAGGTGTACAAAAGGCTGAGAGACGCGGTGTGAGTTTTGAAGAATTTCTCCACTGGGCCGCCAGGCAAAACCCAATTTTTTCCGCCCAGATCCCACACCTGTTGTCTTCTGGCAGTCCCCCCCTCAGCTATATAAAAGACCTACAGCTCTTAATGGCAGTTGAAGAAGACGGCGACGTCCTCATGTTGGGCTTTCTCGACTTGAGGAAACGGGTGGCTATAGAAATAGAGAGCTGTGAGGCAGTGGAGTCAGCCACCACGGCCATCTCCGAGGCAGAGGACGTGCCGTGGCCAGGCATGGCCACAAAATACGCCTTTTCTATCTACCCAATCCAATGCGGCGGCGGGGTGGCGCGAGGATTCGTCACAGTGAAGATAAACATAACGCGAGATAAGGCTTTTCTAAACTGGGGGAAGGCCGCCTATGCGATATTAAAAAACCATGTGGAGGAGTACCTCCAGCATCTAGATGAAAAATTTAGAGTTCTAGACGCAGTGGAGGTAGTGTAGCTACCAGGTCAACATCACTTTTGCCTCACTTGCAAACTCGTAAAAACTGGCGATACCCTTTACCTCAACTCCCTCTACCACCTCGTCTTCCTTTATGTTAAAAGTGGCGGCGGCGGAGGAGCAGAGCCACATCTTGCAGCCCATCTCTAGACATTGTTTAAACCTCTCCCTGATCTGGGGGTCTAGCTTCTCGAAGACTTTTTTCTTTACCGCATGGGCGCCGTCTAGAGTCCAGAAGATTAACACCTCCATGCCCATAGATGTTGCTGCAAGCGCATAGCCCAGCATTGTAGATATCCTCGGAGTGTCTGCAGGCGGCATCGTGGCTAAAAACGCCACCCTATCTGCCATAACTGCCGCTTTAGGCAAAATTAATAAAGTTTATGCACGCCGATGGTGAAATAAGATTTTAATTAGCCCAATAGTGTGGGCATATGCCAGTTAAATGTCCCGGCGAATATCAGGTAGACGGAAAGAAGGTAACCCTAGATGAGGACTGTTTTCTACAAAATACAGAAGACTGGGACGAAAAGGTGGCAGAGTGGATAGCCAGAGAGCTAGAGGGAATCCAACAGATGACAGAAGAACACTGGAAGGTAGTGAGATACCTGAGAGAGTACTGGGAGACCTACGGCTCCTGCCCCCCAATAAAGATGCTAATCAGAGAGACGGGCTTTTCGCTAGAAAAGATATATCAGCTCTTCCCCTCTGGCCCAGCACACGGCGCCTGTAAGGTAGCCGGAGCGCCAAAACCCACAGGCTGCGTCTAGACAGTTATAGACTTTTTAATTAGATTCAACTTTTTTGTAAAAAACTTTTAAAAAGAAAAAAGGGGGTTTACCAGACTATGTTGGGTACTTCAAATACGTGTTTTCTACCTGTCTTAACCACCCGGGCTGGCGTGTCGAAATATGCCTGCCCCCCGCCGATCCAGCTTAAGAGAGGCCAGCTCTTCAGCGAGAGGTCTGCCGACCCTATGGCGTTGGGCGAAATGCCGTTAAACCGCCATCTGTCTGGCACTAGGCTTTTCTCGTAATAGTCTGCTGGGCTCTTGGTGAATAGCAACTTTTTCACTAACTGTGGCAGTTGTCTCACGGGGTTTACTGCGTCTTCTGGAATCTCTGCCCGCTCTGGGAGCTCTTCTGCAAATTTCTTAAAGTCCCCCGCCTGGAAGTATTTAGGTCTCGTCACTACTGTATCTGCCCACCTCCCCATGCCGTAAGGCACGTAGGCCACCCCTGGCGCCACAGCTGTCGACACTACTGCCGGCGCCTCTATGTGACCCCACGGCGTCTCAAGTCTCACCACGTCGCCAGTCTCCACGCCGGCTCTGGCGGCATCTCTCGGATTTAACACCACAAAGTTCTCCGGCATTATCTGTTTAGTCCAGTAGTAAAATTGACTCCTGTGTTTTGTAAATAGCGGCCCGCTGCTAAATACCAACGTGAGCGGCCACTCCTTCTCGCTGTATATATGTCTTAACGGAGTTCCGGAAAGCCATCTGTCCGCCTTCTGGAGTGTAGGCGCCGCCGGGGCATATGTCGCAGACGGGAAGTATTTAGGCCCGCCGTAGAACATCTCGCCAGTGACGCTATTACGCGTCTTAGCCAGCTTGTCATTCCACAACTTCAATATCTTGTCTCCAGGCACCGACCGTTTTGACCACCCCCCTTCGTCGAAGGAATCCTCATATCTAGTAAAGACCCCGCCTCTGGCGAGGCCATATGCCGCATAGACCCACTCATCTGGCGGAATTACGTCCTTAAATTGGGCTATGGGGTAGTTCCTTTCTACAAACTCCACTTCCTCAGGGGGTACTGCCTCAGGTATTAACTTAAGGTCTTTGGCGTGAGCGGCGGCGTTGGCATATACCCTCATTATGTACTCCCAGAAGCAATGCATGGAGAACCACTGGCCTTCATATTTCCTACCCTTGACGCCGGGGAACGCCTTATCTCCATAACCGGGCATCTTTAACGCCTTGGCCACATCTATGAGAAATTCCCACATGGAGGCATACCTCGGATGGCCGTTGGGGCACGTGCCGATCTGTTGTGTTAACGGCATTACTACTGGAGAACGCCAGCTTTCAGCTCTAACATATCCGAGACCGCCTGCGTAGAGAAACTGAACTCCACTAGTTCCGGTCTCTAGATATGTGGTGTCTGGCACAATGAAGTCCGCATATAGTGAAGTCTCATCTATTGTGGTGGTTATACCTATAAACAACGGCAACTTGGCGGTATCTTTAAGCACCTCCACAAACTTGAGGCCGTAGTTTGTAGATAACACCGGGTTTGCGTAGTACATAATCAAGACGCCAGCTGGATATGGATACTGTTCGGCAATACCTGCAAAAAGCTCGGTGTATATCTCCTCTGGCGTAAGTGGGTACCAAGGCCTCTTCGTGGGGAAGGCAGCCTTAATAGCCTCCCCTCCCGTCTTACCCTCTTTTATGGCCTTCTTAACTTTCAGCCAGTATTCCAACGTGTCCTCATAACTATATTTATGTCTATCGATAAACGGCCCCCACCTCACCGGCTCTCCAAATCCGGAGTCTCTGAGGTCGTAGAGATATGAGTTATAACTTGTGGTAGATGGCCTCCCCAACAGGCCGCCCCTCCTGTGGAAATTACCGATTAGGGTGTCTAATATCCTATATGCCCACACTATATACTCGCCGTTGGGGTGCATTCCGGTGCCTCTGTGGATATATGTGGCGGCCATGGGGGCAGCGTCTGCGAAATCTCTCGCCATAGTCTCCACAGTTTTGACATATTCGGCAAACTCCGGCGTGCCGCGTTCATACGGGCTAACAACTGCGAGCCAGTCTTCAAAACTGCGGCTAAACGCCTCGTCATATAGGATCTTGAAGGCCGTCTTTACAGTTACAGCCTCCCCAGTGGCTAACGTCACTTTGCCTTCATACATGAGAGCTGCCGTATCTACAGAGTCAAACGTGGCTAGCCTCTCTCCAGTCCACACCACGTATTTATCAGTCGCCTCTAGCCCCACGTCTTTAGCTTTTAAAAACTCGCCAAATTTGGGGTGCCCCTCTTCAAGGACCACAAGCCAGGTGGCGTTACTATGGTAGGGATAACCCAACTTCTTAGCCGCCGCCGGGTTTGGAGCAGAGAGGAAGGCCTCGTTATACCTCTTGTTTTCAAGTATCCACCTAATTACGGCGAAGGCTAGGGCGGCATCCTCTCCGGGCTTTACCGGCACCCATACGATATTCCCCCTAGCTCTAGTCCTCGGGGCATGTGGGTTAACCCAATAGATCTTAGTCCCCCCCTCTACGGCTCTTTCAATTATCACCCCCTGCCCGGTGGCGCCTGGATGTACTCTACCCATCTCAACACCTGCCGCAATTATAACTTTGGCAGATGGGTCTGGATTTATGTCGTAATAACCAGACCAGAGGTAATTACCAGTATAAAAGCCCAACTGACATGAAGATGTATGTCTTAACCAGTTCACGCTGCCGAGGGCAAATGTCCACCTCCGGTAGAAAACGTCTGCGTTATCTTGACCTCTACCTCTAAGCCATATGACCATATTGGCCCTGGTGCCCAGATCTGGCCTATTTGGGTCTATGAGTATATCTTCTAGCTTAAGTCCTTTCTCGCCAAGCGTCTTGCCCCACTTGGCTTTAAACTCCTCTACCGCCTTGACGAGATCGTCGTAGGTCTTCGCCGGGTCTTTAGCCACAGTCATTATGGCATCTACGTCTTTTTTCATAGCTGACAACACTGCGTTGGGGTCTTCAAACCCGGCGTCTCTAAGCTTGCCGTAGATAAAGAACTCCTTAAGGCCGGGCAGCCTTTCGCCAGTCTCTGGAATCACGCAGCCATCTACCACACATTTGATGAGCTCCTCCCAGGTGACTGTCTTCCACTTGCCGCTTCCTCTCGGCCCCGCCCTCCTGAGCGGCTTGACCACTCTATACGGGTCATAGAGGTAGTGTATGCCGTCGTTACCTCTGGCGCATAACGTGCTACCCCATTTCTCTACTGCCTCTCTAACCGGCGTGTTGTAAGGCAGTGGGGCATATCTCTCAGTTTGTTTTTCAAAAGACACCGCTCTGTTGTAGGGATGATACGGGTTGCCCTCAATTCTCTCTACTACCTCCACCTCGCCGTATTTCACCACACGTGCCCTTATGCCACACCTAACGTTACAACCTAGACAACTGGAGTGTACATACCTAACGTTTTCAAACTGTGGGTCCGGGCCGTAAAATTCTCTCTTGGGTCTCACTATTTTGTCTATAATATCCCAGTAGCCGGCTAGGAATACTGCTAACGACGCTAGAGCTATGCCGCCTCTTATATAAGCCCTCCTGGTGGTTTTCGTCATACCCTCTCCCCCCTCTTAGGCTCGAAGTCTATTGGGAATAACGAGATGAATAACATCGTTAGGAATAGCCCGAGGGCGAAGACGCTGATGATTTCTAGGTATACTTTTAGTGGAAGTGCCACCTCCATAACGCCGAGTCCCGTTATTGCCACCTCCTGAGCCTTAATCATAAAAGTCCACTTATTTAGGAAATATGCCAGAAGCCCTGTCAACGCCGCTATTACGGAGAGAGACGATATGCGGAAAGAGGCGATTGAAGTGACGAGAGTTATAAAATACAGAGCGATGACTACTCCAAGAAATCCATAGAGGTGGGTAAAGGCCATGTAGTATGGAGACCCCTCAAATCTCAGATGCCAGATGCCTATTTGTATAAACAAGGTCACAATCGTTGCGGCAGAAGCTATGGCGACTATGGCCAATAACGGCTTTAACTCTTCTTTTCTACGTAATAAATATCCCACGAGTAGGGCTATTAAAATCACCACAGCTGTATCTGCCACAAATTTCTCAATTACAAACATTAATGGGAGTGTCATGGTGTTTTGCCATATGAAGTTAGACATCTGCATAAAGAGTGTGGCGGGGTAGGCAAGCCACGACAACATTATCAAAACGCCGAGAATAGCTAAGAACTTAAGCACCTTTTCTAAAGCGCGATATCTCCCCTCGCTAGATATGCCGAGCGAGAAAATCCTATAGATGGGATTCTTTGTCTGTATGTACTTGACGTACATTGGATATGAGAAATATAACAACGTAAATAATATGGATATAGCTGCTCCAAGTATCCAGAAGAAAATACCTTGAATAGCCATAAGCGAAAACCCAGGAGTGGCATCGCTGGGCAGAAGCCGTGGCCCCACTACAGCTCTCCATGTGTTATCAGGCGCTTTTGAGTCGGCAAGAGGGCCTAAGAGGATAACTAAAAACATCGCGAGACCTACCACCAGCCTAAGGGACAGCAGCTCTCTAAGTCTTCCAGTTAGGTAAGATAGATATACTGTGAACAACAAGGCGGGGCCAGAGACTATGAGCACATAGACAAACGGCAACGGCGTCCATAACACCGGCTCGGCGAAGTTATTTGGATGCCAATAACCGTATGGATAAGTTGGGTAGCTCATGCGTTCGCCACCTGTGGGAGATCTCTGTAGTAGAACATTGGCTCATTGCCTGTCTCCACTTTAGGCCTCTGTGTCGGCGTCTTAGCTAGAATTCTAGATATCTCAGAATGGGGGTCGTTAAGGTCGCCAAATACTCTCGCGCCAGTGGGACATATTTCAACACACGCCGGCAGTTTGCCAGTATAGATTCTATGACTACAGAAAGTGCACTTATCCGCAACGCCAGTTATTGGGTTGAAGAACCTAGCTCCATAGGGACATGCTTGTATACAGGCGCCGCAGCCAATACACAAGTTTGGCTCTACAAGCACAAGCCCGTCTTCAGTTTTGTAGGTAGCGCCAGTGGGACACGCCTTGACACAAGAGGGGTTTTCACAATGGTTACACTGCTTAGGCACAAAAACAACGGCGCCGCCTCCCAACTCGTGTCTCTCTACCCACGTCCTAAAGACGCCAATGGGGACGTTGTTCTCTGCCGCACATGCCGTCACACAGGCATAACAGCCGTAGCACTTACTCACGTCGATATACATGGCCCACCTCCTGCCGCCCTTGGCTAAAGCCGGGGAGGCCACTGCGACAGCCGCCAACGCCGCAGATTTCACAACCTCACGCCGCGTTACTTGGAGAGACATGTTTTTACTAATATTTCTTTCTCTAAAAAAATCTAATTATTCTCTCTAATTACTTCAAATATTGTTTAATAATGTGTAAAAATTATATTATGACAACTTTTCTATATGGATTCTAATAATATTACTTTTTGTTTCAACCTTATGTGTAACATTATAGCCATCGAGAATACCTCTAATCGTTGCCGCCACGAATTCCGCCAGCCCGCTACGTGGCGGGAGGACGACAGATATACATACCTCACCCTGCATCTCACACCTGACCATACGGGCGGGCAGTATTACAGAGAGGACAACGTGGTTTTTAAACAGGTCTCTAATAGAGAGCTCTTGAGACAGAGCTACGCCCAGCTCTTTGCCGTATTCATAAAACTCTACAAGTAGCCTCTCGCGAGAAATGCCCTCCAATATCTTTGTCAAAAGGGCGACGGGCATAAAGACGTCGTCAAAAGTCTTGACCGCCTCTTGTACTTTCCACATGCCTCTCAGCTCGTCAATTGTTACCCCCCTCTCTAAGGCCTCTACCGCCAGACGTATGGCGTCGCTGGCGACTTTTGTAATTGAGACCCCCCTCTCTCTCGCCAGTCTGCCCAAAAGGTGGGCAGCCTCCCGCTCTACCGTAATAGTGGTCTTCTCCTGGCTCATAGCTGGCCCCTAACAACCTCTAGGTCTTCTTCAAGTATTTCCAACAGGGGTTTAAGACCTGGACATATCTCTACGGCAAATCTAACTGTGGGAATTAGATGCACGTTGAGAAACCTGTGTTGAATCTTGAGAGTGTCGGGTCTAACAGCCAGTTGTGCCATAAAGGCGAGCATTGTCACCAAGCTGTCAGGCTCTCCAGCTGGCGTGTAGCCACAATTCTCATAAAACTCTGTAAGCACTCTAGGCAGTAACGAGCGGGTGACGCCGTCATAATCTTTACGCAGGAGAGAAGCTCTCAGCGCCGACAAGTCACAATTAGACATGTCGACACCCACCTCCTCTCTTAACACCTCTCTGACAGAGCCGTCGTAAAAATACGCCACAAGCGCCAAATAGATTAACGCCCTATCCATGGAAAAACGGGGTTCTGTAGTTATATATCTTATTAAATTTCTTATGGAAAGTATTTAAACTTCTGGGTGGTATCCGCCGTGAGGTGGCTGTTTTTTACAGGACTTCTGTTGATATTTGCCGGAACTGGACTTCTCGTCGTGATGCCACTTCTCACACACACGAAAATAATAGAGACAGCCACAGTGGGGTGTGTAGTGATATTCTTCATACCGATATGCTTCGGCGTCGGCACGACGGCGTTTCTGTCATGGACTCTAGCCGTGGCGGCGGCCCTGCTGTTCGTAGTTACAATACTCCAGTGGCTACTTTGGAGACGTCGGCAGCCTCGCGAATAATTACCTCACGTTAATTAAAAAAAGCAGTAGCGCCAGCGCCGTCAACAACACGGCGAGCGTCATGACTGCCAGGGCGATCCGTTGGCTAGTTCCAAACACTATGGGAACTGGCCCAATTATAAGGACGCCACCGGCCTCAGACTCTGCCCTCCCCCCTCGTGTGGAGAAGAGGAGAGACAGCATTAATAACACAACTCCGATAAATAGGAGAGCCAAAGCCACAAGCTCAATCACACCCCTCTCTACAGACAGATATAAAAACTTTACAAGAAACGACGCGGCGCCGTGGCGGCGTCTAGGCCTTTCGAACTCTATATTCTTTTTATACCTCATATAACTCTCGTGAGAGACATAATGGAGTTTTTCAACAAACATGCCTTTCAATCCTCTTTTTGAGATTCTGGGGTTTCTAGGTAATTGTTTTTGGGGGATTTTAAATTTTTCTCTGCATGGAGTTTACCCGCCGATAGCCTCTTCAAACTCCTTGGGGTTTTCAGAAATGTATTGTATCAACATGTCGAGTTCCACAGGCTCTACATACAACATCTTTACCCCCTCAGAGGTGAAATACATGTGGCTCGTCTGACACGCCCCACCTGCAATCACCACCTCCACATCCGGCAGGAGGTTTTCTCTAAGCCACTTATATTTGGGAAGCCCCCCGTGGCGGCCGTGGTGGTGTTCATGGTGGGGTCCATAGTCGCGGTCCGGCACAGAGCCGAGGGGGTTTTCCCTCACTTCTAACAGCCTCATCTCTCCATTGCTGTATTCATAGATTTTAAACACAGGCGAGTGGGCAAAATGTCCCGGAAATATGGCCCCCTCTGGAGTTGCCGCAATTGCAACTTTCATGAAGAAATCTCGATAAGAGTTAATAAATATGGCTGACGCCAGAGCCAACACCAAGACGCGCGGCACCATGCCGGCCGAGTCTTTGGGCAAAGAGCTAGAGTTGCAGATATTTTCCCAAAAAACTATTCTCAGATTGCTAGATAATAACATTTTTTAATAGATGTATACAGTTGCGTATGGCTGGAAGCGAGAGGAGAGAGGGTAGGCGCGACTTCTTGAAGGCAGCTGCTGCAGGTATTGTGGGCCTTGTGGTAGGCGCCGCCATCGGCTCGTCGGCCTTTCCAAGAAGGGAGACCATCACAGAGACGACAACACAGACGACAACTGTGACACAACAGACTACAGTCACCCAGACTGTCACACAGACTGTGGCGCCCACACGCGTCACGGCGGTAAATAACGACCTAACCTGGCGCGTACCTGGCAAAAAACACATAGTGGTGGTAGGAGGCGGCCCCGGCGGCGCCGCGTTTACAAGAGAGTTACTACACCACTTCCCAGGCGAGAAGCCCTTTGTAATCACAATAGTAGACAGACATAACTACTGGGTCTCAGGCCCCTCGCATACAGACTTCGTCGCCGGGGAGGTCCCCATGGAGAAGGTAACTGTGTCTATAGACAACCTGGCTGTGAAAGACGCCGTTAGGGTGGTATATGGCACAGTCACCTCTCTAGATCCTCAAAACAGGGTGGTGTATACAGAAGTGGGTAAAATCAGTTATGACTACCTGGTGCTCTCCCCGGGTATAGATCTAGCCTGGTGGGAAGTCGAGAATTTAGACAAAGTACCGAACTACCACGCCTGGTATCCCTCCACCGCGCTTGCCCTAAGAGAAAAGGCGCTAGCTCTCCCCACAGGCGGCAAGGTAGTCTTCGCCGTGCCTTCCGCGCCCTATAAATGTCCCCCCGCCCCATATGAGGTAACTCTGTTGACAGCTGAGGCCGTTAAGGCCAAGGGGGTAAAGGTGACGTTAATTGACGCCAACGCCAACCCACAGCCGCCGCCAAAGGCTAAGATATTTAGAGAATGGATAGACAAACAAGGCGTTGAATACATCTCAGGGCAGAAAGTAGTTAGGGTAGACCCCGCGGCGAAAGTTGTGGAGACAGACAAGGGCGAGAAGTTTAGTTTCGACCTAATTTCAATACTGCCGAGAAATCTAGCACCGGCTTTTGTGAGAAATGCCGGCCTGGGGGCCACCTTTATGGAGGTAGACGTCTCGAAGTTTAGAAGTAAGAAATTTGACGACGTCTTTGGCTTAGGCGATCACATCGCGGCGCCGTATACAAAGTCCATGTACGCCGCCGTCACGGAGGCGCAGAGGCTTGCCGACATATTTGCCGACATGTTTGGAAAAAGGCCGGCAGAGATCAGAAAGGTAAATAACGTCTGTTGGAGTTACGTAAGTAAAAACTTCCTCACCAGAATCGAGGTCTGGTGGGACGATGAGGGTAAAACCATGCCGGGCTATCCGAAAGTGGATGAGCCAACAGAGATATTTAAACAACATAAACTAGCCTGGGTTAACTCCATGTTGGCAAGATACTGGGGACCGTAGACATGAGGCAATATACAGCACTAATCTTCCCACTTTTTTTAATCGCCTTCGCCCTAATTTACCTCTCCGGCAAGGCCCAGCCGCAGGCTCTCGAACAACATACAGCGCCGGCTGTCAGCCAGGTTATTACGCCAGACAGCCCAACTAAACTCACGCTTAAGGCTGGAGACAGGCCGTTATTATCGCTGACCTCAAACGCCCCGGCCTCGGTGTATGTAGTTGAGGAACGTGACTACCTACGCGGCGTGTTTAGACCTGTCTACGAGTTTAAAAACGTGACGTATGTAGAGACGGCGTTGCCCGCCCTTTACGACGTCAGCTATGTAGTTATTGCCAACATCCCCGTAGCCTACAGTATCGCCATGGGGAAGGTGGACGACGCCGCGGCGGTGTTACGAAAAGGCGGCGAGGTCCTACGGGCTAAAATAAAGGCCGTGGTGAACTCCACGGCGGAGAGGCCCTACGTGGTGAAAATACCGTTGTTCTCGCCGGGAACTAGGCTGGAGCTAAACGCCACCCCCGGCCTCAAGGTGGCGGTCTTGTGGAGTTCAGACTACAGAAAGCTGACACGCGGCACGCCGCTAGAGGAGTTATGTAAGCCGGAGTCCTGTATAGATGGCGGCAGCTTGGTTAAAACTAGCGAGGAGTTTGACGACGCCTATATTGTGGCAGTGGGGCAAGGCGTGTTGGAATACAGGCTGGTAGCTACCCCAGAGCTTCTACTTAAGGTGGGGACATGCGGCTAGCGGCTCTGGCGGTTCTGGCGGCGTCTCTCCTCGCCGCCGCGATATACCACATGGCGGGGTTCGCCACTGCGGCAGTCTTCATCCTATTCGGCCTGGCGTACGGCTTTTTGTTACAATGGGGCAAGATATGTTTCGCCACTGCCTTCTACGGCTGGAATCTAGCCCTCACTAGGGCGATACTTCTCTCCATCTTGACTGCTAGCGCCGGCGCCTTGGCGCTAGAGGCAACTGGGTTTACAGTCCCCAGCCTCCCCCCAGCCAGCCTCCACATCTTTCTAGGCTCTGTGTTATTTGGCGTGGGGATGGCTCTCGCCGGCGGCTGTATCACTGGCACTATCTTTAGGCTGGGGAGCGGCAGCTTGCAACACGCCGTCGCCTTTGTGGGCATACTGACTGGCGCCGCCGTCGGGGTCTTCGCCACCTGGCCAATTGCAGAGCTATTTATGCAATATGGCGCCAGGCCCTGGCTTCTCCTGGGGCCACACATCAGTTTTGTCATAAACGCCGCGGTGGTATTTGGCGCCGTCTTGTATCTATACAGGAAAGAGGGCACGCGGCCCTTTTCAGACCTAAGGGCGCCGGTATACATCGCGGCGATTTTATTTGCGGCGCTGTGGGTCATACAGTTTGCCACATATGGGGCTTTAATTACACAAGTCCCCATCACAAGGGCTGTGGTATATACGGCAAGCCTCCAGCCGCCAGAAAGCTGGGTCAGCTTTGCAGGCGGCTTAAGGCCGCCGCCAGAAGACCCACTGTTGTTACTCATTATGGCCATGATCGCCGGCGCTGCGGTCTCCGCGCTATATAGAGGGGAGTACCTAGGCTTCTCTAAGGTAGACAAGAAGTCGGCCATAGTGGCCTTCGCCGGCGGCTTTCTCATGGGGCTGGGGGCGTGGCTGGCTGTGGGCTGTAACGTCTCTGGCTTCTATAGCGCCACCGCCGCCTTGAGGGTAGAGGGGTGGCTATACGCCCTAGGCCTCCTGGCCGGTGCCATAGCTGGGCTAAAGATAAGGGCGAGGCTCTAATTTTTAGCCCCCCTTTCACCTCCTCCTCGCCAGATATGAGATGCCCTCTAACGCCAAGACAAAAACAAGTGTGATTAACACTATTGTCACCACGGCGTCGTATCTAAGGAGGGAGAGATATTGCGCTATGTAGTACCCCACGCCGCCTGCCCCCACGAAGCCAATTATTGTGGCCGTACGGACGTTGTACTCAAAGATAAAGATGGTGTTAGTGATAAACTGCCGCCTCTGTTGTAAATATGTGAGATGTATTAACTTTATCCCCCGGGCCCCCATTGCCCTCATGGCGTCTAGAAAGCCGGCGTCTACGTTCTCAAAAGTCTCGTAATACAGCTTTGTGAGGTAGCCGACGCTGTATATAGTCAACGCGAGGGCTCCCGCCACCTGCCCCGGGCCAAACATCACAACTGCGACAACGGCCCAGAGGAGGGCTGGAATTGTCCTAAAGAAGGTGGCTATAGATCTGACAGTTATCGCAAGTGGGGTGGGGGACAGGTTGCCGGCAGAAAGCCCGGCGAGGGGGACAGAGATAAGGACGGCAGCCGCCGTGGCGAATATAGACATTACCAACGTCTCATATAGCGCGTATAGGGCGGCGTGGAGTACTTCAGGCTCTAGAGAGATGTTGGACAGAAATACCGCCAGGTTTGTAAAAGCCTTCCCCCAGTCTGCCGCATGTAGCCCCACCGCTAGCCCCAGCACAATTGTCAACAAGGCCAAGAGGGGTATCACCATAGCTCCACTAGCCTCCCCCCTTCAAGCCTGTAGCCCCTGTGGAAGAACTCCATGGCTAAATCCACGTCGTGCATTACGGCCACGACGGCTGCGGGGAGGTTTGTGAAGAGCTTGAGGACAGCTCTGGCGTTTTCCACGTCCAGGTTGGAGACTGGCTCGTCTGCCAGAATTAGCTCTGCCTCCTGCATTAACGCCCTGGCGATAGCCACCCTCTGTCTCTCCCCGCCGCTGAGAGAGCTCACCTTCATGTTTCTCCTCTCGAGAAGGCCCACAGCCTCGAGGGCCCGGCTTGCCCTCTCCGCCGCCTCTCTCCGCCAGAATCCAAACAGAAGGCCGGCGGTGTCTAACGTGGCGTAAAGCACATTTTCTAAAGCCGTCGCCGTCTCCACAAGGCCCAAGTTTTGTGGGATATATGCAGTTCTAAACCTATTCTCCACAACCCCCCTGCGGGGAGACAAAAGCCCCGCCAATATCTTCAAGAGGGTGGTCTTCCCCACGCCACTTTTCCCCATAATGACTATCCTCTCCCCACGCCACACCTCTAGAGAGATGTCTCTTAACAACGCCGCCTTGTGGTTATACCAAAACTCTAGAGACTTAACTACAAGCATGTCTAGCCTCTATTATGTACATAAAAGCATTAACACTGTAAAAGGTATTAAAAGGAAATCGAAACAAATTCTACTTCTATCTAAACATCGAAATAGAAATATAACACTGTGTAAAAAGGCCCAGGTTAATTCACCCATCTGCACTATAGACAATTAACTTAGTAAATAGCCGCCATTTCGATGTTCATATAGAGCTTACTACTTTCCAGTTAGAACTAACTTCTCTTTAGAAACATTAACAGTGTTAATGCTTAAAAATACCAATCATAAGTCTCACATGGTTCAAACAAAAGTAGCAAAAGTGTTAGTCGCAGTATTGATAATTGTCGTAATTCTGGCCATAGCGTTAGCCATATGGCCGGGCGGCGACAAGATTGAAGCAAGCAAAATCGTGGAGGACAAAATTGTAGTGGTGGTAAACCCCGGCGTCTCTACAAGAGTAACTGTCGCTGAGGCCGAGGAACTACGGCAGTTTCTAGAAAGAGAGCTTGGGATGAGGGTAGAGATATACTACCCCCTTAGCACAGCCGCCGTGGTGGAGTCGCTAAAGTTTAAACACGCCCACGTGGCGCTGGGGGTGGGCTCTCTGGTGGGGGCTATAGCCATGAGGGAGGCTGAGGTGGAGATGCCGCTTGTGGAGATACGGGAGGTGGTAATAGACAAGCCCACAGCCGCCCCCTATTACTATAGCTACTTCATAGTGTTGAAAGAATCGCCATATCGCACTCTCGACGAGCTGAAAGGGAGGCGGGCTTGCTTCCCCTCTGAGACTTCTGTGTCGGGCTTCATCATGCCCATGAAGCTTCTTCTAGACAGGGGGTATATAGACACGACGGGAGTCACAAAGCCGTCAGAACTCCCCCTGAAGTTTTTCGGCGAGGTTAAATTCGGCGGGGGTTACGCCCAGTGTTGGGAGGCGTTAAAGGGGGGACATGTAGACGTCACGGTGATGGCTGGCGACGTGGCGTTAAAGCTATATTACGACGCTATGAACAACAGCCGGGTGTTACTCCTCCACACTGGGGAAGAGGCTAAGGCAGGCCCCAACCCCTCACATGTGGTTTTAGTCAGGAAAGACCTCCCACCCGAGATTAAGCAAAAGATAGTCGAGGCGTTGTTAAAGCTAAACGACCGCCCGGAGTTGATGAGGAAATACGTCTCGGCGATATTTGTGAGATTTGAGAAGAGAGACCCTGGGGAACACCTCGGCCCCCTGATGGCGGCATTAGAGTCTCTAGGGCTGGCTAGATATTTAAAGTGAAAAAATTGCCATTTGTGAAAAAAATTTATTTTTTCAACATACAGCTGGTGTGAAAATTGGGGTAATTTTAAAGTCGGGCGACCCCGTCTCTCTCTACGTGGCGGGGACCTATATCGCCACGGAGCTTGCAAGAGGGTCGGAAGTTTCTGTCTTCGCCACGGGGGAGGCCGTATTGGCGCTTGCCAACAGGGCCGCCGAGGGGGGACCGGCGGTAGAGGCCATGAGGAGGCTAAAGGTGTATTGGAGAGACTTGTTAAAAACGGCGAAGCCCCTGGGGCTGAGGGTATATG
Source organism: Pyrobaculum sp. (assembly GCA_046293555.1). GTDB lineage: Archaea > Thermoproteota > Thermoprotei > Thermoproteales > Thermoproteaceae > Pyrobaculum. Next base: position 2,942 of record JBKBOT010000017.1, on the reverse strand, counting down.
TATGTGAGACAGCCCTCAAGATATATGGGGTAAAGGAGGGGGAGCTAGACAGGGAGCTAGTCGACGCGGTGACCTCCATGTTTACCTTCCTAGAGGAGGTAAACAACATCGTGGTTTTTTAAGGCCGGCCGGAATTATGTACATTTGTCGTCTTGGTGGGCAATTTTTTCACTTCTAGAAATTTTTATATTGTGGGGTAGAGATGGGGACGTGACTGGACTTGTGTCAAGAGTGGTGCTAGACCTGAGGGGATACGTCTGTCCGTACCCCCAGCTGGCCACGTTGAAGGCCCTCCGGGAGGCGCAAAGCGGCGACGTGGTGGAAATAATTACAGACAATCCCCCCAGCTGTGAAAACGTGCCAGCTGTGGCGAGACGGGAGGGACACGAGGTGCTGGGCGTGGAGGAGGTAGAGCCGGGGGTCTGGAAGATCAGGATTAGGAAGAGGTGATGGAGCGGTTTAGAGAGAGAGTTAAGCTATACCGCGAGGCGGGCATCGCGCTGGAGTCGCTTTCGCTAGGCTGTTCAGTCAAGGTGGATCTATACAACGTGCTCTATCCAGCCCTCCAGCTTCTAAAAGACGAGGTACGTAAGCTAAACCTGGTGATTGCGCCGAGGGAAGACGCCGCCATAATGCCGGGCCAATATGCCGAGCTAAGACGGCTATATCTCGACGTGGAGAGCCCCGCCATCGAGCCGGAATTTATCGAGAAGTTTGCCCCCACTGTAGCCATCGTGTTAGTACAAATATATATGGGCAAAGCGGGGACGCCAGAGGTTTTTGCAAGATATGTGGCCAACCTATATAAGGCTCTTGGCTCCTCTAGACACAAGGTGTGGCTCGGGAAAGGTCATAGCATAGTGAGCACCAAGAAGGGCTCTGAGTTCTTTATGGTAGATTTCCTCAAGACGGAGGGCCAACAGGGATACGTGGTGGCTAATAACGACACCATACAGGTGATAGACCCCTCCGAGGATTTCGACTCGCCGCTACAGGTGGCCGTGGCGATAAACAACGCCCTAAATGATCTTTACTCCAAGGGCGCCTATAGGGATCTCCACATCGCGCCGGTTTACGACGCCCCGCCGCAGTACCGCAGCTCCCTCGAGGCCAGGGTGAGACAACACATCTCGACGTTGGGCAGATATGTGGAGGTCCCCCAGCCCCAGCGGGGCTATTTGCTAATTGGCGCCACCGCCTACGCCGTTTTAGATAAAGAGCCGCCGCTATTTTACGACAAGATTGTAAAAGACTTTGTGGTGTTAATAACTAGGCCCTTCGGCGAGTTGGCTTACTTCACCACATATGTGGCCATACATACAGACGAGGGGCTATACAGGAAGTTCGAAAAAGAGGTCATGCCGATAGAGGAGTTTGAAAGAGAAAAGAAGAAAGTGTTGGAAATAATGGCCACCCCCAACCTGGAGGTAGCCAGGGTTATATATGACTACCTGCCAGAACTGGGCAAGCCCTTCGACCCCCAGGCCCACATCGCCGCCACTATAGACGTGTCGGGACCCGGCGTTTTTGTCTTTAAAGAGGTGGCGGAGCGGGCTGGGGTAGACATAAAGCTGGCCGACATCCCCCTGATGTCACACAGGGTGTCTAAATTTGCCGCCGAGAATTACGTCATGTCAGACGCCACCGCCGGCACTAACGGCGCGGTGGCCATCTTTGCCCACAAGAAGGTGGCTGGGGAGATACTAGACAGGCTGGCCAAGATAAGACACCTAAAGCCCATGGCGATAGGCGAGGTGTTAGGCAAGGGGGCAGGCAGGCTTATTGTGCCCGAAGAGGCCCTTGTCTACATCTCAAGCCACAAGCTTAGAGAGAAGCTAGCCACAAGGGTGTTAGGCGGCCTCGCGAGGGTGGTAGACAAGGCGGCTAGAGCCGTGGCGTTGGTAGAAGGCGAGGTGCAGGGTGTGGGCTTTAGGCCCACGGCGCGGGCGCGGGCAAAAGCCCTGGCGCTCACGGGCTACGCCAAAAACCTGCCAGACGGCAGAGTGGAGGTGGTGGCTGAGGGAGACAGGGAGAGGGTGGGGAAGTTCATAGAGGAGCTCTGTAGGGGCTTTCAATGTAGGGTGGTAGAGGTGAGGTGGGAGGAGGCAGAAGGCCGCCTCCAGGACTTCGAAATTCTATAACCTCTCGACCAACATCTTTAACACCTCTCTCCTCAGGTCTAGCCTCTTTTCGCAAAATATCTCTCTGGGCATTTTCAGCACAGGCGTGAAGCCCATTTTTGACAACACCTTCTCTAGGTCTACCCCCGGGGCGTACTCCACGAGCTCTACCCCCCCATCTGTCAGCCGGAAGACGGCGCGTTCTGTGATGTACCTCTCTGTCTTCCGCCACTGCGTGCCTCCCACTGAAAGACCCCCTTTACGAACTGACCGCCGGCCCGTCCTCCCTGATGTATAGCCTACAGTCCCCCACCTCTATCTTCCACCTCCCGGCCCGAGCGACCCGATGGCAATTGTGGGGAAGCCCCCGGGGCCCGTCGGCCCCCCGGGGAGCCGGGGTGACATTTCCCTCTCTATCTACCTCCAGAAACCCCAGGGAGGAGGCACCTATGGCGCCCCCCTCATAGAGGACGTACTGCTCCGGCGTGGGCAACACGGCGTAGTGCCCCACGGCGGTCTGCATCCATAAGCGCCACGCCGCCCCACACCCCAGACTCTACACATGTATAAAGTCGCCTAGCTCCCCCTCTCTAACCTGCGACAAGGGCCGATACCTACCACCACGGGCCCCCTCAACCTCTCCACAAGCGCCACCTTTAGCCTCCCACCCAGAGAAAAACCTCCGTAAGATGAACTATAAAACTTAAATATATACCTACAGCCACTTACCCCCGGCGCTAGGGGAGAAACCTTCCGCTATTTAGCGGCGTCTCCTTGACCCTCCCCAGCGCCAGGTCGGCGGCCAGCTTGCCCAGGGCGGGG
>JBKBOT010000016.1:0-34688 GCA_046293555.1 Pyrobaculum sp. | reverse complement strand
CGCGGCCCCCGCCCCCGGCGCCGCGTCCGCGCCGCGCCAACCCCCCGGGGGCGGCGGCGCAAGCACGTTAGAAGACTTGACGCAATTTATCGACATCGGGGTGAGAGCTGGCGCCGTCAGGCCTGAAGATGCGCAGAGGATTATAGCCGCCGTGAAGGCCATGAGGGGCCAGATACCCAGCTGGATATGGGAGGCGGTAGATCGGCTCAAACAAGACATAATGGCGGGGAGAGAACAGGTGCCGCTGCCCACCACTCAGGAACAGGTGGCCAGCTTGAGGAGAGAGCTGGGGCTCGGCGCTGTCGGCTGATGGAAATCCGGCTTGAGGAAATACGTAAGGTTTTTTCAGACGGGACACAGGCGCTCAGGGGCGTCACCCTGTCTATCTACCCACGGGAGGTGGTGGCCCTCCTGGGGGAAAACGGCGCCGGGAAGACCACCTTGATGAAAATACTGGCCGGCATCTATAGGCCCACCTCCGGGAGGGTGTATATAGGCGGGAGGTTGGCCACTATTAGAAACGCCAGAGAGGCGGCTAGGCTGGGCATAGCTATGGTGCATCAACACCCCTCGGTAATCCCCGGACTTACAGCCATGGAGAACATAGTGCTGGCTGTAGGACCTACTGCCGGCGGGGTGGAGGAAAAGGCTGTAAAAATCGCCGAGGAGTTAGGGTTCGAGATTAATTGGGGTAGAGACGTGGAGGAGCTCCCACTGGCCATGAGGCAGAGAGTGGAGATCGTCAAGGCGCTATGTTGGGGCGCGAGGGTGTTGATTCTAGACGAGCCCACTGCCGTGTTGTCGCCACCTGAGGTGAGGGCCCTCTTCCACGTGGTGAGGAGGCTAAAGGAGGGGGGGAGGGCGGTGGTGTATATTACCCACAAGATCCCAGAGGTGTTAGAAGTTGCAGACAGGGCGGTGGTGTTGCGGCGTGGGGTAAAGGTGGCGGAATTCTCGCCGCCATTTAATGTCAACAACCTGGTTGACGCCATGGTTGGGGAGGTTAAGGTAGGGAGAGTAGAGAAGGTGGGCAAGCCCGCCGGGAGGCCGGCACTAGAGATAAGAGACCTGTGGGTTTATGAACACAGGAGGGCTGTGGTACATGGCGTCAGCCTAAATGTGTCAGAAAGAGAGATTTTGGCAATTGTGGGGGTTGAGGGAAATGGCCAGGAGGAGCTTGTAGAGGCCGTTGTGGGAGTCAGGCGGGGTAGAGGCATGGTGAAGATATATGGCAGCTATGCATATATCCCCGACGATAGGCACAGAAAGGCTCTGTTGACAGAACTTACGTTAATGGAAAACGCCATACTGGGGATGGAGGGCAGATTTGCAAAATTTGGAATTATCTCCTGGAGAGAAGTGGGGCGATTCACCGAAAGGATTATTGACGAGTTTCACATCGTGGCCCCCGGGCCCCGGGCCTTGGCGAGACAGCTATCTGGCGGAAACCAACAGAAGCTAGTAGTTGGCCGAGAGATGTGGCGTGGGGCCCAGCTGATTATAGCCCACCAGCCCACGCGGGGTCTCGACGTGGCCACAACGGAATATGTCCACCAACAGCTGATAAGGGCTAGAAACAGCGGCGTGGGGGTGCTGTTGGTAACTAGCGACTTAGATGAGGCGTATAAACTCGCCGACTCTATCGCCGTGATGTATAGAGGCAGGATAACGGCCTACGGACCTGTGGAGGAAATGCCTCTAGATCTCGTGGGGAGAAAGATGGCGGGGTTATGAAGACGGCGTTAAGTATAGCCACGGCGTTGGCTCTGGCGTTTCTCGCAGGCGGCGTGGCCATGTGGATATCTGGCTACAGCCCCCTTGTCTCATATGGCGCCATGTTGCTCACGCCATTTAGGGACCATGTATACCTCCTGTCGGCTCTGGCGATCTCTGCCCCCATAGTCCTCACCGGCTTGACTTTTGCCCTGGGGCTTAAAGCCGGCCTTTTTAACATAGGCGGAGAGGGGCAGGTCTACATGGGGGCCCTGGGCGCAGTCGCCGCGGCGTATTTGGCAAAAGACTTCACCGCGCTGCCGCTAGCCGTGCTTTTCGGCGTCGCCCTGGCGTCGGCCTGGGCCCTGGCGCCCGCGGTGTTGAAAGCCCTGAGGGGCGTAAACGAGGTGGTTACCACAATTATGATGAACTGGACTGCCTACTGGCTGGCCATCATGTTGGTCTCCACCGCGTTTTACAACCCGAGGCAGCCTGAAGAGTCTATAAAAGCTCCAGAAGCCGCGCGGTTGACGCCACTGGTGGCGGGCACCGACTTCACGGCCGCCGTCTTTATCGCATATATTGCCGCCATTGCGGCATATCTCGTCATGCGCCACAGCGTTTGGGGGTACAGAATTTCTATAAGCGGACAGAACCCACTGGCAGCCATGTCCTACGGCATTGACCCAAGGCGGGCAACCATCTTGGCTTTCCTGCTTGGCGCCATCGCCGCAGGTCTGGCCGGCGTACTGCAGGTCGTGGCGCGGCCCCCGTCTTACAGCTTGATGAGAAACATGGCTAACGTCTACGGCCTGGGTTTTGACGGAATTACGGCAGCCATGTTGGGGCAAGGCCACCCCATCGGGGTTCTGGCCGCCGGGATATTTCTGGGGCTGCTGCAGGAGGGGGCACGCCATATGCAAATAGAGGCGGGGACGCCCTTTGAGTTTGTAAGAGTTATACAAGGCCTCATAATACTCCTCCTGGCCGCCAGGTTGAGATGATAGAAATACTGTCGCTAGTGGCGCTTCAAGCCGCCCTGGCGGCGGTCCCAATCCTACTGGCGTCTATTGGGGAGATCGTCACGGAAAGAAGCGGCGTGGTGAACATAGGGCTAGAGGGGATCCTCCTGCTGGGCGCCCTGGCCGCCCCCCTATCTGTAGACTTTTTGAGATATAGGGTGGGCGTCTCTCTGCCGGAGCCGTTCTGGCCTCTAGCGGCCTTGACGTGCGCGGCGGCTGTGGGGGCGTTAGTCGGGATGCTACATGGATATATCTCCACATATCTGGCGGGCAGCCAGATAATTAGCGGGGTTGCCATAAATCTCTTCAGCGCGGGGCTTGTGGCCTATGGCATCGAGGCGTATTGGGGGGTGGCGGGCTACCGGCCTGTGCCAGATTGGGCTAAGGCCAGCCCCCACGTCTTTGTGGCCCTCGCTGTGGCGTTAGCCGTCGCGACGTGGTTTATACTATACAAAACCAGGGTGGGGATGGCCGTAAGGGCGTGCGGCGAGGACCCAGAGGCGGCATTTAACATGGGCATAGATGTCAACAAGATGCGTCTAGTCTCCACAGTGGTGGGTTCTGTACTCACGGCAATTGCGGGGGCATATCTAAGTATTGCGTACCTCTCTGTGGTGACTAAAGACATATCTGCAGGCCGTGGGTTCATCGCCCTGGCCAACGTGGTTTTTGCCAACTGGAACCCCCTACTGGCACCCGCCGGGGCGTTTGTCTTCGGGTTTTTTGACGCCCTGTCGTACTGGATCCAGACGCTGGCCCCCGGCGTGAGGTATGAGGTCACCAGGATGATTCCATATCTCGCCACACTCCTCATAGTCGCGGGCGTCATCGGAAGGGCAAAGCCGCCTAGGGCGGTGGGAAAAACATTTAAGAAGGAGTAAGGTGACAGACATGGATGAGATCAGGAAGGCGCTTGAAGAAATTACAAAATCTTTTCAAAAAGTGTTGGAAGAGAAAGAAAAAAGAGATTATAAGATCTTAGAGGAGGGCGAGGAGGTGCGTATAGAGATAGACATGCCGGGGCTGGAGCCTAGCGACATCTCGCTATCTATCTCTAAAGATGGGACATATATACGGGCCGAGGGGGCGCGGGGGGATAGGAGATATTTAAAACACGTCAAACTGCCCTTCCGTCTAGACCCCGCCACAGCCAGGGCGGCCTATAGACAGGGGGTGTTGACAATTTATGCGAGAAAATACGTGGAGGAGGAGATAAAAATTAGGGTTGAGTAGTGAGCCTATATAAGGCGATTGCCAGCTGACCCACGGAGCCGATGTCGCGTTCTACTGCATGACAGAGGAGGGCCCCTTGGGGCAACTCCCGCGGCGAGAAGGAAAGATCCGCGCCGTGGACTAGCAACAAGATCTTGCCTCCCGCCTTCTCCACAGCCCTAGTCCCATCTGGCTTAGACAGGGCACAGACCACGTCGGGCTTTAAGACCTCCACGGCGTCGGCCAGATCGTTAAATACAAGCACCTCGCCGCCCATCTTAAACGCCAGTTTAAACAAGTCGCCAATCTGCTGGGCGGCGGCGCCAAAGACCTTAACTAACACAAGTCTCCGCACGCCAAAGCCGTAAGTCACTCTGGCAAATTCCAGCATCTTTGGGACAGAGCTGATGTTATATACAGCCACAGCTAACTCCATAAGGGGGGAACTATCTTCATTTTTATACCTGTACCCTTGTCGCAACGCAACGGCCTCCTTCGCATTCTGCAAGATACGGCCTCCCCCCTAGAAGTAGCAGCCCCCTCCTAAACTCCAGCTCTTCTTCAAACTCGTAAATCCTGCCGCATATCTCCCACTCCATGCCCCTAATTGTGAAATAAATCACGTCGCCACATGGCTTGACGTCAGCCTGCAGGATAGCCACGTCACGGATTTGTACCACCTTTACTATCATAAGCCGCTAAGATCTTCACCGCCTCGTTGGCCACCCTAACGGCGTCCTCTACCCCAACTTCTGGCTGAAACTCGTCTGTCTCCCTGTTGGCAATCGCCGCATATATCCCCCCAGCCCTTACGCCGTAGATCGAGGCAAGGGTGAAGATAGTGGCTGACTCCATTTCGAAAGACAACACGTTAAGACCTCTCAAAGTTTCCACCAGCCCCCTCGCCCAATGGGGGAGAAAGCCGCCGTGGCCAGGCCGCTCCTGGCCCACATAGAACGAGTCTGTAGATGCCACAACCCCCACGTGATGTCTAACGCCAAGAGACTCCGCGGCCTCCACAAGGGCCTTCACCACAAGCCAGTGGGCAGCCGCGGGGTATTCCGGAAAGGCGTACCACCTAGAGGCCCCGTCCCACCTCACCGCGGCGGTGCCGATAATTAGATCTCCCAGCCTGATCTCTCTCCTCAAGGCGCCGGTGGTGCCCACGCGGATGAAGGTGTCGGCACCTACTTGGAGAAGCTCCTCTACCGCTATGGCGGTGGAGCCAGAGCCGATGCCGGTAGAGGTAGCCGCCAGCTTGATGCCGCCAAATTTTCCAACCCAGGTGACAAACTCCCTATTGCGGGCCACCTCTCTGGCGTCTTGCCAAAACTTCGCGATAAGAGGCACCCTGCCGGGATCTCCTGGCAGTAATACATAACGGGCCACGTCTCCCGGCGCAAGCAGTAGGTGGTAAGTCTTGCCGCCTACCTGCGGCCTTTTCGCCATGTCTTTTCCAACAGGTGGCTTTATATAGCTGTCGACATCGGCATGTAGAGGGGGCTAGCCACGCCGCCGCTATGAGTCGACGGCAGATACTCCTCTTTTCCAGAGTTTCGCCTTGTAGTACACAACGCCTGCCGCCTGGAGTACCTTTTCCACAGACCCTTCTCTGGGCAGTAGTATCACAACGCCGCCTTTTCCGGCGCCGCTGATCTTGCCGCCATATATAAAGGGCCGTGCGTTTTCCAAAAGGTCGACAGCCCTTCTGTCGACTACACCTAACGCGCCTAGAAGCCAGTTGTTTATTTCCATCAACTCGCCGACACACTGTAGGTCACTTGACGCCAGGCATCGTTCTGCCTCTTCTACCACCTGGCCTATGGCTTCTATTACCGCATTTAGCGACTTACGTCTAGACAACAGCCTCTTTACGTCGGCTACAATCTCGCCGGTAGTGCCGCTTCTAGGCAAGATGGCTATGTAGAGGGGGGGTAGGTCTACCTCAAGTCTTTCTGTCCTAAAGGGATTTGCCCAGATTTTCAACACGCCGCCGAGAGAGGCCGTGGTGGTGTCCATAGGCGAGGCGATGCCTTGTACCTCTAGCTCCACCCTATGTCCAAGTCTGGCCAACTCCAGCGGCTCTACGTCAAGACCTAGACATGTGGAATAGGCCTTAAGTAGGCCTACAGACACTGCGGCTGACGTGGCGGCGCCTACAGCTGGAGGCAAGTCGCTTTGTATTATAAACCGTGCAGATAGTGGGCCCCACCTCTCTCTTGCGACTTCAAGCGCCGTCTTGACGTATATAAAAAAACGGCTGGCTCCCTCCGCCTCGTATCTCTCTTCCAGCGGGTAGTACCTGAGGCTGGCCACGGCGCCCGCCGTCTCGACGGCCAGACGGCTATCTTTCTCGCAGTGGATATAGACGCCTTTATCTATTGTCGCGGCAATGGCGGGCTTTCCATAAACCACGGCGTGTTCTCCAAAAAGCTTGATGACCCCCGGAGCAAATATTTTCATTAGAAAAGCGCGCCGAGAGAGCCGGCGATATCCTCCTCGCTGGGGCCTTCTTTCCTCTCTTCCTCCACTGTCTCCTTCGCCTCTGGCTGGGGCGCCTGTGGCGAGGCAATAGAGAGACCTAGTTTTGGCCCCACGAGAGAGGCCAGGACGTTCGCCTCGGCGACAGCCCTAGCTAACAGTGCCGGCAGCGTCTCTCTGGTGACTAAGCCTAGTCTTGCCGCAAGCGCTAAAGCTCTGGAGTGGGCGGCGGCGAGCGCCACTTGTAGCACCTCCGGCGTTGGGTATATTATGCTCACCGCCAAGTTTCTTGCATATGTGGCAGCAGATGTAAATAGATCTCTATACTTCTCTACGTCTATCACCAACTCGGAGATGTCTACATAACGTGTTTTCTTCCATATCACGCCGGCGAGCTTCAGCTGTTCAAATGTCGGCCTTATCCCCACTACCCTCAGGACTTCTGCAATCTCCGGGGTGATCTCCTGCCCGGCTTTAGCCACCACGGTGTCTTTAACAATCCAGATCTTGCCCTCCTGCACCCTCGTGGGGATTTTCAACTTTCCAAATTTGGAAATTATGGGGCCTGGCGCCGCGTTTGTAGGCCCTGCAGGCACAATTATGTCAAATGGCGCCTTGTCTCCAGGCCTCGCAGCTCTCTGTACGCTGTGTTTAGCCACCAGCTTCACCACCTCTGCAGGGTTTAGATTAGTGAAAAAGAGGCCAATCTCGCCGCTGATTTTCTCTAAGACCTCTGGCGGGGGCCCAAACTTACTTAACGCAATTCTAAACAGTGTGGGTTTCACCACCTTCACCACGCCGTAGGGCCTCAGCCTGTATCTATACTCATGTAGAACTCTGGCAGAGAGCTTGTGGAGATCTAAGACAAATATGTAGTCATATTGCGACAGTAGTTTTACCGCCTCGTCTACAGCCCTCCTCTTTTCTGGAGGGTACTGCTTTTCTCTCCTGTATTCCCTCTTGCCTATGGCAAGCATCGAGGTAAGAAGTGGGCAAATTTAAATAATTTAACGTGTCAATACCTCCACAGCTCTCGTCTTGACAGGAGGCCCCATGGTCTTCTTTATGTAGATATCTTTGAGGTGTTGACGTAATGAAAACTTCCTGTTGACCTCCTCTAGGACTGTGAGGATGTTTTCAAGAATCTCCTCCGGCCTCTGGCCCTCGGCCCCCACCCTCACTTTGATTACAGGCTCTGTCCTCATTCTCACTCTTACAGATCTCCGTAGCCTCTCTACGACGGCCTTCACGTCTGCGTTTGGGGGTACTACTTCAGGCATCTTGCCCCTAGGGCCGAAGATGGGGCCTACCACCCTCCCCAGTAGGGACATGAGGTCTGGCGGCGCGATAAAGAAGTCGTATTTTTTGGCCAGTTTTCTAATTGCCCTCTTGTTGCCCGCCATCGCCTCTATCTCCTGTCTTGTAATCACTGCGTCTACCCCCGCGTTTTTCGCCTGTACCTCAAACGCGCCGTGGGCAAACGCCGCAATCTTGTTGATCTTCGGCGGGTGTGGAAGCTGCACCAAGATGTTTACACGGTTTTCCGGCTTGTTTAGATCCACACCTCTAAGCACCGCGATGAGCTCCACGCTTTGTCTAAAACGTCTAGATCTGCCGGACTCCAGAGCCTCTTTGATCTTCTTGAGTAAAACCTCTTTGTTAATCATACTCTTTTAACATCTCGTCGTATTTTCCCATATCTAGCTCTTTCATAACTTCAGCCGCCGGCTTGCCATCTACCGTAATGCCCATAGCCTTACACGTGCTTAAAAGCTGTTTTAGTGCTGACTTAAAACTTCTTGACTTGAGCTCCCCCCTCTTGTACACAGCGATCTCCGCCAGCTGTCTAAAGGTGAGGTTTCCAATAACCTCATTTGTGTTGTGGGCGCCGGTGTCTTTACCTACCAGCTTTAGAAAGAGGTCACCTACTGGCGGCAGGTGGATATTGACCTCATATCCGCCCTGCCATATCTCCAGCTCGACCTTCTGTATTGGGTATCTACATGAAGAAACCTTTTTCTGTACCTCCTCTACCACCCTGCTTGGGTCAAGACCTGCCTGTCTCAACGTGTCTTGAAACTGTGGGTTAGCCGCCACTTTCCCCCCCTGTAGCGGCACAGCTATGACGCGTTTAGACATCGACGTGGTAAAGGCCTTAGTATTAAAACTTTACTGACTTTTCTTCACCAGTTTTACCTCAGTGATCTTAAGGTCTAGAGGCATGGGGAAGGCGCTGTCTAGCAGCTCTACTCTCACCAAGCCCTTCTCTCTGTCCACATAGGTCACCCTAGCCCTACTCCCCTTCAAGACGTCTGCAGTTATCTCCACCTCATCGTTTACATTTATCTCGATGGCAGGCTTGGCGGGTTTTAACATGTTCATGACGTTATCCACATTTGTGACGCCTTTCATCAGCCCCTTGACGTGTTTTACGCCATATACAGCCCTGCTTACAGCCGGCAGAGACTCCCCCTCTATAAACATGACTCCAAACGTCTCCGGGGGCACTATGATGGAGTATATGGGTATCCTTCCAGACTCTACACGTAGTTTTAACACCATGACAATATTGTACTCCTGTCTACTCACGACACTTACGGTATATATGGGGCACCTCTCAGACATCACCTCAACTTGACCAGTAGATATATCATGGCGGCCAGCATTGCCGCCATGGTGGTAAAGACCGCTATAGACTCAGCCACGGCGTCGCCCAAAGTGGCGAGAGGCTGTCTAAACATGAAACTTGTGAGGTAGACCCCAGCTATGTGGAACACAAACTGGAATACCCCTACGACAAACACCAGGAGTAGTAAAAACCTTGTGGTGAGTTTAAACTCGCCCTCTTCTGGCCGCCTGGCCACCGAGATTACCCACTGGATGTCCTTTAGTATTTTAGCCACCTTTTCTCCCAATGACGACACGACCTCCAATATGTTAGAGTATATAAATTTAGAACAGCTGGCCGAGGTAGTCAGCCTTAGAGAACTTAGCCAAGTCGCGGTATGACTGGCCCACCCCCATGAAATAAATTGGCTTCTTCAATACGTACATAAAGGTCAGTATAGAGCCACCCTTCGGGTAGGCATCTACCTTTGTGGCAATCATGCCGTCAATTCTCACATATTTAGAGTAGTACCTAGCAATTTCAAGAGCCTCGTTGCCCAGCTGGGCGTCAAACACAAAGATAGAGAAGTGGGGCTCAGCCACCCGCTGTATTTTCCGCAACTCCTCCATGAGGTTTGCATCTGTATGCATACGCCCCGCCGTGTCGATCAACACGAACTGGTGGCCACGAGCCCGTGCGTGTTGTATGGCGTCATAAGCCACGGCGGCGGGGTCCGCCCCATAGGGGCCTCCCACCACTCTAAAGCCCACACGTCTCCCATGTTCTTCAAGCTGCTCCCTAGCCCCGGCCCTAAAGGTATCTGCGGCTGCCCCCACCACCCTGAAGCCATTTTCCTGCAGGAGATACGCCAGTTTGGCCAACGTGGTGGTTTTACCATATCCGTTAGGACCTAGAAACATGACAACAACAGGCCTTTTCCCCAGCCTTCTCGACTCGTCAAGAAAATCCACGTCGGGGACGTCGTCAAGTATTGCGGCTAGAGAGTTAAGCAGGGCGGCCTTTATGACACCCTCCCTATCTCCAAACCTGGGCACCTTAACCCCCACAAGTCTTTTCTTTAACTCTTCCACCACGGCGTCGACAACCTCTACAGCCACGTCGTTTTCAACCAGGTCTAGATACAAGTCTGAAGTAAGCCTCTCTACCTCCTTCCTGTCTAGAGCCTCCTCTTTAATTGTAGTAACTATAGAGTCTACAAATTTAGAAAAAGTTTTTTTCAACTTTTCAAACATCTAGCCTCTAGTAGCTCTTTCTATCACCTCACGGATCTGCGCCGCCCTTCCGGCTAGCCTCTCTAGGTTCTCCTCTAGAGCTGTCTTCACTCTAGAATACTCTTCAATCCTTTCTCTTATCACACGCTCTGCGTTGTCTAGATCAATAAAGGCGTGGTAGCCAGCCCCCAGCGGGGTGAGCACCTCCGCCGTCTCGAAAGCCCCCCTTACAAACAGGCCGGCGCCTATATGTACCAACCTCTCCCCCCCGCCGCCTTTTAACAGCCGCACGCCATCTAGCGCAGTGGTCAACTCGGCAAGTATTTCAGACACAGCGCCGTGTTGTGCCTGTAGGCTGGCAATAAGCTCGCCTACCAGCTGGTATTCTTCCATTAGCCTCTGTAGCTCCTGTCTAGTCATACTTAACCACCTTGTCTACAGCCAGGAGCGTCTTCACCTCCTCTCTCGCCGGGCTCTCGAGAGGCGCCACCTCTCTGATTTTTATCTCTATCCGTCTAAGCTTGTGTCTACTACCCAACAGGGAGTAGGCCTTCTCAATGGCGTCATGTGGCTTCTCGGCCGTGATCTCCAGCCTAAACCTCATCCCTGTAGTAGTCTCGCCGGCAACACGGTAAATCTTAGGCATATGCGGCCTCTTGCCCAGCCTTAAAAATTTATCCCAAGACTTGGCTAATTCGCATTAACTCCGGCCCCGCGGTCTCGTCGCCCACCAACGCCCCGTAGTCGTTAGCCACAATACTCCCACGGAGAAAACTCTTCCCCCTGTTTACAGTCCCCACGTCTATCCTCAACTTGAAATACCCAGCCAGTTTTTTTAAGTCCTCGTCGGTGGCCTCCGGCGCCACCAACATGCCTCTGTTGTTAACCACAGCCAGAGACCCCACCAGCGGGTTGCCCGCTATGGAGTCTACCACTACCTCCACGCCTAGGATATCGGCTACAGTCCTCCTGACGGGAGTCTCCAAGAGGGGAGATGCCAACGCCAGCCTGTTGTTTGTAAGGACTAGGTTTGAGATGGCTGTATACCTCGTGTTTAACATAGCCACGTTTAATCCCAGCGATTTAAACAACTTGACCTCCTCCTCAAGCGCCAGGGGGGGCAGGAGGATGCCATTATCATTTAAGACAAGAAAGATCCCCAAAAGCGGCGATCTGGCCACCGTGTGTCTCACAACAGTGGTGCGTAAGGTGGTTTTCACCACGTCGTCAATCTTTTCCGGCACGTCTGGGGGGACTATTGTGACAAGATTGTTAGTAGCTAGAAAGACCCCTACAGAAGAGGAGCCGTAAACTCTGGCGAGAGTTATGTCAAACATCCTTGTATTCAACCAACACTGTGCCGTCTTGATATCTCTCCACAGTGACCCTCACCCTGCGGGGAGGCTTCTCGATGCCGTGTGCCCAGAGAGCTAGGTTAAGTTTCTGCCCAATCTTAACCTGCCCGAGCCCCACCTTTAGGTGCCTAGCTACAAACCTCCGCACGAGCCCCACCGCATATTTAGCCCTCTTGCTTCGCGACATCTCGTAAGCCCTCCTCAAGTTGATTACATATTCTCGCGTCAGTACTACCTTCTTCTCTTCAGACATGTCAAGAGAAAAAAAGGCGAGTTATAAAATTTAGCCCCAATATAGCTCAGACTTTTTTTGCCGCTCGGCCTCTTTTTTAGGCTGGCGTAAAACATACATCAATATTACCACAGAGCGCCCAAATAAACTTTTCTATGAAAAATTTATTTGAAAATGTTAAAATGTGATTCACCCAGAGAGGCTGTTAGAACTAGTGTTAAAACACGCGGTGAAAACAGATGGCGAGATATATAGACGGTACAAAAGGTTTAGGGGAGGTAGGTGGTATGGCGGCATAGCCACAGCCGACGTGGTGGGCTGCAACTTGAGATGTGGGATGTGTTGGGCGTGGAGAAACACCTCCTTTGTCCTCACTGGCGGCGTGTGGATGTCGCCAAGCGAGGTGGCAGAGAGGCTTGAGGAAATTGCCAAAAGCCGGGGCTATAGACAGGTGAGGATTTCTGGCGGCGAGCCGCTTATAGCGCCACAACATGTACTAAAGGCGATAGACCTCCTCCCCAACTATATATTTGTCGTGGAGACCAACGGCCTTTTGGTAGACAGAGTGCTGGCCAGAGAGCTGGCCAGGAGGACACATGCGGTAGTTAGAATCTCCATAAAGGGGGCAACGGCGGAGGAGTTTCAAAAAATCACGCAGTCGCCGCCTAGTTATTTCTACCAACAGCTAGAAGCCATAAGGGCGTTGGTAGAAAGCGGGATGGAGCCATGTCGTGACGTATATCCAGCAGCCATGTTGGGATTCTCCACAGAGCAGGGCGTCAAGACGCTAGAGAGGGCGCTGGCGGAAATAGACCCAAGGCTGTCTCAATGTATAGATGTAGAGTATGTAATCCTGTATCCACACGTGGTAAAGCTCATGAGGGCCCGGGGCCTTACGCCCACACACGCCGTCACGCCAGTGCCTGCCTTTATGATATGAACTGCCTCGAGGCCACGCTCTACCCCAGCCTCACCCTAGCCCTCCTGGGGGAAAACTATGTGAAAAAATTTGGCGTAAAGAAGGGCGTATGGGCAGGGGGGGACATATATCTCTCAGGCAGGTGGTTCACCCCCTGGCGGCATATAAACGATGTAGACAGGTCTCTACTGGAGAAAATACAGCCCCTGTTGGAGAGATATGGGGACTGTGTGGGCATCTCCATCTCCCCCGGCGATGAGGATTTACTTTTCGTCGTGGCTTTTCTCACACAAAACACAGATTACCACATAAACGTCTTGAGGTGGGCTAGGGCCTTGTTTCAACAGTCGGAAGACCTCTCCCAACTCGCCAAGATGGCCATGGGGGGGAGCTACCAGCTACAAAAATTGCCACACGCCATAACCCACTTTCTAGAGCTGGGGAGGCCTAGAGATAGAAAAACGCTCCTCAGGATTGGTGGGGTGGGCCCCAAGGTTGCAGATCTCTACCTACTGTTCACCGGAGAGGTCACCGCGGCGCCTGTAGATAAACACTTCACTAGACTTGCCCCCAGGTTTGGCCTGGCGGGGAGGCCCCCCGACGGTAGGTACTGCCGGAGGTACCACTGCGGCTACTGCCCGCTGGCTGGCGTGTGTCTTAGAGATTTGGCATACAGGCGGCTAGGCCGGCTGGCCGGCTGGGTACAGACGGTGGCGTATCTTATCGACAAGTATAAATACTAGACAAAAGGTGTGGCCAATGGGGTGGATGACTTTGTAGTCACCCCCTGGGAGGTACGCGGGAGGGTAGACTACCAGAAGCTTCTCCAGCACTTTGGCGCAAGACAGCTGACACAGGCAGAGATATCGCTGTTAGAGAAACATGTGGGCGAGGTACACCCACTAATTAGGAGGGGGTTTTTCTACGCACATAGAGATTTTGACCACATCTTGAGGTGGCATGGAGAGGGGAGGCCCTGGGCTCTATATACCGGCCGGGGGCCCAGCGGCCCTGTCCACATAGGCCACATGGTGCCGTGGATCTTGTTGAAATGGCTTTCAGACAGATTTAGCCTAGAGGTGTACTTCCAGATGACAGACGACGAGAAGTTTTTTGACGACCCGGAGATGGGCCTAGAGGACGCCACGAGGTGGGCTTACGAGAACGCTCTAGACGTCATCGCGTTGGGCTTTACGCCAGATAGGCTACACCTCGTTATAGACAGCAAGGACGTGAAACACCTCTACCCCATAGCCATAAGGGTGGCGAAAAAGCTGACTTGGAACACCGCCAAGGCCACCTTCGGCTTTACGGACTCTACAAACATAGGCCTTGTCTTCTACCCCTCGCTCCAAATCGCCGTGGCTTTCCTCCCCACAGAGCTCCGCAGAGAGGCCACGCCGGTGTTAATCCCCTGCGCAATAGATCAAGACCCCTACTTCAGGCTGGCGAGAGATATTGCGGATTCTCTAGGCTACCCCAAGCCCGCCACTCTATACTCTAAGTTCATAATGTCGCTGACGGGAGAAAGCAAGATGTCTGCCTCAAGCCCGGACTCGGCCATATATGCCACAGACGACGAGAAGACAGTAAGACGGAAGATCTACAACGCCTTCACCGGGGGGAGGCCGACTGCAGAAGAACAACGTAAATACGGGGGGGACCCCGACATATGTCCAGTCTACCACTACCACATGTTGCTTGACCCAAGCGACGCCGCCGTGGAGAAAATAAGGCAGGACTGCAACTCCGGCGCGTTGCTATGTGGGGAATGCAAGGCGATGCTCCACGAGAAGATCTCCAGGTTCTTGAGGGAACATAGAGAAAGGCGGGAAAAAGCCCGTGGGACTGTAGATAGCTACAGAATTTCTGTCAAGTTTTAACCCTCCCCACGGCGTAGGAGCTGCCCACCCTCTCGATCTCTATCTTCACCCGTTGTCCCACCTCAGCTCCAGGCACAAAGACCACAAAGCCCTCCACCCTGGCGACGCCGTCCCCCCTTCTAGATTTCTCCACGATTTCCACCTCAATCACATCTCCCTCCCTTACCGGCTTTGGCCCAGATGGGCCGCGTCGCCTACGCGGCGGCCCTCTTCTCCGCTCCATTACAGACAATGTGTCCACATATATAAATTAATGCCCCAAAAATTTTTAAAGTCAGACAAACCCCCCATCGGGGCCCGTAGCTCAGCCTGGTGGAGCGGCGGTGGGCCACCCGCCGAGGCTCTTAACCCGTAGGTCGTGGGTTCGAATCCCACCGGGCCCGCCAAGCGTCTTCATCTGTAAAAAGGTTAAAAATGCTGTAGGTAGGCGGAATGTGTTTGCACTTCTGGTTGATAGCCTCCGTAAGAGATTTGGCGAGACCGTGGCTCTAGATGGCGTCAGTCTTTCTGTACGCGAGGGGGAGATTTACTGCGTCGTGGGGCCAAACGGCTCGGGGAAAACCACGTTGTTAAGAATAGTCTCGACGCTCTTGTTGCCAGACTCGGGCACAGTTAAGGTGTTTCAATACGACGTGGTTAAAGACGCCCACAGGGTCCGCGAGATTATAGCCTACCTGCCAGAAGAGGCGGGTGCCTATAGGTACCTCACCGGCGTGGAGTACCTCAAGCTGATGGCTAGGCTCTATGCAAGGAAGGAGCCGGAGGAGGCTGTGGTAAAAAGAGCCGCCGAGATTTCACAACTAGGCGATAGGCTGAGAGACAGGATTTCTACCTACAGCCGGGGGATGTTGAGAAGACTCCTCACAGCCAGAGTCCTCTCCGTGAGGCCCAAGCTGGCGATACTAGACGAGCCCACCACTGGGGTAGATGTGATACATTCTGCCCACATAAGGGAGGCCATAAGGAAATACGCCAGAGAGGAAAAGACCACAGTCCTGATGTCTAGTCACGACATGTTTGAAGTGCAGTCTCTATGCGACAGGGTGGCCTTCCTAAATAGGGGCAGGCTGGTGGCTGAGGGCACCCCCAAGGAGCTTATGGGGAGATACAACGCCGAGAATATAGGACAGGTCTTTCTGAAATGTGCCTATGTCTAACGCGCTTTGGGCCCTCGTGGTTAAAGAAATAAAAAGCGTTATTAGAGATAAGATGTTCCTCATAACTATAGCCATAACCCCGCTCATATTTATAGTCCTAGGCGCCTTAGTTGGGACCTCTGCCGAGGCTACGTGGGCAGTAGGTAACATGTCGATACTCTTGTTAAATTGCGACAAGGGCCCTCCCGCGCAAGACCTCGCCAGCTTCCTCAAGACACAGGCGGCGGTTAGGGAGGGGGGCTGTATGGCTGTAGAAAAGGCAATTAGAGAGTCCGGGGGGGAGAGATACACAGCCGTTATGTACATACCGGAGGACTTCAGCGCCAAGATACAAAACGGCTCCCAGGCTGTGGTAAAGGTATATCTCCTCCTAGGCGAGATTAATCCAGTTGAGCTCAGTAAGGCATATGCGTTAAACTCCATGATGTCTAAATTTAACAATCTCCTAAGCGCACAGTTTATCCAAAAGCTCGGGGGCAACCCCGACGTGGTTTTAAACCCTGTGGAGTCCCTCCAGCTGGCTGTCTATAGGGACAAGGTGGTGGAGATAGGAGATTTGGCAACTCTATCTGTCATATCCATAACGCCGGTGGCCATATTGATAGTCTTCGTCTTTTCTCTACAGATAGGCGCCACCTCGCTTGCTTTAGAAAAACAGGAGAGGACCCTAGAGACCCTCCTGACGTTACCCGTAGGGAGAGTTACAATTCTGGTAAGTAAGCTCGTGGGGTCTACCCTCGTGGCGTTAATTGGAGCTTCAACAGCCATATTGGGCTTTGTCTACCTCATATCAGCTGTATTCTCGCTGAAGGCACTGGACATGTTGGGCGCCCCGCCCCTATATGTAAGCCTGCCGTTGTTAAGCCTGACGGTGTTTTTAACGATGATCCTCGGCTTTACTCTCTCCATGCTTGTAGCTATATTTACAGAAGATGTCAGAACTGCCCAATCTCTTGTGGGGCTGTTAGCAATCCCCTTTGCCCTTGCGGCAGTTATGTCAATAATTATGAGCGCCTCGCCGGCCAATCCCCTTGTCTACATATTTCTTGCCCCAAAGGCGGCGTTATTAGGCCAGTGGGCAGAGTATCTCGTAGGTCTTGGCTACCTCCTGGCTTTTACCCTCCTGTTGCTTCTCCTCGTAGCTAAGCTCTTCGGCTCAGAACGCCTCCTCGCGATGAGACTCTCCTTTAGGAAGAGGGGGGCCGCGGCGACGTAGTGGGCCCGCCGGGATTTGAACCCGGGATCACCCGCGTTCTCCGGCTGTGCCTCGTCAGGCTTTTACGGGCTTTCCGCCCTGGGCATCCTGCCGCTAGACTACGGGCCCTGTGGTAGACAACTCTTGGGTTTTTAACTTTTAATAGATTTTAACCCCCCCTGGGGTTTAGCCGTGTTGGAAATCTTGCAGTCTACTTTTCTAGTCGAGACGCGGGGAGTGGTCTGTACCACATCTATTGGGGACTTTCATGTAGCTGTTGTAGAAAGCGGGGCGGTATACGCCATGAGGTGTAGAGAGGGGGGCAGCTGTAGAGACTGTGTGGAGTTTTCTATAGACGACGTGGCGATATATATCCCCCGCCACATGTATCACTGCCTGGCCTGCATATTGGGGGAGCTTTTTAACGCCGGGTTGCTTAACCTCAGTATTGGCGGCTCTGTGGTAATCCAACGGAGGGCCTACGTGGTGCCCCCCATGGCTAAAGAGAGGGGCGACCCGGAACGTCTGGTGAAACGCGCGAGGGGGATATTGGAGAACTACATATTGAAACTCCTCGTCGAGGTCCTCCCCGCGTGTTGCAGCTCGACGTGGCCGCCGCCCCGGGGATAATATATAAATAGCCCAGCTCCCAGTGGCGTGCTACAAGTGTTAGAAACAGTGGCCGCCAGGCTGTCTCAATATGTCCTCGATAGCTTTAACGCCGGCAGGGGCGTAGAGGTGGTGGCCATAAAGGAGGACGACGTGACGAGAGGGGTGGATCTAGCCGCCGAGGAGATAGCATATCGGATGTTAAGAGAGAGTTTTAAAGAAGGCGGCGTCTTGTATACAGAAGAGCGGGGTGTATACAGATGGGGGGACGGCCGTTATATATTTGTGCTAGACCCTCTAGACGGCTCGCATAACTACGCGGTGGGGATACCCTTTTTCTCCATATCGCTAGCCGCCGGGAGGTATAAAGAGGGCACTCTTTCAGATCTGGAATACGCCGTGGTGGCCATACCCCCCACGGGAGATATATATACCGCAAGTCCCACACAAGGCGCTAGGAAAAATGGGGTAGAGATAAGGCGGGGGAGGAGCAACATAGTGTTTGCCGCAATTAGTAACAACTTTCCCGAAAAGACGTGTGAGGTCATACGGAAGATGGGGCTTAGGGGGAGGAGCTTGGGCAGCTCAGCGGCGGAGCTTATATATACCGCAGAGGGAAAGGCGCTTGGGTTTATAGATCTACGGGGTAAGTTAAGAATTCTAGATGTCGCAGGGGCGTTGACTTTCGGCAGATATATTCCCGACTTTAAGTATGTGCTCTACGGCGGGGAGGCCATGACGTCACGAGTGTCTATAATTGCTGGAGACAAGGATTTTGTAGATGCAGCACTTTCCTCTTGACGAGAAGATAAAGGCCTTCCTCATTTCCCTATCTAAGACGCTGGGGGTTAGAATAGAGAAGATACTTGACCTCTACCTCTACGTCTCTCCCAACACCGTGAAGATCGTAGAGGTGATAGAAAGAGAGGGAGAGATAGCCGGCGTCCGGCTGGCAGTTAGGTCTACGAAGAGAGACGGCGTGTGGTATTACGTAGCCGTGGGGCAATACGGGGCGAAATGTACCTGCGAGGGGAACACCCTAGGCGGCAAGACTTGTCGACATATCATAATTGGCGTCATTATGTGGAACATGGTTTCGTTGTTAAAAAGGGGGAAGCCTTTAGACTTGTCTACACTGACCTGGCTAAAAAGTTTTTAAGCCAGCCCACGTACGAGACGGTGACGAGAGGGAGGTGGCGACAGGTGAGCGGGGATTTGAACGCCGACTAACTTTTAACAACGTGGTTAAATGCCAGCCGCCACCCCTCTTGGCCTCTCAGGGCCAATACATATAAACACTTAATTTTAAGACAATGTGCCGAAGATACCTGTCAAGGTGGTGACTTTTGACGAAATTGTGGAGTGGAGTAGAAAGCTGGCAGAAAAAATTAGGGAAAGCGGGTGGCAGCCAGACGTGGTTGTGGCAATAGCCAGAGGCGGCTACGTGCCGGCAAGACTTCTCTGCGACTGGCTGGGGGTAGGCGACTTGGTGAGCTTACAGGTGGTACACTGGCCGTCGGCGGCGCAGGTGGCGGAGAAGGCATATGTGAAGTACCCCCTGGGGGCAGACCTCACGGGGAAAAAGGTGTTAATTGTAGACGACATTATAGATACGGGCGACAGCGTCGAGTTGGCTAAAAAAGCCGTGGAGGAGTGCTGCAAGCCGGAGGAGGTAAAAACGGCTGCGCTACAGGTGATCACAAGTGTGGCAAAGTTCTTTCCAGATTTTTACGCAATTGAGGTCAGAGAGTGGGTGTGGTTTGCATACCCCTGGAACGCCGTGGAGGACGCAGTGGGGTTCATACAGAAGATTGTAAAAGATGTGGGCAGAAGGGTGTGGTGTCTAGACGAGCTCATACAGACACACCTCGAGTGGTTCGGCAGGGAGTATGTAGAGAAGAGGTTTGGCTATATACTCTACGCGGTAGACATCTTGAAAAGCCGGGGGGAGATAAAGGTGGCTAGGTGTAGCTACGCCGGCTCTCTATAGGCCAAAACTGGCACCACGTCGCCTTTTTTAACGCCGCCAGGCGGCGTTAGGGCAATGCCCTGTGCCTCAGGCTCTGTAAATGAGTGGTGTTTTGCCTTTATCGGGGAGGCGTAGGTCACACCATCTGCAGTAAACAGCTTTACTCTCACCACCTGCGCCAACTCGCCTGGCACGTCTTGCGTAATTGTGGCATATATCCAGTCGTGTCTAGGCGACCTCGTCACGTTGGCCATGTGGCGTAACGCCGGCTCTACTATCCTGATGACGCCATGTAACGCACTTATGGGATATCCAGATAGGCCAAAGACAGGCTTTCCATTTACCACCGCCACGCTTGTAGGTCTGCCGGGCTTCATCCGGAATCCACGTAGGCCCACATATCCCAACTTGTAGAAATGATCTATCTCGCTGGGGCCCGCGCCGCCGGTGATAATCACCGCGTCGCCTTCCGCAAGGCCGCTGTCTACAACGGCCCGTACGTCCTCATGTCGATCTCCCACCACCACCTTTCTACGTATCTCCACATACGGCATAAATGTCTGGATGTACCAAGCCACTAGCGAGGCTGTGGACTCAATCACCATGCCCTTTTGTACAAGCTCCGCGGCTACCTCCGGGTCGACTGGGGGCGTAATTAGCTCGTCTCCAGTGGCCACAATAGTGACGGCGACCTTTCTATATACATAGACCGTAGTTATGCCCACGTCGAGAAGCCCAACTACGTCAAATGGCGTAATTACGGCGCCTTGTCTCAACATCACGGTGCCCTTACGTACATACGAGCCGGGGGGGTCCACGTTGTCAAATTTTTCAAATTTCCTATCTACCGCCACGTGTTCCCCCTCTCTCCTGGCGGCCTCTTCGGGCACCACGGCGTCGGCCCCCTCTGGGAGGAAGGCCCCCACTGTGACGTATACCGTCTCTCCCGGCCTAAGCGCAAGGTCCCTCCTGTATTGCCCCACTAGGACGGTGCCCACTACTTTAAACCTGCCTGGAGTGTCGTGAGAATTTACCGCATATCCGTCGTAAGCCGCGCGGGGGAATGGGGGATAGTCGTGTGGAGCCACGACGTCTCTAGCCACCACGTAGCCCGAGGCATCCCACGTGGCCACCTTGTTTACCTCGTCTATAGTCTTCAGGAGGGGGAGTACCTCATGCACCTTATTTAAAGGGTTGAGGCTCGTGAGGTAACGCATGGCAATACCTTAAATTTGGTGTTATATCTTTTCACTGGTGATGCAGTCAGGGTTACGGCGATAGATGACCGGAGGCGCTACGGCTGAATCATGTTTATATAACGCCACAGAGAACCCCCCATGGGTAGACGTAAGAGGAGGAGAAAGGTAATTCTAAGGCCCAGGAAGGCCCTCCCCAAGATATTTACCTGCCCCCACTGCGGCGCACAGCTCGTCTCAGTAAAGAAGACAGAAGGAGGCTACCTGGTGATCTGCGGCGGCTGTGGCATAAGGCACGAGTTTGAAGAGAGGAAGGGCTGGATGGGGGTAGATTACTACAACGCCTTTATAGACCTATACCTGGCGGGCGAGGTGACGCCCCCCACAGACAGCTCGGAGACATGAATCTCTATGAGTACCTCGTAGGGGGGACTAAACACTTCACCTTGATAGATCCAGACAAGTCTGTAGACTACCTGAAGATAGCTAGGTACGCACTTGACGTGGGGACAGACGGAATTTTGGTTGGGGGGTCTCTAGGCGTGAGAGAAGCCCACGTGGAGAAAGTAGTAAAAGACGTCAAGTCTATCTCCCACGTGCCGATAGTGTTGTTCCCAGGCTCACTCACCCAGCTGACCGGCGAGGCAGACGGCGTCTTGTTTCTCAGCGTTTTAAACTCGTTAGACCCATATTACATCGTCGGGGCGCAGGTACAGGGGGCCGTGTTAATTGCAAGACATTTCCCACAGCTACAAGTCATCTCTACGGCATATCTAATTATAGGCGACGGCGGGGCCGCCGGCTTTATCTCTATGAGCAAGCCCATCTCCCGGCCAGATATCGCCGCTGCATACGCCCTGGCGGCTCACTACATAGGCTTCGCCGCCGTCTACCTAGAGGCCGGCAGCGGCGCGCCGCAACACGTACCGCCAGAACTCGTTAGAGCTGTGAGAAAAGTCTTCCCCAGGGTCTTAATTGTGGGCGGCGGGATTAGAAGTGGCGAGGCGGCCAGCCTTATCGCCAGAGAGAGGCCAAACGTCATAGTGACCGGCACCTTGGCTGAAGAAAAGCCCGAGAAACTTGGCGAAATTATAAGGGCTATAAAGTCTAGGCCTTGAGTTTTTGTCTACGCCAGGACCTCCTGGCTGGAGACCTTGTGACTCTCCTCTTGGTTTTTGCCACCACCCATATTGGGGGGTTTCTGTTAGATTTAAGGGCGGCTGCCAGCCTTAGTTTTTTGCCAAGAGGCTTGTTTCGAGCCATGGCGGGAGATATGGCGGGGTTTTTATAGTTTAAACCTATACTCCCTCCTGGTCTGCCTATAGACAGTCTCTAGGATAGACTTAAGAGTCTCGTCGTCTATAGGCAGCTTAACTCTTCCAGATGAGGCCAGTGCTATCAGCTGTTGTTCTAACGTCTCTACTAAATCCGGCCGTATTACCCTTATGTTGTCTAGACGGGCTAGAGCCTCTGGCGTCAAGATCCTCTTTAGGGCAGCCCTCCTCTGCGCGGCGGCGATTTGGGCCTGTCTCTCTAGCTCAGCCTTCTTTTGTAACTCCTCTAGTTTCTTCCTCCTAAGTTCTTCCAGCTCTCTCTCCTCTTCTCCCATCTCTATTCTTTTGGCGATATGTATTTAACCAACTCGGGCCTGTTCTTGACGAGATCTCTGGCGACCTTAGCCGCGATTCTGTCCACAAGGGATCTGCCCTCTGGAGTTAACACCCGGCCGGCTTTCGTCTTTGTGACAAATCCAGCCTGTTCGAGCTGTTGTAAAAGCTTTCTGATTGTCGCCCCCCCGGCCTTTCTTGTCCTCTCACGTCTCATCTTGTCGCCTATCTTGGCCCTGTAGCTATATGCGGACCTGAGGCTTTCTACTCCAGCCGCGCCATGTATGTACAGCTTCCTCATGAGAGATGCCGCCCTTATATACCACCACTCCGGGTCGGCTGGAGGCCTCTCCTTATTGGCGCCAGTCTTTACAAAGGGGGTCCACACGGGCGGCTTAACCTGCGGGACGTTGTTCTTTATATATTTCGCCAACTCTGCGATAAATATGTCTGCAGGCACGTCTTTGACAGACGTCACGACACTGTTAATACCCCCCTATATAAGATTTTCCATAAAGGATATATACACTCTAGACAATGGGGGCCCATGAGGTTTTGCCCTAACGACAAAAGCCTCTTAATTCCGGCCAAGAGGGGCGATAGAACTGTGTTAAGATGTCCAAAATGTGGCTACGAGGAGGAGGCAGCTCAACACAAGGATAGATACCAGAGCAGAACCGCGGTGGAGCAGAAAAACGCCGTGGTTGTAGTTATAGATGCTGTAAACCTCCCCAAGGTTAAGACTAGGGGGTGTCCCAAGTGTGGACACGACGAGGCCTACTTCTGGGTGCAACAGACTAGAGCTGCCGACGAGCCCCCCACTAGGTTCTACAGATGTGTCAACTGTGGACACACGTGGCGCGAATATGAGTAATACGGCCTCAATTTTTTTAAAAACTGTGCCACGTTATCTACATGTCTAAACCCACGTTGACGTATACAGATGCTAAAGAGTTTGTATACATCATAGACTCCATAAACGTGTTGGTAGAAGAGGCGGAGTTCGTCGTGAGGGGCGACGGGCTGTACCTAAGGGCGCTAGACGCCTCGAGGACAGCCATGGTGGATCTAGCCATCCCAAAGGAGGCCTTTGAGGAGTTTCCAGAGGTGGAGGAGTTTAGGATAGGCCTCAACTTTAAAGACGTGAAGAAAATCCTCCGCCGTGTCAAAAAGGGAGATAAGATCGCCATAGAGCTGGGAGAGGGGAGGGTTAGGATTAAGCTAGTTGGAAGGTCCGTGCGGTCTGTCACACTTCCGTTGATAGAAATCGTGTCGGAAGAGTTGCCCACGCCTAGAGTTAACTACACGGCCATGTTGAAAACAGCTAGCGACGTGTTGGTAAACGCGTTGAGAGATGCGGACGCCATTGCGGATGAGGTTAAGCTTGAGGCAGGTGAGGAGGCCTTTGTGATTAGCGCCACTAGCGACAAGGGGGAGGTGGAGGTACGGCTGGAGAAAGACAGCGAGCTTGTTTATGAATACGACGTGAGGGAGCCTGCGGCCGCCAAATACTCTCTAGAGTACTTGCTGGACATAACGCAGAGGGCCACCAAGATAGCCGACATTACCACCATCGAGCTGGCGACGGCAAAGCCCGTATTGCTCTCATTCGACATACCTGCAGGAGGCAAGCTGTCTTACTACATAGCCCCACGGGCGGAGTGATCGTCGAAGTACTCTTTAGAAATTTTTATAGAAACTATGCGAAACTTGAGGTTGAGGATATAGACAGGAGGGAATTCGCCATACAGCCCTTTAAAGGCGGCATGGCTAGACACAAGGCCTTCAGGACGTTAGAAGAGCTAAGGAGGTTTGTCGTAGAGAAGACTCCGAGGCATCTCTACCACTCTACGGCATATTACCAAAACCCCGAAGGGGGAGAAATGGAGTCCAAGGGGTGGCTTGGGGCAGACCTAGTGTTTGACATAGATGGAGACCACCTAGACACAGAGGCCTGTCGAGAGGAGGCCATCTCTCTCAGATGTCTAGAAGACGCCAAAGAGGAGGCCAACAAGCTGCTAGACGTGTTGACACAAGAGCTAGACTTAAGGCCGTGGAAGGTGGTGTTTTCTGGCAACAGGGGGTTTCACATCCATGTGAGAGATAGAGAGGTTGTGACCTTAGGGCAGAGAGAGAGGAGAGAGCTGGTGAGTTTCCTAAAAGCCGTGGGGTTTGACCCACAGAGGTTTGTAAAAAAGGTGGGGAGAAAGAAGGTCGTCCTATATGAGGAAGAGCCTGTGGGCAGCCTTATACGTGTGAGAAAAGGCGTAGAGAATCTCGCAGATATGAGAGTTGAGGTAGACGAGGTGGTGACTCAAGATATCCACCGCCTCATCAGGATGCCCGGCTCTCTAAACGGGAAGACGGGGCTGGTGGCGCTTCCTCTCGACGTGAGAGACCTCGAGAGAGATATAGACAAGATCGTGGAGAGAGCTGTGGCATTTAGGAAAGGCCACCTCAAGATAAAGTTTAAAAAACCCGTAAGGGGGGTGGCGCTTTTCGAGAAGGTTGAGGCCAGGGAGGGGGACGTGAGGACACTCCCAGCCTACCTCGCCATATATCTGGCACTACAGGAGTTTGGGGAGATACATGATTGACAAGCTGAAGCTCTGGCTACAGGCCGAGATAAGCTCTAAGCTCCTCTCCACGCCGCCATTTGAGTCCTACGCCGAGATAGCAGAACAGTTCACAAAAGAACTCCACTCCACACAGCTGCCCCACGGCCTGAGGGAAGAGGTAAAGAGACAGGCCGTCTTAACTCTTCTCGCCATAATGGAGGTCAGGACTAGAAAAATCCTCTGGGAGCTAGGCCAGGGGAGGACTTTAGAAAACGTCACGGCAGAGGAGGAGAGGCTAGTGAGGCCTCTGGTAAAAATTCTACAAGCTCAGCCACAGGGGAGAAAGGCGGAGGACTACGTCGTGGTTCAGTTCCTCATGTCGCATCCAGCGGTGTTGACAGAGGATTTCGTCCAGATCGGGCCCTTTAATAGGGGCGACTTGGCCAAACTGCCGTCAAGAGACGCCAAAGACCTGGAGAGACAGGGCGTCGTCAGGAGGTTCATGCAGTAAAACATTTATTTTCCGAATTTTGGAGGGGGCATGAAGTTCCCCAAGTCTAAAAAGGCGTATTGCCCTCGTTGCGACACATATACGAAACATAACGTCTCTACATATCACGGCGGGCAGAGGCGAAGCCTTGCGGAGGGCCAGAGGAGATATGAGAGAAAGCTAGAGGGCTACGGCTCCTCCCCAAAGCCTAAACAGAAGAGATTCGCCAAGGTGAACAAAAAGGTGACCCTAGTCTTTACCTGCACCAAATGTGGCTACAAGTCTGTAAGAAGTTTGGGAAGGATGAAAAAGGTAGAGCTTGTATAACATGCCGACAAGGTTCACCAAGATCTTAATACCGCAGCCACGGAGCAGGTTCATAAAGGTGAGGTGTCCAGAATGTGGAAACGAGCAGGTGACTTTCAGCCACGCCTCCATAGTGGTTAGATGTTTGGTCTGCGGCAGAGTTTTAGCTCAGCCTACAGGGGGCAAGGCGAAGTTTGCCGGACATGTAGTAAAGATTCTAGAATGAGGCTAGTCAAAAAAGAGTTTCCAGAAGTGGGGGAACTGGTCATAGGGACAGTCAAGAAGATTGCAGAACACGGCGTCTACGTGCACCTAGACGAGTACGACATAGAGGCTTTCGCCCCGGCGCAGGAGGTGCTACAGTCTTGGTTCCACAGCGTGAGGGATTACGTCAAGGAGGGCAACAAGACTGTGTTTAAGGTAATTAGCGTAAACCCCAAGATGAAGGTAGTAGAGATCTCTCTTAAACGCGTTAGGGTAGACGAGAAGGAGAAAAAACTTCTTCTCTACCGACATAGGTTAAGGACGTTAAAGCTGTTGGAAATCGCCCTGAAGAAATTGGGGAGGCCCCCCCAGGACGCCTATGCCATCATGTGGCATCTTGAGGAACACTTTGGGGATCCCTTCAAGGTGTTTGAAGAAGTGGTGAAGACCGGGCCTCAGGTCTTGGAGGGCTTGGAGCTAGACCCAGCCCTTAGAGAACAGGTCATAGAAATCGCGCGGCAGCAGATAGAGGTGCCCACCACCAAGATCTCTGGCGTCATAAAGGCTGTGAGCGTGGAGGGAGACGGGGTGGAGAAGATAAGAAACGCCCTGGCCGAGCTGGCTAGGACAATAGGCGAAAAGTATCCACAAGTCTCGGTAAAAATCTACGTGATAGGCCCCCCGAGATATAGGGTAGACCTGGCCGGCCAGATGCCAAAACAGGTGGAGGCAGCTTTTACAGAGGTGGGAAACATCCTACAGACGTTACAGAAGAGGTACAAAATTATCGCCACGGTACAGCGAATTGAATGAAGTCTCTACTAAGGCGGTGTGTAAGATGTGGCGCCTACACGCTCTCCAAGTCCACATGCCCCAAATGTGGCGGCGAGGTTAAGGTACCCCACCCGCCGAAGTTCTCGCCGGAGGATAGATACCAGCGCTATAGGATTCTACAGAAGCTATCTCTAGGACTGCTGCCAGCTAGAGAGGAGACAAAAGAACAGATTATAAAAGAAATCACGACGTGATTTCATACACCACCACCCAGCCGTAGGGCTTCGATATATAGACGGGTCTCAGCGGCCCCGGCGGCGTGGTTATAAGCCCTACCGCCGCCGTCTTGTTGGCCAACGGGTCTACCACCACGTTCCAGCCGTCTGCAGTCCAGCTCTTGATGGTATATACCGGTAAGCCCTGCAGGCCGGGGGGGATGTCGCCAGGCAGGTAGAGATTTCCCCCCACAAGCCCCAGCTTTCTAAAGGAGATAAAAGAGCCCTCTTGGTACACACCCTCAAAGATCCAGGGCAGGTTTTTAGCGTCGTTGCCGTAAATAGGCGCCAGCCTGGCCTTGCTAAACAACATGACATATAGCGTCCTGTTTAAATCTACCGGCACGGGGTATGGACTGCCCTGTACCGTAAAGTAGGCATAGCCAGGTCTGGGGTCCACGCCTGGGTAAGACATGACGTGGGTGTAGAAGAAGTCCTCTGGGGAGGCAGCCCCCACCCCCAACGCCCCTTCTGCATGTGGGATGTTTTCAACCGCTATTCGGAACATCCAGTAGGACTTGAGGAAATCCCCGCCCGGGGGGGCCTCGTGGATTAAGATGTTAGAAGATATGTAGAAAGGCATAATTGCGAGGACGTATTTTGCCCCCAGCTCTTTTGAAAATATGGAGGCGCCTACTTGCGGCGGCGACATCATGGCGAGGCCTATCTTCCCGATCTGGGTGGCATTTATGGTGGAGTTATCTGCCAGACTTGTCTTATTGCCCACCACAGAGATCCAATAGCCGTAATCCCACCAAGACGCCACAGGCTCGTAGGGCGGCAGTCTGGTCTTTAGCCACATCAAGGCGTCGAGAAAGTCGTCGCTTACAAAGCCCACCGCGGAGGTAACTATTTGTGGGGGCTGTCTAGCCAACCCGGCGGCAGAGTTGGCCATTATGATTATCGAGATGAGCGCCGCAGCCATGACTAAAAACCCCAACCGCCTGTTTTCCATCAGCCTCACAATCCCCGCCGCCGCCGCCACTAAGGCTATGGGGGCCAG
This sequence comes from Pyrobaculum sp., assembly GCA_046293555.1. Lineage (GTDB taxonomy): Archaea > Thermoproteota > Thermoprotei > Thermoproteales > Thermoproteaceae > Pyrobaculum. The sequence continues at coordinate 6,688 of JBKBOT010000016.1, read as the reverse complement.
GAGGACGAGGAGGCGTACCATCGTGGCGGCGGCGTAACCCGCCGTGGCTAGATATGTCAGAGCCACGAGGCCCTGTGGGGTGTATATATACGGCACAGCCGCAATTATAAACGGCAGGAGTGGGCCATATCTAGTCAGTATCTGCCCGAAGGCCGTAGTGGCGTGTTCCGCCACGCTGGCCACAATGGCTGAACGGCCTACGGGAAATAGAGTGGCTAAAAACTTGCCTCCTACCGCCCCGGTGGCTATGGCTAACGTAAATAAGCTCATGCCAACGGCTACAAGAGTTACCACAACCCACATGTACTTACGTAAGAGCTCTACAGACTTGGTGACTCCAATTCTTGAGTCTAGAAGCCAGGTGACAGCAGTAACCAGAAGGCCAAATGTGGGCAATATGTTGAAGGCGCTTAATAAAGTGTTCGGGCCGTACCTCGGGATAGATGCCACAAAGGCCGTATAGACGACGTAAAAGAGGAGATAGGAGAGAAACAAGTTGCCGGCGTCGAAAGGAAGCCCCGTCTGTATCTCCTCTCTCCGCCGCGTCTTTTTGTCCACACGTCTTTGAGTAAAGGCCAGCTTTAGGAAGTAATATGTGGGGAGTGTAACGGCATAAAGCCCCACTAAGTTCCAGAGATAGAAGTGGGCACCCCACGTCCAAGCCACATAGCCTAAAACAACGCCGGCGAGAGCTCCAGCCCAAGGCCTCTTAAGTCCGTCGATTAATAACGCAAGGCCCAGCGGGATTAAGAAGAGGCTTATGGGCTCGTCGTCAAACCACCCGGCGAGACCCCGCTCGATGAAGGCGGGGGCTATGGCTGTCAGCAGAGCTGCCAGCAGCCCCACTTTCACGCCGCCGTTGGAAACGCCTAGAGATTCCCCCACCCTATAGCCTAGGTAAAACATGGAGAAAACCGCCAGCGAGTTCATCACGGCGGGTGCGGCTATGACTGCATGCCAGAGGTCCACGCCGAGGGGTCTTAATATCTCGTAGACAAATAGCCCATATAGAGAGGTGCCGGGGAGTAATATCTTCCCCCACTCCACGCCGTGGGGGTACCAAAACTGGGTGAAGTGATCTCCCTCCCGCCACCACCACCCCACGCCGTTTTCAAGCGTGTATCTAGCCAGGTAGTACCTTATGTATGGATCAAACTCGTCTATCCACCACCCCCAGAGAAATACTCTATACATCCTGACGTAGAGAGCCATGGCGAATATCGCCAGGAGTGGCGGCACGACGAGGAGAAACTTGTCTAGCCTCCTCATGGGGGGGAAGGGGGCGGTAAATATATCTTTTAGCGTCTAGCCCCCACCGCGATTTTGATAGGCTTCTTCTCGAGAGGCGACATACATTTTGGACATATCCCGCCCCACATCTTCCACACCGCCTCCACGGTTTTCGGCACCTCCTTCTTATATAACACGTAGTCACAGGAGTCGCACTTCACCACATACACACAGCCTCTTACCGCCACCTCATTTAAATGTTGCGGTGTGATACACACATACTGGCCACCACCCCGTCGTGTAGTGTGAAAGAAAGGGCGTCTATCTCGTCTTCTTGTAGCTGTGGGTAGAGTCTTTTCAGCCAGGGTCGCGACCAGCTGGCAGTCACCTCGTCTACTAGATGTACCTCCCTACAGAGGAGGGAGGCCGCCCTCTTGACGTCTACATATGGCGAGGAGCCTATGAACACCTCTAGCGAGCTAGAGTTCTTTAAGATCTCCTCTACCGCCACCCAGTCTAAGACCGCGTGGAGGAGAGGCCGCCCGCCCCATACATACGCCACCCCGTTTCTAGACGTGCCTAAATCGACGCCGAGCTTCCCCCCGCCCAGCAGTCTGGGCAGTTTGATGAAAAGCTCTAACGCCAGACAGCGGTAGTCCCCACAGGGGAGGATTATGTCACCCCTCTCCCTAATGCCGGCATCTACAAGCGTTATATCTCCACGCTCAAAGAAAGCCACGTCGAAAGCTATCCTCCTCACCTCCTCAAATATGCCCCTCCGCCCCAGGTAGCCCAGTCTCAACAGTATAAAAAATCTTTGTAAATTAAAGCTTAATGGCCCTCCGGGCTTTGGCGGCAAGGATCAGACACAAGCCACTGGCGTTATGCGACGGCGGCGATGTAGATGGAATAGCCTCCGCCGCTTTATTCAAACGGAGGTACCCAGAGGGGGTGGTGGTGTTGGCGGGCCCCACAGATGTAAAAAAGCTGTGGGTTAAACTACTGACGTGGGACTTCGTGGCGGACCTCCCCTGTCCGGGCAAGGCCAGGGTGAGGGCAGATCACCACAAGACCAACACACCCTGCGCAGAGGTGGAATTCTACGACCCAGAGGCCCCCGCAGCCGCCCTGTTGGCTGCAAAGGCGTTGGGGCTAGAGGGAGACCCAGTGGCCAGAGAGCTTGTGGAGGCGGCAATTCAGACAGATACTGCAGACATCAGAGACGAGAATATCAGACTTTTAGACCTGGCGGTGAGACACGCCACGACAAAAGAAAAGCTACTAGCCGTAGAGATGCTGGCAGAGAGAGGGCTAAAGGCCGTGGGGGAGGGGCCGTTGAGAACAATGGCGCAGAGGGGGCTAGAGAGGGACCAGTTGGTGAAAAAAATCGCAGAGGCGATCCCTATAGACGAGACTCTGTTTATTTACAGCCCCACGAGGCTGGGTATCTCCTACCGCGCGTTAGTAATAGAGCTGGAGAAAAAAGGCGCCAAGTTTGTCAACCTGTTGGTAAAAAGAGGCTGGAGGACATATAGGCTATACTGCGGGGCCCATAGAGAAAGCCAGTACGACTGCACAAAAATAGCCAAGCCGCTTGGGGGAGGGGGACACAAATACGCCTCAGGCGCCGTGATAAAAGCCCCACCACTCCACAACTCAAAACCACTACGCCAACTAGTCGACATGTTAAAACCAGAGGCGGTATACTCTCTGGGGAGGTGTGCTAAAATACCAAACTGTGTAGAGATAAGGTGGTGATGACTAGAGGTTCACGTGAAAAGTGAACGCCCTTCAGCGGCGCTGAGATGACTAATACAGTAATTTCGGCACTCTTCTACACGCAGCAGTTCCCTACAGACCTACTAACGGGAAATGGACGTTACCATATAAGACGGCGCCACGACAGGGAGGAGGTATACACTGTATGGGTTTATGAAGTCTACAGTCGTCACATTGACGTCTTCTAACTCCCTCTTCACGGCACATAACCGCCGAGAGGTTACAAACAAATGGCGAGGGCCTTGCCCTTTCTTGCCTCTAGTTATAGGTGGCATTACGTCGTGGGAATTATTAAATATATGCCTTAGATGTGTGTTATGTGTGGTATTTTTGGTCTAGTGTATGGCGGTCAGAGGCCTCTTGGCGTAGTGTTAAAAAGGGCTTTAGAGAGGCTTGAGTATAGAGGTTATGACTCAGCCGGCGTCGCCACTATAGGCGAGAGGCTTGTAGTTAGAAAAGACGTGGGTAAGGTGGCTGAAGTGGTAGCCAGACATAATGTAGTCAGTTTGAGCGGCTCTGTGGGGATTGCTCACACCCGCTGGGCTACCCACGGGAGGCCTAGCCAAGTTAACGCCCATCCGCATACAGACTGCCGCGGAACGCTTGCAGTTATCCACAACGGCATAATTGAGAATTACGCCGAGTTAAGAGAGGAGTTAACAAAGAGGGGCCATGTGTTTAGATCTGAGACAGATACAGAGGCGTTTGTCCACCTGGTGGAGGAATACAAGAGGGAGGGGCTAGATACCTTCTCTGCCTTTAAGAAGGCGTTAAGGAGGATAAGGGGGGCGTACGCCATTGTCCTTATCGACGTGGAGACGCCAGACGTTATTTACTTCGCCCGTAATCTCTCCCCGTTGGTTATCGGCGTGGGTGAAGGCTTTAACGTGGTGGCTAGCGACATACCGACCGTGCTTGATCACACAAAGAGAGTCATAACGGTGAGAGACGGGGAGTATGGCTACGTGACGCCCGCCGACGTGGTGATTGAGCTCGATGGCGTTTTACAAAACCCTTGGGAGAGACTTGAGGAAATCCCCTGGAGCGCCGAGATGGCCACAAAGGGCGGTTACCCCCACTTTATGCTTAAAGAGATATACGAACAGCCGGAGTCTTTGGCGAGCACCGTGGCGGGTCTGGAGTGGGGACAGCTGGAGAAGGTGGCAGATCTCCTCCTGGCCTCTAGAAATATTTACATCGTCGCCGCTGGCTCTTCCTACCACGCGGGGCTTGTCTTTAGACACCTCCTGCTAAAGGCCAGGCTGATCTCCACGCCTGTAGTGGCGTCAGAATATGCCATATATGAAGACGTCTTTGACAAAGACGACGTGGCTGTGGCCATCTCGCAATCTGGCGAGACTATCGACACCATAAAGGCCGTGAGGGCCATGAGGGAGAGGGGGGTGAAAGTGGTAGCGGTGACCAACGTGGTGGGGAGCACTCTCTCTCGAGAGAGCGACGTGGTTATATACACCAGGGCGGGGCCTGAGATCGGCGTCGCCGCCACGAAGACTTTCACAACACAAGTGGCCACTTTGGCCGCTATATATATATCGCTTGTGAGGACGTTAGGCAGAGAGGTTATAAACAGCCTAAAGAATCTGCCCAATGTGGTCAGAAAGACTATAGAGACCACCGCCGGCTCCGCCAAGGCGCTTGCCAAAAAGCTGGCGGGAAGACATAGCGCGTATTATCTCGGCAGGGGGGCGGCAGTACCAGTGGCCATGGAGGGGGCCTTGAAGCTAAAGGAAATAGCGTATATACACGCAGAGGCCTACCCGGCGGGCGAGTCTAAACACGGCCCCATCGCGTTGGTGGAGGAGGGCTTCCCCACAGTCTTCATCTTTTCAGACCCCGCCACAAGAGAAAAAACTTTAAACAACGTGGCAGAGATGAAGGCGCGTGGCGCCTATACTATAGGCGTTGTTCCCGCCAGAAGCGACTTAGTCCAGAAGCTAGACTGGCCTATAGAGGTGCCAGACGTAGATGACGTCGTGACGCCGGTGGTATACATAACGCCGCTACAGCTCTTAGCCTACTTCACCGCAGTAGAGAGAGGATACGATCCAGACAAGCCGAGAAACCTAGCGAAGACCGTAACGGTAGAGTGATGAAAATTGCGCCAGTAGTGTTAGCTGGAGGGAGGCCGGGCCTCTTTGAGAAAATCACAGGCGGCCTCCCCAAGACTTATGTCAAGGTTTGTGGAAAAAGGCTGTATCAATACGCTGCAGACGCCCTACATTCCATATTTGGCAACGTCTATGTGGTGACCCCACAGCCGGAGGGGGAGAGATATATCTACATAGAGGAGAGGGGGGCCACCATCGAGGAGGCTATAGCCACGGCGGAGACGTATTTAGGCTCGGAGACATACATACTGCTGGCCTACGGCGATGTTTATATAGACCCCGCGGCCTACAGGGCTTTAGTGGAGAGTATCGTCTCTATAGCCGCCGACGGGGCACTGTTGGCAGTGCCGAGAAGGTTGACAAAAGGCTATGGCGTTTTAGAGACTAGGGAGGGGGGCCTCCTGGCGAGAATAGGCGGCGGGGGGCAGTGGATCTTCGGCGGCGTGGCGCTTCTGCCAAGAGAGGCAATTAAGGCGTTAGGCAGGAGTCTCTACGAGACGTTAAACGAGATGGCATCCGTTAGGAAAATAGCCGTAGTGCCTTGGGGCGGCGTCTGGCACGACGTGAACTACCCTGAGGACTTATTACAACTGTTAGAACACACGGCGCCTCAACATACATATATAGCTAAAACCGCCAAAATAAGCCCAACGGCGGTGATAGAGGGGCCAGTAGTGGTGTCAGAAGGCGCAGAGATAGACCACTACGCGGTGGTAAAAGGGCCGGCATATGTGGGGAGGGGGGCCTTCGTCGGCAGCCACACTCTAGTCCGTAACTACACAGCCATAGAGGAAGAGGCCGTGGTGGGGAGCTCGGCTGAGATAAGCCACAGCCTCATAGGCGAGAGAGCGACAATAGGGAGAGCCTCCTTTATGTCATATAGCGTGGTGGGCCCAGAGGCGGTAATAGAGCCAAACGTCGTCACCATGTCTGTACTGAGAGAAAGCCGGGAAAGACTAGAGCCCATCGAGGTGCGGGGAAGCCAGTTCTACAAGCTAGGCGCCTTAATACCACGCCGCGCGAGAGTGACAGCAGGCACCACACTGCCGCCAGGACACGGCTTCAGCTAGCTTCACACCAAGTCTACACGCTCGAGACTTAAGAACAACGCCTAGACAGAGACGCCACTCGCGTTAGAGGGGCGTTAGCCACAAAGCCAGAGCTCCCTCTCTTCTCCGTCCTTCCCCACCTTAAATACCCTCCACCTATCCTTGCAACTAAAGGTAGAGAAATATATCTTGTCGCCACAGTAAGCCCAGGCGGTAAATGGAAAACGCCAGCCGAAACAGAAAAACCACCTCTTCCAAACGCCGGGGTCCTCAACCTCCCCCACAAACTGTCTCACGACATACTCCTCTCTACGGAAGGGGGCATAAAGCCTAGCCACACTCCCCACTACTTCAAAACGCCGGGGAAAAAACAAACCGATAATAACACTAGTAACAACAAGGGGAATTCCCACAATGGCGAAAAATGAAGGCGCTAATGACACACCAGGTACACGAGGTATGGATAAGACAACAGCTAGAGTAATGGGTAATATGGTTACT
>JBKBOT010000015.1:260-36775 GCA_046293555.1 Pyrobaculum sp. | reverse complement strand
CAAGGGGCTGAGTGAGTCACGCTGGCGGCAAACTCGGGGATGTACATATTTAACACAGGCCTAAGCCTCTTGCCCCCCACCACCTCTAGGTAGCTCCTTGTCGCCTCGACGGCGGAGACGTCGGGCGTCACTACGGGCACCACGTAGTCCACAAGCCCCACCACCGGGCGTGTGGCAGAGAGCGGGGGGGTGTCTATAAACAGCGCCTTGGGCTTCAGCCGGGTCTCCACAATCTGTAGCACGTATTCAAGCCGCCTCTTAGATATGGGGATGTCTTGAGACAACAGCGAGAATACCAGCTGGAAGTCGCCCCTTTCTGTAGTCCATTTCCTCAAATAGAAAGCCGCGATGGGGTCCATAAGCTTTCCAGAAAAAAAGTCAGAAAGCGTGAGCCGCCCCTCAATGGCGGCAGGATCCCCGAAGAGAATTATCGACGCCGTCCCGGCGTTTGGAGTTAAGTCAATAACCACCACGGGGTATGTAGCCGAGTTGCGCCAGAGGTAGGCCAACAAAACTGCGGAGTTTAGAAGAAGTGTGGTCCTGCCAGTACCCCCCTTCGTCCCGGAGAGAAATAGAACTTTTTTCATATCTCGGGAACTGCCGCCGGCCGTTTTTTGACCTCCTCCGGGGTGACCTCCCTCTTGACCTCCACCTCTCTTCTCGCCGGCTTTCTTCGAGGCGTTAACAACAAGACGAGACTAGCCACATACGCCACAATTGCGGCTAGAGGTATGCCAAGTCCCATTAATATAAACGCCACGGCGTTTATCAAAATGCCCAGTGCAAATCTCATACAAGTCGTTTAAACAGTTTATATATAACTATTTAACTACCTTAGAGTAGCTAACCAAAACGCCTTCAATAATCTCACAGATGCCCTCCACATCTCTCAGCCTGGCTTTTTCCCACAGCTGTGTGTTTTTACTCAATATGTACTTCTTCCCCATTTTGGTCAAATAGCCCGCCTTGAGCAAAGCTTCACACATGTGGACAATTTTAAACACCATAGACCTAGTGGGCCTCATCTTGGCCTCAGCCCATTTGGCCACATCGCCAACCACAAAACTCACCACATTGCCCCTAGCCCCAGCTACCACCTCCACTAGATACATGGCCAAAACCTGGCACAACCTCACAGATAAAAACTGCGTATGTATATATATATGTTAACCCGCTGTGTGAAAAACCGGCCAGGACTGCTGGGCCTCACAAATACAGAAAGCCGCAGACAGCAGACGTGTGTGGCCCCCCGCAGGCCCCCCTGCCGTCAGCCTAGAAAACCCCAGACGTTTTCGCCATGGTGAAACCCCGCCAACATCACATCGCCACAGGGGGCAAGAGGCGAGAACCCACCAAGCCAGAAATTTCGCCCTTAGACACGCATATAGGTCGCCCCTAGACAAGGCGGTGTTAACATACGCCAATAGGAGAAGGAAGGCGGCATAGAGGCGCAAAGACACGAGACCCCCCATGGGGGCGGGCCATGGAGGGGGCTGTCTTTTTGGCATCGTGGACAGACGCGGCTGTTATTTCATAGAGGCGCCTTCGGAGATTTCATTACATGCGACAATCACACAGAAGGCCACAACCCCCCAAGGTGGGGCGTCCAATGTCATATGGCGGGGTGTCAACTCGGCCGTAACCTCTAAAAGCTCACCGCCCGGCATCCTCTCTCCAGCGCCCACCTCGTCGTCTTGACATACGTCTAGGGGACTGGAACTTGATGGCTTGGACTTCTCGCCACGGGAAGTATCTTGATGTGTAACAACTGTCAGCGTCGTCTAGCCTCTTCACCGCTCGAGCCGACCGAGCCTCAACATTTATAGCTTCCAGAAAACGAGGTGGCATAAAACGTTTTTGGGCATCGTGCTGGGACTTGTGGTAGGCCTAGCCCTTCTCGTCGGGAGTTTTTCCACGACGCCAACACAAAAGATGCAGGCTTGCCCCACCTCGCTAGATGTGGGGCGTGTTGGTTGTGGGGACTTCAGCCGACTGGCCGCCCTATGGGTATATTGAAAACGGCCAGATAGACATTGTGCGGAAAATAGCCGACAGTCTCGGCGTGAGGCTAGAGATTAGAGATATGAAATTCGCCGGGTTGATCGACGCTGTCAAGAGAGGCGATGTGGGTCTCGCCATCGCCGAGATGTCCATCACGCCGGAGAGACACAAGTCCTCTTCTCCATCCCCTATCAGGTAAACCCCTCGGTGGTGATAACCGCCGGCGCGGCGCAGATAAGGGCCGTGGAGGATCTAAGAGGAAAAACTATTGGGGTACAGCTAGGCACGGTGCAGGAGGAGTGGGCTGTAAAAACTCTCGGCAACTACTCAAAAATCGTGAGTTTTGACAGGGTATATCCAGGTCGAGGCGTTAAAGAAGGGCGATCTTGACGCCATTGTGGTGGGGGAGGTGGTGGGCCGCGTTATCTCCAGCCGACATCCAGAACTCAGGGCGGCTTTCACCGTAGTGCCTCGCTACAGCGCCATAGCCATGCCGTTATGTGCCTACAACTTAAAGCTGGCTGTAGATAGAGTCCTATACGACATGTTGCAGTTGGGGGAGTTAGAACGTATTATAATGAGAAATGGCTTTCTTCATAGTCGGCGAGCAACGACCTCTTCACACATCCGGTGGGTTTATCCTCGTCATCTATAAATAACACGGCCATTTTTCCCACATGGTCTATATATACCTCGCCCTGCTGTTTTACATATTGTCTCTTGCCGCAGGTTTTCTAAACTTGCAGCTGGCTTCTGCCATATTTGGCATCACCTCCGCCGTGACTATAGGCATGGTTTTAACCAAGCTTTTCCATAGCGTCAAGACGCTTAAAGAGAGCTACTGGGAGAAGCTAGCTGACATCTGGATTGGGGCAGAGTACCCGGCCGCAATTATGTTATATGTCTTAAGCTCCGTGGGCGCGACGCTTCTGGGCTACTTCCTACTTGCCGAAATACCACGTTTTGGCAACGCCGAGGTGGATGTGATGGAAGTGGCGGGACTTGCCGTGTTGTCTATGGGACTTGTGGCTCTAGCCGTAGTGGGCCTTGTGGCCATGGTTTACCTCATTGAGGTGTTTAACAGAGATCTTTACCTCATCCAGCTGGCCGCCGGGGTGAGGGTGTTTAAACCACACGCCGCCACTTTCTACGTGGTGTTGTCAATAGTCACGTTGGGATTTTTATATTTCTACTGGCTCTATCTGGCGTGGAGGTGGGCCACACAGTTGACACAATTGCGGCGCTTATAGCTAGATCTAGGTGTAACGTGGCGCTTACCGGCGCCGGCGTCAGCACGGCGAGTGGGATTCCAGACTTCAGGGGGGCGCAGGGCGTCTGGAGGCAGGTAGACCCCGAGAGGTTTGAAATTGAATATTTCTACAAAAACCCCGACGAGGTTTGGGACCTGTTTGTACGGTACCTCTTGCCCACTTTTGACGTCAAGCCAAACCCGGCCCATTACGCCCTGGCGGAACTAGAGAGGATGGGCAAGCTATGTGTGGTGATTACACAAAATGTGGATATGCTCCACCAGGCGGCGGGGAGTAGAAACGTCATTGAGCTACATGGGGCGTTGAGAGAGGTGGTGTGTACCCACTGTGAGAGTAGATACCCGCTGAGAGAGGCGCTTAGGCGCCGTACTGTAGGCGCGCCTAGATGTCCGCAGTGTGGCGGCGTGTTGAAACCAGACGTGGTGTTTTTCGGCGAGCCTCTGCCGAGAGATGCGTTAAGAGAGGCCTTCATGTTGGCAGAAGTGTCGGAGGTGTTTCTAGCTATCGGCACCTCTCTAGCCGTCTACCCGGCCAACCAGCTGCCGTTGGCGGCAAAGAGGAGGGGGGCAAAGCTTGTAATTATAAACGCAGAGGAGACCTATTACGACATATATGCAGATTACATACTAAGGGGGAGGGTGGAGGAGATACTGCCGGCCCTCGTGCGGAAGGTTAGAGACATATCTTAAATGGCTTTTTCTCAAGTAGGGCTCTCGACGCCATTTCTCTAGCCCTCTCCCTGTCTACACACCCCACGTCTTTTTCAATTAGCTCAATTGCCTCCTTTAGGAGGGTCTCAAATCTCTCCACGTTTCCCTCCTGGAGCTTCACAAACGCGGCGGCTAGCATTATGAGGCCCTGCAGGGTTGGGTCTCTTGTGGATCGCCAGGGGCCTTCTAAAGCCACATGTGCCTCCCAAAACCTCTCCTGGTTAAACAGCTGGACGTATCTCTCCACGCCGCCTCCAGCCTCCTCGAAGGTTATATCTACGACCTTTAACACCTTCCCCACTGCCTTCTCTACCGTCTCTACGGCCGCCTGGAGGTTGTCCGTCTTTATGTCTATCTCGACGTGACTTGTGGCTATCCTTAAGGTGATTACCGGGAGTAAGGCTCTGAGGTTTTTCAAAAGGTGTGGCCTGTGGGCTGGCGTATAGCCTGGATTTTCTGCTATTAGGAGATACCTCATTTAAGTGTAAGCAACAACGCCACCACGTCTACAATATCTCTAAAGGAGATTATCCCCACAAGCTTCCCACCTGCATCCACCACGGGGAGATGTCTCACGTCTAGATTTCTCATCTTTTCTATAGCCGCCGTGATTAGCTCGTTTTCATTTACGGCGATGGGGTTTTCTGTCATTACCATCCATGCGGGGGTGTCTGGAGTTAACGACCGGGCGCAGGCGTAGACCATGTCCCTCTCCGTGATTATCCCCACTGGCCTGCCTTCCTCATTTACTACAACCACGCTGCCGACCTTATTTTCATACATTTTGGCCGCAATGTCTTTAATCCTGTCGTCTTTCGTCACTGTGACCACATTTTTCACCATGACGTCTGAAACCCGTAGGGGGAGTTCCCGTCTTCTAGCCAATGGCATGACTTACACTTTTTAAAAATATTTAAATTTTTATAGACACCTTTTTGATATTTAGATCTACGTCAATAAACACCTTTATATCCCCATATACTTCTTTTAACTTCCTTATGGTGGCCAACATGCGGTCTACCTTCTTCATGAAGTCAGTATTGTCCGGAAGGAGGCCGCCGGCGTAAAACTCCACCCCCTCTGCGGGTTTTAACTCTACGCCAAAGGCAAAGGCCAGCTCCTGAAATTTAAGCCACCGCTCCTCCACTGTGGCCAAAACCTCTTTGTTTGCCCTATATCGCTGTGCGTATTCTAGCAATGCCGTCAGTAGGCCTTCTAGCTCCGAAAGAGAGAGGAAGATCATTTAGACAGGTAGTAGGCTATCTCCACGTCGCCTATACAGAACTTCACCACGCCTGGCGTCAAGTCGGGGCAGCCGAAGGTGTTTAGCTGAGCTATCTCTCTAGGCGGTGGGGCCGCCTCTCTGGCTTGCGGCAGTGGGGGTATCACCTCCGGGAGGGGGGTAGTGGTTATGTAGCTAGACTCCGGGCCGATCACCAGGGTGTAGCTAGAGATCCCCAGGTCTTTAGCCATCTTGCCCGCCTCTACGATTGTTTCTAGCACCGAGTTGAGGGCCGTGTAGAGATAGCCCAAGGTCCCCAGACCGATTGTATAGCTCCCCACCTGGCGGCGGGCTAACAGAAGCGGCGTGGCTTCAAGCTGTGGCGCCACGGCTCTGATCTGCCAGATGAGTTTCTCCAAGTTGGCAGAAGTGACTACAATCATAGAATTATCCGCGTCCTGTTGCCTATCTGCATGACGTATACCTCCTCCTCTGGCCCCAACACCCTTCTTAAGACTTCTAACACCCTGGGGTCTATCTCTAGCTCCGCCACTTTTTTCTTTTGTATCATGGCACCACTACAACGGTCTTCCCCCTAAAGACCACATACATGTCGGGAGGGAAGTGTTTCAACATGCCTATAGGCACTCCCGTGGGCTGTGGAGGCCAGTAGAAATTCACCCTAGTGCCTTTAATTGCCACCGGCTTTACTCTATATTTTTTTAGAATTTCTTCTATCTCTTCAACCATGTGGAGTTGTGACGTGTATAAAATCATAGCCCAACCCTCCACACTATATTTAAATATTGTAGATTAGTGACCCCGTGCAGGCCGTCATTCTGGCAGGCGGCTTTGGGAAGAGGCTGGCGCCTCTCACTGCGGAGACCCCCAAGCCGCTTATACCGGTGGGGGGGAGGCCCATCTTGGTGCGGCAAATTGAGTGGCTGAGGAGATTCGGCGTTGTGGACATAGTGTTGGCTGTGGGCTATTTGCGACACAAGATATTTGAGGCTTTGGGAGACGGGAGGAAATTTGGCGTACGTATTTTCTACAGCGTGGAGGAGGAGCCTCTGGGCACAGGCGGCGCGGTTAAAAACGCCTCTGCATTTATCCACAGCGACATCTTCGTCGTCCTCAATGGCGACGTCTTGACAAATATCGCCATAGATAAGCTCGTAGAGGCTTTGGAGGGGGCAGACGGGGTAATCGCTTTAGTTCCCCTAAGGAGTCCATATGGGGTTGTGGAGTTTGACTCCAGTGGTCACATCTTGAGGTTTAGAGAAAAGCCGCTTCTAGAGGGGTTTTTCATCAACGCCGGGGTGTACGTATTGAGGAAAGACGTCATCAAAGAGCTGCCAGACCGTGGAAATATTGAGGAGACGTTATTTCCAAAACTTGCAGAACAGAAGAGGCTAAAGGCGTTGGTGTTTAGAGACGCGTTTTGGCGTTCTGTAGACAGCCTAAAGGACCTAGAGGAGGTGAACAAATTTTTTGAAAATGATTGAAGAAAAGGCGTTGAAATACGCCCTGGCTAACGCAGTTAGATACGGCGGGAGGGCAGACGTCAAGGCGGTCATGTCGAAAGTCATGGCCGAGTCGCCTGAGTTGCGGCAGAGGGCGCGAGAGGTGAGGCAAATAGTGGAGGCTGTGGTGGCTAGGGTGAACTCCATGTCTCTAGAGGAGCAGCTGAAGACCCTCAGGGAGAGGTGGCCGGAGCTTCTAGAGGAGAGAAGAGTGGAGCAGAAAAAGCCTGGCGTAGACACCCTCGCCGACTTGCCAAACGTCAAGGGGGGCGTCGTGGTGAGATTTGCCCCCAACCCCGATTTCGTCTTGCATCTAGGTAGCGCCAGACCTGCCGTCTTGAATTACGCCTATAGGCTTAAATATGGCGGCAAGTTCATCTTGAGGTTTGAAGACACAGACCCCAGGACCAAGAGGCCTCTGGTTACAGAAGAGGTAGATGCCTACGAGGCCATTAGGGAGGACTTGAGGTGGCTTGGCGTGAGGTGGGACGAGGAGTATATCCAATCCCGGCGGATGGAGATTTACTACAGCTACGCCAGGAGGCTGTTGGAGGTGGGCGCCGCCTATGTGGACTTATGTAAGCCGGATGAGTGGAGACAGCTACGTGACGAACAGAGGGCTTGTCCACATAGGGGCCAAAGCCCCGAGGAGGCTTTAGAGCTGTGGGACGGGATGTTAGAGGGCAGGCTGAAAGAAGGCGAGGCTGTGGTTAGGATAAAGACGGATTTGACCCACCCCGACCCCAGCGTGAGGGATTGGGTGGCCTTTAGGATTATAGACACGGCTAAGTATCCACATCCGCTGGCTGGAGGCAAATACGCCGTGTGGCCCACGTATAATTTCGCCGTGTCTATTGACGACCATCTCATGGGGGTTACCCACGTCTTGAGGGCGCAGGAACACAGCGTGAATACAGTAAAGCAGTCTTACCTCTTTAGACATCTCGGCTGGCCCCAGCCCGTCACTATACATTTCGGCAGGCTGAAAATCGAGGGGGGGACTCTCAGCAAGTCTAAGCTAAAGGCTCTCAAGATTAGACATGACGACGTGACGTTACCCACGCTGGCTGGCCTCAGAAGTCGCGGCATCTTGCCTGAAGCCATCTGGGAGCTCATACTGTCTGTGGGGATCAAGCCCTCAGACTCCACAATCTCTCTCTCTAACCTCTACGCCCACAACAGGAGGTATGTGGAGCCTATTGCAAATAGGTACATGTATGTGGCAAACCCCATAAAGCTGGTCTTTAAGGCTGAGAGAGAGCTTGTGGCAAAAATCCCGCTGCATCCTAGCCATAGGGAGAGGGGGGAGAGGACATACCGGCTGGGTCCCGGCACGGTGGAGGTATACATCTCTAGGACAGACGTGAGGCCTGGGGCTTTGGTGAGACTTATGGAGTTGGCAAATGTGGAGATCCTAGAGGTGGGCGAAAACACGGCCGTGGGGAGAGTTCACAGCTTGGCTCTAGACGAGGCGAAAAAGGCGGGGGCGCCCATAATCCAGTGGGTGGCAGACCCCGTGGAGGTACATGTAGTCAAGCCGGTGGCGGTGGGCAGGAAGGCGCGTGAGGTGGGGCTCGGCGAGGCGGCAGTCAGGTCGGTGGAGGTGGGGCAATATGTACAGTTTGTGAGATATGGCTTCCTGAAGAAGTGGGGACCTCTGGAGTTTATCTATGTCCACGATTAGGGTGCTGTCTGACGCCCTTACGCCAAAACAGGCTAGGATAGCCGCAATTTTGTACCATGAGGGCAGGCGGCGGGGTGTGGAGGTGGTGATAACCTGCCGCCATTATCTCCACCTGGCGGATATGTTAGATATGTATGACGTGCCATATAGCTGTGTTGGACGGCATGGCGTCGGGCTGCGGGAAAAATTGGCGGCGGGGCTAGAGAGGCAGATAAAGCTTGTGGATATTGGCGCCGGCGTAGATGGCATGGTGGGCTTCCCCTCGCCCGACGCCGCACGGGTGGTTTTCGGCTTGGGGAAGCCGGTGGTGGCGCTTAACGATACCCCCCACGCCGTGCATGTAAACAAGCTCGTATTGCCGCTGGCTGAGGCGTTAGTGGCGCCACAAGCAGTGCCGGAGGAGGAGTGGAAGAGGTTTTGTCCAGGGCGTATAGTCACATTTAACGGGGTGTTTGAATACATGTGGACCTCCCGTTTTGAGCCAAAAGTGGAGGAGGTGAAAAGACTCGGCCTGGAGCCTGGGGGGTATGTGGTGTTTAGACCTGAGGAGAGCCACGCGGCGTATTACCGATGGAACTCCCTCGAGGTTAGAAAGAGGCTTATGGAAGAAGTAAAGAGGAGGGGGCTTGAGGTGGTAAACGTGCCGCGATATGGCGACCAGATGGTAGAAGGCGTTATGAACGTCGAGAAGGCTGTGGACCACTTACAGCTGGCTTACTTCTCGGCGGCGGTTATAACTGGCGGCGCCACTATGGCCACAGAGGCGGCGCTTTTGGGTATCCCCGCGATTTCTTACTTCCCCACCCCCTATCATGTGGACCGGTACCTACAGGAGGTGGGGGCACCGTTGTATAGATGTAAAGACGTAGAGACGTGCCTGGCGGCGTTGCCCACGGCGTTAGAGAGGGGGCGGGGGGGCGCGCCGCGGCTTGAAGACCCCACGGGGGTTATCTTCGAGGTTTTGGAAAATGTTATGAAATAATTTTTTAAGTATGGCATTTATAGAAATTGTGAGATCTATAGCCCTGCTTGAAGTCCGCCGTGACTACGGCGTGGTTTTTTTAGATATAAACATCGCCGGGCTGAGAGACGTCGGCGAGAAGGGGCGTCCCGGCCTACGGCCCGGCGAAAGTATTTCTAGCGAATATAGGCAATATCTAGACCGGGTAGAGGCAGAGCTTTCTGAAGTAGTTCCCACCCTAAAGAGGCTATACCCCGTAGACCACTTGTTGAAAGACACCGCGGGGAGGAGCTACGTGGCGAGGTTCTACACGGCTGAGGGGATTGTACATTACTGTATGTTAACCTCTCCCCACCCCTTGAGAAAAGTCGCCAGGAGGCTGGCTAGACAGGGGTGGAGGCTTTTGGCGCTCATAGAGCCGAAATCTATCCAGAAGACACGTAGCGAGACGGAGTAGGCTAGGGCGTGGTTCTCCTCACGTCGCGGGGGAAGGGCACCACCTCTCTAATGTGTTCAGAAGAGGTAATCCACATCACCAGCCTGTCTACCCCCAGGCCAAAGCCGGCATGTGGCACAGAGCCAAACCTCCTAAGGTCTATATACCACCGGTAGTCCTCCGGCCTTAAGCCAAACCTCAAGATTTTGTCTACCAGCTCTCTTGGGTCGTAAATCCTCTCGCCGCCGCCCACCACCTCTCCATACCCCTCTGGGAGGAGGATGTCAAAACTTAACGTCCTTTCTGGCATGGCGGGGTTGTTTCTATGGTAGAAAGCCTTGAGTTTCTCCGGGAAGCCATATAGAACTATGGGCTTGTCGAAATTGGAGGCTAGAGCCCGCTCTTCGTCTGCGCCAATGTCGTCTCCCCAGCTTATCGCGACGCCTTTTTTTCTCAGCTGTTCTACAGCCTCGTCGTAACTCATCCTATAGAAGGGCGGCTTTATGCCTTCAAGAATTTTTGTGTTTCTTCCCAACAGCTTTAGCTCTTCCCGCCTCTCTTCTAGCACCTTTTCTACCACGTATGTTATTACCTCCTCGCCCACTTTAACCGCATCCTCCATATGTGCCCACGCCATTTCCATCTCGGCGTGCCAAAACTCGGTTAGGTGACGTCTAGTACGAGAGGGCTCCGCCCTAAAGCTGGGAGCCACTATATATACCTTCTCCAAGCTGTATATAAGGGCCTCTAGGTAGAACTGAGAGCTTTGTGTAAGGTATACAGGCTGGCCGAAGTAATCTACTTTAAACAACGTGGCCCCTCCCTCTACTGCCGCAGTTATAAACATGGGGGCGTGTACCTCAAAAAAGCCGTTTTTTCTAAAGTACTCATGTACCGCCCCGAAGGCCGTATGTCTGACCTTCAAGATGGCTTGCATCTTCCGGCTTCTAAGCCAGAGGTGTCTTAAGTCTAGTAGATACTCGCTGTCTGCCAGAGCCGCGTCTTCATTTATGGGATATGGCTCCCCTACATAAGCCCAGTCGATTGTTTCCACATGTAGCTCGACGCCGCCTGGAGCTCTAGGCTCTTTCACCAAGACGCCGGTGGCCACCACCGCCGACTCTATATGTAGGTCTTCCGCCGTCTTTCTGGGGGCCACCAGCTGGAGTATGCCTGTAGAGTCTCGTAACACCACAAAGGCCTTTTCTTTCAACACCCTCTTTCTATATACCCACCCCCTGACCGTGGCCCTGCCTTCGCCTTTCCTAATGGCCTCGGCTATGGGTATGGCCTGTCTATATGGCTCCATGTTGTTCTTTAAAAATGCCCACCACCACCCCTTTGCCACATTCCTCTACAGGCCTCCCCACGTAGTCTCCCTCTTGGTATTTTCTCTTTCTTTCTACCCCGTCGCCACATCTCACCACTGTGTAGACCTCTGGCTGTTTCACCTCTGTTCGCGACACGCCACGTAGAAATATGTAGATAAATAACGTCAGCATTACTAGCGACATGAGGAGAAGTATGAAATACTCCACGGCTGTCATCTCCCACCTTCTAGAATCCCCGCCCTCACGTAATCCTCCTCCCCAAAGCCCAACGCCGTCAGTAGCTCATATAGGGACTTAACCCCATTGACCACAACGCTGCCCACTCCGCCCTCGCCGGCGGCGTTAGAGGCGTAACGCAAGTCTTTTGCCGCATGTTTAATCGTAAATGTTGGCTTTACATGTGACGTCATCCTGTCTATATATCTCTCTGCCACCTCTCTAAATACCGTATGTCTCATAAGTTCTCTAAGCTGGTGGGGAGCTATGCCATATCTAGTGGCGAGAGTTAAGGCCTCTCCTAATACAGCCACTGTGGATATGAGGAGCGAGTTGTAAGCCAGCTTTAACGCGGCGGCCTTCTCGCTGTCGCCGACGTAAAACAAGACGCCGAGTTTTTCTAACGTCGGCCTGACCGCCATGTAGATCTCTTCCGGGGCGCCCACTATATAAACGGCGTCTCCGTTCTCCACATTTCGGGGGCTGCCTACTACAGGCATGGCAAAAGCCTTTTTCCCCCTTGACGAAAGCTCTTCTATAACTTCTCTCACGGCTCCTACCGAATATGTGCCACATAGCGCCACGTAGTCCCCACCTAGCTCTCTCGCCACTTGGCGTAAAGCCAGGTCGTCTGAGACAAATATCGCCGCGAGCCCCCTGGCCTCTTCCAGCTTGTCTATAGCCACGCCGGGGAGCCCCCTGGCCTTCTCCCTGTCTCTATTCCACATATATACCTTAAAGCCCTGCATATGTGCCCTACGTATAAATGCAGACCCCATGTTGCCTGTCCCCACCACCGTGATTTCCATGTCTATTATTGCAGGTTTAAATTTATACATCTCAACATGGGTGTGGCAATAGTCCGTACAGACCCGTTGATGCCAGAGGTGGAGGTGATTAAAAAGGCGGTAGAAGTGCTAAATATGGGAGGCGTGGTGGCAGCCCCAACAGAGACGGTATACGGACTCTTTGCCCACGCGAAAAACGACGTGGGGTGTAGAAAGGTTTTTGAGATCAAAAAGAGGCCGCCGGACAACCCCCTCATAATACATGTGGACTCCATAGAGGCGGCGAGGGAGGTGGGGCACATCTCCCCGGAGGTGGAGAGATTTCTGGAGAGGGTGTGGCCAGGTCCTGTGACTGTAGTTGTGAGATCTAGAGGGGTTGTCTCTAGATACGCCACCGCGGGGCTAGACACAGTGGCCATAAGGGCGCCGGCACATCCCATCCCTCTGGCTATAATAAAGGAGCTGGGAGCCCCCATCGCCGGCCCTAGCGCCAATAGGGCGGGGCGGCCTAGCCCCACTACTGCACAACATGTGGCTGAAGACCTGGGGGAGGAGGTGGATATGATCGTCGACGGGGGCCCCGCCTTTTTTGGGGTAGAGTCCACAATTGTGGACATGACTAGAAGCCCCCCGGCGTTGCTCCGGCCGGGCCCCTTTACGGTAGAAGAGCTAGAGAAACTCCTCGGCCACGTCGAGGTGCCCCCCGCCGCGCGGGGTCTTGTAGAGGCGGAGAAGGCCATGGCGCCGGGGATGAAGTATAAACACTACGCCCCAGATACCCCCCTTGTGGTGGTTCATTTCGACGTGGGGAAGGCGGCGGAGATTCTGGAGGCCAGAGGTCTGAGGGTGGCTGTTCTCTGTATTGGAGAGAGGTGCCCAAAGGCCGCCAGAGTTCTCCACGTGGGGGGTGATCTCTATGAAGCCGCCAAGAATTTATACCACGCGTTACGTCAGCTGGACAAGTTGGGTGTCGACATGGGGCTCGTCCCGGCGGTGGAGGAGAGGGGGCTGGGGCTGGCCTTAATGAATAGGTTGAGAAAAGCCGCCGGGGGGAGGGAGGTCTACGGCGTGGAGGGTCTATATGGGTTGGGTCTGGGACTTTTTTGACGACATATATCTAGACTTTATGCAGCACTACCGCGGCGAGGAGGTATCTAAGACAGAGGCGTTGTTTGTACAGAGGGCGCTGGGGGCTGGGGGGAGGCTTCTCGACGTGGCTTGTGGACATGGGAGGCATATGGCCCACATGCCTAGAGACGTGGTGGTTGGCGTGGATATCAACATTCGGTATCTCAAACTGGCGAAGAGATTTGGCGACGTGGTGCAGGCAGACGTGAGGAGTTTGCCCTTCAGGAGGGGGGCCTTCCACGGGGCGTATATCATGCACTCCACTTTTGGCATGTTTGGCGAGGAGGGCGACTTGGAGGTATTGACGTGGCTTTCTGGCGTCATAAAACAGGGGGGCCGCCTCCTCATCGACGTGGCTAACAAGGAGAAGATTGAGAACATATATGCGGCGTTGGGGGAGGTGTGGAATTTCTGGATTTCTGCGGGCCCCTATAGGGTGTTAAGCACGGCGTATTACAACCCCGTAGCCTCCAGGGTGAGAGAGTTGAGGCATATATACCGCGGGGGGGAGTACCTAGGCGAGAGGGCGTTGGAGCTCACGTTATATGGCTTGGGGGAGTTGAGGATCATGTTGTCCAGCGTGGGTTTTGTCATCGAGCATATCTACGGCGGCTTTAATGGCGAGAGTTACGGCAGGGAGTCAGATAGGCTGGTCGTAGTGGCGATAAAGGCTGGGGGGGTCTCTCAGGCGTTGCGGCGGGCTGTAGAGTGGTCTTAATACTTAAATCTGCCTCTTCTCAAGCCTCTAGTGGACATACTGGCCTTCCCCAACGCCTTTGATATCGCCTCGGAGCTAGAGGGGCTGGGCCCCGTGGGGCAGATAGAAGAGAGAGTTTTCCCAGACGGCGAGGTGGTGACAAGAGTCCCCGACGTGGGGAGTGAGGCGGCGGTAGTGATGCGGCTATTTCCCAACGTTAATGACAACTTGGTGAAACTGTTTTTGACAGTAGACGCGTTGAACGACTTGGGGGCCCGCAAGGTCGTGTTAGTACTGCCCTACCTTCCCTACGCCAGGCAAGACAGGAGGTTTAGGCGGGGGGAGCCTATAAGCTCGAAAACTATGTTGAAGATATTTTCTAGCCTTTCTGTACACGGGGTGGTGACTATAGACATGCATAAACACTACGTGGCTGACTACGCGCCGCGGCTGTTGGTAAGAAATATCTACCCCGCGGGGGAGTTCGCAAAGCTGATAGACGCCGAGGTGGTGATAAGTCCAGACGCAGGTTCGGCACATAGGGCGGAGGCTGTGGCCAAAAGGCTTGGGGCCTTTTATACATATTTCAAAAAGTTTAGAGACAGGGAGACTGGGGCCATTACCCTAACGCCGTCTCTAGACTTAAGCCTCCGCGGGAGGCGGGTGGCCATAGTTGACGACATTTTGTCCACAGGGGGGACTTTGGTAGATGCCTGTAGGGCCGCCAGAACTCTCGGCGCAGATTATATATACGCCGTGGTTACCCACTGCCTTTTGGTAAAAGACGCCAGAGAGAAGGTTCACAGCTGTGTAGACAGGCTGATTTGTACAGACACCGTGCTTAACGAGTTCGCCGAGGTGAAGACGGCGCCTTTGTTAAGAGAGGCTCTCGGGGCTATAGCCTCCAGTATTTAGAAAGGCTGTTTTTCACCTCTCTCAGCTCTTTTTCAAATAACGTCTGGCCGCGTCTATCCGTCTCGGTGGGCTGTTCTATCTCGACGTGTTCCCCACGTAGCAAACTTGCCAGAACTCTGGCCCCCCGCCTTAAGACCTCTCTGTTGTATCCGCCCTCCAGCGTGAAGACTACAGGCCTTTGTAGCGCCAGTAGTGACTTAAAGACGTGGAGGTAGCTACCTAGCGTGAGGTTCATGTTTGCCAGTGGGTCGTCCCTATGGGCGTCCCACCCCAGCGAGACTATGACGACCTTGGGGCCGTATTGTCTCAATATCGGCATTACCACCTCATCTATAGCCCTGCGGTACAAGTCGTCGCCTAACATCGGCGGGAGGGGAATATTGACGTTATAGCCCTCGCCTCTCCCCATCCCCACCTCGTCTGGAAACCCCGTGCCTGGATATATGGTGTGGGGGTGTTGATGCGTAGAGATGTACAGTATCTCTCTCTCGTAGAGCACCTCCTGTGTGCCGTTGCCGTGATGTACGTCGATATCTACCACAGCCGCGCCGTTGCCGACATATAGGGCGCCAATTGCGGCGGTGTTAAATATACAGAAGCCTTGGGTGGGGGCTGTCAACGCCCTTCCCACAAAACCTGCGTGGTGTCCAGGGGGCCGCGCGGCGACTATCGACGGCTCTCTCCTGTCGATTGCTGTTGCTATGGCGGAAACTGCAAGCGCCGCCGCGTCACATGTGCCTCTAGAGACATATGTGTCGCCATCTATCTCCGCATATTCTACTCCACAAAGCCTTTTGACATATTCTATATAGCTTCTGTCGTGCGCCATTTCTATCAAGGCCCACACGTCTTCCCTCATGACTGGCTCCACGGCCTCTAGGCCTGCCTCTCTGAGTCCATCCATAAAGTAGTCAAGTCTGTCTGGAGCCTCCGGGTGTCTGTATCTCGGCTTGTGGAGTTTAAAGGTGGGGGAAAAGTAAGCCACAGCCTTCTCACTACAGTGGTTTATATAGTTAGCTAAAAAGTAGCAAATAGACGTGTCTATATTGAGGCGAAAGAGGGAAGAAGACGAGTTGGAAAAAATACTTTCGCAGATAAGAGACACTGAGAAAAATTGTGAGACTGTTGTAACTATACAAATCGCCGGGCTTAAAGAGCTGGTGGAAGCTATTGAAAAGTTGGCTGAAACTCTCAAGAGGGGCTGAGCTGAAGAAAATCTCTTATTTTTTCCAACATTTTCCCCAAGGCTGGCTCTAGGAGAGAGCGGCCTCTCTCTAGAGATACCTCCCGTGGGTTTAGACACCCCACTACGCCGGTTTTTGTCCTTATGGCCATCTTTCCAAATAGCGACACGTCTCCCTCACATATTTCTACCATCTCTCCAGTTAGCGCCCCGCCTGATGCCAGATAGATGCTTGTCTCGTCTGTGCCGGCGTGGTCTCTAGCTTTTATAAAATCCCATATGTTTAACGCCAGGGCCTTAGGTCCCACCTCGTAGTTTAGTTGAGACGCCACTAGGGCTACAGCCTCTTTGACCCCCCCGTGTCCCGCCACCACAATTACCACGCCGCATTTCTCCACGGCAGAACGGAGGACATCTTCAAAGTATTGTAGAAAGCTCCTGCAGTTTACCCAAATGGTGTTGGGAAAGTGGCTATGTTCGCGGCTACATGTGTAATAAATTGGCGGCAGGACTGAGGCCTTTATTTCTCCAGCCAGCCTTCTGGCCACGTGTTGTGCCACCTCTGTGTCTACAGTAGGCGGCAGGTGGGGGCCATGTTGTTCGTAAGAGCCGACGGGCAGTATGCAGACCATGGGGTAGCCTATCTCTCTAAATATTTATTCATGTAAACTCGAGTTTACAATACGACAACTTTATATAACACACGATTTACCTCTTTGTGCATAAAGTGGCGTTAATAATCTTGAAGGGATATAGAGAGTGGACCGAGTCGCTGGGGCCCGCCAGAGAGCGGATTATCCAGAAGACACAAGCTAGACTTCAAGCTAGACTTTGGGCAGTCTTTACTTCAATTGGCGCTCTGCCTCACCACTTTCGGTATGACATATCTATAGCCCTAATAAACAACATAGGGGATAGACTTGTGGAAAAAGCTATAAGAAAGCTGAGAGAAATCTCGCCAGTAGATGTGGAGTTTTGTCTCGGCTCAGGCCCCACGCCCTATGGGGCATATCGAAATTGTGGCATGGAGGGGGCGGGGGGGTGGGGCGAGGCGGTTGTGTCACATCTAGATGTGATAAACAGCACGTATATAACTAAGAACAACGGCCCCTATCAACTCTACACAGATGTAATAAGCCTGTTGAATCTATTAAGCCGGAGGTGTAGAGATGTGGGATGTATGCCTTTCTATCTCGGAGGTGACAACATAATGCTCTTCCTACCTAACGTCGAGGCGATATGGCGGCTGCTAGATGGCATCGAGACGCCACTTAGAGTGGGGGTGGGGGTCTCCAAAAGGCCCTACAGGGCGTTTATAAAGGCCACGGAGGCTTTAGACCAGCTGAGGGCCAGGGGAGTTGGGGGCGTGTTGGTAGCCAGATGAGGCCATATGTCTACCTAGCGGCCGCCATGACGATAGACGGGAGGATTGCCAGCCGTAGTGGCTACTCACGTCTCTCCTGCCCCCACGACCTCAGGCGTCTACACGCCCTACGCGCCATGGTAGACGCGGTGGTGGTGGGTGCAAACACCGCCATTGTGGACAACCCGAGGCTAACAGTGAGGTATGTAGAGGGGAGAAACCCCATGAGGGTCCTTATAGACGGATCTCTGAAAGCCCCAACAGCCTTGAGGATATTTGACAGCTCTGCCCCCACCATAGTTTTCACCACCTCTAGAGCCCCCAGGGAGAGGGTTGTGGAGCTAAAGGCCAGGGGGGTGGAGGTACATGTGGCAGAGGGGGAGGAGGTCAGCCCGCCATATGTACTACAGGTCCTACATGAAAGGGGGGCACGAAAGATCCTCCTGGAGGGCGGGGGGAGGACCAACTGGAGGTTTCTCCACCACTGTCTTGTAGACGAGATTTTTCTCACCGTGACGCCCTACCTCTTTGGCGGCGGCGTCTCTCTGGCCGAGGGGTGGGGTTACAACACCGTCGAGGAGATGCCATACCTACTAGAGCTACAGTCGGTAACGATGTGTCAATGTGGCAGAGAGGTGGTGTTAAACTACCGCGTGGCCTGTAAAAACGGGTTTACATAAAATATTTAATAGAGATTCTACAGTTTACCGTGTCGCGATTAAGAGAGGCAGTTGACGCCCTACGTGAAGGCAGACTCGTCATGCTTTATGACGGACATGAGAGAGAGGCCGAGGTGGATTTTGTAATTAGGGCAGACGCGTTGACGCCAGAGGTGACACACTGGCTTAGAAGACACGCCGGGGGGCTTCTATGTTTTGTCACCACGCGTCAAATCGGAGAGGCGCTGGGGCTGGAGTTCCAAAGCGAGTTGTACAAAAGGCTTGGCTTTACGACAAAGACGCCGTATGGAGATGAGCCGGCCTTCATGGCTTATGTCAACCACGTCAAGACTAAAACTGGCGTCAGAGATGTGGACAAAGCCCTCACCATAAGGGAGTTGGCCAGAGTGGTGGCTACAGCCCTGAAGGACCCCAAGAAGGCGGGGGAGGAGTTTAGAAATAACTTCTACATGCCGGGACATGTGCCCATACTTGGCGGCAGGTTGGGCAGCAGGTGGGGACATACAGAGCTGTCGCTAGTCTTGGCACAAGCCGCGGGGGTCCCCCCGGCTTTGGCGATCATAGAGGCCCTTGGCGAGGGCTTGGAGGCCATGTCTCTAGAGGAGGCCGCCGCGACGTCCCGCCGGCTGGGAGTGCCGCTGGTCACTAAAGACGACGTGAAAGCCTTGTTTTTATCTTTGCCAACTTGGCCTCTTCTACAAACTTGACCACATAGGGCGCAAGCCTCTCCACCTCCCTCCTGGGCACTGTACCCCACGTGGGGCAAGTCCTATCCGCCTCCACGGCGTCGCCAGTATAGACCAGTGGGTAGAGCCTACATCCAACGGGGCGGATGGGATATATTTTACAGCTTCTGTCTTCCGGGCTGTAGAACACACAGTGGCCATCCACGTTTTTCAGCCTGTAGACCCCATCTTTCTCTACCACAAAGTCTCTATACCCCGCCGCCGAGATCCTCTCTATGTCTTCTGCCAAAAGCTCCATCTCTGTCTCTACACAACATATCCCACATTTTATACACCTAAACCTCACCTCAAACCACTTGACGTCTTGCCACACTACATTCCGACATGTATATTAATACAAACACACATGGTGAAGTGTACGACGTGGTGATCGTTGGCGCCGGGCCGGCTGGCTCCACGGCGGCAATTGTCGCCACGAGGCTGGGGCTCAAGGCCTTGGTAATAGACAGGCTACAGCCACCTAGAGAGAAGCCATGTGGCGGGGGGCTTACCCCCCGCACGTGGCGTCTTTTAGAGCGCCTAAAGGTTGAATACCCCACATATGGCGTCTGTAAATATATAGAAACCAGGGCGGCGGGGTATAGATACGTACTACAGAAAGAGCCCATATATATCACACGCCGGCCTCAGTTCGACATGGCTTTATTAAGACAGAGCGGCGCCGATTTTGTAAGAGACCAGATAACCGCAGTAAGAGGCAAGACGGCGGTGGGGAGAGCCGGCGAGTACCAAGGCCGTGTGGTAATTGGGGCAGACGGCGCCACGAGCGTTGTGGCTAAGTCCATAGGGGTGGCTAACTACCTTGGCCACAGGAGCCACGCCATTGCCTATATGACCATCGCAGAGGGGCAGCCCTCCGAGACTTGCGTCATAGATTTCGACGCCGTGTGGAAAGAAACCGGGCTGGTGGGCTACGCGTGGATATTTCCACTTAGCCAAGGCGCCAACATAGGGGCGGGAGTTGGCTGGGTTGAGTGGAAAGACCTCAGAAGGCTTGTGGAAAAATACGCCGAGAAGGCTGGCTACAAGGCGGGACCCATCTGGGGCCACCCCCTCTCTCTTGGCCACATAAAGGGGGTGGGTGATAAAAACGTGTTGCTAGTAGGCGAGGCGGCGGGACTTGTGGATGCCACCACTGGGGAGGGGATTTACTACGCCGTGGCCTCGGGGGCCCTGGCGGCGCTTTCTGTCTACATAGGCCTTAAGATCCGCGGCCATGAGAAATACATCTATCCCACATACCGCCAGTTAGTTCAGCCCTATGTGGAAGAGGTGGGGAAAACCCGGATGTTATCTAGACTAGCCAAGACGCTAGGGGCCAGGAGGGCTGTGGCCAGACTGTTAGGAAGGAGGCTTTTAGAGCTATACAGTAAGGTATACACCGGAGAGGCGACTTACAGCCTACTCCTAAAGCCCGTCGACCTCCTTTAGTTGTCTCAACACATATTCTCTAATTTCTATATCTCTCGGCAGCTCTCTCACCACTTTCCCGCCTTCAAGCCACTTGACCAACATGGGTTCCCCACAGGGCGGCGGCGCGTCCCACGGCGTCACCACATTTCTACTGCCGCATTTATACACCTGTTTAAAGCCTGGAAGCTTCCCCCTCTTGGTGATTGGGACCCACCTGCCGTCAACCTCCACCTCCACTATGTCCATAGCCAGGTCTATAGATGGGGGGAAGGAGATAGAGGTGCCCACCCCAAAGCCGTCTGCCACATCTCGCAAGGCGGCTAGCTGAGACTCGTCGAGACCCCCGCTTACAAAAATCTTGACGTCTTTATAGCCGTGGAGGTCTAAAGCCCACCGGACCTCCTCAACGATTTTCCTCATGTTGCCCCGCCTGCTTCCAGGCGTGTCTAGCCTCACCCCATGTAGCCTATCTCCCAGAAGCCTAGCTGCCAACATGGCCTCCTCCCGTTCATCCAGGAAGGTATCTACCAGCACGATTCTGGGCACCTCTGGCGGCATGGTTTTGTCAAACCACATCCACGCCAGGGTGTGGTCCCCGGTGGCGGCCTTAAAGATTATCATCATGGCGTGAGGCATGGTGCCCGACGGCTTTATGCCCAGAAGCTCGGCCCCCATTACTGTGGCCACGCCGTCACACCCCCCCAGATAGGCAGCTCTATCTGCCATAGGCTGGATGGCGGGGTGGAGAGCCCTGGCGCCAAAATATAGACAGATCTTATCCCCCAACACCTTTTTAACTCTGGCGGCCTTTGTGGAAATACTGGAGTAATGCCGTAAGATGCCTAAAATCGCCGTCTCTAAGACTCCAAACTCCAGGTAGGGCCCCTCTATTGTCAACACGGGGTTGTTTTCATAGAAGAGAGTGCCTTCTGGCAGCGCGTAGAGAGTCACCGCCCTCCCCTTCAGCACCTCCACCACTTCTTTCAGCCCCGTGAAGACAGCCCACCTGTAGTCTCTAGGCAGGGAGGAGACGTGAAACTCTGCGCGAACTCTCACCTCTGCCAACCCCGCGTTTTTTAGCACCTCCATGGTGCGTACAAAGTATATATCTGCCGTCCTCCCCCTGGCTATATCTGAGGGCGCCGCCACGTGAAACACAAATAAGAAGATGACGCTATATAAATGTGGTATTTCCCTACGACGCCTTTAGGCCTTTCCAAAAGGAGATTTTTAGCCAGACATATCAAGCCCTGGCCAACAGGCGTCCCGCCGTAATCAACGCCCCCACGGGTCTCGGCAAGACCGCCGCAGTTCTTTCGGCAGCTGTGAAATACATGATGGAAACCGGCGTGTCTATACATTACGCCGTGCGGACTAGAAACGAGCTGGGGCCCCCCCTCAGAGAGCTTCTAAAAATTAGAGAAAAGGTGGAGATAGACTACGTAGTTATTAAGAGCAGACAGGACATGTGTTGTTATCCACAACTTAAAAAGCTGGACTACCTAGAGTTCCTAGCCGAGTGCGCCCTGTTGAAAAGACAGGGGTCGTGTCGGTACTACCCCCCGAGAGATGTGGACATCTCGGTAAAAAACGTCTATTCTTACGCCCACAGCCTCTGTGAGGCTGGGGTATGTCCCTACGAATACGCGAGACAAAGACTTGAACAAAGCCAGGTGGTTATCTCTACATATTTCTACCTGTTTAGTAGAGAGAGGCCAAGAGACAGGGTGGTCATAATAGACGAGGCCCATTCGGTTTTAGACGCGGTCACTAGCCTCTATGCCATAAGGCTTTACGAACGTGAGGTAAAGGCTGCCTACAGGGAGTGTAGGAAATACGGCTTTTTAAAAGAGGCTGTAGAGATCTACCGCCTGCTGGCCTTCATGAGAAGACATGTGGGAGTTGTAGACATGGGCGACCTGTTAGCCCTCCTGGAGGGCATCCAGCTGGATGAAGCCATCTGGGAGATTACAAACAGGAAGGCCAAAGAGGGGAGAAACCCATATACCCCACTTCTGGCCATACGGAAGTTAAAAGATAGAGAAAAGGTCAGATATTTCACAGAGGTTAGAGAGGTAGATGGAGTCAAGGCGCTTGTGATGACGCCTATAGAGCCGCTGCAGATAATAAAGCCCGTGTTAGAGGAGGCACACAACGTGGTTTACCTAAGCGGCACGTTGCCTATATCTATCTACACCGAGGCCTTGGGTCTCCGCAGTTATGACGCCATAGATATATCCTTCCGGCAGTACGTACCAAGAGAGAACTACCGCTCGATAGTAGACATGGGGGTCACCACAAGATTTCAGGAAAGAGGCGAGGAGATGTATGTAAAAATTGCCGAAAGGCTTGCGGCAGTAGTCAACTTGTCTCCACGCGGCGTGTTGGCTGTATTTCCCTCCTACGAGGTGTTGAGAGGGGTAAAGAAATACCTCAAGTTCACAATTCCGCACTGGTACGAAGGCGTGCAGGAGGTGGACTTGGGGGACTTGCCACAAAAGTTCTTCCTGGGGGCTGTGGCTGGGGGGAGATATGTGGAGGGGGTGGAATACGTCAGGGGGGGAGAAAACCTCCTTTCTGTAGTCGCCATTGTGGGCGTCCCCTACCCAGAGCCAACGCCGTATTTAGAAAAACGGGTGGAGTCTCTCAAGCCCCGGCTGAGAGACAGGGCGTGGGCCGCCGTGTATTTATACCAAGCCGTGGTGAACGTCAGACAGGCGGTGGGGAGGCTTTTCAGAAGTCCGCAAGATAGAGGCCTCCTGGCCTTTTTAGACAGGCGATACGCCGAGCCGGAGCTGTGGAACAGCCTGGCGGATATACTGGAGGGGTCGCTGGTGGTTAGCCACGTGGACGAAGCCGCTGGAGAGATAAGACAGTTTTTATCTCTGTGACAGCTTCCAGAGGGCAATGCTGATTATAATTAACGCCGCGTTTGTGCCAGCTATAGCCACTGCGAGAAGTGGGAAGCTCAACGCCTCGTTGACTATAGAGAATACTGCAGCCACGACGCCAAAGAGGCTGGAGATCAGCGCCACCACCGTACCCGCAAGAGGGATACCCTGGACTTTTTCTAGTTTTAGCCCTCTGCGGGCTGGCGGTTGTGCTGGCGTTGTGGCCGGCTGGGATGGCGTCGAGAGGGGCGGCGATGGGGCTGGCGCAGGTTGTGGCGAGATGGCGTGAGGTGGCGCGGGCGGCATGGTCCTCTGTGTCCGCACTGGCGGCACCTGTGGATATACCGGAGGTGGGGGGACGGGCTGTGGGTACGGCGGCGGGGGGGGCTGGGCTGGCGGCCTGGCTGGAGGGGGTCTTCTCAAAGGCTTTTCTGGCTCTCTGTCGTCTACAGACATGGCCGATACTTACGTCTAGTTATATAAAGGTTTCTTTTTCTACACGTGATCCTCGTTGTTGCAGAGAAGCGGTCTGTAGCACAAGCTATTGCGAAATACCTAGGGGGGGCCTACAGGAGGGTGGCAACTCACGGCGTTTATACATACCACTTTCAGTACAAGGGCCGTAAGGCGGTGGCCCTGGGGCTAAGTGGACACATTATGGACTTCAACTTTAGCCCCAAGTTAAACGTGTGGACCTGGGTGCCGCCAGAGGACTTGTTTAAAACAGAGCCCGTCCTCGTGGTGAGAGAAGAGGCAGTTCCCTACCTAAAGGCATTACAGGTTTTGGCACGTGAGGCAGAAGAGGCCTACCTGGCGTTAGATGCAGACGTAGAGGGGGAGGCCATAGCCTACGAGGCGGCCATGGTGATTAGATATTTCAACAGGTGGGCAAAGATCTATAGAGTTAGATTTAACGCAGTCACTCAGGGCGACATAAGGAGGGCGTTTGAAAACTCCACACATCTCGACTATAGACAGGTGGAGAAGGTGTTTACCAGAATGCAGATAGACCTCACGCTGGGCGCCGTCTTCACGAGATTTCTCACTCTTTCTGTAAGACACCTCCTCAAGAGGGGGCAGTTTCTCAGCTACGGCCCCTGCCAGACCCCGGTGTTGGGAATTGTGGTGAGGAGAGAGCTAGAGCGAAGAGACTTCAAGCCGGAGACTTACTACATCCTCAAGGCGTTGGTAGGCGTGGCGGGACACAAGCTGTGGATGACCTCTGTGGCTAGATTCAAGACGCGTGGGGAGGCAGAAGCTGCTGCAAACATGAGGCGGGGGGTCGTGAAGATCGCGGCATATGAGACGCGCCAGATCTCACCCCCCGAGCCTTTAGACACCATAGAGCTGGAGCGGAGATCCAGCAGGTGGCTGGGGATTGGCGCAAAGAAGGCTCTAGACGTGGCTGAAGAGCTGTATAGAGCTGGCTACATATCTTACCCCAGAACTGAAACCACTATCTACCCCCCCACGCTAGACCTACGGGGAGTCTTACAAGAGCTGGCGCGGGGGCATCTTGGCCACTATGCCGGCGAGCTTTTGAGACAAGGCTTTAGGCCCACTAGAGGCGATGTAGACGACGGCGCCCATCCCCCCATATACCCCACGCGGGGCGCCGGCAGGGAGGAGATATACAGGGTGTTCAAGAGGCTGGCGGCCTACGCGTGGCCTATCTACGACTTTGTGGTTAGACACTTTCTCGCCACGTTGAGTCCCCCAGCCGTGGTGGAACAACAAAAGGTTGTAGTAGACGTTGGGATAGAGCTCGAGGCAGAGGGCCTTGTGGTCCTCAACGAGGGGTACTGGAGGGTGTACCCATGGGAGAGGCGGGGGGAGCGGCCTCTCCCTAGGGTAAAGCCAGGCGATAAAGCCGAGGTGCTTGATGTGGAAATAGTACAACGGCAGACAGAGCCGCCGCCGCAGATGTCCGAATCTGAACTCTTGGCCTTAATGAGGAGATATGGCATTGGCACAGATGCCACCATGCAGGATCACATCTATACAAATGTAAAGCGAGGGTATATAAAGCTTGTAAAAAACAGGTGTATACCCACGCCTCTGGGCACAGCCGTGGCTACCACACTTTTTCAACACGCCCCCGAGATCATAGAGCCCACAGTAAGGGGACGTATCGAAAAGGCGCTAGCCGGCATTATAAAAGGCGTGACTACCCCCAGAAAGCTGACAGAAGAGATAAGGGGGGAGTTCATGCGGTATTACCTAAAGCTTAAAGACCAGAGAGAAGAGATAAAGAGGGCGTTGGAAATAGCTTTAAAGACAGATCTAGAGAACTCTAGTGGAGGTACATCCACTGGCGTGGAGAGCTGACAGAAATACGCTTATAGAGGCGCCTCCGGGCTTTAAGTGGCTGGCGTTAGAAATTGCAGAAAAGACAGGCGCCGTGGTGTCAGGTAGGCCCATATGGGGGAGCTGCGACGTGAGGGTAGACACGACATATAGGCGGATTTTCCACCTAGGCCACGGGGTGCCGCCTAACGTCGCCTTTCTCCTAAAGAAGAGCTTAAATGCCGCCATCGAGAAGATAGAGACCGATGTCTACAGGCTGGCGGCAGAGAGCGTAGAGGTTTACTTCATCCCGGTGTACTACAAGCCGCCGCCCAATATCCCCACTCCAAGCCAGTGGGGAAAGATCTACTTCCCGCTGCCCTACAGGAGGATTGCAGAGAGGATAAGCCAAGAGGCTAGCCTCCCCATCTCTAGGGAGCCCATTACTGGCTGCTGGATCGGCGAGCCCCCCGGCGAGGTGGCATATGTGGTGGCCACAGGTCTTTTCTACCCCCTCACGCTAAAGTTTTTCTCCCCCCAGACAAAGGTGTTTCAGGTAGATCCCTTTAGAGGCGAGATTAAAGACATAGAGACAGACTTTATGAGAGTTATGAAACTAAAGGCGCGAGCCCATTTAGCCACTGCGAGGAGGGTAGTGGCTATAGTCTCCACAAAGCCTGGACAGAGACAAGACGACAAGGCTCGGGATCTAGCCTCTCGCGGCCATGTGGTGGTGGTATTAGACGAGGCGACGCCCGAACATATAGACGACCTACAGGCAGATCTCGTCATAAATACCGCATGTCCCCGGATAGGTCTCGACGACTTAGATAGGATAAAAACCCCCGTGTTGAATTACTACGAGTATATCTACCAGAGGCTAGACCCCACGCTGGCCGCTAGGCTATTATAACTCCAGTCTTTATATGGCGGAGAGATATAAGCTAAGTGAGCCCTATTGGCGTAGTGGTCAAGTCGCCATCTATATATTACTATATATTTAAGCCCTTCAGAAGGGTAGATGTAGGCACCTTCGTCTCTACAGACGTCGACGGGACGAAAGTGTTGTCAAGAGTTGTGGCTGTGAGATATAAAAACGCCGCGGCGGACCCCAGGCTGTTGGCACAATTTGACGAGTCTAACATAGAGGAGATAAAAGCCGTTCTGGGCATCGAGGAGTCTCTATACTACACAGAAGCTAAGGCCTTAGTGCTGGGAGCCAGGAGGGGGAGGAAGATATACAGGCCGCAGAAGCCCGTAAAGCCACTCACCTATGTCTACATGGCGACAGAAGTGGAGCTAGAAGAATTTTTCGCCCCGCCAGAAGAGGGGATAGCCATAGGGAAGATAAGGGGGACAGAGATACCAGCCAAAATAGACGCAGAGAGACTTGTGACCCACCACTGTTTGATACTAGCAAGCACGGGGGCTGGAAAGAGCTGGCTCGCGGGAGTTCTGGTAGAGAGGTTAAGCCTGTTGGAAATACCCATAATAGTGCTAGACCCACACGGCGAGTATTCAGCCATGTCTATCCCCACGGCCGGAGAGGGGGAAAGGGTGGCAGAAAAAGTCCGGATATATGTGGTGGGCAAGGTGGACACAGAGCCGATAGACCAAGCCTTTAGGCAGAGATACGGAAAGTCGAGAAGTTACGTCAGAGTTGGGATAAACCCCAGAAGCCTCCCTCTACGCACATTAGAGAAGATTTTAGACGCGACCTACGGCCTTACAGACGCCCAGAGGAGAGTACTTGAAGAGGGGTGGCAACACGCCACTGGCTATGGGGAGAGGCAGCCGCTTACCTCAATAGAGGAGCTGGTGAGAGAGGTGGTGGAAGGTGGGAGACATGCGGCGCCTCCGGGCTTCGCCGGCGAGATGACAGTCAGAGGGCTCGAGGGGAGGCTCAAGGCGCTTTTTTACGGCAGCAGAGTCTTTATCACGAAATATGGTGAGACTTATTTAGGAGAGCCGTTGAGGCTAATAGACCCCCCAACCTGCCTATCCCCATCAATCCACATTTTCGACGTCTCCGGCCTTGAGGATTTAGACCAACAGATCTTCGTGGCGGTACTTCTAGACCAGCTATATAGGGCTGCCACAAGGAGGAGAGACACGGCGGCGTTTATAGTCATAGAGGAGGCACATAACTTCGCGCCGGCGTCTCCACATTCGGTAAGTAGGCCCTATGTGGCTAAGATAGCTAGAGAGGGCAGGAAGTTCGGCCTCGGGCTGTGTCTAATCACGCAACGCCCCACGAAGTTAGATCAAGACGTGGCGTCTCAAGCCATGACGCAGATATTCAAGCGGATGATCAACCCGACGGACCTTAGGTACGTCTCTGCGGTTGCAGAACATCTAGAAGACGTCAGAATCTTGAAAACTCTCGACGAGACTGAAGCAGTGGTCACCGGGCTGGCGGCGCCACTGCCGCTATTTATCACAGTAGAAAGCCGGTGGACAAATCACGGCGGGGTGACTCCGAGGTTGAGAAAAGAGGCTATTTGAGCTTTACCTCAGCTGGCTTAACCTCAATAATCTGCCCAGCGGCGATAGTCCTCCCCATGTCGCGTAAGGCAAAACGCCCTAGTGGAGGCATGTCGCTAAACTTCTCGGCTACTACAGGCTTAAGCGGCTTGATTTTCACAATAGCCACATCGCCCTGTTTGATAAACTGTGGCTTCTGCTCCACCGCCTGGCCTGTACGTGGGTCTAGCTTAGATATAAGCTCTGTGATCTGTACGGGGACTGTGGCTGTATGTATATGTAACACCGGCGCGTAGCCAGGCCCGATGGCTGTGGGGTGCCACAAGATCACAATACGGGCCACTATCTCCTCCGCCACGGTGGGTATGTTGTCCGTCTTTCCCAACACGTCGCCACGTTTTACATCCTCCTTGCCAATACCTCTGACGTTTACGCCGACGTTGTCGCCAGGCTGTGCCTGTTCTAACTTCATGTGATGTGTCTCAATAGACCTCACGTCGCCCGTCTTGGCGGCCGGCATGACTACCACCTTATCTCCAGCTTTAAGGACGCCGGTCTCCACACGGCCTACCACAACAGTGCCGACGCCTGTAATAGTGAAGACATCTTGTATAGGCATTCTAACCGGCTTGTCCACAGGTCTGGGCGGCGGCTGGAAGGTGTCTAAGACCTCCAGCAAGATGGGGCCGTTGTACCACGGCGTGTTGGGAGATCTGGTCTTAACGTTATCGCCCTTTACTGCGCTAACAGGCACGAAATATATCTTGCCGGGGTCGTAGCCAAGTAGTTTAAGTAGTTTAGACACCTCGGCTTTTATCTGTTCATATCTCTTCTGGTCGTAGTTAACTACGTCCATCTTG
This sequence comes from Pyrobaculum sp., assembly GCA_046293555.1. Taxonomy (GTDB): domain Archaea; phylum Thermoproteota; class Thermoprotei; order Thermoproteales; family Thermoproteaceae; genus Pyrobaculum. The sequence goes on along the minus strand of JBKBOT010000015.1, from coordinate 7,986 downwards.
TTTACAGCTACTACCACCTGCTGTATGCCGAGAGTTCTTATGAGGAAGAGATGTTCTCTCCCCTGTCCCTGCGGCCCGATGGCAGCTTCAAACTCGCCGGGGCGGGCCGAGATTACAAACAGAGCCGCGTCGGCCTGGCTGGCCCCCACTATCATGTTTTTTACGAAGTCTCTGTGGCCAGGCAGGTCGATAATTGTGACAAAGAGCTTCTGTGTCTCAAACCCCACATGTGTGGCCTCTATGGTTACGCCGCGTTCTCTCTCCTCTTTAAACCTGTCGAGAATCCACGCGAAGGCGAAGTCCTCCTTGCCCATCTTTTTCGCCATCTCCTCAATCTCTTTAAACGCCTTCTCGTCCACATATCCAGTCTCGTAGAGAAGTCTACCCACTAGTGTCGACTTGCCGTTATCTATATGCCCCACTACCGCCAGGTTTAAATGTGGCTTTTGTAACGCCGACGGTTTTGGTTGCAGTACTATAGACGGCATATGCAAACTTATCCCCAGCCTTAATAAATTTTTTCCAGCTAGAGATATAAACACAAGTTTCTAAACCCACATGCCCAGGCCGGCCTATAGATCTAAAGGCATCAGAAGGGTGGCGACAAGAACGCCGGGAGGTAGGACTGTGACACATTACGAGAGAAGGAGAGATAAAGGCCGCCGATGTCCAGTCACGGGGTTATCTATCCCAGAGGCAAATAGGCCATACGGGGGGGTTTTCTCACATAAGGTGCTGGCGAGAGCTATCAAAAACGCCGTACGTAAATGGTAGTTATCGCCGTATCTGGCCAGCCCGGCAGCGGGAAGACCACCATCGCCAGAGAGATTGCAAACATCTTAAAGCTACCCATGGCCTCCTCCGGCAGTATTTTCAGAGAGTTGGCAGCAAAATACGGCATGGATTTCCTCCAGTTTCATAAATATGCCGAAAGTCGTGCCGAGATAGACAAAATGGTGGACTCAATTGCCGTAGAGAGGGCTAAAGAAGGCGACGTGGTGTTAGAAGGCCACCTAACCGCATGGCTGGTAAAGCCCTATGCAGACGTGTGTATATACCTAAAGGCCGACAGGGAGGTAAGAGCGCGGCGTATTGCCATACGTGACGGCCGCCAGCCTGAAGAGGCCCTTAGGGAGGTGGAAGAACGTGAGGAGTTAAACAGGAGGAGATATCTGGCCATATATGGTATAGACATACGAGACCTCTCTATTTTCGACCTGGTTCTCGACACCTCCTACCTCTCAATAAACGATGCGGTGCGGATAAGTCTAGATTTTGTCTGCACCTCGCTGGGCTTTAAATACATGAGACAGGTGTGTTAACTTTAAAGCAGGTAAGTTTCACATGCCATGAGGTTCTTGCTGAGATGTAAGCTGGAAACAAAAAAGCCGCCTACTGGGAAAAAGGTGGCAATTATCGGCGCGGGTCCTGCAGGCCTCGGCGCCGCGGGGGTTTTGATATGTAACGGCCACGAGGTGCATATATACGACGCCCTGCCGGAGCCCGGCGGGCTGTTGATGTTCGGCATACCTTCATTCAGGGTCCCAAAAGACGGCGTGAGAGAGGGCGTGAGAGAGCTTGAGGCAGCGGGGGCTAGGTTCTACACATCTACATTTGTCTACTGTGGCGAAAAGCCAGGTGAACACGAGGCGTTGCTATTAGCAAAAAGTTTTGTAAACCTGGAGGAGCTGGTAGACAAATACGACGCGGTTGTGATAACTACCGGCACCTGGAGGAGCCGCCCCCTAAGGGTGCCCGGAGAAGAGCTGCCGGGGGTACACAAGGCGTTAGACTACCTCTTTAGGCTCTACGCCCACCAGCTGGGGTATCTCCCCAGGGAGGCTGTCTACCCCACGGGGAAAAAGGTGGTGGTAATAGGCGCCGGCTTGACTGCAGTAGACGCGGCGCTGGAGGCAAAACTACAGGGGGCAGAAAAGGTTGTGGTAGCCTACAGGCGGACTATCAACGAGGCGCCGGCCGGCAGGAGGGTAATAGAGGCCGAGCTGATCGGAAAGGGCATCGAGTTTAGAGAGTTGATAACCCCCACGGCATTTCTCGGCGGGGGGAGGCTGGAGAGAGTACAGTTTATAAAAATGAGGCTTGGCCCTCCAGACAGATCCGGCAGGCCGAGGCCAGAGCCCGTACCGGGCAGCGAGTTTGAAGAAGAGTTCGACACCGCCCTAATTGCCGCCGGGGAGGAGCCCACCCCGCCTGGGTCTTGTCTAGAGTTTAACCCAGATGGCACAATTAAGGTAGATGGACGCATGGCGACCACAAGGAGGGGGGTCTTTGCCGCGGGCGACGTGGTGACGGGGCCTTCTCTAATTGGAAAGGCTCTGGCTTCCGGCATGAAGGTTGCGGCGTCTGTGGAGGAGTACCTATCTACCTCCTAGCTATCACCATGGCGTGTGCCGTGTCGTAAGGCTCTAGATGTACTGTCTCCAATATCTCAAATCTGCGTTCTTTTAGCGTGTTTATCTCTTGTTTAAACGTCTCGCTGGCAGGCGCAGTGACGTCTATACTCATGGCCTTTATTACCAACATGACGTGTCCACCCGGCTTTAGGAAGTAGTCAGCGTTGTCGGCCAGTATTTTCGCCTGTGCTGGCTGCGCCACGTCGATATATGCCACGTCTACCCCCTTTATATAGTGGGCATACTGGTAGGGAAATCTGGCGTCCCCCAAGATGGGGACTAGATTTCTCCTGCCTTGATCTATCAGCTTTTCTACAAACTCCCTAAAGACTCTTGGGGAGAACTCTACAGAATATATGACCCCACTCTCTCCCACCATGTCGCTTATGTGGCTGGGGGTAGTGCCAGAGGCGGCGCCTAGGTATAACATGTGTGTACCCTCTCTAATAGGCACAAACCTAAGCCCATTCCAGATGGCGGCGGCAAGTTTAGACCTATAGGGATTCCACTCCCTGTATTCCACCCCGCCCCACTTTATTAACCTCTCTCCATATACCCTTCTGCCCGGCGTCAAGTTTTTTGTGGCGAGTCTCTCCACCCCGTCTTCAAACTTGACGATATAGACGCCGTGGTGGAGGGGATGTGGCCTTACCTCAACTACTTCTACAGCCATAGTGGGCCCTATGCCACTTTTTTATATACTTACCGCCGCTTGGGGCGGGGCCTCCTCTCGCCTTTTGGCTGCGGTCTCGGGGGCTGTGGCGTCTTGGGGGGCGGCTTGGCGTATAGAGTTTTCACCTCCTGTATTCTCTTCAGGAGCTCTTCTTTAAGCCGCGGCGCGATGAAATTTCCAGTAAAGGCGTCGGCCTTCGCGGCTATGGCCAATTTCGCCGCCAGCGCTCTGGCTATCTTGCCTCTCTGCCACCGCGGCGACCTGAAGATATCTGGGTATTGAAATATCACCCCATGTTTAGGCGGCTTGCCGCCAGTGCGGAGAGCTCTAAATAACGCCTTCTCGGCGCCTAGCACCTGTATGGTGGAGGCCGGCAGGAAGGCCATCCTGGCGAGGCCACCCGCCAGCTTGATAAGTCTGGCGCCCAGGAGGGGCCCCACCAGCTCTCTGACGTTTGGAGACACTTCTTTCATAGCCTCGTCGATATATGTCGACAGCGCCTCCCTGTAGCCATCTAGCTTGAGGAAAGCCTCTGCGTAGGCTTTAATCTGGTCGAGATCCCATTGTGTCATCTCGGCGCCAATACTCCTTTTGGCAGACTCTAAAATCTTCTTGGCCCTATCTTCAGGGACTTCTGGCAGCACTTTTTTTAACACCTCCTCGCCTATTTCCGACCTGTGGCCTATGTGGTAAACTATCTTTATGTACTCCTTGTTGTCTCTCACAAGTTCTTCAAGTTCTGGGAAATGTAGGCCATACCACTCCCTGACTCGCGAGGCGATTAGGTTAAGTATCTTATCCACATCGTCAAGCGTGCTGATAGCCTGCGCGATGTAGAGATCCCTCTTCTCTACCGCCTGCCGTAGTTTAAGTCTTGTCACCAAGTCACTGGTCTCAAAAAGGAACTTTCTGTACTCCTCCCAGGTGAGGCCCACCTCGTTTAGATATTTCACAAACTCGCCTCTCATCTTCACAAGCGCCGGGCCCGGGCTCTCTGCCACAATCTCCCCGCCGCCTAGCGTCGAGACGAGCTTTCTGGCGAGCTCCGGGTCCTCCACCACGATTTTTCCCGCCTTTGGCCTAACCCTCTCTATAAGCCTTAATAACTCCGGCACTGGGTTAGATTTCTCCAGTTCTATCAACCTAGAGGCAGCCACCTCGGCCTTTCTCTCAAATAACTCCCTGTCTATTACCCTCCCCTCTTCATCTACCGCAAAAAATCCCAACACGTCTGTCGCTATGTAAATTTTTGTCATCACATCTGCTAAATAATATACTTAAAAAGATAACTCAGAGAGAACTTGTCTCACGTCTTCCACGTCCACACGCCCCCTATACCTCCGCATCACCTCACCCAAGGCCTTCTCTCTCCCCACCTCTCTCGCCACCTGCTCCACTATTTTTCTCACCTCCTCTCTAGAGAGCCTCACCAGCCCCAGCCTCTTGGCCGCCTCGTCAGCCCTCTCGCCGGGCTTCATGTTACGTAACACCTCTTCCACCGCCTCCTTTGTGATGACCTTTTTCTGCAGTGCCTCTAACACAGAGGCTATCTTCTCCTCGGTGACCTCCACCCCCTCTCTAGCCAACGCCTTAGAGATGTTTATAAGTATTGTGGCCACTAGGGGGGGCTGTACTGCAAAACGGGAGACATATTCCTCAAACCTCTCGAGATGTGGCGACTTTATTAACTGAAGCGCCAAGTCCCTACTAAGCCCCATAGAGGTTAACTCCGCCAGCTTGCCCTCAAGGCTCACTTTGGCGACCTCCTCGGCTTTTTTCAAAATCTCAAAGGTTATCCTGACGGGCGGCAGGTCTGTCTCTGGGTACATCCTCGCGGCGCCAGGCCTGGGCCTTAAGAACCTAGTGGTGCCATCCTGGTTGGCAGCCCTGGTCTCCTCCGGCACCCCCACGAGGGCTTGTCTAAGCCTGGCCGCCACCACCTCTGCAGCCTCCTCTAGCTCCCTCAGGTCGACCCCCATGAGCAACACAAAGCTTTCCCCAGCTCTTGCCGCCACCTCTCTAACCTCCTCTCCAGATATCCCATATCCCGGCAGCTCGTCGCTATGTAGCAACCCGCCCAGCTCGGTCCACGCCCTGACGTAATCTGCCAGCTCTGTGCCAAACCTCCTCCCGGGCTGTATCTCAAAACCTAGCAGCTTCTGAAAGCCGGGCGTCTTTACGGCAATCACATATCCCCCAGCGTCGAGAACCCTCCGGACGATTTTAGACCTGGCGTTCTGAAAGACGGGGGTCACGTCTACTGTGGAAAACTCCCCCACGGCCCGTTTCTTAAGCTCCTCTGCCATCTTCAAGAGGTTTAGCTGTCTCGCCGCCTCGTATTCCACCACCTTTGGGATTAGCGAGAGGTCTGGCACCCCCTTTATCTCGGTCTTAGCCCCCCCTGCGATAGAGACATTTACGTCTTGTCTCACGGTGCCTATCCCCCTCCTCGCCCTGCCGGTAATCTTTACGCTATAGCCAATTATCCACGCCACCTCGCCCACCTGCTGTGGGCTGTATGACATGGGCTCTGTGGCTATCTCCACAAGCGGCACCCCCAGTCTGTCTAGCCTGTAGTAAACCGCCTTCCCCTCTTCCCCCATCTTACGGGCGGCGTCTTCCTCAAGGGCTATGGTCTCCACGCCTATGTCGTAACCCAATATCCTCCTCCTGCCCCCATAGGCCACTAACATTGTCCTCTGGAAGCCAGAGACGTTGGAGCCATCCACCACGGTTTTCCTCATGACGTGAATCTCGTCGAAAAGCTTGGCGTTAAAAATCCTCGCCACAGCCACCGCCGTGGCTAAAGCCTCTTCATCTGGGTAATGCGGGGGCTCCTCGTCTAGCTCCACCAGACATGTGGTATCGCGATAGCCCTCGTAGACATATCGCCTCTTTTTCCTCACCTCCCACACCACCGCCGGGTCCACTGCTCCCAGCTCGCTTAGAGATATGTGGAGTTTTCTCTCCACGCGGAAATGCGGCTCGTCGTCTCTCAACACTGGCGGACAGCGGCAAAACAGCTTCCTGGCGGTGTTAAGCTGTATGTGTATCTCTAAGCCGGTCTTAAGCCCCAAGGCCCCATAGTCCACATTTTAAAGTTTCGAGATATATAAATTCGTGAGACGTCGCTGGGGGCAACACTTCCTGCGGGACGCCAGCGTGGCGGAGTTTATCGCAGGGCAGATCCCCCACGGGGTGGACATGCTAGAAGTGGGGCCGGGCAGGGGGGCACTCACCCTGCCGTTAGCACGTCGGGCAAGGCTACTTTACGTCATAGAGGTAGATAGACGTCTTGCGGAGGCCTTGAGGAGGGGGGTGCCTCCAAACGTGGTGGTGATTGAAGGAGATGCGTTAAAAGTCCCGTGGCCCAAGGTGGACTACTTTGTCTCCAACATGCCCTACTCCATAACATCGCCTCTCCTCATGAGACTTGTGGAATACAGACTTCCAGCTGTCATCACGGTGCAGAAAGAGGTTGCGGAAAGACTTGCCGCAGGTCCCGGCAGCCCTAATTACGGCAGGCTGACCGTGGCTGTGCGGTGTCACTACGAGGTGGAGACATTACGCCACCTCCCCCCCACGGTCTTTACGCCCCCGCCGAAAGTCTGGTCTACAGCAATACGGCTGACGCCAAAAGCCCCATGCGTGGAGGAATTTCAGGAATTCCAAAAGTTTACCGCCTGGCTTTTTTCACACAGGAGGAAAACCCTAAGGCGGCTTAAACTGGCGGATACAGAAAGGCGGGTCTTTCAGCTCACCTTAGAGGAGATCGTGTCGCTCTACAAGACGCGGCGCCATCTGTAATTTTAATACGTGGCAAATTCTCCGTGCCTTTGCTCAAACTGGCGTTTTTAGGGACCGGGGGGGCGGTGCCTAGAGGCGACAGGATGCTCCCCGCGACATATCTAGAGGACTGGCTGGGCCACAGGGTGTTGTTAGACGCGGGCGAGGGCTGTCAGTACAGACTTTTACGTTTCGGCGTCTCCCCAGCCTCGTTGAAACTAGTGGTGGTGACACACAGCCATGAGGACCACGTGTTAGGCCTCCCGGGGCTTGTGGTGACAAGCCGTCTTCTCGGCGGGAGGCTAGAGGTGCTGGCGCCTAGGTCTATGCACGGAGTTTTGTCAAGACTGGGGGTCCCCGTCTCCGACAGGCTGGAGGCAGAGAGGCTGAAAATCCGATGTGTGGAGGTATGCCACACGGTTGACGCATGTGGGTGGCTTTTCGAGTGGGATGTGGGGTATAGACTGGATTTACAGAAGGCGGCCGGGCTCCCCAGGTGGGCTTTGACGGACTTAATACGGGGGAGGCCGGTGGAGGTGGGGGGCCGCGTCGTCACGCCAGAAGAGGTGGCTGACCCCAGCCACAAGAGGTTCCGCCGCCTTTTATATACTGGCGACACGGCCCCCTGTCCGGAGATGTGGAGAGAGGTAGGAGAGGTGGACGTCTTGATTCACGAGGCCACTTTTGCAGATGACGTCAACGTGGAGAAAGTACACGCAGAGGGGCACTCCACTGTGGCAGACGCGGTGGAGGCAGCTAGAGCCATGAGGGCCACCGTGTTGATTCTAACGCACATAAGCGCCAGATATCGCGACAAGAGCAGACATAGGCAACTAGCGGCGGCAGTGCCGCC
>JBKBOT010000015.1:0-250 GCA_046293555.1 Pyrobaculum sp. | reverse complement strand
CCATGTTTTTTATAAAAACCAAATTCCGCCCCTTATTCCGCCACACCACCAAACATACCAACTTGGGGGGGCCTGCCCCCCCGCCGCCATATGTCTACATCCCGGAGGATTTCGACACTCTCTTAGTTAAGCTCTGACGGCGACATATATGACGGTTGTGGCAAAGGGGGCAAGAGAGCTGAGGCGGTCAAACCTCTCGAGGAGGTGTCCTCTAAACTTTTTTTGTATCAACCTGCTGGGCAGCAGGGGG
>JBKBOT010000014.1:0-37105 GCA_046293555.1 Pyrobaculum sp. | reverse complement strand
CCACCTGAGGCCTACGATAGGCCAGAGGGCTTACGCGGTGGGCAACGTGATAAAACTCGTGGGCGTCCTCTTTGTCCTCCTCGTCGCGTTGGTGATGTCTGGAGTTGGGCCAGAGCTGGCGGTGTTGGGAGGCACTGCCACGGGTTTGATCTTAGGTCTCGCCCTACAGCCAGTGTTGGGCAACATGTTCGCCGGGCTGCTGATCCTGGCGACGAGGTTCGTCACAGTGGGAGACACCGTGAGGCTAGTGGCATCCCAGCTGCCCTACCAGTGGGCCTTTTTGCCGGCCTATAAGTACTTCTCGCCTGACTACATAGCGCCTGGCTACAAGGGGAGGGTGGTAGAGGTGGGCCTTTTTTACTCCACCGTCCTGCTGGACACGGGGTATGAGCTAAGGGTGCCCAACATGGTGTTGTTAAACTCAGGCGTGGTGGACTACACCCCCCAGTGGAGCGAAAGGCAGATAGTTTACCTCAGGTTGGAGCTGCCGCTTTCTGTCATCTCTATAGACACGCTACAAGAGGAGATAGCTAGAGAGCTGACGGGCTTTGACGTAGTGGCTATAGACTACACAGAACAGAGCGATAAGGATTACGTAATTATTCGCATCAAGCTGCGGGCCCCCCTCGATAGAGACTGGAGGGAGGTGAAGTCCGAGGCGTTAAAGAGGCTGCTGAAATTTAGGGAGAGGAAGATTTCGGAAAACCTCTATAAGTACCTCTGTCTAACACGCGGCGCGGCGTGTGACAAACTACCTCCGCAATAAGCCGGTGGCTAGGTAGTAGGTATGGTTTCCAATATACACCGCGTGGTCTGACGCCCTCTCGAAAAGCCTCAAGGCCATGGTCTCAATGACGCCACATCTATCCGGCCCCTTCAACACCTCCCCAAGGGCCTCCTCATAGGTCTTATCCACCACGTCGTCTAGCCTGTCTAGCTCCTCCACTCTGGAGATATCCCGCGTGAGGAACATATCTACCGCCGTGGACACCATTTTTATCACCACGCTGCCCACTTCTCCTACTCTCTGCGATGTACAGCCGCCCCCCAGCCTCTCTACCACCACGGCGACGTCGTATGCATATCTGGCCACGCGGTAGAGGTCATACGAGACGAAGAGAGCTCCCCGCAAGAACCTTAAGTCTGACGCCACTGGGTTGAACCTAGCCACGGCCTCCATTGCCAGCTCTGTGACCTCGTGGTGGATGTCATGTAGCCTGGAGGCGAGGGCCATTATCTCGCCGGACTTAGGGCTGTTTTTATAGACCTCTATAGATAGCTCCAGGGCTCTTACCGCGTGGTCTCTAGCCTCTCTCAGCAGCTGGGTGATTTTCTCCTCCGCCAGGTCAAGCAGCCGCCTCATGTCAATACACCCTGCCGGTGACGTATCTCTCAGTAAGCTCGTGCCGCGGGTTTGTAAACACCTCCCTCGTGGGGCCAGCCTCGACGATAGTGCCCTTGTAGAGAAAAGCCGCGTAGTCGCTTATCCTGGCGGCCTGCGGCGGGTAGTGAGTCACTATTACCACAGTTCTCTCCTTCTTCATGTCTAGAATGAGCTCTTCTATCTTCGCCGTGTTTTCTGGGTCCAGGTTCGCCGTGGGCTCGTCCATAAGGATTATCTCCGGGTTGAAGGCAAGCGCCCTGGCTATACACAGCCTCTGTTGCTGCCCGCCGGAGAGCTTCCCCGCCGGGGACTTGAGGCGGTCTTTTACCTCTTCCCACAGCTGGGCTTTCTCTAGGGCTGTCCTCACGGCTTTATACAACTCGTCTTTTGACCTAACTAGTTTGTTCAGCTTAAGCCCCAGCGCCACGTTTTCATAGATAGAGAGGTTGGGTATTGGGTTTGGGATCTGGAAGACCATTTGTACCCGCTTTCTGAGCTCAACTACGTCCATCTTAAATATGTCTTGCCCATCTATATAGACCTCCCCCGCGACTTTAGCCTCTGGGTAGAGCTCCACCAGCCTGTTTAATACCCTCAAGACGGTGGACTTGCCGCTACCTGACGGCCCCATTAGCGCAAAGACGACATTTTTAGGTATCTGGAGGCTAACCCCGTTAAATACCTGCAGGTTTCCAAACCACACCTTTAGCTCTCTAATGTCTATATGAGCCATGGCGCCTTTTACTACGGCAATTATAAACCTTTTTCATATGTCTACCGCCTGGATCTAGCCGCGAGGAAGATGGCCAGCACTATTGTTAACAAAACCGCCGCGGCGCCGTAGGCAGAGGCTATCTGTACGTCATATGGGGTCTGGGCGGCGTACCAAATCCAGTGGGGTATGGCGCCAGTAGCCTGCGTGAAGGGGCTATAGAAGTAGTTGCCATAGGCGGTAAACAGAAGGGGCGCCGTCTCGCCGGCTATCTTGGCGGTGCCCAGCAAGACGGCTACCAACACGGCCCTGGAGACCGCCTTTCTGAGCACTATAAAGACAGCCTTATATTCCCTCCCCGCAATGGCGTAGGCAGCCTCCCTCGTGTTTTGATCTATGGTGGCGTATGCGCTAGCTGTAAACAAGGCCACATATGGCACCATTATGATGGCTAGAGCCAAGGCGCCGGCATATGCGTTAAACTGGCTTAAACCCCCCACGAAGTACTTAACCCAATCCCCCACGGCGCCACTCAAGACGTTGGCCATATTTTCAAGTATGGGGTTTATGTCTACTAGCGACAACGAGAAGAGGGCATATACGAAAAGCCCCACCGTGATGGTGGGGAACTCCACCAAGATGTTTACACCACCCCTACTGATGTTGGCAAAATACTCCTTTCTGAACTCGCCTATATATACGCCGAGGGGGAAGCCCAACAGGATGCCAACAATTGCGCCAAGGAGAGTCATGTAGAGAGTCCCCACTAGGAGGGGCCCCACCCCACCTCGCTCTGCGTCTGGGCTAGGCGGGATGTCAAACAGGAAGTTTAAACCCCCTAGCCTCAATATGGCGGAGATACCCTTCGTGTAGACATCTATAATTATTAGGAATAACGGCAGTACCGCCAGGAAGGCCAATATTGCAAATAGCGCCAGACCCGCCGTGTTTAGCGCCCTCCTCATATCTGCGTCCTGTAGAGAATATATATCGCCACGCCGTTTATCACCACGCCGAGGAGAGCCACCATAAGCGCGGCTGTGAACAACACCGGCACCATGTATGTATAGGCAAACGCGTTTGGGAACTGTAACGCGATTAGTGACGACAACGTGATGCCACTCTCGAGAAGGCTTTGAGGGAGCCTGGAGTAATTACCGCCTACCACCATGGCCACAGCCACAGTTTCGCCCATGGCGCGACCCAGCGCGAGGAAAAACCCGCCGAAGATATAGTTCTTTACATATCTCAATTTTATCAAGATGGCCTCTAGCCTCGTGGCGCCGATTGAGTATATGGCCTCCTCTACTACTTTCGGCACGAGGGCATACCCCTCCCTAATCACCGCAGCCGCATATGGGGTAATCATAACCGCCAGGAGGATAGAGGCGGTGAGTAGAGAAAGCGGCGCGGCGACGTAATCCCCCGCGACGTTGTTCAAAAAGTCGGCCAACATGGGCCCCAACACGAAGAGGCCCCACAGCCCGAAGATCACAGTGGGCATTGCGGCTATTAGGTCCACCAGCGAGCTGAAGACATTCCGCAGGGAGCGGGGCAGCATCTCGTTTATCACAACGGCGACGCTGATGGCTAGAGGCATGGCGATAGCTATAGCCACAGCTGAGGTAGCCAAAGTGCCCACAATTGCAGGCAATAGGCCATACTCCTCCCTCGGCGGGTCCCAGCCGGCGGTGATCAACAGGCTGAAGCCATATCGCTCCAAGGCGGGCATTGCCTCGTACAGAAAGACAGCCATCATGCCGCCAATAATGGCGAGAGACACAAACCCAGCTAGACGCATGCCCCACCTGAATTTAAGTGCAATCAGGATGAATATAGACACCAGGTATGCCAAGGCTGAGAATAGTAGGACCAGGCCAAGCATGGTGAAAAAAGGGGGTGGTTTTTAAGATTTCACTAAGTCCAACGCCTTAAGCCCCAGCTCAGATAGCTCTTTGGGTAGTGAAATAAAGCCCTCCACCACGTTTTCAGCCCTCTGTCCATCTGTCAAAACCCACCTAAAGAACTGTTTCAACAACTTGACTCTTGTGGAGGCATCTGCAAACCCCTCGGCGGCGTAGTCTTTCCACAAGAAGACATATGTAAAAGACATGATGGGATACCCCCGCGGCGGGTTGGAAAACTCTATAGATACAGGGTTCCAGTCCTGGTCCGGAGTTGGATAACTGCCATATTTCTGCCGGTATCTCTCCAGTCCGGCCGCGGCTCCCAACTTGACGTTTTCCTCAGTGGGGAAGTAATACCTGCCGTCATTGTCGTTCTTTATGAAAGCCACCCCGCCAACCTCGTCGTATTTATCCCTGTTTTTAGCCCAGTAGGCATACTCTATATACCCAATGGAGTAACGGGTGGTGAGCACAGCTTGAGCCACGCCCTCATTGCCCTTAGCCCCAGTGCCCTTTGCCTTCTCGTCTGCAGGCCACTTCACAGTATATCCCCAACTCACTGTTTGATTCCACGGCTGGTAGGCTCTAGTTAAATAAAGCGTAAATGCCGCCGTCGTGCCAGAGCCGTCGCTGCGATGTACGGCGACGATGTCCCTACAGGGGAGCTTAAGGCCCGGGTTTAGTTTTTGAACCCTTTCGTCACACCACTGCTTGATCTCGCCCATGTAGATCAGCGAAATTACCTCAGAGGTGAGGTTTAGATACTTGCCGGTCTTCTTGTAGGCTAGCTCAGGTATGTTGTATACCATCACGATAGAGCCAATTATGACGGGGAACTGTACCATACGTCCAGCCACCTCTTTGAACCTATCTGCCGGCATGGGGACGTCAGAAGCGCCGAAATCAAGCTTCTTAGCCAAAAACTGTGCGGCACCAGCTCCAGACCCAATAGACTGGTAATTCACCTGAAAGGCAGTACCAGATAGTTCATACACCTTTCTAGACCAAGAAACCATCTGCGGATTTACAAACGTGGCCCCACCGCCAGTAATAGCCCCCGGCAAAAACGACGGCGTCTGAGGTGGAGGCGTGGTAGCTGGAGGCGGCGTGGCTTGTGGCGGGGGTGTGGTCGCCGTGGGTGTGGTCTGAGGTGTTGAGGTAGTTGTGGGCTGTTGGAGTAACGCGAAGGAGGCCGCCAGCACCGCCGCGATGACCACCACTGCTATTATCGCCAATATCTTTGGGTTGAGTGGAGTTTTAGACATGGGGTGGGGTTACTATATGTATTTAGTCCTTCTTCATATGAATTTTTTTGTTAGAAAAGTTTTTTAGGGGGCTGGGTTTCGCCGTCTTTCATATGTCTTGTGAAAAAATTTATAGCTGTCGTATTGTTTGTGAGGTTTGAGGTGAGGAAAGTTATTCGCGTACGTGGGTCTTACCTAGTCTATCTCCCCAAACATATGTTTCAAGAAATTTCTCCTACCGCCGTGGAGGTGTACTGGCAGGATTTCTACGTGGGGATCACGCCCGTGGGGGAAAGGGTGGCCGAGGTGGAAAATGGAGATGTGACAGCCGCCGTGGTGGCTGGATACGCCGCGGGGCTGGATAAGCTTTACCTCAAGGCCCCCCGGGAGGAGGTGGAGAGGGCCTTGGAGAAGGTTTTTGGCGAGATGGCGCCAGCTGGCGGGGGGCATGTGGTGCGGTATGTAGACAGGTATCTAGACATGGCTGAGGTGGTGGACAGGATGTTAGACGCCCTTGTCTACATGTTGGAAGGCTTGACGAAAGAGACAGCCACCTTGAAGACCCTACAGGCGGTTGACGACGAGGTGGATAGACTGAGGCTTACTGCCAACAGGCTTTGCACCAAGCGGCCCTATCCCAGCTGTGTTTTCTACATCCAGCTGGCTAGGTTTTTCGAGAGGGCTGTAGACCACGTGTTAGATCTCTACAGGGAGAAGCCCGGCAGGGAGGTTTGGGTTTTGTTATCTAACGCCGCGGCGAGGTTAAAAAAGGCGGCGGAGGCGGGGGACCCCTCCGCCCATTTTGACTTCCTCCTCTCTATCCCCTCCCTCAGGTTTGAGGTATTGCAGAAAACTGAGGGGCAGCTACAGGCCTTACACGCGGTGAGAGTTTTAGACTACCTAGCCAACTCGGCTGAGGTCTACCTAGACCTGGCCATACATAAGTCCGCCAGGTTTGTCCGCATGGAGGACGCGAAAAATTTATAAACACCGACGTGTGTTGAACATGGCGGCCCGTAGCTCAGCGGTCGAGAGCGCCCGGCTGTAGACAGCCCCTGGGGGGACACCTCTTGCAGACCCCCAGGCCTGTAGCGGGCGGTCCCGGGTTCAAATCCCGGCGGGCCGAATGTATTTATCCCCGTCGTATTACACATGATCCCGCCCACACACCCTAGGTACAGAAGCCTCCTGGAGCGGGAGAAGGTGGTGAAGGGGGTCGAGGGGGGGTATGTCGCCCCGCAGGGGCTTATAGCCCAGGGGAGGGGGGAGTGTTTTGACTACCTAATCGGCGAGGCCACTATGCCCTTCGCGCTGAGGGCAATCGAGGCGGCGGCCGCGGCTTTGCTTTTAGCGAGGTGGCCTGTCATAAGCGTAAACGGCAACGTGGCGGCGCTTACGCCGAGAGAGGTGGTGGAGCTTGCCGCCGCCGTGCCGGCAAGGATAGAGGTGAATCTGTTCTACCGGAGTGGAGAGAGGGAGGAGAAAATAGCCCAGATACTGCGGCAACACGGCGCAGTGGAGATACTTGGCGTGGGTGATGACGCCGCATGTGCGATCCCAGAGCTTTTTAGCGAGAGGAGGAGGGTAAGCTGTGTGGGTATCTACAAGGCAGATGTGGTGTTGGTGCCTCTTGAAGATGGCGACAGGACCGAGGCGCTTAGGAAGATGGGGAAGACCGTCATAGCTATTGACCTCAACCCCCTTAGCCGCACGGCGCGGGCGGCGTCAATCACCATTGTGGATAACATCACTAGGGCTATGCCCAAGCTCGTGGAGTATGTAAAGATCCTCAAGACTGCGCCAAATCTAGGAGAGATCTTGAAGAATTATGACAACAGGGCGGCGTTGGGAGAGGCTATTTACCATATCGGCAAAAGGCTTGTCGAGCTGGCCCGCGGGCTCGTTAGGGGAACCGGCCGGCCTTAACCTCCTGTACGTATTGCGACACCGCGTTTTTTATGGCGGCAGCCACATCGCCGTATTTCTTGGCGAAGCTCGGGGGCCTTTCGGTGAGGCCTATTACGTCGTGTAGCACTAATATCTGGCCGTCGCAATGAGGCCCCGCGCCAATACATATAGTGGGGACGTCTACGCTCTCTGTGACCTCTTTTGCAACATCGGCGGGGACGAACTCTATCACTATGGAGAAAACCCCCGCCTCTCTTAGGGCTCTGGCGTCTTCAACAAGTTTTTTTCTCTGCTCGGCGGTCTTCCCCACCATCTTGAAGCCCCCCATCGCCAAGACCCGTTGGGGGTTAAGGCCGATGTGGCCCATTACGGGTATCCCGGCCTTGACCAGCCTCTCCACCACGTGGGCGTACTCCACGCCGCCTTCTAGCTTCACCGCGTCTGCCCCAGCTCTGATCAGCCTTGCGGCGTTTTTTAACGCATCTCTAACGCCGGTCTCGTAAGTCATAAAGGGCATGTCTGCCACCACTAACGCTTTAGGCTTGGCGCGAGCTACCGCCTCGGTGTGTCTCACCATGTCCGCCAAAGTGACGGAGAGAGTGTTTGGGAGGCCTAATACCACCATGCCTAGAGAGTCTCCCACCAGTATGCCGTCTACTCCAGCCCCGTCTACCAGCCGCGCCGTGGGGTAATCATATGCGGTTATCCACACGTATGGCCCCCCGCCCTTTTTGAAGTCAGTCACCCGCCTCATAAATATTATAATCAATAAAAATTTGTGATTGGCGTCGTGGGCCTAGGCGCAGTGGGGTCGCTATTTGTCCACTTTTTAAACCAGGGGGGCATTACGCCATATGTAATCACGAGGAGGTGTGTAGAGTACACCTTCTGTAGCCCCACATGCCGTCAGCTCCAGTTTGTGCCCACGTCTGAATTACCCCCCGTGAAATACACGGTGGTGGCCGTGAAGGCTTACGACAGCGCCGCGGCGGCTGTACACGTCGGGGGGCTGGCGGTGGTGGCTCAAAACGGCGTCGGGGGGCTTGAGGCAATTAGGGAGAGACACAGGGCGGTGCCGGCCGTGGTGACCTACGGCGTCTATAGGGAGGGCTGCCGCTCCGAGCTACGGGGCGTCGGCGAGATAGTTCTGCCCAGAGAGGCGGAGGAGTTGGGGGAGTGGCTGAGGCGCGGCGGCGCCGTTGTGAAAATTGTAGACGACGTGGAGCCATACCGCTGGCTTAAGCTGGCGGTAAACGCGGCGATAAACGCCATAACTGCGGTACTGCAGAGAGAAAACGGGGTGGTGGCAGAAAGCCCGCATGCCGGAGAGCTCGCGGCGGCTGTGGCGAGAGAGGCCGCGGCTGTGGCGGCGGCGCTGGGGGTAAAACTCCCGGCGGACCCCGTGGAGGAGGTGTACAGAGTGGCGGCGGCGACGGCGAGAAATCTCTCCTCTACCGCCAGAGATATACGGCTATGTCTAAAGACGGAGGTGGATTATATAAACGGCGCGGTGGTTAAATACGGCGAGAGGCTGGGGGTAGCCACTCCTTACAACAAGGCGCTTTACCTACTGGTCAAGACGCTGGAGGAGAGATGCGGCTGAAGATACCGCATCACCTCACGGGCTTTTGGCTCCCACATTACGACAAAAGCCCCGTGGCCACGGGGTCGACTGGCGCTGGCCTCCTCCTGGCTGAGGCAGAGATAGAGCTCGCCGGGGGGGAGGTGGTGTATAACGGCGTGGTGGTAGCGAGGAGGGCCGGCGTCCAGATCTCCTCCCCATATCCGGCTGGTTACGGCTACGCCGCCTCGGCAGTTATAAATATAGCGATGGGTGTGGCCGAGGTGGGGCTGTCCCCAGCCGCCTTTGTGACTGCCCACATGCGGGAAGTTCTCAACATGACGGGCCTTGGCGACGTCTTGGCTATATACACCGGCGGCTGTCTTGTGGTTAGGATAAGGCCAGGGGCCCCGGGGGTGGGGGAGGCTTACCCCACCCCATGTCCCAACGTCGTGTTGATTACAGTCGACCTGTCTAGATACGACACCAGGGCCATGTTGACAGAAAGGGCCGGCGCCATTAGGGAGGCTGGCAGAGAGGCGGTGGCCGCCTTCCTAAAGGACCCCACTTTTGACGCCTTTCTCCACCACGCCAGGCAGTTCTCCAGGAGGGTGGGCTTCCTGCCGCGGTGGGCCGAGCTGCTAGAGGGGGCGCCGGGGGTGGTGGGGTATTTCGCCAAGAAGGGGGTACTGGCGGTGGTGGCCGAGAGAGACAGCTGGCGGGATGTGGCTAGGCTGCTTGCCGGCAGGGGGGCCATACATGTGGTCGAGCTGAGAGAGAGGCGTGTGGAGGCGTCAAGATAGGAGCCTTTCGGCCAACATGTATGCCTCCAGTATGCCCCCCTCCCTGTTTGGAGTACATCTTTTCAGCTGGCCGCCCTCCATGACGCATATGTGGTCTGATATATACATGGCCTCAAAGGGGTCGTGTGTGACGTATAGTACAGGCCTGTCGAGACCCCTAACTAGGTCCATAAACCTCCTCTTGTTTATCCAGTCTAGATGCGACGTGGGTTCGTCCATCAGGAAGGCACAGGGTTTTGCCAAAAGCGCTGCGGCCAGGTTGACCAGCTGCCTCTGGCCGGTAGAGAGGCGGCCTCCCCCCCTGGGGAGCAGATCCCATACCCCCAGCGACTTGGCCACCTCTTCCACCTCCCTCTCGGCGCCATGTAGCTTCGCCACGTCTCTAAGGAATTTCTCCACGCGGCCGGGCGGCTCCACTGGGGTTGCCTGTATGTACGCCAAGCCGCGTCTCTCTTGAGGCAAGGTGGAGACATCTCTCCCACAGGCCGCCACACGGCCTGTGGCTTTTATCACCCCAGCCACTGCGTCTAGGAGCGTGGTTTTGCCAGAGCCGTTTCTCCCCAGTACGGCCACAATGGAGTTTACCTCAAGTCTCTCCACATATAGGCTGAAGTTCCCCCGCCTGGCGTGTAGCCTCTCTATCTGGAGAGCCATCGTCTGGCCAGATAGGCCATCATGAAGGCCACCGTGGCTACTGCTAGAGAGGCCCCCACGGCGGGACCGACGCCATATGTCAGCCAGGCGTTGTAGATATATATAGCCGCCGTGGGGGGGTAGGAGGCGAAGATAAGTAGGACTCCCAACTCGCCGAAACTTCTAATCCAGGCGAATATAAAGGCGGAGGCTGTGGCAGACCTCAGCGACCGCATCATAACCCACATTAGCCGCATGCCGGAATAACCCAGCGACTTGAAGAACACCTCGGCTCTCTCCTCCCTCAAGGCGCCGTCGTAGATAGAGAAGGCTATTGGCAGCGCCATGACCCACATGGCTATCAAGATGCCTAGAGGCTTGTTTACCACATGTTCAGACACAAATGCGGCAAGGCCACATGTCCACTCCACCCCGCCTATACACGCCGCCCGTGGGACTTGGAAGGAGGCCAGTAGGAGCACCCCCACGGAGGTGGGGGGCACCACCGCCGGGATGTAAAAAACTTGCGACAAGAGGCCCCAGCCGCTACGTGTAATCATGGCGGCAGCTAGGCCGGGCGCCAGGGCGAGCGCCGCCGAGATGGCGCCAAAGACCGCAGTTAGAGCTATGCTCTCCAGGAAGCCCGGCGGCGGGGGCTGTAGGTAGACTAGCGGAAGTGCGGCGAGGAGAAACAAGAGGGCTGCCGCCACCGTCCCGGCGACGGCATGTGGGCTAGCGATATATGCCATATCGGCCTAGCTCCATCTTCTTAATTACGTCGAGGATACATGCCCCCTTCTGGCTGAAAGCCGCGGCAAAAGCCTCAAAGTGGATCACCTTAAGCCGCCTCACCAACCTGCCGGAGTCCACAAAGTTTATATATATTTCATACGGCGGGTCGTCAAAAAAGTCGTAAGGCGGCTTAAATATGTGGACATATACCGCATCCCTCCCGTATTGCCCACGGTGGATAGTCCAAAGGCCTGTAGAAGCCACCGCCTCCCCCAGCTCCACCCGGCCCATTAAAAACGGCGTGTGGGCAAAGACGCAATCCACGCCGCCTGTCTCGAAGAGAGTCCAGCTGGCGTCTAGGTTGGGCGCCACAGCCACCGAGCTGGTGGAGGGCAACACGATGGGCGTGGTGATATTCACCACGCCGCCGCTTTCCACAAAGCCTATTCCCAACTCCCTATATCTCCCCAAGAGGTCAGCCCACCCGTCTCTATACAGCATCCAGACTAACGCCAGCTCTCTATAGCCAATTGGCGCCTTGCTGGGATCGGAGAGGGCGGTCCTAAGGCGGGCCAACTCCTGGGGGGAGCCCAGCGGCTTTCTGCAGACTAGCGAAATTCTGAAGCGGCCCAGTGGGTAGATCTCCAGCGCCCTCTCCACCTCTTTTGCCAGCTCTATGTCTACAGAAAGGTAGAGGTCGGGCACCGCGCCTTGTGAAATCCGCTTGACGGCCTCCACAGAGCCGATAGATAGAAGCCCGGCGGTAAAAGAGCCGGCTTGAGTTAACACATCTCTCCCCAGCCTCACGAGGGTGGGGGCGGCGTAGACCAACACGTCTTTAGGACAGCCGGCTGCTGTAGGTTGGCCGGCCGCCGTAGCCGTCTGGCTGATATAGAAAGCCGCCAGGAGGATGGCCACCGCGGCCACTAGCGCCACGACGCCCAATATTTTCCACACAGGCGAGAGATGGGACATGGATATATGGCTTATTTATCTATATAACCATAGCAATTTTTTAAAAAATTAATTAAGACGACATTGACTTAACAATATTTACTATACTATATAGCTCAAATAAAGACTTAAATACGCCCCCCGGAAGAGACATGGACTGTGTGGCAAAGGCTGTGGGGAAATTTAGGCAGATCTTCGGCGCCGAGGCTAAGATAGAGGTGGTGGAGACAGGCGGCGACTTCCTAACTGTCCACTTCTACGGCAACATGTGTCACACCTGTGGCGCCTACGACTACTTTGAAGACTTTGCAGAACTCCTCTCCGAATGTAGAAACGAGAGGTGGGCTGTAGAGAGCTATATCCAACATGACGACGGGACTTACACGGCGACCTTCCGCCCAGCCACAAGAGTTAAACAACAACGGCGGCACATAAAGATCGTAATATATCGCCACCGTTCTGACCTACCGTAAGGTCCTCCCCCTCGCAGGGGGCATTCGCCTTGAGGCTTCACGGCTATGCCCCCACACCCCGGGCCCAAAGCGTCACATTATACCATCAAGTGACGTGTTGATAAACCTTACGTAAACCCAGTTTTCGAGCCCCAAGAGGGGGGCCTCTATTTTATCTGAGCCCCAGGCCGTTTGGTCTGTTCACCACCTGTGTGGCTCCGCCTCGCCTAGAGATATTATCCTCACCCTCTCCACTCCCCCAATTTGTTTAATTATGGAGGCTACCGACCTGGGGACTAGCTCCTCCCAGGTGGGGTCGCCTTTTAGCATGAGCTCTCTTATCTTGGTGGAGTTATATACCTCCCGCCGGAATGGGGGAGGTTGTCTCACCTCGTAGCCCGCCTGCCTCAAGAGAAGCGCCACGTAGGGATTGCCCGTATACGCCATATGTGCCGGGGGGATGTAGGACCTCACCCGCCCCAGCCACTCCCAGCTGTTTTCCACGTTGGGCACCGGTATTGGCAACACCCTGGAGAGATCTACCCCTCCCTCCCTCAGCCCCTCTCTTAACATCCAGATCCTCTCCCCGGCGGTGAAGGGGTCTCTCGCGATGTAGTTAAACTGGGCGGACCCCACTGTCACCACCACCTCGTCTACCTCCTTCAAGATTTCGCGTATTGCGTATATATGCCCCCAGTGGGGCGGCTGGAAGCGGCCGGGGAAGAGGGCCCGCATTACAGCGTGTATCTCAGCCCCACTGCGCCCACGGCGCGTCTATATTTCTCCCACCTGGCGTAGTACTCCCTAAGCTTGTTGATATCTCTGGTGAAGAGATCCCTAATGTCGTCTATCTGTAGGAGTATCATGGCTATTCTGTCTAGCCCCCAGCCCCACGCCAAGACGCGGCTCTCCTTAACGCCTAGCGGCTCTGTAACCTCCGGCCTAAACACGCCGGCGCCGCCAAACTCAACCCAGCCCAGGGTGGGGTGTTCGGCGTAGACCTCCACCGAGGGCGAGGTGAAGGGGAAGTAGGCCGGTTTGAACCTGACGTCCCTCATGCCTAACGCCTTTGCGATCTCCTCCAGCTGGCCGAGTAGGTGCCTGAAGGCGAGGCCCCTCCCCACCACAATGCCGTCTAGCTGGTGGAACTCCATGGAGTGTTTTGGGTCTAGCTTCTCCGGCCGGAAGACCCTACCGACTGTAAAAACCTTGTAGTGCCCCTCCCCCCTTTCCGCCAGCGCCCTGATGGTAGTGGCCGTGGTCTGCGTCCTGAGGACAGGGTTGAGGGCCTTTTCTACACTCCAGCGGTATCGCCAACTCGCCTCATGTATCTCCCCCACCGCCTTCATCAAGGCCTCCGGCGGCCTCCCCACGGCGCCTTGCCACCCTACATAAAAGGTGTCATGTATCTCCCTGGCGGGGTGGTCTTGAGCCTGGAAGAGGGCGTCAAAATTCCAGAACTCCAGCTCTAAGATGGGGCCTCTCACCTCCTCAAACCCCAGCCCAACCATCACCTCCCTCACGTAGTCAAGAAACTCGCTGAAGAAGTGGGGCACCGGCGCCGGGTGCTCCGGCACCTCGATGGAGAGGTCGAAAGGCTTTAGGTAGTACCCCCGCCAGCGGCCTGTAGCAATATCTTCAGAAGTTAGGGCGGTCTTGACGGCGGTGGGCTTGAGGGAGTCTAGCGGCACCACGGCCTTTATATACACCAAAGTCCTCTCCACCCTCCTCACAAGCCCCCTCTTTAGAAACTCCTGTATCGCCTCGGGGGAGGCCGACTCCAGGTCTGCAAGAGCTCTCTGCCTCTCTTCTACCCTCTGGAGGACCGCCCTGTAGAGATCTTCCCCCATCTCCAGCACCCGCCCCCTGGGCTTTACCCCCAGCTTGGCCAAGTTGGCAGCAGCTATGTCGCCCTCCGGCTGGTCTAGAGAGGCCACACAGCGGCTCTGCCCACACTGGGCGTTTTTCAACACTCTGTACTCCGGGAGGCCTTCTGCCGCCCTCCGCCTGCCCTCTTCTGTAAGCTCATAACGCACCGCCATCTTTCTCTCTACGGCCAGCAGCCCCCTGGCCCTCCCCTCCTCTACGTGCCGCATTAGGCTTTCGGCGGCTACGCCGAGCTCCGCCGCCACATCTTCTAACAGCCGCCAGTCTTGAGCCTTCTTTAAGAGGTCGAAAAGCGGCGGGGGGACCTCCATGTAGGGCTACCTGCCTTTCAACAAGCTGAAAGGCACCTCCTCCTCCCCGATGAGGGGTTTAGTCTTGAAGCTCTCCTTGTATAAAAAGTCGCGTAGCGCCGCCCTAATGGCCTCACTCCGGCTGGGGAAAATCCCCCGCCGCACCAACTCGTCTATCTCTTCAATCATCCTCCTCGGGACGTGGACAGAGATCAGAGACATCTTGTCTGGACTCTTGTTTTTTGGCATATTGTCTAAATCTGTAGGTATTTATAAAAGTGATGGATTAATACGACAGCGCCTTTATTAGCTTTTCTAACACCAGGTAGTGTGGGAGGGTAGACAGCATTTTCGCCAGCTGTCTTAACTCAGCCCGGTCTTTATCTGTCATATGCCGTAACTTGCCCTCGCCGTTGTAGACATACCACCGCCTTCTCTCATATATATAGCTCGTCTCCCCGATATATATCTCCGCATAGAGCTGGCCTCTCCTCACCTCGCCAAACACCATGACGTTATCTAGCTCTAACTCCATGTGGGAGTTTGTGAGAGCTAATCTCAAAAAAGGGGTTTTAAGCCTCATGTCTAGAACTTTTCTGCCATTTATAAACTTACGGCTGCCCTACACCCACCGTGTTGCCCACCCCGATCACCAACGCCGAGCCGCCGGGGGGGATCTGTGTGGTGACGAAGTCTAGCACCCTTCTGGACGTGTGTTGTACCGCGTCGTATATCTCCTTGGTCATAGTGGTTAGGGCTTCAGACTGCCGCATTTTTATCAAGAAGGCGTATAGCGGCACGCCGTACCTAGTGGCGTAAGACTCTATGTTGAATTTCTCCACCCCTATGCCGCCTATAGCCACGCCGACGCCCTCAGCCACCTCGCCGGTCTTCTCGCCCTCTAGCCGCAACGCGGCGTCAATTGTGACGATATATCTAGGCGTGACCCCCAGCTTGAAGACATACTCCACAGCCTCGTCCAGCCTGCCCACAGTGCTGCCAGGCCCATGCGCCTTTATGACATATAGCCTCCTGTCTTGGTAGAGACATTCTGCCACCACGGTGTCTCTCACCTCGTGGTGGTACTTCACGTCGCCGCACTGGGTGAGGATGTTATACGCCACCTGGGGGCCGGCGCTATCGCCTATGGGGAGCCCCTTTATGAAGGAGGTGACAGCCTCGTTTACAGTATCTGTAAGTTCTTTCAGTAGTGGTAACAACATGGTGAGTTGAATCACCAGGTAGTAAATCTTGTACTTCTTTGCCATCCTGTAGTAATGATCTATCACCTTGTAGACAAGGTTCATGTAGCGTAGAGCCTCCACGGCTGTGGACATGTTCTTCACGGCGACGCCATCCTCCACGATCTTTTTGATCTCCTCCTCGTAGGTAGAGACATAGGTGTTTATAATATGTTTATATTTAGGCACAACGCCGTTGGGGTCTAGCGCCGTGGGTTCAATCACCGCGAAGTCAACCATTTTCCTCAAGGTGGACTCCAGCTCGGCCTTGTTTACCTCTTTCCTCCTCATTTTCTCCAACGCCGCCAGGACGTTGCCAGAAGTGGTGTTTAACAGCTGGCCTAGATAGTGGAGGAAGTTGCCTACCTGCATTAAGTACCTCCAGACCTGTATCTCCTGGAAGAACATCAACAGTACTATCCAGAACATTAACATCACGAGGTACCACAAGGGGTCAAACTGGCCTATCTGCATCAACACAGCCCCACATCAATGTGTCTTTAAAAGTTTTCAGAGATCGAAGGCCCTTTCACCAATCAGCGTCAATCCCCTCATCACACCTCTACGGTTTCCTCCCCATATATCTCTTTCTCCCGCCTCCTTACGCCCAGAGCCGCCGCCACGCCCACCACAGCCGCCGCCATGGCGACCTTGAGGAAACTCCCCCACGTCAAGATGGGGATTTTGACCTCTGGGGCGAGGCGGGTTACATACCTCACGCCGTTTATCTCAACGGCTATGGTGTCCCCAGTGGGGATCACCTCCGCCACGCCGTCACGGCCTATAAACTTCAGGCCGCCCACATAGACGGCGAAGTGGGGCACGGGCTCCCCCAAGAGGTCCACCACCCTCACCTCTCTATAGAGCTGGCTGGCGTTTATGACAATTAGGGGTGACGCCTTGGCTACAACCTCCCCCACAGGTGTGCCGTTGTAGTAAAGCCTCACCGTGACGGCAGAGCCACCTCTAGCCACCTGGGGCACCACAACCGCGTTTAGCCCCCCGGGGGCGGCCACCTCCGGCGCCACCAGGTCTGTCTCTGCCTCCAGGCGGCCTTGTCTCACCTCCGCCGGGTACCTATAGCCGTAGGTCTTCACGTAGTACCGCATGCCCTCCACCAGACAGATGCCAACCGGCGCGCCGTCTCCGGCGGTAATCTCCTCGACGGGGAGCTCCCTCCCGTCTAGCGTTTTAGCCACGGCGCCTCGAAGCCGCCACGTGGCTATGCCGGCTGGCAGCTGGTATAGAGAGAGGATGTGTGAACTGCCGTCCTCCAGCCTTACGTATATAGAGAGGGGTCTCTCCAGCGGGTTAATCACCACAGCCACGCCGCCGCACTCCCCCCCCACGGGTATGGATATCTGCTCTACCACCACTCTCGGCCGCCCCACGCCGGCCGTCTGGTTTGGAGAAAACCACAGCGGCACGTCTGGAGCCCAGGGCTTTAGCCCCTCTGCCCTAACCCCCGGCGTGGGGATGTATATATAGAAGTCCGGCCTCTCCTCCCCGAGGCTTATATACGTCACGTTGATGACGCCATATGCCGTCAGCTGGGCGGGGCCGTAGGCCACGTACTCCTCCACATATATCCCCCCCACGGAGAGAGAGCTCACCCTATAGACAAAGTCGCCAGACGCCACGGGGGGCGTGAGGGATTTTACCCTCACCACCGCCGTGCGGTTTAGCAGATAGACGCTAGATACATAGAAGGCGTCCTCCCCCCCAATGGAGATAGAGACAAGCGGCCCCACTGCCCTCCATCTATCTACCCTAACTGAGAGAAAGTCGCCGCAGGCCCGCCCCCTGGCGTATTTAGGCGTGGGGTAGGGCTCTAGCGTGGGGGCAGACAGCCTGCCGTCGCCCGTGACGACATATATAGACGCCAGCCCCCAGGGGGAGAGGGGGTCCAGATAGGTGGAGAAGTTGGCACAACCCCCAAGCTGTGTGGTGTATTGAAAGGGTATCGTGGCTATGGGCACCGCCATCGCCGTCGCGTTAATTATGACAAACAGCAGTCCAAACACATGATTACACCCCGCCGTAGTTAAATAGGTGGGGTTGAAAACGTTAAAATAATCTAATATGTCTACGCCGTGTGGTGGAGCCTCTACGCCGTCTTGTACCTCGTGGGGGTGTTGACACTAGGCCTCCTGTTGTTGGGGACAGGCTACCAGCTGGCGTGGACACTCGACCTGGTGTTTATAGTCATCGCCGTGGCGCTCTTTAGGATCGCCCTAAAGGACGTCTCAGCCATGTTGGACATCGCGGCGGACGAAAGGGAGAGAGCCGAATATAGAACCATCCAGATGTTACTAGTAGCCACCTTTATAGTCACGACGGCGGTCCTGAGCTACAGCCTTCTGAGGGCCCTATTCCCCTTTCTCGCCTAGCTTCTTCCTACATTCCTCCAGCTGTGTTTTCCACTGGGCCAACATGGCCTCCCTCAGCAGTAGGCTCCGGTAGAAAGCCAACACCTCCCTCTCCTGTTCTAAAAGCCGCCTCTCCCACCCGGCCAGCTTGGCCTCCTCCTCTACAAGCCTCTTGGCGAATCTCCCCAAGTTGTCAAGAAGCTCCAGCTCCTTAGCTCTCACCGCCTCCTCTAGCCTCCGCAGCTCCTCCTCCTTCCTCGCCACAACGGCCTCAAAAGCCCTATATTTGGCCGCCAGCTCCTCTAGCGCTCTCCTCTTTTCCTCCACCTCGGCCTGCAGCCTGGCGAGCTCCCTCTCTCTTTGCGACAACTCCTCCAGCTTTTTCTCCACCTCAGAGGCTCTCTCCACGAGGGCTTTAAGCCGCTCCTCCTGCTCCGCCAGCTGTCTCTGCCTCACCGCCAGCTCCTGCTCTAACTTCTTAAGCTCGAATTCTTTCCGCATTAACTCCTCCCGCAGCGCCTTTAGCTCCTCCTCCCTTTTAGCCAACTCCTGCCACCTGGCTGTCAACACGGCGGTAGACCTCTTGGCCTCCTCCAGCGTCGACTTGGCTGTCTCCGCCAGCTCTGTGAACCTCCTGACGTTTTCCAGCGACGCCGCCAGCTCCCCCTCCCTCCGCCGGAGCGCCTCGTCTCTAGCCCTCACCTCCGCCTCCCTGTAGGCCAGTTGTCTCAACTTGCCGTCATATTCCTGCGCCTTGGAGCTAAAGTCCTTCATTAGCTCCAACATGGCCGACGCCACTGTCCTAATCTGCTCCCCCTGCGTCTTTATCAAGTTGAGCTGTTCCGCAAGCCCCTCCACCCTGGCCCACATGCCCTCCAGCCTCTCCCCCAGCGAGATGAACTGGTTGGCGGCATCTGTCACAGACTTGGCGGCGGCGTTTAGCCTCTCCACAGCTGTGGCAACCTCGGCGAGCTTGCCGGCAGTGACCTCTAGCTCCCTCTTGGCCTTCTCTAGCTGCGCCACGCCCTCCGTGAGGTCTCTAATCGTCTTGTTGAGCAACGTGGCGAGGCCCTCTACCCCCTTTCTCGCCTCGAGAGAGCTGGCCTTCACCTCTGCCTTCAGCTCGTTTCGCACCTCCTCCACGCGGCTAGCCAGGGCGTTTAGGTCTGCGGCCAGCTTCGCCAGGACCTCCTCTAGCTTCCTGCCGGCGTCCTCCCGTCTAAACATGTCCCCGTAGCGCCGCCAGTCTTTCCAGCAGGGCTACACACGTCTCGTCTCGCCTCAGCCCCCCCTCGGCCAACATGGCCCTAATGAAGCTGGCGTTCTCCAAGATGGCCTCCGCCACCGCGTTGAGCCTAGCCACCCCCTCCCGCAGGACGTGTTCAGGGTCTCCAGCCCTTATTTCGGAAAGCCTCCTGGATAGTTCAGCCACGTCGCGCTGCAGTTCGGCGACTCTCCTCTTCAGCTCTCTCAGCTCGGCCAACACCTCTGCCAGCTCTGTAAACTCGTCCATGGCACGGGCTGTGTGTAATATTTTAAAGGTATCGCCCCGGGCCCCCCATGGGCTTTATATCGCCGAGGGCGAAAATTGCCGCTAGCTACATATCTCCAGAGGCACATATCTACGGCCCCACCGTGGTGGGGGAAGGCAGCTTTATAGACGCCGCCGTGGTGGGGTACCCAGCTAGAGACAAGCTGCTACGTATTAAAAACCTGGAGGAGGCCAGCGACGGCGCCAAGATAGGGGGGTCAGTCGTGGTGAGGTGGGGCGTGGTGATATATGAGGGGGTGGAGATTGGCGACGGCGTGGAGATAGGCCATAACGTCCTGGTTAGAGAACAGACCAAGATAGGCAACGGGGCGAGGGTGGGGACCCAGACGGTGATAGAACGCGGCGTGAGGATAGGCGACGGGGCGTGGATACAATCCATGGCCTATATCCCCAACGGCACGGTGATAGAGGAGGGCGTCTTCATAGGCCCAAACGCCGTCATTACAAACGACAGGTACCCCCCAAGCAGGAGGCTGGCGCCCGTGGTGATAAAAAAAGGCGCCGTGGTGGGGGCCAACTCCACCCTCGTGGCGGGGATAGAGGTGGGGGAGGGGGCCGTCGTGGCGGCGGGGGCTGTGGTCACTAGAGACGTGCCGCCAGGCGTCGTGGTGGCGGGAGTCCCGGCGAGGCCCGTGGCCACTGTCGACCAGTACCTACGCAAGAAGGCCCTATACGAGCTCTT
This sequence comes from Pyrobaculum sp., assembly GCA_046293555.1. GTDB lineage: Archaea > Thermoproteota > Thermoprotei > Thermoproteales > Thermoproteaceae > Pyrobaculum. The sequence continues at coordinate 16,794 of JBKBOT010000014.1, read as the reverse complement.
CTCCCAACGCCTCTAGAAGCCTAACGGCGTTTTTCAAGTCCTCCCTATGTGCCATCTCCACGGGGGAGTGGGAGTATTTAGCCAAGATGCCAATTGCCACCGCCGGGACCCCCGCCGCGGTGAAGGCAGCTGCGTCTGTGCCGCCGCCCCCGGACCCAAGCTGGATGGGGATATCCCTACGTCTGGCCACCTCCAGCACCCTCCTGGCCAGCTTGTGGAAATATGCGCCGTAGTTGTCAAAAAGCCGCAACACCGGCCCCTGGCCCGGGCGGGCGGGGCCCGTGTAGTTAGGGTGGCAGCAGGCCATGGTGTCTACCACTACCACCACGCTGCCCTCAAGCCTTTTGGCCAAAGCCCTTGCGCCCATAAGGCCTACCTCCTCCTGGACGGTCCAGACGTAGGTGGCATCCACGCCGCCCCTATAGGCCTCGGCCAAAACCCAACAGCCCGCCCTGTCGTCTAGAGCGGTGGCCGAGATGTATCTACCCATCTCCACGTACCTCCTGGCGAATGCCGCAGGCGTCATTGGGGTTACCCCCAGGGCCTCCGCCTCCTGTCTGCTAGAAACGCCAATGTCTATATAGAGGTCTTGCCAAGTGGGTTGTGTCTGTTGTTGGAAATGGGGCGGGGAGATGCCTATAACGCCCTCTACCTTAAGCCCCCCGCCGTAGAGCACCACAGACGTGCCGGGTAAAACCTTGTCGTCTATCCCCCCCACCTTTCTAAATCTCAGCCTCCCGTCTTCCTCTATTGACGTCACCAAAAGCCCCACCTCGTCCATATGTGCCACAAAGGCCACCCTGGCTTTGCCCACCTCGATGACGTTACCCAGGTGGTCCACCTCGCCGTTTTTTACTACCGACAGGACTGCCTGCCTGACCTCCTCCTCGAAGCCCGAGACGCCGAGGGCTCTTGTAAACACTTCTAACATATATCTAAAATTCTCTCTATTTAATATGCCTTACCACATCTGGGCGAGGCCGGGAGACATCTCGCCGGCGGTAATCGGGGTGGGTGACCCGGCTAGAGCCAAGCTGTATGCCTCCATAATGGAAGACGTCAGGCTGGTCAATGAGAACAGGTTTTTAGTATACACCGGCCGCGTGTTGGGAAGGTGGGTCACCGTGGCTGCCCACGGCATTGGGGGGCCCTCCATAGCCATCACGCTGGAGGAGCTAAGGAGTTTAGGCATGGAGACCTTTATCCGTATTGGAACCGCCGGCTCCCTCGGCGGGCTGCAGGTAGGCGACGTGGTTGTAGCCGCCGGCGCGGCGGCCACGCCGGGCGGGCTTTATAACGCCTACTTCCACAGCCACTGCCCCCCACTTTCTGCAGACCCCATGTTGACAGTAAGACTGGCCCAAAGCCTAAAGGCGCCAGTGGGCTACGTGGTGTCTAGCGACGCCTTCTACGGCGAGGGTCCCCACTTTGTGGAGTTTTGGCGTAGCCGCGGGGCGTTGGCAGTAGAGATGGAGTGCGCCGCCGCGATGGCGCTGGGCTGGCTAAAAGGCTTCAAGACGGGCTGCGTGTTGGTTATCTCCAATGTTGTTGGAAAACACGAGGTGGTAGACTTGAGGCAGAGGTTTCTAGAGGTTTTCCTCAAGGTGGTGGAGACACTGTAGCGCCGCCCGGCGTAAATACGCTCTTATAGACATCGTGAGGGCTGGATGTCTAAAGCCTCTATGTAGTCTATAAGACAGTTTTTACATAGCGCCAGCTCTATCTCTCTACCCACCCTCATGTAGCCCAGCTCTCTCACCCTGCCGCCACACATGTCACATCTGACGCCTAGTTTTAACAACGCCAGGACTTCTGACTCCGGTATGTTGCCCCAGCTGCGGGCTAGTTTAAAGAAAACTTTTGGATAACTCCCCCTCCGTCTCATGTATAGACATGAGGTTAAAGCCAACTTAACGCCCGTGGGGCCCCCACCTGGGGGTGAGGCCATGTCTAACCCCCAGGGCGTCGAGTACCCTCCCGGCGAAGGTGGCAACAAGCTCCTCTATGGATTTCGGCCGTGTGTAGAAACCAGGGGCGGCTGGCATCACCACAGCGCCGGCGAGAGTGGCTAACTCCATGTTTCTTATGTGGACTAGAGACAGGGGGCTTTCTCTCACCACCAGCACCACCCGCCGCCTTTCCTTAAGCCCCACCTCAGCCGCCCTGACGATAAGATTTAGCGACAGGCCGTGGGCTATCGCCGCGAGGGTTTTAGTTGAACACGGCACCACCGCCACCGCGTCTATGGCAAAACTGCCGGAGGCGGGAGGGGCGGAGAGGTCTGTCTCCTCCCAGAAGTAGTCAGCTAGAGACTTTAGGTAAGCCACGTCGTAATCTGTCTCCAGCTGCAACACCCTCTCAGCCGTCTTTGAGACCGACAGGTGTACCTCAGCCCCCACTTTTTTCAGAAGTTCTAACACCTTGACGCCATATATGGCCCCCGACGCCCCCGTGACGCCGAGGAAGACCCTAAATGTAGACATACACCTCGTTGTCTAGCTCCACGCCGTCTTCTAGAGGCGCCCCCCCGTGGAGCAGATATATCTCCCTCCGCGGCACCTTGACTCTAGGCCTCTCCACCGCCGGCAGCGCCGCCGCCTTTCTCACAAGCTCTGCCACCCGGCGTTCAAACCTCTGGAAATGCCGGGGGGGCACTTTGACCACAACGCCGTGGCTATATTTCAACGTGGCCACCCCCTCCGGCGTGTGGACATCTGGCGTCACCCTCCGTACTGACAGGATTTCTGCAGCCACCTCCGTGGTGGCAGCCACGTCGAACTCCACCCCGCCGAGAAGCACCACCACCGCCCGGGGCCTCGCCATGTGGTAAAACCGCGTTACCTCTCTCGCCGCCTCGCTTCTTAGCTCCAGGAAGTCGTAATACACCGCCGCCGCCCCGCCCCGAAGCGCCTCCACATCCACCACAGGCGCAGCCGCCACGGGGGGGAGGTCGAGAAGGCCCCTCCGCCAGCGGTAGACAAGAAGGGCGAGGAGGTTAGCCGCCGGGGCGTCCTCCGGGAAGAAGCCAGATAGCGCCAAGATGGGCTCGTCCCCCCTGCCGAAAACCACGGGGCCGCCGCCCAGTAGCTCCGCCACAAGCGACTTTACATATCTCACATCTGTGGCGCTAGACAGCAGCGCCTTGGCTGGATGTAGGTAGTACATGGTGGCACATGTGGAAAAACTTAATAAATGTTGGCAATATGGCCACGTGATGACGGCAGGTGTGTGGCGAGGATGAGCGGTGGTGACAAAGCTGACTTACGGCATCTCTATGTTCGCATGGCGCCGCGCCAGCTCCTCCTCGTTTTTACCTAGTCTTTTCATCAACTCGGCGATGACGGCATCTAGAAGCACCATGGCTGTATCCTCAAAGAGGGTTCCCAACGGGGAGAGAGGCTCGTGGAGGCCCAAGATCTGGCGGGCAAAATAGTCGTTAGAAGTGGCCAGCTTGGTCCTCCCCGGCACCCGGATGGCCAAATCCGCCACCCTCCCCAGGGGGGAGTCGTAATAAGAGGTGATGGCGGCCACCCTGGCTTTCACCCTCTTGGCGGCCTCAGCCGCCGCCACTACTATCTGCGTGGAGCCACTCCCAGAGATTGCCACCACTAGGTCTCCCTCCTCCACAGAGGGGGTTATAGTCTCTCCCAACACATATGACCGGGCCCCCAGGTGTCTAAGCCGCATGGCGAAAGCCCTGCCCACCAAGCCGCTACGGCCTACCCCCACCACCAGGATCTTCCTGTTTGCTCTATATATTTCCTCTAGCGTGTCTATAAAAACCTCTATTTCCCGTAGATCTATTTTCTCCAGCGTGTTTAATATAAAATTTGCAATTTCTAAATAGGCCTTTTTAAAACATATAGTCATGGCCGAAAGAAAGGCCACGTTTTAAATATTTACTCACTATACATCGACCTGTCGCCATGGTGGATCTCGACCCTATGTGGCTTCAGCCTAGAGACTATGTAGTCAAAAGCGGCTTTGGGGTCTGTGTGGTCCCCACAGGTGTAGACATCCACCGTGGCGAAGCCGTGTTCAGGCCAGGTGTGGATAGAGATGTGGCTCTCTGCCACCACTGCAAAAACCGTGAGGCCGCCCGCCGGGCCGAACCTGTAGGACCCTATAGACAGCAGTAAGGCGTTAGCCATCTTTACGGCCTCTTTTACCACCGTGATGAGAGCCGCCTCGTCGCGGAGAAGGTCGGGGTCGCAGCCATATAGGTTCCCATATATGTGTCTCCCCACTACTACCCTCTCCCCCACGCCCCCCGCCATGTATCCCCTATTTTCCGCCATTTAAAAACTTAACCCCAACAATCTTGAAACTACACCTCTGTACATAGAGATACCCTACCTGTAGGAATAGAGGAACCTCGTAAAAAAAAATAAAGAGGATAAAGGGGGCCCTTTTGAAAAAGTTACCACTCTTCCTCCTCCCACTCCTCTTCAAACTCCTCCCAAAGCTCTTCCTCTTCTTCCCACTCCTCTTCTCTAAACGGCATAACCCCCGAAAGTGGCTTATTTATAAACGTTACATGCCTTATGGCCAGACGTGCTTACATCCAGGGGTTGGCGCAGAGGCGGGTTAAATACCGCATCGACCTGAGGAGCCCAAAGCCGCTTGGGCTGTGGATAGAAGAGGACCTCCCCAAGGCGAGAGAGCTTATAGCCTCGGAGTGGGGGGGCGCCCTCTGCCCCTCCCCCCAGCCCCCGACGGTAGGCCTCCTGCTGGTAAAATGGCGTGGCGCCACGTTGCCGGCAGATATCTCCATATGTGCCCCCATCTCACACCCCACTGCCCCCTATGCGCTAGATGTGTACATACGGCGGGTGGATATCTGCCTGGAGCCCATAGCCCCCACGGCCCCCCCGGCGGGGTATATATCTCTACATATCCCCACGGTGAAACACGTGGGGAGGGTGACGTTGAGGGGTAGACACGCCGTGGTTAAACACAGAGGCCTCCTCTTTGTGGTAGAGGCTCTCTACAGCCCCGAGGCCAGAGGCGGCGTGGACCTCAAGCTGGCGCGATACGGCTGTTTCCACTACCAGCTAGGAAAGGCTTTAAGGCTAATGAAGAAAATCCTCCGTGAGGAGATACGTGGCGGTGGCGTGTCCCCACTGCGGGAGGGCAAGCGTGGCCAAGATGGGGACAAGACGTAGGCAGTGTCCCTACTGCGGCAAGATCTTTCCAATAGAAGACGCCGCGGTGCTGGCGGTGGGGGATCTAGACGCCGCGAGAGAGGCCGCGGCTAGGCACAACCAGCTATAAGCCACGTGGCGGCACAATTATAAATACATCTCCAACGTGGCCCCATGTTTGAAAAGTTCTCCGCAGGTGGGCAGACCTTTCGCTATCTCCCACTAAAAAGCCTCGAGAGGGAGGGATACGACGTGGCTAAACTGCCCTACTCCATCAGGGTGCTGCTTGAAAACGTCGCCAGGAATCTAGACGGCAGAGACATCACGCGGCAGCACCTAGAGGCCTTGGCGAGGTGGAGCCCAAAGAGCCCCCGGGGCGAGGTGGCCATAAGGATATCTAGAGTCGTCATGCAGGACTACACCGGCGTCCCCGCGGTGGTGGATCTAGCCACCATGCGCGACGTGGTGGCGAGGCGGGGGGGAGACCCCTCTGTGGTGAACCCCAGGGTGCCTGTAGACCTGGTGATAGACCACTCGGTACAGGTGGACTTCTGGGGCTCCCCCGACGCCCTGTGGAGAAACATGGGGCTAGAGGTGGAGAGAAATAGGGAGCGATATAGGTTCCTCAAGTGGGCACAACAGGCGTTTAGAAACCTGCGCGTATATCCCCCCGGCGCCGGCATTATCCACCAGGTCAACTTGGAGCAGCTAGCCAAGGTGGTGGCGACAGACGGCGACGTGGCCCACTTCGAGACCTTGGTGGGTATGGATAGCCACACCACCATGATAAACGGGCTGGGGGTAGTGGGGTGGGGCGTAGGCGGCGTGGAGGCAGAAGCCGCCATGTTGGGAGAGCCCATCGTCATACCTGTGCCAAAAGTGGTGGGGGTACGCCTCTACGGCGAGATTAGGCCTGGGGTCACCTCCACAGACGTGGTCCTCACAGTGACAGAAGCCTTGAGGAAAGTGGGCGTCGTGGACGCCTTTGTGGAGTTCTTCGGCGAGGGGGTGAGGAGGCTTTCGGTGCCAGATAGAGCCACCATAGCCAACATGGCGCCGGAGTACGGCTCCACGGTGGGGTTATTTCCAGTAGATGAGGCCACCATACGTTACCTAAGGGCCACGGGGAGGCCTGAGGGACACATAGCTCTCGTCCAGACTTACTACCAGCTACAAGGCCTTTTTGGCGGCGTCGACGGCGTTGAGTACAGCCAGGTGGTAGAGATCGACCTATCTACAGTGGAGCGCCACGTGGCGGGCCCCACGCTGCCCTGGCAGAGGAGGAGGCTTGAGGAGGTGCCCAAAAGCTTCGCCCAGTTCCTACAGGAGAGGAAGAGGCGGGAGAGAAAGAGGGTGGAGATTGAGGTCGACGGGAGGCGGGTCCTCTTTGGCGACGGCGACGTGGCCATCGCCGCCATCACCAGCTGTACTAACACCAGCAACCCCCACCTCCTCGTGGCGGCGGGGCTTCTGGCGAAGAGGGCAGTGGAGCTGGGGCTAAGGCCGCCGCCTTACGTCAAGACCAGCTTTGCGCCGGGCTCCAGGGCGGCCGCGGAGATACTAGAGAGGAGTGGCCTCCAGAGGTATCTAGACCAGCTGGGGTTCCACGTGGTGGCTTTTGGCTGCACCACCTGTATAGGCAACTCCGGCCCGCTGCCCCAACCCGTGGCGAGAGCCATTAGGGAACATGACATAATGGCGGCGGCGGTGCTGTCTGGCAATAGGAACTTCGAGGCTAGGGTACATCCAGACGTCAAGGCCGCCTACCTCGCCTCGCCGCCGCTGGTGGTGGCCTACGCCCTCGCCGGAACCATCTACATAGATCTAGACAAAGAGCCTCTGGCCCACACCCAGGGGAGGCCGGTCTACCTAAGGGACCTGTGGCCAAAGCCGGAGGAGGTAGGTAGGGTGGTGGAGGAGTGGGCCACGGCGGAGGTCTACAGGGGGGAGTGGAGAAACGAGCTGTGGGAGGGGCTAGAGGCCCCCACGGGCCTTCTCTACCCCTGGGACCCCAGAGATACCTACATACAGCCCTCCCCCATCGTGGAGCTGGGGGGAGCTCTTGAGGACATAAGGGGGGCCAGGCCGCTGTTGGTGCTAGGCGATAACATCACCACGGACCACATATCGCCGGCGGGCGCCATATCTCCAGAAAACCCCGCCGGGAGGTACCTAACCTCGCTGGGGGTCAGCCCAAAGGACTTCAACACCTTTGGCGCCAGGAGGGGCAACTGGCAGGTGATGACCCGCGGCACTTTCTCCAGTAGGGGCTATAGGAACAAGATCGGCGGGCTGGAGGGAGGGTATACAATAAAGTTCCCAGAGGGGAAAGTCATGACTGTCTACGAGGCGGCTGAGGCCTATGGGAAAGAGGGCACCCCCCTGGTGGTGGTAGCCGGCAGGAACTACGGCGCCGGCTCTAGTAGGGACTGGGCGGCCAAGGGGCCGAGGCTACTGGGCGTGAGGGCTGTAATTGCCGAAAGTTTCGAGAGGATACACAGGGCGAATCTCGCCATGGTGGGCATAGTGCCCATAGTGGCCACCCTCGACGTGGACGGCTCCGAGGAGATAGACGTCGTCGGCCTCTCTGAAGGCCTCCACCCCGGCAAGGAGCTTACAATTAGGATACGTAAGGGGGATGAAATACGGGAGGTGAGAGGCAAAGCCGCCGTCTACACCTGGGCGGAGGTGGAGTATATCAAACACGGCGGCATACTGCCCCACGTGTTGAGGCGGCTATGTTGAGAGGACTTCTGCTACTCCTCTCGGCGGGGTACCTCGCCATAAATCTGGTGGGCCTCCCCCCACTGTTGGTGGCAGAAAACATAACGCTGGCGGCCATATATCTCGCCTTGGCGTTCTTAAGATGGCGACACGCCGCCCTACTCACGGCGTTGGTGGCACTCTTCAACGCCGGGAGGGTTTCCCGCACCATCTGGTCGCCCACCACTGGCTTCGGGGGGCTGGCCTTGGAGCACGTCCCCCTCTTTCTCTACCTACTGCTGGTAGCCGCGGTGGCCGTCAGGACAGAACTACGCCGGTTTTCCTAACCGCCAGCGCCACCTCCTCCTCGGGGGCACCCAGCCAGTTGGCCTCCGCCAGGCTTTCTCTCGATATGGCCAAGACGCCGCCTCTCCGCCTGGCCCGCCTCTGTATTTCCCACATGAGTCTATACACCCTATCCCTCTTGGCTTGTGTCTTCAATATGGCTACCTCAAGCGGCTCGCCCGCCAGCGTCCTCACCAGTATTTCCACCACCTTGTTGATCCTGTCGGGCACCCCCACCGTGGACCCCCTGAGCTCTATCCTACACCGCCTCTCTACCCCCAACGCCCTCGCCAACCTCCCCGTGGCGCCTTTAGCCACACGCTCCTTGTCCACAATGCCCCCAACGATGAATTCAGACCTCTGGAAGACCTCCTCTTCAGTCAAGACGCAGGGCCCCTCCGGGTCTAACACCACCGGCGACCTCAACGGCGGCAGCTCCCAAGCCACGTTCACCCTGTGTCTCAGCCCCCTGGCGTGTCGAGATAGGAGCTCTAAAAACTCCCCCGGCGTGTGGGTAAGCCACAGGTTTCCATCCCAAAGAAAAGACCTAACCACGTTGAGAGAGGCCAAGATCTGTTCCACAAGCTCGTGTTTTTCCCCCTCCCTGTGTTCCCCCCACTGCCACAAGTCGATAATAAGGCGGGGGTACTCCGGCGGGGTGAAAGCCGGCGTGTAGGCCTCGGCGCAATTTCTAGCCAAGACCCAGCGGCATTTCACCTCCCCCGGGCCTAGGGCGGCAATCGCCACGCCGCCCCACTCCCCCACCATCCGCCCAGAGGCCTCCGTCCTACAGAGTTTCCACTTTTCTAACAACAGCCCTACTGCGACACATTGTGGCAAATCCCACCTGCATTTAAACCGCCGGGGGATACAGAGGGCCCCCAGCTGGCCTTGAAAAAGGGAGACCCAGAGGGGAGTTATGCCCACCAGTACCTCTCTCTAAGCGCCTTGGCGGCTTTCACCATCGTCTTTAGCTTTTCTAACGCCACGGCTCTGGGGAACGCTCTGTACATGCCGGGGGCAAAGCCGCAGTCTGGATTTAGCCAGATGCGGGTGGGGTCTACATATCTCACAACCCGCTCCACGTGTGCCACCACCTCCTCCACCGCCTCTACCCGCCTGGGGTCACGCACGTCTATAGAGCCAAGCCCAATCTCCTTGTCGCTTGGCAAGATCTTGGCGAACTCCTCCGGGCTCCCCATCCGCGGGTGTTTATACTCCACCACATATTGCCTCACCTTTATGTCGAAGACTTGGGGGGCCAGCCTCTCGTATCCCACCACCGGCGAGTCCTCGGCGGGCCACCTGTCTAGATGCATCCCGATGCGCACCGCCGTGGTGTAACCCCGCACCGTCTCGTTTACCAGATCTACCGCCAGCTGTATCTCATCTCTCAGCCCCCTGTACCTCTGGCCATAGAGCTCAGAGGCCACCTGTTTATATCTATCGGGCTTGTCCCCCTCGGCTTCAACCAAGTCGCCGAGCATGGGCTCGTCCAGTTGTATAAAGGCGACCCCCGCCTCTATCAGCCTGGCTATCTCACCCCGCAGCACCTTTACGTAAGCCTCGGCGGCGTCTTCAGGCCTTGGGTAATACGGCGAGGAGATCTTGTGGTGCCAAGATTCCCACATGGCTAAGTAGGGCGACGGGAGGGTGACCTTAAGCGGCCTGGAGGTAACCCTCCTTGCGTATTGCACCTCGTCGACGGCTAACACGCTGTCTTCAATATAGCCTGCTATCACTGGCCTCCAGAGGGTGAGAGGCGCCTTGTGTCTCTTCATTATCTCTCTGGCGTCTGGATGTAGCTCCTCCACCCTTACCACCTTGAAGCCCCGTAGCTTCTGCCCCACAAACGCCACGAAGGATGTCCTCCTCTGCTCCCCATCTGTAATTACGTCGAGGCCAGCCTCCTCCTGGTCCTTGATGGCAAGCTTAACCGCGTCGTCTAGATACTGGTCGAAAAGCTGCCGCTCCAGCTGCCCCCTCTCAAGCCTCTCAAAAGCCTCTATAAGCCAGCTGGGCCGCGGCCACGACCCCACCACCGACGTTATAAACGCCCTGGGAAGCATAAGCTATAGAACTCCTCAATATTTAAATAAACCACCCCACACATCTCTATGGATGTCTACATAGTGGGGTTCGCCCGGACGGCATTCACAAGGTTTTCTCGTAAAGACCCACAAAAAGACGACTTCTGGGAGCTTAGGCCGGAGGAAATTGCGGCGGCCCCCATAAGGGCGCTGATAGAGAGAACAGGCGTCAAGCCGGAAGCCATAGAGGACTTAATTACAGGCACCGCCCTCCCCGTGGGGGAACAGTGGCTATACGGCGGGAGACATGTGGTATTTGCGGCAAAACTCCCCCACAGCATCCCGGCGGCACATGTGGATAGACAATGTGCCTCCTCTATAAACTCGGTGGCCATGGCCGCCATGGAGATAGCCACAGGGGTGGCAGACCTGGTGATAGCCGGCGGGGTGGAGAAAATGTCTAAAACCCCCATGTACCAAAACCCCCACATCGAGATAAACCCCAAGTTCCTCGCCGACGAGGAGTACGTCAGGCTTTACAACCTGCCCATTGGATATGTCATGGGCCTCACCGCAGAGAAACTCGCCGAGATGTCAGGAATCACCAGAGAGGAGATGGACCTGTGGTCCCACAGAAGCCACAGGCGGGCCGTGGAGGCATATGCAATAGGCTACTTCACAGAGGAGATAACCCCAGTGGCCATAGAGAGAGATGGAGAGAGGCGGGTGGTAGATAGAGACCAGTCGGTAAGGCCAGACACAACCCCAGAGGCTCTGGCCAAACTGCCGCCAGCCTTCAAGCCAGACGGCGTCATCACCGCCGGCAACTCCTCCCCACTGAACTCCGGCGCCGCCTACCTCATGTTGGCCTCTAGGGAGGCCATCCGGCGGCATGGCCTCCAGCCGCTAGCCAAGATAAAGGCCGTGGCCTTCGCCGGGGTGCCACCCGACGTGATGGGGATGGGGCCCGTGCCCGCCACAAGGAAGGCCCTCCAGAAGGCGGGACTAACGCCGAGGCAGATAGGCCGGTGGGAAATCAACGAGGCTTTCGCAGTGGTGACTCTCTACGCCATAAAACAGCTGGAGATAGACCCGGAGGCTGTCAACACGAGGGGGGGCGCCATAGCCATCGGCCACCCCCTAGGCGCCACGGGCGCCAGGATAATAGGCACGTTGGCAAGACAGCTACAGACAGACGGCGTAGACCACGGCGTGGCCACCCTCTGCGTGGGCGGCGGCCAGGGAGCCGCCGTGGTGCTAGAAAGGGCGTAATATTTAAAACATCTCTTACATCTCCCCCATGGCTCGCCCCCTCTTAGCTCTGACGTTACTACTTGCGGCGTCTGTATTCCCCACCACTATTCTCACCAGGGCCGACCCTGCATCTATAGACGTGGCCCTCCCCATACTCAGAAGCCACTTCCCCGACGTGAGGATTCTAAATGTGGAGCCCGTCCAGTGGAGAGCCATCATCGAGAGGGGGGAGGCAGACCTCCTGTGGGCAGGCGCGCCGGTGTTATACGAGGCGTTATACAGAGAGGGATATCTAGCCCCCATGCCCGACTTGCCGCAAATCCCAGAGGTGGCGGGGGGCATAAGGCTGAAGCGCGTGGGGCCAGACGGGAGGGTGTACTATGTGATATACGCCCTCCTCGGCTATGTGATTGGCTACAACGCCGAGGCTGTGACAAAAGCCGGCCTACGCCCCGTCTGTAGCTGGAGGGAGCTGGCCTCCCCGGAGCTGGCTAAGTACTACGCCGCTACCGCCAGCCGGCCTATAGCCATCGCCAAGCCCACCAAGTCCACCTCCACCGCCGCCATGATGCAACTAGTTACCGAGATATACGGCTGGGAGGAGGGGTGGAGATATCTCACAGCCATGGCCGCCGTGGCTAGATTTGTGGACTCCAGCGGCGCCGTGAGAGATCTGGTAAAGAGGGGAGAGGCCCTCCTCGGCCCAATGGTGGATTACTACGTCTTTTTGGCTGGGCTGGACTACTGCATTCCGCAAGACGGCACAGATGTGTTGTACGACCCCATCGCCATACCCAAGGGGGCCAATATGACAAAAGCCAAGGCGCTTCTTGATATCTTCCTTTCTAAAATTGCCAGGAGTACTATAGACCGCTATATAATCCCCGGCAACTTGTCTCTACTAGACTCCCCAGAGGTAGACCAAGCCAAGGCCAGGTTGCTGAAAGAACATTGGTCTAAGTTGACACGAACGAAGATCGTGGCGGTGCCGCCAGAGAAGGGCGCCTCTTACTACTACTCCTTTGTCTATTACTACGAGGCCACTTTGGTAGACCTCCAGGACCTCCTCACAGAGACGTGGATTAGCCTCGTGAAAACTAGAGAAGAGGGGAAGATAACTGCAGCTCAGTTTCAACAACTCTGGAGTATTCTAGCCGCCCCGCTGAACTACACAGACCCAGCCACGGGGCGGGTTAGAGTCTTTACATATGAAGACGCGGTGGCGATAAACGACGCGGTGGCCAGAGACCCGGCTTATAGAGATCAGTTACGTCAAGCGTGGAGAGAGGCGGCTAGGGCTAGATATCTACAGGTGAAAAAGATGTTAGAAGCCCCAACCGCCTCTACACAATGGCCCCTGATATTAACCCCCCTGGCGGTATTCCTGGCAGCACTCTTATTTATAGCCCTAAGGCGTCTAAAAACCTCCTCCAGCCCTGGTAGGCCTCCAGAAACTTAAGCCCCTCCACAGTGATACAAAACCCCTCCGCCCCCTCTTTAACAAGCCCCCTCTCTACTAAGGTCTTTATTAGTTTAGCCATCCGGTCGTAGGCCAGGTTTGCCTCTGTGGCCAGCCTGGTGGGGGGCTTGCAGCCGTGGGAGAGCAACGTGAGGATATCTGCAACTATTTCTAGCCTACTTCTCCGTCTTCGCGGCATAGGCCAGGCTGAGGGCGAGGAAGGCCGCGGTAAGTAGTCTAAACAGCGCGTTTAGGAGGCTGAAAGCCGGCGTGGCCATAGACGCGGCGAGAAAGATAAACGCCAGCGAGATCCAAGGCGCCGTCTGCCGCTCTGCGGCTTTTATTAACGTCACGACGGCGATGTAGAGAGCTAGAAAGATGTTGACAGGCATTACGATAGGTAACACGTAGGCCGTGGCGGGAGTGACGGCGATAGCTATAAGCACCAACGCCGCCAGAGTTATCAACGCCACTACGAGCTCCACGGGCCAGAGGTGTCTCCAGAGGTGGCGGGGCCTCGGCGGTAGGAAAAGCTCGGCCACAGCCTCCAGTAGGAGAGAAAACGCCAACAGCGCCATGCCTGTAAAGTAGAGAGAAAGCCTTATGTCGGAAAGCCTCCTCCAAGCTTGAAACACCCTATATGCGACATATAGCGCCAACACCGCCGTGGCGACATTAAGAAGGACGAAGGCCATATAGCGCCCTCCTGTTGGCTTCTAGCAGCTCCTCGGCCACGCCCGCCAGCTGGGCGTAGGTGGCTATAACTACCCCACGCCTCTCCGCGTGGCCAAACACCTCCCCCACCTTCCCCCGCCAGTCCCCATCTCTCAGGAGGTGGTGGGCCAACACCAGGGTGTGAGGCCGTAGGTCGATTAGCTCTCTCAGCCGCCTCACTGCAGCCGCCACGTCGACCTCTAGATATGTGGCGGGGCCCCCCACCACTATTATGGTAGGCCTGACGGACTTGGCGAATTGTACCGGCTCCGGCTCTATAGGCCCCTCCACGTCGGGGAGAAAGACCAGACTCTCCTCCCCGTCTAACACGGCGAAGCCTAACACCCTGCCGGTCTTAGAGCCGCTGGCGCCATGCCACAAGGGGGCAGAGGCCCTGAGGGTTGTAGAGCCTATTTGCCACTCACCGCCGTCTGCATATATGACCTCTGCGCCTATCTGCCTAAGGGCGTTCACAAGCCCGTAGTGACGCCGCCGTTGAGACCAGTTCAAATCCCCCGGCTCCTTCATATACACTTTCCTCCCGCCGTAGATCTTCACGTATGTCTCCCCGTCTGTAGCCATATAGGGGCTTGGGTACCACGGCGTGAAGTGATCCCGGTGGTAGTGACTTACTGTAACCACCTCTACAGCCGCCGCCAGTTCCAACATGCGGCCTCTCACCTCTCTAGCTCTCTCCAGCTCTCTGGAGTGGGGCGGCAGGCCGAACCTCCTCGGCGCCAGAGAGACCCCCGCGTCGAGAAGAATACGGAGGTCTTTAGACTCTACATACATACACATAGACCTCACCCCCAGAGACTCCTCGCCCACGGGCGTTATCTCCATACGAAATAAGTCAAAGCCACTAGTTTGGCCAGATTGGCCGCCGCCGGCACGGCCCAAAGCCCCCACAAGACTAACGGGAGGGTGTAAGCATAGGCGGCAGCAGAGGCGAGAAACAATATGGCAAAAAAGCCATTTTTCTCTCTCAGCCTCCTGTAGATAAAATAGCCCATAAACGGCTCGCCGAAATAGGCCGCGGCAATGGCCACTGCCCCCTCCCAACGGCCAGCCCAGAGCAGAACGACCCCCACTGCGGCAAGGCCAATGACGGGAGGGCCAAGCGCGTTAAACCACCTCTCCCCCAACGCCACGCGGAAGTTGGCATATACATAAACCGCAATGACGACTAAGATGGACATTATGGCTAACGCCGCGGGGTGAAACAAGCCGTAAGGCATAAATAAAACCGCCATAATCAACACGGCGGCGGCCAAACTCCCCCAGATCCCTCTCCCAAAAGTGTCCACTAGAAATATCAAGTATTTATATAATATCAGAGTGACAGAGCTTGTTGTAAAGCTGCGGCCTCCTTAGCCTTAACGTCGGCACTACACGTCTCGCCTCTTCCACCATGGCGGGATCTATCTCCACCTCTCTATACCGCTCCCCAGCCCCCAGCTCGGCTACCACCACGCCATAGGGGTCGACCACCATAGACCGGCCGGTAAAACGCTGGCCCCACAGCGCCGCCACCGCTACATACATGCCGTTTTCCACAGCCCTCGCCCTAGCCAAAACTTGTAACATCTCCTCCTTCAGCGGCCCGGAGTACCACGCCGCGGGGACCGCCACAAGCTCTGCCCCCCGTAGGGCCAACTCCCGGAAGACTTCTGGAAAACGTAACTCAAAACAGACGGCAAAACCCACCCTAACCCCACGCACCACATAGACGTCAGACAGCGAGACGCCAGCCTCCACAAAGTCGGACTCCCTATAGCTATAGGCGTCAAACAGATGCGTCTTGCGGTATATCCCCACCACAGAGCCGCCGGAGTTTACTAACACAGTGGTGTTATACACCCTGGGACGGGGCCCCCTCTCTAAAAACGCCCCGGCCACATAGCCGCCGATAATTTTAGCAATAGCGGCTAACCTCTCCACGTAGTCCTCTAGGGAGACGGCTTTTTGGTATACCTCCCCCGGCGGCAGGCCTGTGGGGTCGAAAAGAGAGTACTCCGGCAATAGGAGCAAATCCGGCGACGACCTACCCACTAGCTTCGGGACTTCCTCCAAACGCCCCGGAGATATCTGGACAACACCGACACGAAACATGCCAAAAAATACGTATATTTATTAAACAGAGAGCCCACGAACACCCGCCAACCACAACGCGTATAAAAAAGAGGGGGCCCTGCAAGGCAGGGCGGAGTTGATAACTCCTCCGCGAAAAAACTAGGGCCAGATTGCCATAATGGGGACGTTATAATATTTGCCTTCCTCTCTTATGAGGTAGGACCGGTACTCATAATAAAGCGGGTAGTAAGTCACAGTGCGATCTGCCGTGTAGTCACACTTTGATAAGAAGGGAAATATCTCAGCGCCTTCACCGCCTATATCTAGGCCGACAGAAAGCGCTGAGACTACAGCGGCAATGTGTGGATTAGCTCCAGCCGCGACAGTGCCTACAGGTATTGCGATTCCAAAATAACGACTGGAAGAAGACCTAGTATACAACTCTTTGCCCGTTACATAGTAGTATTGAGTAGTTACTGATTGGAGGGATTTTGAGTAGGCTTTTTCGCGTATTTTTTGGAATACTTCCCAGAGCTCTCCCTCGCCTGCTTTCGACACGCCGTACCACGGCAGAAATCTCCCGTCGCTATTTGCATAAGGCGCCATCCAAACGCCCCAAGCGCTGTCTACAACCCGATAGCCGTATGTACACGTCCACTCCACGAGATTATAACGCACTACATATATGTCTGCAAAAATTCCGGTAGCTATAAGTGCCGAATCGCCAAACTCATCAATGATTGTATCATAAGTATTGAAATAACGACATGTCGAATCTCCTCTTCCTTGTTTCATAAATCTACAGCTTAAATCAAATAAGTCGGAAGTCCTAACGTTATTTATATCAAAACTAACGCCGGGTCCTGGTACAAGCGTCACATCTTTATAAGACAGAGACATGTCAAATGAAATAACAGTACTGGTTTTTTCAGAAAGAATGATTTTATGATGATGACCGACTCTATATATGTACTTGTTGTAAGTCCCGCCGTCTATGTACGTTATCGCCAATGGCGCTTTTGCGGTTCGTATTGGTATAGATTCGGCTAGTTCCCACCAGACGCATAGACAA
>JBKBOT010000013.1:13133-42729 GCA_046293555.1 Pyrobaculum sp. | reverse complement strand
GTCCTTAACCTCCGGCGCCTCTCTCTCCTTGCCTGGAGGTGTGACGTGAGGCGGCGTTGAGCCCACCACGCCTCTAACCCACCGGCCGTCTCTAGTCTTGACCCACACCCGCTGCCCCACTAACGTCACCTCGTTCCAGCCGCCAATAGGCCTAAAGCGGAGAAAACCCCCCTTCTCGACGTGGTCCACCACGAGGCCTATCTCGTCGATGTGGGCCGCCACCATGGCGCGATAGTTAGAACCGCCTTTCTTCACGCCGATGACGTTACCCCACCTGTCTACATAAACCTCATCTACATATGGCTCCATCTCCCCCACGACGACGTCCCTCACCTCATCCTCAAAGCCAGACGGCCCCCGCGCTTCAGACAACCTTTTCAACAAGGACACAAACCCCTCCATAGGGAGCCAACAAACACCAGTATAAAAACATGGCAAAACGTCCCGCCACACCCATGCCTTCAGCCGTATGGCGCCCACCGGCCTCTAAGGGGCCTCGCGGCCGCTGGGATCACAGGCCGGAAGCCCCCTCTCGACAGCCCCTGTTGGAAGCTTGAAGTCACTGCCGTCTTACGCCGTCTACCTCCCAAACGACGGTAACCGGCTGTGTGTTATTCCACGATTTTTCCGTCTCTCATCTTTACGTGTCTGTCGCAGTGGGGGAGGAGCTCCAGGTTGTGTGTCACCATGACGATGGTGGTGCCTAGCTCTTTCCTCAAGTTTTGAAATGTCTCCATTATCACCTCCGCCGTGGCGCTGTCTAAATTGCCTGTCGGCTCGTCTGCCAGCAGTACTCTAGGCCTTGTGGCTATAGCCCTGGCGATGGCTACCCTCTGTTGTTCTCCTCCAGACAGCTTCGTGGGGCTTTTGTGTGGATCCACGTGGCCTAGCCCCACAAGCCTTAAGGCCTCTAGCGCCATCTCGCGGCGTCTGGCTTTGGGGATTCCCCTTAGTACGAGGGGGAGCTCCACGTTTTCTATAATAGACATCCTGGAGATCAGGTAGAAAAGCTGGAAGACAAACCCCACGTTTTTGTTTCTAAAGTCTGAAAGCTCGTCGTCACTTAGGTCGTTTAGCCTAACTCCAGCCACGTGGACCTCCCCCTCTGTGGGCTTGTCCAAGCCGCCGATTATGTGTAGAAGTGTGGACTTCCCCGAGCCAGACGGCCCCGTGACGCACTGGAAGACGCCTTTGGGTACAGACAGCGAGATTCCCCTCAGCGCGGGGTACCGCCCGTAGTACTTAACCACGTTGTTAACAACAATCATGCTACTCGTACCTCAAGGCCTCCACCACGTTGATCCGACTGGCGCGGTAGGCTGGGAGAAAGGCGCCGGCGAGGTTTACCAAAACTACGAGCAGGGCGGTGACGGCGGCTATCTCTGGGTGTATAGACGGGGTTAGGTTCAAGCTGGTCCCCCGTGGGCCGAAGGTCTGCCACCCAGTGAGGTTGAGTACCCCCATCAGTGCCGCCAATACGGCTACCCCCACGGCGACGCCTATCATCGCGATTATTAAAGCCTCGCCTAGAAACATGGCCATTATCTGCCGCCGTCTGAACCCCAGCGCCCGCATTATGCCAATTTCTTTAGTCCGCTGGATTGTACTTATAGACATGGTGTCGTAAAGCCAGAGGGCTGTAATTACGGTACTCACCCCAGCGATAGTGCCCAGAAATAGCTGCATGCCGGCAAAGAAGGTATCTAACGTCTGCATTAAGGCCTGGGGGGAGAGAACCTCTACGTTGGGGAAGCGGGCCCGGATCTCCCTGCTCACAGCCTTTTCATACGTCAAGTCCTGTAGTTCTACCAAGATTACGCTGTATGTACTTACGCCAGTTAGCTGCCTAAAGAGGCTGATGTCCATAACCACAGCCCGCGACGTGTCGAAAAAGCCAATATTTCCGGCAGACAGGATGCCGGAGGCCATCACCTCGGCTGACTTCCTGCCCACCATGAGGGAGAGGGGGGAATTTACGGTCACCACCTGCCGGCCCGTAGAGCTGTCAAAAGCCACCAGATGTCCCACCAGCACGAAGGTAGACGTAATAAACATCTCCCCCTGGTGGAGGACAGTCTGAGCCATGAGGCGATCCAACAGGGCTGGGCTGACGCCAAGAACTGTAACAGAGGTCTGAGTGCCGCCTGGCGTAATGGCCACGCCTCTAGCCGTGGCCATGGGGATGGCTGCAGTTACCCCCCGTATGGAGGACAGCGCAGCCACGTCGCCCTCTGTAAATGGGATGCCTGTAACAAACAGGGTGTTAACCCGGAAGCTAGAAGTAAAAAACTCCACCACGGCATCTCTATAGGTCTGGCCTAACGTCAGGGAGAAGCTCAACGCCGTAAAGGCTATGACGACGCCTATAATGGCGCCGACAGTCCGCCCCTTCCTTTCCCACAAGGCCCGCCACGCCAGCCTTAACAACTCCATAGAAATAATTATTAAAGAAAAATATATTTTATGACCTTTGTGTGGATGTTAGCGATATTGTTGACCACAGTCCTGTTGGCCCAGAGCTGGGGCTACGCCGTGGATTACCTCTGGCTTGGCGCCCAGTGGGTAGAACTGCCGAAATTTCCGGGGGACGTGGGGGTGCTGCGGCTTTCTTTCTACCTCTCTAGCCAGTATGTAGACGTCACTATTTCACTCACGCCGCGGTGCCTGGAGCTGACCCCTCTCGACGAGGCGCGGCTCCCCGCCGCAGGGCCTGGAGTCTTCTCGGCAAACATCAAGGTGAGGGCCTCCGCACTCGACGTGATGTGCCCCGCCGTGGTGACGCTTGACGCAAGGTACAGACTGTCGGGAGGCTCGCTTGTAGACGGCATCTCCAAGTGGGAGGCCGTGGAGATATATATCCCGCCTTACCCCACGGCGGAGGTTTATGTAAGAGGCGTGGCCCATTTGGGCCTTCCTACAAATGTCACGTTGGCGATACGGTCGCCATATGGGCTAGCCGGAGTTCTGGCCGTAGAGGGGCAGGGGGCCAGGGTGTTACAGCCCCGGGGCCCGGTGGCGCTAAACGGCAGCCATGTGGAAATACCGGTGGCCCTAATTGCCGACACCCCGACGCCGGCTCTGAGAGTTACAATACAGTCTAGAGACTGGCTGGGCAGCCCCGTGACGCTTAGCTTCCTCACGCCTGTCGCCACCGCGCCTGCCCCCAGCCCCCTCGTCGTGGTGACCCCCGGCGTCTTGTACGGCAATAGGTACAACAGGGTGAACCTGTCGGTCCTCCTCCCGCTGGCTGTCGACGGGGAGGCTGTGGTCACCACCTCCGGCGGCGCCATGTCTCAATCCAGCGTCTCTATCCCCATTAGAGGTGGCCGCGGCGCCGCCACGGTGGAGGTCTACCCAACCTCTCCCGTGGTGACATTTAACGTCCAGCTGTCCTACAGCGTCGCCGGGGTTGTCAAAACCGACGCCGCCGCGGTGTCTGCTGCAGTACAGCAAGGCCTCGGCGGGGTGGCTCAAGTGGAGGTAAGGCCCTCCAGGCTGATTGCCGGCGTGGTGAATAACGTCACGCTGGCCGTCGCGGCGCCGGGGGTCTTCAACGCCTCTATCTCTGTCTCCAACGCCGCGGTGGATAAAGCCACGCCGTATTTCTTCAGTGGGAGAGATAGGGCGGCCGTCCAGATGTTGATAACGCCGCTTTCCACACAGCCCGTGGTCTTTACTGTCAGTATTTACCACGGCGGCGGCGTCGAGCAGTACGTGGCCACCCTCCCCGTCTCTTCTTCCAGCATATTCACCATAACGGCGACGCCGTCTGTGATCCACACGGGCGGCAACCGCACCATCGCCGCGAATATAGTCAACAGCGGCGACTTTGTGGTACAAAAGGCCGTTGTGACCATCTCGCCGGGGGTCCACACCGTGGTGGCCCCCACATATAGCTACCAGGTCGAGAGGCTCGCCCCATTGCAGCAAGTCAGCCTCCCCATTTCCTTCATCGCCCCGGCCACTCTCAGCGGGGCGGTGCCCTTTGTCTACAGTATTGTCTACACCACGGAGCTGGGCACAGTCGGCACGGCCCAGGGCACTTTCTACATACAGGCGCTCCAGGTCCCCGCGGTGGAGGTGACAAACGTGGCGGTGGTGCCCCAGACGCCGGAGCTATACAAGACCTTCTTCATCTCTGTGACTGTGGTAAACAAGGGCTACTCCCCGGTGGCTAGCCTCCAGGTGGAGGCCCAGACGCCGCCTGGAGTCAAGGCCGTCACCCCCACATATTTCGCCGGGCAGCTTGACGCACAGCAAAGCGCCTCGATACCCATGAGCTTCAACGCCACATCCCCCGGCGCCCACCAGTTGAGGCTAGTAGTGACTTATACAGACCCCTACGGCAATCGCCATGCCGTCGTCCGCAATGTCACCATAGTTGTGACAAACGGCACAACGGCACCTGCCGACATGCAGCGGCAGCCACAGGCGCAATACGCCATAGCCGCCGGGGTGGTGGCAGCCGCGGGCGCGGCGGCCGCCGGGGGCCTCTGGTATGTAGCCAGGAAAAAACAGAGGCGTTAAAAGGCGGAGTTACCTGCCTCTAAACTGGGGCCTCTTTTTCTGTAGGAACGAGGAGACCCCCTCTACCACGTCTTCTGTGGAGAAAAGTAGGCCGAATTGCGACGCCTCTAGCACCATGCCGACCCACTGCGGCGCCTCTAGGCCGTAGTTTATGGCGTATTTAGCCATCGCCAGCGCTATGGGGGGCCTTTCTGCCAGCCTGCCGGCGAGGGCCCTCAGCTCCTGTTCTAACCTGTCTGGAGGCACCACCTTGTTGACTAGCCCCAGCCTCTCTGCCTCCCTCGCCGGGATTCTATCGCCAGTAAAGATAAGCTCTTTTGCCTTATCGCGACCTATGTGTCTAGCCAGCCTCTGGGTCCCCCCGGCGCCTGGGATAAAGCCCAGGTTTATCTCCGGCTGACCCAGCTCCGCGGTTTCGGCAGCTATACGGAAGTCGCAGGCCATGGCTAGCTCTAGCCCGCCGCCGAGGGCGTAGCCATTTATGCCACACACCACCGGCCGGTCTAGCGACTCCAGCCGCTCGAAGAGCATCTGTAGCTTTCTAGACGTCTTGAAGATAGCCACGGGGGTGGCGCCCATAAAGGCGGTGACGTCCGCCCCGGCGGAGAAGGCCCTGCCGGCGCCAGTTATCACCACCACCCTAACCCTGTCGTAATCTGCCCTCTCGATCTCGTCTAGCACCCCCCACAGCTCCTCCACCATCTTGGGGTTTATGGCGTTTAGCCTCTCCGGCCTGTTGAGAACAATCCACGCCACATATGGCTCATACCTCACAACCAGCGTCTCCAGCCTCCTCTCCTCAGCCTTGACGTATGTGTAAAACCCCTCCCCCGCCCTCTTCCCCAACCTCCCCGACCTGGCCATCTCCAGCAGGAGTGGGTCTGGCCTATACTCCTCAAACCCCCACCCCTCCAGCGCCTTCACCACGGCGTCTATGCCGAACTCGTCTGCATATTGTAGCGGCCCCTTGGGCCAGTTGAGGCCTAGCCTCACTGCCTTGTCTACATCCTCCCTTGTGGCTACCCCCTCTCTCAGCAGGTAGGCAGCCTCGTTTATAGCTGGCGCCAGAAGGGCGACGACGTCTACCCTATCTCCCGCCGCCTTGGGGATCTCGGGCCACTGGAACTTGCCGGGGGCTGGATATGTGTAAAACCCCTCCCCTGTCTTCACGCCAAGTTTCTTCTGGCCGCATTTCTCCACTATTGGCGGACAGGGGCGCGTCTTGTAGCCCCTCTGCGCCATGGCGCTACCCACATAGCAAATCACGTCAAGCCCCGTGTAGTCCATCAGGAGAAATGCCCCCATGGGCAGCCCCGCCTTGTAGATCAGCGCCGAGTCTACCTCCTGCACTGTGGCCCGCCCAGAGGCGACAGTCCAGCAGGCAGCCTCGTTCAGCCTGGCGAAAATCCTGTTGACAATAAAGCCCGGCACATCTCGATTCACCACCACGGTCTCCTTCCCCAACCCCCTGGCGTATTCCACAACCCTTTTCACAACCTCCTCGCCCGTGTATGCCCCCTTGATCACCTCCACCAGAGGCATCAAGACGGGGGGGTTGAAGAAATGCATCCCCACAACCGCCGGCCTCCTCTCGGGCCTTACAGCCTCGGCGATCTCCGTAATGGGGAGCGACGAGGTGTTGGTAGCCAGTATGGCCCCCGGCGGCGCACAGCGGTCAGCCTCGGCGAAGACCTTCTTCTTTACCTCCAGGTCCTCCACCACGGCCTCCACCATCAGCTCTACCCCCTCCACGGCTTTACACACGTCGCCAACTACAGCCCTGATTCTAGCCAAGACGGCGTGGGGGTCTTCTCTCAGCTGTCCCCTCTCGGCGAGCTTCTTTAACGACCACTCGACGTTCTGGAGGGCCCTCTTTAGGAACTCCTCGGCGATGTCCACCAAAGCCACCTCGTAGCCAGCTATTGCGAAAAGCTCGGCGATGCCGTGCCCCATGGTGCCAGCCCCAATTACCGCAACTCTCGCCATATGTCATAATATCGGGCAGTATATATACAATACCGCCGCTAGATCTTTACCAGACGGAAGGCAAATTTCTGAAGGAAGCCAGGTATCGCCCTCATGACCCCCGGCCACAGCCCCCCCTGGACAAAGGGCTGGGAGACTCTATCTATCTCCCCCACCTCCTCTTCGCTAAGTGAAAACCCCAGCGCCGCCACCACGTCTTGAGCCTGGCGTACATCCTTCACGCCAGGTATGGGGAAGACGCCCTTCGCCACGTGCCAAGCCAACACCACCACCGCCGGCGTGACGCCCCGCCTCTCTGCAATCTTCTTTATGGTCTCTACCACAGCCCGCCCCTGGGGCGTCGACGCCCGCCTCGCCGAGGGATCTAGCCGTCTGGCCGGGTCATCCCCCCACTTGTCTTTAACCACAGCCCCCTTTGCCAGGGGGCTCCACGAAATAACTACAAACTTCCTCTCTCGGCCCAACGCGACGAGGCCCTCCGCCGCCCTATGCAGCGGGTTATACACCACTTGGTCAGACACAATCTCACGTCTCTTCATACAGTAGACAGCCTCCTCCATAAGCCTCACGTCAAAATTACTGACGCCAACCTCAGAGGCCAGCCCGAGCCCTACAGCTTTCTCCAACTCACGTAACGGCTTACACAACGGCACATATACGGGGGGAGGCCAGTGGAGTTGTAACAAGTCCACACGGCCCAGCCGCCTCCTGCTAGCCTCGGCGCTTTTCAACACCCGCCCCCAGTGGAAGCCAGCCACCTTCGTGGCAACCACCACCTCAGGCCTACCCCTCACAAGCCTCCCCACAAACTCCTCACTCCTCCCCCAGCCATACACCTCGGCAGTATCCACAAACCTGACCCCGCGGTCAAAAAGATAGGAATACGCCCTCTCCAACTCCCCAAAGTCCACAACCCACGCCCCGCCGCCCGCCTGCCAGGCGCCAACGCCAACACGCCCAACCTCAAGACCCCCAATCCTCACCAAACCCCACAAACCCCACCCAATATTAACCTTTCGATCTCCCTCTCTACACACGTCACCCCGCCAGCCGCCCCAGACACGCCACTAGCCGCCACGACATCCCCCGTCGCCTTCCAGACACGCCAGTAGAGAAACGCAGAACAGACGCCGGCCGACTTGAGTAACGCCGATGAGAAAAAACTGGGGGGATTTCCCCTTTATCCTGCCTTCTTTATCCAACAGCTGTCTTCTCTAGTTAAGAACCGCGTGCCGAAAGTTAGTCTTCTAACTTCTACAATCTTTCCCCGCTCTCTATATCGCCATATTAAATCCAGTGGGAGGTCTACCATAAGTATGTCTTCTGACTTCCTAAGGGCGTCGAGTTCTCTAAGCGTGGCGTTAACTAAAAAAGCCTCCACGTACACAACAATTTCGTCACTAGAGATATTGAGGCCATAAAGTCTCCTATAGAAATCCTTTACCACAAATTCCGCACGGTCTCTAATATACTCAAGTGTTTTCTCGACACTATCTGAAACGCCAGCTCTACCATGTCCAAACCAAGTGCCGTTTGCGAGATAGACATCGGTGTAGATTGTGACTACACTCTTATGAAGTTTGTGTTTTTCTACTAATTGCAAGAATTCCTCAAATGTCAATAGTCTACATGGCATTACGTATGCCGGATATCTCTCGTCGCCATATTTATCCACTAACTTCCTCCACTTATCCCAAGCGGCGTATTTACCCCGGATGTAACCACGCCAAGAGTCCTCACTCCACGCGTATCTAGATGGCTCATATTTTATGAGGACATATGAGAGTAAGACCCCCTCAATTACTTCATGCCTCTCGCCAAATTCGTCCACCACGTATTTTCTTTCAGCCCGTGGATGTAGTACAGATAGGACAGCCACGGCGATTATTAAGACAGTAACAAGAGCTATAAGAATTCTCCTAGACATCACCACCCGCTCTTACCTGACATTGTTTCCCTACAGAATAACAAACACCACTCCTCCCGCGGAGGGAGAGTGATGGTAGTAGCTGGCTCGACTTCCGGCTCGATCCTCATAGCGTAATAATCTCTAGACTTCACAGTAAAATCCGCATATATATAGTACCATTTGTTAAGTTCTATCAAGTGCGGACTTTTAGTTCCCAATTCAACCTCTTCATTGCAGGACCTTGGCGATATACAACATATCCACGAAAAGGGGTCCCATGAACAAGGCCTCCACTCCTCTACATCCTCCCGAGTAGGTTGTGGTAAATTTGTAAATGAAGTACCTTTAACAATATAATCATATACATCTTTATCTGTTCCGTCTGTACAGCTAACAGTTCTATAGTAATCAAAGGATAGGTAGTATCCCTGCTGGAAGTATTGTGAACGTTTAGACCAGAGATAGAAAGAGATTATTGTATCTATGTTATTAATGCTGTCGTACACTTTATCGATATAGTAATTTGAGGGGTAGAAGTCTTCTGTATCGCATGTGCCTGCGGCATAGGCTATAATGGCTGCTGACATAACTACAGCTAATAACAACGCTTTAGGTAACGCCTTTTTATACCCCCATTTGGGGGATTTCGCCATGTCAAAAAAAAAGGCAATATTTAAACTTTACTCTTGCTTGAAAGGCGGCAGGGGGCTGCAGTGTTGCCAGACGTCGTCCCCCTCGGCGCTGGCTTTACGTGGGGCTATTTTTTAAATATGGAGAGGAGTACTGCAGTGGTTATCAACATGTAGGCGGCTGTGGTGTATATGCCGGGGGTCTGGCCGAGGATTAACGCGCCCCATAGGGCGGCTAGGACGGCCTCCATGGAGGCCAACACAGAGGCCTTGGGGCCACTTACCTTCGTCACGGCGGAGGTAAACAGCCTGTAGGGAATCAACGTGGCAAATATGGCGAGGTAGATGCCGGCCAGCGTGGCCTTTAGTGTGGGCAGGGGGTTTTCAATTATGGCAAATAGTGGCAACACGGCCAGGGGCGTATACGGCATGGCGCCTAGCGACGCCTCTGCCTCTCTCCCCATTTTTGCATACCGCCTCGCCACAGCTATATAGGCGCCGTAGAAAAACCCAGCGGCGAGGCCGGCTGTGAAGCCCACCGGCTTTATCTCGCCGGTGGCAGACGCCGTCCACATTATGACTACCGCCACGAGTATGAGGACAACTCCCAACACATCTAGCCTAGAGGGCCTCTCGCCCCACGTGTAGAGAATAGCCGTCGCCCAGAGGGGGGCGGTGTAGAGAAGATAGGCCGCAGGCCCCACCCCGGCGTAAATCGCCGCGGCTAGATAGGAAGTACAAAGGCCTCCTAGCAACAAGCCGGGCAGAAGCCCGCCCCTGCGGGGAGGCCCCCACGCCGCTATCGTAAATACGGCCACTATACCCATCCTCAAGATTGCCGTCCAGACGTAATCGCCGCTAAAATGTGCGGCAAGGCCGATAGTAGACCACAGGAGCGCCGCCGAGAAGATCTTGAGGTAGGGCCACATCAAAAACCTCTCTTTACCGACGTAGGCACGAGGGTGCCCCCCGCCGTGTGGGCGTCATCCGGCGGCCTTTTTTAGCTCCTCTTCTCTTAGCTCCCTCTTTAGTATCTTGCCTACCGCAGATTTGGGCAGATTGTCTCTAAACTCCACAGCCCTAGGCCTCTTGTAGGGAGCTAGCTTGTCTTCTGTCCACCTGATTATCTCCTCCGCCGTGACTTTGTTGCGGCATTCCTCCCTTAGCACTATGTATGCCTTGGGTATCTCGCCGGCCTCTGGATGCGGGACGCCGATCACCGCCGCCTCTTTTACACAGGGGTGTTGATACAACAGCTCCTCAATCTCTCTGCTAAATACCGAATAGCCCTTGTATTTTATCAAGTCTTTCTTCCTGTCCACCACGTAGAAGTAGCCCTCTTCGTCCATGTAGCCAAGGTCGCCGGTTCTAAACCACCTCAAGCCGCAGCACTCAAAAAAGGCGGCGGCGTTTTCTTCAGGCCTGTTGTGATACCCCCTGAAGACCTGGGGGCCCGAGATGACGATTTCCCCCACCTGGCCTGGGGGCAGCAGCGCCGGCTTCTCCAGGTCGGCCACTGCCGCGTGGGTGGAGGGTATGGGCACGCCAATTGACCCCAGCTTGGCCCTGCCGTAGAGGGGGTTGACGTGTGTCACCACGGCCGTCTCGGTGAGGCCGTAGCCCTCTCGCAACACGGCGCCTGTCAGCTCTTCAAACCTCTTGGCCACCTCTACCGGCAGTGGGGCCGCGCCGGAGATACAGAAGGCGAGACTGGAGAGGTCGAACCGCCTGGCCTTGGGGTGGTTTACCACCATGTTGTATAACGTGGGGACGCCGTGGAGGACGTGGACGCGGTATTTCTGTACCAACTTCATTAACTGCTCTATGTCTGGCCTCGGCATTGCCACCACGGTGGCGCCGTCAAAAATTCCGTAGTGCATCACCGCCACCTGGCCATATATGTGGTACCACGGCAGGAGGCCCATCATCACAAATCTGTCGATACCCCGCCTTCTTTTCACCAAGTCGTACAGCGGCTTCAGCTGCTGGAGGTTGGCGGAGATATTTCCGTGGGTGATGACGGCGCCTTTGGGCACCCCCGTGGTGCCCCCAGTGTACATAACCGCCGCCGTGTCTTCCAGCGGGTTTATAGATGCCCTCTGGGAGGTGGGGCTGTACTCCAGCACCGACCTGTAGGGCGTCACCCCGCCGCCGTATTTTATCTTGGGGGGCTTGACCTTGAGGCGAGCCAGCGGCTTCACCAAGGGGGGCATGTATTCCGTAATCTCTACCACCACGACCTTGTCCACCACGCCCTCCACATTTTTGTACAAAATATCTGCAGTGAAGAGAATCTTGGCGCCGGAGTCTCTAACCTGGTACATCACCTCCCTGGCGGTATACAGCGGGTTCATGGGCGTCACGGCGGCGCCTACCTTCAAGACGCCGTAGTAAATAATGGGGAAGGCGGGGGTGTTGGGCATGTAGAGAGCCACCACATCTCCCTTAGATATGCCCCATTCCCTCAACGCGGCGGCCACCCGGTCGCTGTGGTTACCCACAGTCCTGAAGGTAGTCTCACGGCCGAAGTATATATACGCCGCCGCGTCGCCACCTTTAGAGACCTGCGCGTCTAGATACTGGAAGAGGGGGGCGGGCCTGATGTCTACCTCGGGGGGCACGCCCTCGTCGTAGTTTTTAACCCAGACTTTAGACAACATGAGAGATAACTCAACCCAACATATATACCTTAAATATTTATTTATAGCCTGATGTTTAGCCATGGTGTTTCCACTAGATTCGGTAGAAGACTTCTCTATCGTGTTGACGCCAGAACACGAGATGTTTAGAAAGGCCGTGAGGGAGTTTGTAGAGAGGGAGGTGGCGCCCCGTGTGGCTGAGGTGGAGGAGAGAGATGAGGTGCCCCGGGACCTCCTGAAGAAAGCCGCCGAGCTGGGCCTCCTCGGGGTCGGCATCCCCGAGAGATATGGCGGCCAGGGGGGCGACCACAGGATGGCCGTCATCTTGAGTGAAGAGCTTTGCCGCGTCTTGCCGGGGCTAAGCGTCTACTTTGGCACAAACGAGCTTTTCTCCACCCCCCTCCTCCTGTTTGGAGACGAGAGCCAGAGGGCGAGGTACCTACCCCCCATCGCCCGGGGCGAGAAGTTTGGCGCATTTGCCGTAACGGAGCCCTGCTGTGGGTCAGACGTGGCGGCGATACAGACCAGGGCGGAGAGGGTGGGAGACAGGTGGGTTATCACCGGCAGGAAGGCCTTCATAAGTACTGCAGACGTGGCGGATTACTTCATGGTGCTGGCCAGGTCCTACCCCCCGCCAGACAGGAGGCTGAGATACCTAGGCCTCACCTTTTTCGTCGTGGAGAGAGAGACGCCGGGGTTTAAGGTGGAGCAGTGTTACCACAAGATGGGGCTACACGGCAGCCACACCTGCGAGCTGTCGCTAGAGGGGGT
Source organism: Pyrobaculum sp. (assembly GCA_046293555.1). GTDB lineage: Archaea > Thermoproteota > Thermoprotei > Thermoproteales > Thermoproteaceae > Pyrobaculum. The sequence goes on along the minus strand of JBKBOT010000013.1, from coordinate 30,268 downwards.
AGAGGTGCCGGATGAAAACAGGGTGGGAGACGAGGGGATGGGCTTCCTCTACGCCATGGAGACATTCGACAGGACTAGAATCGGCGTGGCGGCACAGGCGGTGGGCATGGCCCAGGGCGCCTACGAGAAGGCCTTCCAGTACGCCCACCAGCGGCAGGCCTTCGGCTACCCCATAGCCTACTTCCAGGCCATCCAGTTCAGCCTCGTGGAGATGCTGGCAAAGATCCTCACCGCCCGGCTTTTGACATATCTAGCCGCCAGGCTGGCAGACGAGGGGAGGAAGGAATACACCTTTGTAGCCTCGCTAGCTAAGCTCTACGCCACGGAGGCCGCAGAGGAGGTCATCTCGGAGGCCATAAACCTCCACGGCGGCGTGGGGGTAGTCGTGGAGACCGGCGTGGAGCGTTTCCTCAGAGACGTGAAGATCACCCAGATATATGAAGGCGCTAACAACATACAGAAGCTGGTTGCCTACCGCCAGCTGGTGAGGATACTAAAGGAGAAGGGGCAGATACCAGACGAGGTGGCAAAACTAGTGACTTAACGCCAGCACCACAGCCACAAAGATAGTCACGCCGCCCGCCGCCCGTATGGCAGTAACCCGCTCCGCCCCCGACGCCGCTGCGTAGAGCTGAGTCACCAGCGGCGAGGTGGCCACCAACACTGTAGCTAGAGAAAGCCCAAGTTTTTCAATAGAAAAGACAAACAAAGCGGCGCCAAGCCCCAGGTCTGCCACAGACGCCGCAGCAAGGAGGGGGGATTTTATAATCTCAACTTTTTTAAAAATCCTATATATCCCCAGCGTGAGGGCGGCCGAGAGGGCTCTCACATATGCCACCGCCAGCGGGGGTACCCCACCCAAGGTAGCTATTTTTATCGCAGTAACTCCCAAAGACCAACTAGCTGCAGCGCCCACAGCCGCCGCAAGGCCTAGGGGGCTCAGCTGTCTTTCTTCCCCTTGAGAAAGTAGCGCGACGCCTAATACTACCAACACGGCGGAGGCGAGGAGGCTTGTGGTTACCCCCTCCCCTAGGGCAAGGGCAAAGTATTGTGTCGCCACGATGTATGTATAGGCCACGGGAGCGGCTACAGAGCCGCCGACTTTAGATATGGCGTAGAGATACATGCTGTCTCCCACCACCAGAGTAACGACGCCGCTTAACACCGCGGCCAAGAGAGCTGGCGTGAGCTCTGTGGTGGTTAAGACAGGCCACATGATGAGAGAGACGTAGACCACGCGGGAGAAGTTGACAGAAAGAGGGCTTGCCGCAGCCATGTGTTTCTTATAAAGAAATATAACCAGCGCCCATATGACCGCCGCAGTAAACGCCGCAGCTATACCCAAGAGGCTAAAGAGCTGCATGTTATTACGGAAGTTTTGTCACATCGCCGTGAGGATAGGTTGGAGTTTCATCAAAGCGGCCTGACTGGCGTAGAGGCGCCGCAGGCTAGACATCTTATTGTAAATATGCGCCCCTCACGCCTAAGTTCTGTATCTATAGAGTTACATACTGGACATACCACATAGTATTTAATAAACCTCTCGTAGACTGCCTCCACCACCTTGGATGACTTCTCGCCGTGGAGGATAAAGATGTCGCCATCTATCGTGCCGGGGACCGCCAGCTCCTTTTGGAAAAACTTGGCCACTAGGTAGACATCGCGGTTTAGCCTCCTGGCGATTGGGCCGAGGTTTTTCACAATAGTCTTTCTGGGCTGGCTCTCTACCTCTATCTTTGGTATCTCCGCCCTCCTCTGGGCCTTTGGGGTGATCACCCTATAGGCTCTCTCCAGTAGTGAGAGATATTCCTCATCCATGGCGGTGAGGGGGCCGTTATATATAACTTCTCCCCCTGACTGTCCCCACCACAAATATCGGCACTTGGAACTGGCCGCCGTAGAAGTAGAAGAGGAGTACCTTCGCCACCTCTCTAAGTATCAACATGAGGTCGCCCCGCCGGATGCCGGCAGCCTCCGCCGCATCCCTCCAGGGCTTGGCCTCGAGGACCTTGCCTATCAACGCCCTGATGGCTACGTCGGGCAGCCTGGGCCTCTTGGAGCTGTAGAAATACCGAACTGCCAACATATATATGGCGTCTGTGACGTTTTCATAAGTCATGGGGCCGTAGGCGTAGGCCACCAGCCTCTCTATCTGGTTCCTAGAGAGGGCCGGCGGGCTGTCTACATCCCACCCCCAGTCTGTCAACAACAGCTCCGCCTCCTCCGGCGTGATGTCGCCGTAGGGCCCCATGAGGGAGTGAACCAGCCTCCTCCTAAACTCCACGTTGGCATACCTCACAAACTCCTCCGCCTTCTTGCTTAGAGGTTTTACCAACAAGACGCTGTACTCCCCCGACGTGGGGTTTCTCTCTGGCGATAGGTGGATAGGCACATAGCCGTTTTTAATCCAGAATCTCAACAGCCGGCCGTATAGGCCAAACCCCACCCCCACCCAGTCCACCCCCGCCCCGGCGGCCTCCTCCTCGATTTTTCTAAGCATGGCGCTGCCCAGCCCCCTGCCTTGAAGCTCGGGGTGTGTGGCAATACGGACAATACGCCACCCCCTCAGCTTTGCGAACTCGGGCGCCCTCCAGTACTTGAGGAAACGGTCTGGAATTATGTTGCCAGGGAGCTTAAGCCCCCTCAAGGCCTGGTCTATGGAGAGGTCGTCTAGAGCCCCCTCGAAGGCCAGCTCTACCGATACCACCACCTTGCCGCTAGGCAGCGCCAAAGCCCTGGCGAAGTGGTGAGGCGCCTCTAACAACATGCCGAGGTCGTCAGGCTCGTTCCGGTAGTGAGCCTGCACATATATGCCGAAAAACTGCCTCAACGCCTCCTCGCCCTCCACATCTCCTAGATACGCCACCTCCCCCCTCTCGACGTACTCCAGATCTCCCCCCTCCACCCTGGCGGGCTCCGCGTTGAGGAGAAAGACGTCAAACAGCCACCCCTCCACTGGGTCCCCCCGGCCGTAGCGGATGGGCTCCCCCATCTCGTAGAGAAGCACCTCGGTGTCTCTAGACTCCCTCAGATATTTTAGAAACCTTATGGAGAACCCCCTCCCCGCCCCCTCGTAGCCATGTATCGTGGTGGCGAAAACCAGCCTGTCGAACTTCTTGTGGACTCCATATAACACGGGAAGCGGCACGGCGGCTGCCTCGTCTATAGCCACGATGTCTGCATTCTCCCTCTTTAGAAGCATGTAGGGCGTAACCACGTCGATAAAGATGCCCTTGGCTTTTATCGCCCTCACCTCGCCCCCCTCCCTCTCCACCCCAGGCTTGTAGCCCAAGGCCTCTAGCCCCCTGATGGCAAACTCCACAAGTGTCTCCAAGTTGGAGTACTCCATGGCGCTTACAACAATCTGCACTCTAGACTTGGCCTTCCTAAGCCTGTGGCCCATGCCGGCGAGCCCCAGCCCCAGCGCCGCGCTCTTCCCCCTGCCCCTATCTGCAATAACCACAAGAGCCACCTTCCCCCTGGGCCTCTGGTAAAAAGCCTCAAACCGCCTCAAAACCTCCACCTGGTCTTGCGTCGCGGCGAGGCGGTACACCTTTAGCGGCAACACCGCTTTCTCCGGCGGCTCGGGCTTTCTGGGCTGGTGGGGCTCCACCTCCTCCACGCCGGAAGATTTCAACAAGAGGCCTCTCTCCACGTCGTATATTATCACCCCCCTGTGGCTGTATAGACTACGCCAAAACCTCTCCTTAAGTTTATGTCTTAAATGCTGGGGGCCAAATTGCGGCACCAGTAGTGTGGATTGAAACTTGGTGACGTATTGTTTCCACCAATCCAGCGGCGGCACCAGAAGGACGTACAGCCCGCCGCCTCTCACCACTCCGCCTAATCTCCCCACGTCGTTAGGCTTAAGGTCGTTTATGAGGTCAAGCACTGCGAAATTATAAGTAGTGCCGAGAATTTTCGGCGTGTCCTTATAGGGCCTAAACTCTACCTCTAACGTCGATCCCTCCATGGCGTCACGGAAGTAGTTCATCCTCCTGTTGGCGTCTGCAAACTCCGGCTGAAACATGTAGAGCCCAGTCCCGTTGCCTCCTGCCGCCTCGAATTCTTTAAGCACAACTGCTGCCGTCTCTGCTAGTTTCCTCTCGTCTAGTCCCACTAGTGCTACAAGCCGTCTGTGATTAGCCGATTTAGCCCTTCTGACCTCCTCCCGGATGAAATCCACGTGTTATAGAGGGTGTATATTAAACAAATTGTGGCGTACAAGGCGGCGTCAAGCCGGCTTCAAACGCCCTTTGGAGGAGCTCGTCTATTGCCCTCCGCCCCCTGGCCCCCATGTCTCTAGTGTATTGATTTACGTACATGTCTACAAACCTGGCTGTTTCCTCTAGGGAAAGCCCCCTGGCGAACCTCTGGGCGTATCTTAACGCCTCTTCTCTATGTTGATCGGCATATCTGATAGAAGCCTCTAGCGCCCTCTCTATAGCCACAGCCGCCTCACGGCCAAGCGCCGTCCGCACTACGTTTACGCCAAGAGGCGTGGGGAGGCTTGTCTCATCTCTCCACCACTCCCCCAAGTCAATTACCTTCCTCAACCCCATCTTGTGGAACGTGATCTGCCCCTCGTGTATTAAAACGCCGCCATCCACCACGCCGACGGCCACCGCCTCGAGTATTTTGTCGAAAGGCATTTCCACAGTCCTAACTTGCGGCATGGCTAGACGGAGGAGGAGAGCCGCCGTAGTGAGGCGGCCGGGCACTGCCACCACTCTCGGCGTCTCCCCCCGCGTCACTACCACAGGGCCGTAGCCATCCCCCATAGAGGCCCCCACTTTTAGTACATAATACTTCCCGCAGAGATGAGCATAGGCGTGTACGCTAACGGCAGAGGCATCTAACAGCTCCTCTAACGCCAGTCTGTTTAACGTCTCTATGTCTGCTAGAAACTCCACGTGAGGCCCCGGCATTTTGACCGCCCCGGCGGCTATGCCGTAAAACATATAGGCGTCGTCGGCGTCTGGAGAGTGTGCCACTTTAAGCATGAAAAAAAATACTCACCGTTTAAATATAGAGATGGTCACTGCAATTGTGATTAAAACATACGCAGTTATTGTATAGACGCCGGGAGTTTGGCCTAACAACAAGAGGCCCCATATGGCGGCCAACACGGCCTCTATAGAGGCCAACACAGAGGCCTTAGGGCCGCTTACTTTAGTCACGGCGGAGGTGAAAAGGAGGTATGGAATAATGGTGGCAAAAACGGCGAGGTATATACCTGCCAACACGGCCTCCAGGCTGGGCAGTTGGCTTAAAGCCATCAGCGGGAGGAGGGGGAGGGGCGTATACGGCATGGCGCCTAGCGACGCCTCTATCTCTCTCCCCTCTTTTGCATACCGTCTAGCCACAGCTATATACCCGCCGTAAAAAATACCGGCGGCGAGGCCGGCCAAAAGGCCTATCAGTTTTATCTCGCCTGCTGTAGACGCTAAGTACATTACGAATACCGCCGCCACTATAAGCCCCCCGCCAGCCACATCTGTTAACGTCGCCCTCTCGCCCCATATGTAAGACAGGAGGAAAGTCCAAAGGGGGGCGGTGTAGAGAAGATAAGCCGCAGGCCCCACTCCCGCATAAACCGCTGCGGCGAGATAAGAAAGGCTGAGGCCGCCCAACAGGAGGCCTGGCACAAGGCCCCGTCTAGTCAGAGGGGCTCTGGCCGCCAGGGCGAAAAAGGCGGCGGCAAACATCCTCACTAGAGACATCCAGACGTAATCCCGGCCGAAATGGGCGGCGAGGCCAATGGTAGACCAGAGAAAAGCCGCAGAAAAAATCTTGAGATATGGCCACATCTAGAGCTCTAACGAATCCCCCCCTTCCCCTTCTTCCAACCCGCCGAGGAGCTGCCCAAGGGCGGCACTCCAGAGGGCCATCTCAATTACCCCACTGGCGAGAAGGAAGGGGATGACGGGCTGTAGGGGGGCGAGAAGCCGGTCTGCCTCCTCGTCTCTCCCCTCCCGCCTAAGCTCGGCGGCTTTCTCCACAGCTTTCTTCACCTCCTCCCGCCACTGGGTTAAAGCATGCCAGCCTTTTTCAGAAATGCCGTAAGCCTCCCTTTTGAACAAAAGCCCCCTCTCCCGCCTCTCCACAAGCCCTTGTGCCAAAAGGGCGTTGAGAATAATCTCCACCTCATGTGGCTCCATGTCCACCTCCCCCGCCAGCTCCTCTGCCGTCTTCACCCCAGTGGAGAGAGCTTCAAGCACCGCGTAGTGCCTTACGTCCATGGGGGGCAGACCTCACAGAGATAAAAACTTTCTCCATAACATATAAATAGAGACGTGGGTACAGCCATGAGGCCCCTCCACCTGGCCGCCCTGGCCCTACTCGCCCTAGCCCTACTGTGCCTAAAGACGGCGCCAGACGCCGCTGCGGCTCCGGCGCCCCCCAGAAATTTCTCCAGCTATGAGGAGATCTGGAGACTTCTAGAAGAGTCCCGGCGTCTCTCCGGCGTGGTGCCGCTGGCCAGGGAGGTGCCCACGCAGGTGGGCTTCTCCACCACGAACATCCAGGTGGCGGGAGTCGACGAGCTCGACGTCGTGAAGACAGACGGCAGAATAATCGCGGCGGCTGCCGGCGGCGGGGTGTACATAGTCGACGCGGCGAACTTCACGATCCTCGCCTCAATTCCAGCCAGAGGCGCCGCCGGGGTCTTCCTGTGGAAAGACAGACTTGTGGTAATAACCACCCAATTCTGGCCCGTCCTCCCCGCCGCCGGGCGTCCCCGCGCCCTCCTACCCACCTCTGGCAACACCACCGTCTATATTTACGACGCCTCCGCCCGGCTCGTGGCGGTGGTTAACTACACGGGCCTTCTCGCCGGCGCCAGGCTGGCAGACGGCGTTGTCTACCTCGTCGCCACCATGCCCGCAGCGCCCCACACGGCGCCTAAAGTCGACGGGGTTCCCATAGACCCCGGGAGGGTCTACCTAGTCGACAAGATCCCCCACGTCTTCGCCACGGTGGCCGCCATAGATCTCGCCACGGGGGCACATAGGGAGCTCTCCCTCCTCATGTCTTCTAGCAGCTGGATCTACATGAGCCACAGGCGGCTCTACGTGGTGTCCACAGAGACGGCCTACGAGAGCGCCCTAGCCAAAACCCTCCAGGCCTTCGCCAGCCACGCGGAGGTCCTCCAGCTGGTAGAAGAGGGGAGGTACCACACGGCGCTGTCGCTAGTAGAGCGCCTACTCGCCGCCTCTCCCGACAGCCTGACGGCGGTAAATATCTCCACGGCCAGCTTTCTAGACCACTCAAACATACACGCCTTCGACATACCCCAGCTGCGGTACGCGGGAGGCGTCAAGGTGCCCGGACAGATCCTCGACCAGTTCTCAATAGAGGAACACCGGCGGCACCTCGTGGTGGCCACCACCGCGGTGAACCACACGGCGAGGTTGACAACACGGCAGATAGAGGTAGTGACGTGCACCAGCCCTAACAACTGCACCACGGCGTCCATACCCCACCTCTCCCTAGAGCTGCAGGCCGTGGGGGAGACCTCCAACAACGTCTACGTCATATCTCCAGAGCTAAAGATAGCGAGCTCCCTCACGGGGCTGGCGAGGGGGGAGAGGATCTACGCCGCGCGGCTTGTAGACCACATCCTCTACCTGGTGACCTACAGGCAGGTGGACCCCCTCTACGCCATAGATATCTCCGACGTAAGACAGCCAAAAGTCCTCGGCTACGTCAAAACCCCCGGCTACGGCGAGTACCTACACCCACTTACAGAAGACACCCTCCTGGCCATCGGCGTGGAAGACGGCGGGCTGAAGATATCCCTCTTTGACGTCAAAAACCCCACAGACATGTCGGAAAAAGCCTCCCTAAAGCTAAGCCAAGCCCACAGCCCCGCCCTCTACGACCACCACGCAGTGACGCTACACCCCGCCGGCATGCTGCTAATCCCAATACACACGCCACATACAGACGGCATCGCCGCAATAGACCTCACAGGAGGCAAGATAGCCCTAAAGACGGTGCTAAACCACCCCCACGCCACGCGGGCTATATACATAGGAGAGAGGATATACACCATCTCCCCCAACTCCATAAAGATGTACACCGACACCCTCCAGGAGGTCGCCACCCTCGAACTCCCCTAGCCCGCCGGCACAAGACCTACAACAAGTCCACCCCCAAGCCAGCCCCCACCACCGCCCCCGCGTTACACCACGGCGCCCACCACACAGCCACCCAAGCCACCGACGTCCAAGTAGCCACACCCACTCGGGAGGCGGCTTGTAGCCACACCCACTCCCTCTTACCCAACTCACCACAAACCTAGCCAGACTTCTCCCGCTTCCCCCCCTTCTTGCAGCTACCCCTAGCCATGTGGCTCTCAACACATGTAGATAAAACACCGGCCCCATATTACAGAAATAATAACAGCCGGCGACCCCCACGACGCCCACGACGGCAGCCAGGAGGCGCCGTGTCCAACCCCGGCCACTCCACAGGCCACGTGGGCATCCCCACAGGTATATATACTGCGGAGTATACACCTCCATGAAGGCCCTAGGTGGCTTCCTGATGGGGTTCGGCACGGCGTTTCTCCTGCTGGCGCTCCTCGGATATGTGCTATATCTACAGTACCAACCCACCATTGCGAGCTACAAGGCGAAGGTAGAAGCCCTAAGAGAGGTCACCCACTCCCCCCAATACACAGAGGCAATAAAGACGATAGAAGCCGCGGCGCCATACATAACGAGGCTGGCAGACCTACTCCAGGCAGCCCTGGGACTTCAAGACCTAGCCACATATATAAACTACATACCACAAGCCGCCACCTTCATGAGACAACTAAGAGAAATAGGCGACGCGGCCCACGCCGCCCTAGAGACAATAGAGTCCACACCCACCTACCTGGCGATAATAGCCGCCGTTGGGCTAGCCGCCGTGGCGGCAGGCGCGGCAATCACGAGACGCCACAATCAAGCGGAGTTACCCTCACGACGCCGAGGCCCATCCCCCGGCCAGTCCCCACGTTAAAAACCTCCATAAGTCTCAACACTTTCCACATGTCCCCCAGCCTCCTCCTCCCAAAAGCCCTATAGAGAGCCCAGCCGACAAACCCCCTCGCCACCCCGCCATTAGGCAGCCCCACAGTCCTGACACATCTATACCTACATACGTTATTCACACATCTACAGCTACCACAGCCAAAGTCGGTCAAAGCCACGTAGGTATATACCCACCTCAAAAACGGCGCCCCCAGCCTCAATAGGCCCAGCCCCCTCCCATGCGCCACGGCGGACTTAAAGAGGGTAAAAGGCCTGGGGAAAAAGTCAAAAAGGGCCCTCCTCCGCCGCATGTATGGACGCACGGCAAACCTAACAGGCGTCAAAAACTCCACCTTAAAACACCTGCTGTCAGGCATGGGGCCGTCAAACACCTCTCTAAACTCCACCTCTTCAAGCAAAAGCCTCCTGCCAAAAAGCTCCACGTCTGCAACCCCCTTCAAAAACCTCTCGGCGAGGCTGGGATACGCCACGCCAACTCTAAACTCCAGACGCCCGCCAGGAGGTATAGCGGCCCTACCCACGACGGGCCTCCCGTTGTAGAAAAAAGGGGTAATAGAGACAGGCTTAAGGCTAGCGTTATGTAGATCCGGGCCAAGAATCTTCACCACCAGAGACTCCACAATAGTGCCAGAAAAACCAGTAAACACCACAGCCTCCCCAACCCTATAGGCAACCCTAACTAGAGCCACCACGACGCCGCCACCCAATCAAAACCTCCGCAACTTTATCCACCTCACAACTATCTCCAACCCTGTTGGGGTTGTTAGCCAGACGCACAAACTCACGCACCACCCTATAATAATCGCTGCCGAAGAGCTGCCTATAGACTTTTTCCGCCAGTCGAGTTGGTTTATACAAAGCTGTTAAATACTTCTCTGGAGAGCTGGCAAGCTCATCAACTACGTCGTAAGCTATCTTCAGTTGTACCGTTGGACGAAATGTATCAGGTGCGTCAACTATAAGATCTCCCTTTGTGGCGTCACTTTTTGTCTGTGCCATATGCAATACTTCAACAAATATTTAAACATTAACTGTGAGAAATGTTATGGGTTTTATTTTTTAGAAATACTTTAGCTAAAACCGCTCAACCTATCTGTTTCAAACTCGTCACTCCTTTTCTCTACACAGAAAGGACAATAGACACGGCAATAGGGGCCAATGCCGTCCGTACAAAGAGATGTCTAACTCCTCTAGTAGACATATACCTAAATCCGGCAATCTCTCTACTGTAGCCCAAACCACAACACAGACACCGAGACCACTGTCACAACGTGAGAAAGCAAAGGTTAGAAAAACGTTGAAGCTAGACAGACACAAAAAAGCTACACGACATGAAAAGCACAAAAACACACAAGAAAACACACAATACTCCACAACCCCCAGAATTGAAAAGGGGGTGGAAACATAAAAAAGGTAGGGAATTCAAATATCTTTATGTAGCCTACTTTGCCTTAACCGATCTGGCTGCAAAACGTCTAAAGGCGGCGGGCAATATGTCGTAGCTGCCGCCCGGCTTAGAAGAAGGAGAGGAGTGTAAACCGGCTCCCTTCTTTCTTCTTTCTGCTGACTCTTCTTTCTATCAGCTGTTCTACTTCTTTCTGTATCCTCTCTACCTCCTCCCTGCTGATGTTTAACATCTCGGCTATGACGTCGTCTATCCGGTATATCGCCGGCTTGAGTTTTTCCAACTGCTCTCTCTCAGAGGCGCCGCCGATTTTTCTAGCCTCTGCCTCCAACTCGTCGAACAACCTGGCGAGTTTTTCCAGCCATTGTCTATCCAGCCGCCTCACGTCGAGGATAGGCATTTCTCCGGCTATGTTTAGTTCAAGTGCGATTATTCCGCCTGGGCTTTTTCTGCCGCGAGTTTCAATGTAATGTTGTACAAAGCTCGAGTTTAGATATGCCAAAAGAGCCTTGATTTGAAGCTCGTCTAGGGGGATTTTTGGCATTAGTGTTATTATTGCGTCGTAGGTCGCTACGGGGAATTTACACCAGATAAACCTGCTCTTGTGCCAGGCCTGACGTATGGCGATAATCGGCGTTTTTATCACCCCGCCGAGGTCATACCATCCATAAAACTGGCTTGTTTTTGACCTAGCTTTCGCCGCTTCTGTCTGACTACATAACTTCCCCCCGCCTCTACTTCCTCTAATTTTTGTTCTACACTTTGTTTCACCCCATTTGACATACCCCTCCACGTCCTTTGGGAGTTGATGTCTCGGCATGTGGCCTATAAACATGTAACACCTCTCGTCGGCTTTGCAGAGCTCTTCCCAGTCTTCTTCCCCAAAGGTGAAATATCTGACCTGTCTGGCGTTTGTTATTGCCGGATAGACTAAGGCCTCTTCCAACGGCTTGTTGGGGTAGGCCCACATATCTAGGTTAAACCCCCTGGCCTTAGAGGGAGTAAGGTAGTGGAACTCGCCGGCGCCTGGGTTTCTCACACCCCTGATTTTGCCTGTGGAGGCTAGGTAGAGATACGTCACATTTCCATACGACGGCTCAAATAACTCGTCAAATTTGACCAACAAAGGATGGCTGTAAACTTCGGCTGTCTTGAAGAATAGAGTTATCCATTTTTGGTCTCGCGGTATGTCTCCCTGCCTTACAAGCCTTACGCGGTATTTCTCAGACTGGCCCGTTTCTACCGCTTTTAGCAGCTCGTCTATGTCTTCGTTTTTTAGTATCTCCACTTCTCCAGGGATGTGTATAAAGGCCACTGTGTTTTCCGCCCTCTTTTTCTCGTCGCTTTCTCTCTCTGCCAATATTATACACGTGGTCACTAGTGCGTCTTTAAAAAGCCTGGCCGAAAAATCGATTACAGCCTTTATCCTGTAGTGGTCAAGTAGGAATTTCCCGAACCTAATGCCGTAGTCTGTCTGGAGCCATGTGTTTGAGATTATCATCCCCAGCCGGCCGCCGTTCTTCAAGAAGCGTGTGGCATGTATAATCCAATAGATATATATCCCGATCTCCGCCCCTCTGCCCACTTGTGGCGTGAGGTTGTATTTCTTCATGGCTTCTTTTAGCTGTTTTGTTATCAAATCACGTGTTGTCTGCGGTATTTCTGTCCATCTGGTGTAGGGCGGGTTTCCCACTACCGCATCTACCGCAGGTATGTCGAAACTCCGCCTTATCTCGCCTGCCGGCGTCTTTATGACGTAAGGCGCTAAAACCTCTTCGCCAGGGGGGAGAGAGAAAAAGTCTCTATATATTACGTTTAGCTCTGTGGTGGGTGCCCTGACGTTTCTCATAGAGAGATTTACCGCCGTTAGGTGTGCCGCAAAGGGGTTTATGTCGACGGCGTATAATTGATGCAACACCTTTTTGTGGACGTCTTCTGGGACGTAGCGTGTGTGGCCTATCTTCAGTTCTACAAGCCGCTGGTATGCCTTAAGTAAAAACCCGCCGCTGCCAACGCCGGGGTCTAACACCACGTCGTCCCCACTTCTCACAGCCCACCTCACGATAAGCTCACAAACCCAAGGCGGCGTGTAGAACTGCCCCAACTGGTGTCTCTCCTCTGGCGGTATTAACTCCTCGTAGATATAGCCAATCTGCTCCCCCAGCTTTATTAAGTCCACATTGTCTAACGTGGCGACAAAGTCGTCAACATATTCTAAAAACTCGCGGCTGTCTGGAATTGGTATTTTGTCGTACAGCCCGGTGCTGAAAATTGGCTCGAAGTCGTTGGTCACCTCCACGGCCTTCTGGAAGAAGTAGTCTAGCTGTTCTCTAAACTTGGCGGCAGAGGTGGTGTCTAGAGTTAGGGACGGCAGCTTGTAGCTTTTTTCTAACACTTTGTAGAACACCAGCTTGTTTAAGAAAACATATGCCATCATCCGCGCCAAGTTTCTCAACGCTGTCTCATCCTCTGGGTTGTAGCCAGCACGTTCAAGCTCCCCCCTTAGCGGCTCTTTCTTCGCCTCTTCTCCTAGGCGTGGCTTAATAGCAGCTGCCACCTCATCTACAAAACTTCTAAATCTCTCTCGTAACGCCTCTGTGGGCTCTACCACAAGTGTCCTCCCCTTCCAAAAATCCTCAGCTATGTCTTCTAGTAAAGACCGGATGTATTCTTTTTTCATATCCACTCCTCGTCTTTAATTATGTATTTCTGTATGAGTTGTTGGTACATTCCGGGTTTGAAGGCTTTTTGGTATTCTCCTCGTTCCACCGCGTCGAGGTCTATGTAGTTTTCCACGTCTTCTGGTGTTTTAAAAACAACTATACGTTCTCCATTTGTCGTGGCGACGTATGGCACTAAATAGCCGTGCTTCTTTTTATACAACGCCGCATAGCCCATCACCTGCCCCACCACAGAGACGTCTAGAGGGTCGAAAAGCCTGCCGCGTCGGCCCCCTCTTTTTGTCTCTATGAAGAGGAAGGGCCCCTCGCCCTTTTTAAACACGACGACGTCTGCCTTCTTTCTATCTATGGGGTAGTCTCTCTCCACTTTAGAAAACTCGAGTCCGTAAAACCTGAATTTTTTGATCACAGTCTTTATGAGGTAGATAAGCTCGTCTTGTATCTGGGCCTCACGCGTCATTTATAACACCGCATCTTTAGTTTATTAACTCTACATTTAATGGCGGCTTTAAGATTGTTTTATTGTGTTGGTGGGTGGTTGTGGTGTTGTGGTTTTTTGTGTGCGGTATTTGAGGTGGGTGGCGATTAGGGCTGTTGTGGCTATGGCTAGTATTGCTGGCGTTTCGTAGGGGTTTGTTATGATTGTTAGCACGGCTGTGGCTACTAGTGCCGTTCTTATCCAGGTGGGGAGGGGGCCGCCTAGATGGCCTACTACCCCTCCTGCGAGTAGGTATATCCCCACGATGGCTGAGGTGGTGTTTAGTGCTATGGAGAGGATGGTGTCGGCTGTCCATTGTGTCACTGTGGCTGCCAACATGGGTGGATGTAGGGCAAACATGTAGGGCACCAGGTAGCCGGCTAGTGCGAATCTTGTGGCGTATAGCGCCGTGCGGAAGAAGTGGCTGCCTGCAAGAGTGGAGGCGGCGTATGCCGCTAGGGCTACTGGCGGCGTGACGTCAGCCAGTATGCCGAAGTAGAAGACAAAGAAGTGTGCAGCAAGTAGCGCGCTGGCGTAGTCGTAGCCTAGGTTGGAGATGGCGTATGCCACGGCGCTGGCTGAGACTAGGGAGGTGATTATGTAGTTGGCGGTGGTGGGTACGCCCATGCCGAGGACGAGGCTGATGGCCATGGTGACGAATAGTAGGGCCAGGGGGTTTCCTCCAGTCCATCTGATCAACATGTCGCCTATGGAGGTGACTAGCCCTGTGTATGTCAGGACGCCTTGTATGACGCCGGCGACGCTGGCTGCGAGAAAGACTGTAGACACTGTCACGCCTGCCGAGACAACTGCGTCGAAGGCCAGTCTGGCGAGGTCTCTGGCTTTTCTATATAGTAGCCCCACGGCCGCCACGGCTATTATGGTCAAGACGCCGAGTAGTAAGATGACGGTGTAGATGTTGACGCCTGTGGCGGCTAGGGCGAGCCCTATGGCCGCAACTGTGGTGGTTATGACCGCCTTTGTGCCTCTGGAGAGCGGCTTGGCGGCTATGGAGGCCACTATCGCTACGGTCAATGCGGCGATGGCGGAGTGTTGTGGGGGGATTCCTACAATCAGTAGGTAGGCTATAAGCGGTATGGGGGCAAATAGGTAGAGCTGTCGTGCCAGCCTGCGGGCTACGGGGAGTTCTTCTTGTGGGAGGGGCTTTATCCCTAGCTTCTTCACGAAGAAGTCTATGAATAGATACATGCTGAAGAAATAGAGTGCCGCGGGGAGGAAGCCAGATATCATTACGTCTCTATATGGCCTGCCTAGAAATTCTGCCATCACGAAGGCGGCGGCGCCCATGATGGGGGGCATGAGCTGGCCGCCGGTAGAGGCTGACGCCTCGACGCCGCCGGCCATCTCTGGGGGCATTTTTGCCTTTTTCATCATGGGGATGGTGAAGGTGCCTGTAGTCAACACGTTGGCTACAGAAGAGCCGCTTACCGTGCCCATAAGTGCGCTGGAGACCACGGCCACCTTGGCGGGCCCACCTGGCTTCCTGCCGAGGAGTGACAACACGAAGTTGGTGATGTAGCTCCCTATGCCCAGCTTTTCGAGAAAGGCGCCGAAGAGGACGAAGGCGTAGACGTAGGTCACCATTACGAATAGGGGGGTGCCGAATATCCCCTCTTTGGCTAGGTAGAGGTGGTTAATTAATACCGCCACGGCTCTGGCTAGGGGGTTTTCTGTATGTGAGTAAGTGGCGACGCCGTACCACAGGCCATATGTCAAAAAGGCTAGCGCCACTAGCGGCAAGACGGGCCCTGCCGCCCTCCTGGTGGCCTCGAGCATTAGGGCTATGGCGAGTATGCCCATGGCCAGGTCGAGGGGGGTGGGGAGCCCCACCCTGTATATAAGTTCTTGAAATACTACAAAGATGTAGATAAAAGAGGTGAAGCCCAGCGCGGCTAGCACCCCGCCGTAGAGGGGGCGGCCTCTTAGGGGTTTCGTCAAGAAGATTATCACTAGCGTTAACGCCATGACTGCAGCTTGGACTTGCTGTACGTCGAGTGTAGCCGGGAGATAGGGCACGCCCAGGGTGTAGAGATAGTAGAAAAACCCCATCTGGAAGCCTAGCTCAAAGACCGCGATGGCGATGGCGGCCGTGTAGATTATCCACCTCATCGGAAGACGTGTGTGACGTATTCCGCCAGGGGGGCCGTCTTTATCTCTATCGCCAGGTCTTTCGCCACGTCGTGTGGCCTTTCTAGCACGACGGCCGCCCTGTTGGCTGGGATGAAGTAGTAATGTATCCGCCTGCCTACATGAAGCCTGCCGTCGAGATATATGCCCCCCGCCGTGGCGATATAGCGCTCCACCACGGCCGTCTTCTCTATGCTGTGGATATACGTAATGGTGAAGTTAACTCCAGGTGGGTATACTCTCTCCACGCCGTCTATAGAGATCTCTACATATGACACGGGGAAAAAGAGAGACATGATTATAGCCACTACCGCCAGTAGGTCACCGCGGCAGAAGTTCACTGGGTATAGATATCCCCTTCTCTCTATAGAACCTCACGGCGCCTGGGTGGAGTGGTATGGACATGCCCTCTAGCGCCTTCTCTATGGCGAAGTTAGACACCCTGGCGTGGGCGTTTCTAAACTCGGCAAGATTTGTATCTAGAGTCTTCAGGAGGTGGTAGACGGCATCTTCAGGCACGTCGCTTCTCACCACTATGATTGCCATCACCGCCAGGGTCTTCACGTCGCTATCAAGGCCGTTGTAGGTACCTTTTGGCACCGTCTGGCGGACAAAAAAGAGGTAGCCCTCCTGGCGGAGCTTCTGGTAGACGTCATCTGGCACCTCTACTAGACGTACTGGCGTCGTGGTGGCTAGCTCTACCACAGCGGAGGTGGGGTACCCAGCCACAATAAAGGCTGCGTCCACCTGCCTCAATTTAAGCATCTGGGCGGCCTCGGTGAATGCAGCGTAGACTTTCTCCACCCTGTCCCAAACGCCAGCCGCCTTGAGGATCTGCTCTGCGTTTACCGCGGTGCCGGAGCCAGTGGCGCCTACCGCCACCTTCCTGCCGGCGAGGTCATATACCGACTTGATGGGGCTGTCGGCTAGGACTACAATCTGGATGGTCTCTGGATATAACGACACCACGCCCGCGAGGCCTATCTTCCTCCCTTCAAACATGTACAGCCCGTGGTAGGCGTAGTAGGCAATGTCGTTTTGTATAAAGGCGATATTGCCGTCGCCAGCCGCCAGCGCGTTGGCGTTAGCCACAGAGGCGCCGCTAGTCCGCACGTCTGCAGACATCGGCGACGCGTACTTGTTGACAAGCTCTCCAAGCCTCGTGCCGACGGGGTAATAGGTGCCACCTGTGCCGCCCGTATAGATTATAAACTTATACGCCGGCGGCGCGGGGGGAGGCGCTGGAGTTGGCGCCGGGGTCTGTGGAGGTGGCGTGGGTGGAGGTGTGGGAGTTGGCGTGGGGGTCTGTGGAGGTGTCTGAAACTGGAGAAGTAGAACTACTGCCAGAACTATAACTATAGCTGCCACCAGTATTAACATTT
>JBKBOT010000013.1:0-13034 GCA_046293555.1 Pyrobaculum sp. | reverse complement strand
TTTTGAGACATAGTATCTAAATTAAGGATATTTATAAATTTTAAAGATATTCACAGATTTTGGCTATACCAGAATGCGGTTTTACCTCCACGCCGCCACGGTCTGGCCGGAAGCTATCGCCGTGGGCGCATGGGTGATGGCGTGGATCTTAGATGGGGGCACTATGACCACGTCAGTGGGGTCTGACAACACGACCCCTCTCTTAAGGTCTCTAAGAGGGACGGCAGGTACGTTAGGGAGGGTGAGGTTGCGCTAGACTGCGGCGGTGGGTTTGTGGCTCTACACGCCGAGATCTAGCCGGGGGCTGTGTGGGGGTCTGAGGTGGACTGGAATCGCCGTGGGGGTGCCGACGTGGGGGTATATGCATTTCGCAAATGGTGGCGTAAAGGCACTGCGAGACAAGACAGCTGTCTAGCAGATCTGACGGCGTGGTGAGTGGTAACGAGCTGGCGTGTAGCGGCGCCGGGATGCCGCTCTAAGTGCCGGCAATAGGCTCGACAACGTATCTGGCATAGTGCATGTGGGGCCGTTTGGAACAACAGGGCGATCCACAATGGCGTTATCCATCTCCGGCAAGGTGCTAGAGGACGGTGGGCCCCATGTTGGCCTCCTCAGCCACGGTGGGGATCCGCTCAGGCTACGACAGGTTTGGCAACATGGTGGATAACTCCCGGCGGTGGCATCACTGGCGAGTGGTATACAGGAGGTGTAGACTGGAGTGACCACATGGGGAAAGACGGAGATGGCGGCGACGTGGGGGAGGTGCCATAATACAACGCGGCCGTTGGCTCTGGCAGATGCCGTCAGCTAGCCGACTCTCTTAGCCCGCCTTTCTGTAAGCCTCCCAGCCGCCAGGATGAACAACGGGTAGAACAACATGAGGGCGGCTGAAATTATTGTAGACATGGCCACGAGGTGGCGGAGTCCCACATCTACATGCGCATATCTGGCGAGCCACAGCGCCAGAGCTATGTAGGGGGCAGCCGGGGCGGCTAGGCCTCCCAATAGCGCCGTCGCCACGACGTTTTTAGTTAAAGCCGCGAGGAGGGCACCAGCCGCAGAGCTAGACAAAACTGACGCGAAAGAAATCGCCGCTAGAAAGAGCTGTATGTCAAGACGCCCGCTGGCGTAATACGACTGCCAGAAGGCAAGGATGGCCATGACGATCAGTAAGGAGATAAGGCCTAGCGTTATTGAGGCTAGGCCTTTTCCAAGATAAACCGCGGCGGGCCTCCTGCCGTCTTTTTCTAGGCTGGCGAAAGACCAGGCGGCGGCAATTAGGGTAGAAAACCCCGGCAGAAATAAGACGGCGGCGGCCACAAACCCCAGCTGTGGTGCCGACTGTGGGGTGTCCGCATATGCCCACGCGAGATATAGAGCGACGGCCATGATAAGAAGCGGGATGGAGAAATTCGCAATAACTACATACCGCAGTAGATGGGCGGAGAGGTACTGCCTAAATTCCTCACGGAAGGAGGTAATCACGACGTTGATCCAGCCCGGCCTGTTAACCTGCGGCGGCTTTTTGGCGGACACCATATGGACAAGTCTTGGTATTAAATTTTAACTCTCCCCATGCGCTCCCCGGACGTTTATTGGTTTTGGCTATTTGTGTCCAGGACTTCCACCACACATCTTTACCTCACTGCCATCGCGTGGGTCAACTCGGCGCAGCTGTCTCTCCTGGTGGCTAGGGTTAAGAAAATTACGTCTCATATAGACATGTTGTCGTGGGCAGTTGTGACAAGAAAAAGGTGGAAGCCAGACGGCGTAAGCTTCTCCCTCAGCTCCCGTCTTTTTGTTACTACTAGCCACGTCTAATTGTTGGTCTGCTTGAGTTGTAAATCCCTCTAGGCGGAGGGGTTGCCTCTATCTATGTAAGGTAGGGGGGCCGCTATAAAACTTGGCAGATGTGGCGTTTTTCATGGGATAGAAAGGCTTGTCGTTATGATTTGCGTGCACGTTGGCTCACTTTCCTCTGGGCTCTCTTCGGCGCTCCGTGCACAAGGTTTAAATATGGGGACGTTTTTCCACCTATGCGTGGACTCATCCCCGTACTGCTGGCAGCGCTATGGGTTTCGGCGGCTACAATTGTGGCCACCTTTCCGGCGTATGACGTGGTTTTGAGGGAGGCCTTCCCCGACGCCACCGTGGTGTTATTAACAAAGGGCGTTGGAGATCCCCACGAGTATCAACTCACCCCGGAGGACTTGGCCTTTTTGAAAAACCTGGGGCCAAACGACGTGATTATAAACACCATGCATGCGGCCTTCGAGCTAAAAATCGCCGAGTTGGCAAAAACGGGAGAAATCAAGGCGAAGGTAATCGACGTCACAAAAATCCAGAAATATCTAACATACGACAACAAGGAGATAACCCTCAGGGAGGCCGACGAACATGAACACGAGCACGACCATCACGACCATAAACACGAACATGAACATGTGAATATGCATGACCATGGGGTCTATCCGCCTAACGTCCGCCTTCTTGTAGAGAAGGTGGCTGGGGCAACTGGCTTAAAGCCGAGCGGCGAGTTTTTAGCAAGGCTGGAGGCGCTGGAGCGTAGGTTTTCCGGCAGGGCGGTGGCCATTACGCCAATGGCCCAGTATCTGCTGTATTGGCTCGGCTATAGGGATATCGTGGTGGTGATTAAGGAGCCGGGGGTGCCCCCCACGCCGGAGGATTTAAACAAGGCGGTTGAATACCTCAAGGCGGGGGCCCCCGCGGTGGCGGCAGTGACGAGAGGCGAGAGGCTAAGGATAGTAGATCAGTTTGTAGAAAAGGCGAGGTCAGCCGGCGTGGAGCCAAAAGTGGTGACAGTGTCCTTTGAGAAACAGTACTTAGCCACATTAGAGAGGCTAATAGACGCAATACAGCAGCCAACTGGGGCCACGGCTACCACTACGCCAACTGTAGACCGAGGCGGCGAGATGTTGGCTCTAGCCATCGCCGTTGTGGCTGCCGCCGCCGTGGCGACACTGCTGCTTCTTAAGAGACGTCGGTAATCCCCCTTTTCTTAATCCCCCTTCTCCTAGTGCCCCCACGTGTAGTTGAGTCCTTCGAGACAGGCGGCAAGGTGGCGTTTACTACTGAGATGGTTACTAAGGCCACCCCAACTAAGCTAATAGGCGAGAGGAGGAAGACTTTTGTAAAGTTTTTGGCGGCTGTGACGTACAGCGTGGCCTCGAGAATTGAGTAAAAAGCCCAGGTGGCTGTTGCCAAATATATCAAAGGCCTAACTTCTCCAAAAAAAGATAACAAGATAGATATGTAGGTGACGGGGCCTAACGTCCAGAGTGCCATGTATAAGCTACCTAGAGAGCCCAACCTCTCCCTAAGCCTACGCCAGCCCAACCCTCTTAAGACAATAGAGACAGGATACGTTACCAATGCGGGGAAGAATAGATATAGGCCTAGCGGGGTGAGGGCAAGCGCATTAAATGCAGAAAGAAAATATCCCACAGCTAACACTTTCATACAAATCTAGTTATTACCTAATATTTAAACATTTCTATCTCGTTAAATAAATAAAGCCATATTAATTTTAATTGAAAGTAAAACATGTCGACTTCTCAAAAATTTCTATTCCTCAGCTAACTTGTGGAAAGGCCGGCTGTCGAAATAATGTCGTGAGGCATAGAGGCCTTGAGGCTGACTAGAGCATGTATGGGCTGTTTTCTAGTTTGTTGGGAGAGTTTAGTAGTTTTTCAGTTTAACATCCCTGGGGGTGTTGCGGTACTTTAAGTTTCCTTACTGTTAGATAGAGGCCTTATGCCATTAGGTTTAACAGCCGCCAGACACCATAAGGAATAGTGTAGACGTAAACAGCCAGGAAAAACCCATCTAGTGGTCAAAATGTGGGGAGTTGGGGGATTTAGCCGAGTTTTTTCATTTTTTCTACTGCCTCTCTTATTTCTTCTACCGACGCCTCTTCTTCTAGTGTGGAGAGGTCTCCTAAGTCTTGTCCTAAGAAGAGCCTTTTCATTACTCTCCGCATGATTTTGCCGCTTCTCGTCTTAGGTAGCATGTTGACAAACTGTATGTCTCTAAAGACTGCAATTGGGCCAAAGGTCTTTCTCACGTGTTCAATCAGCTCTCTCTTGAGTTGTTCGCTAGGCGTATATCCAGGCTTGAGGACAACAAAGGCTGCGATTACCTCACCACGGATCTCGTCGGGGATGCCGCAGACGCCTGCCTCTGCTACGGCTGGGTGGCTTACTAAGGCGTTTTCTACTTCTATTGTCCCAATTCTATGTCCAGCTATTTTTAACACCTCGTCGGCTCTCCCGGCGAACCAGATGTAGCCGTCTTGGTCTATGTAGGCGGAGTCCCCCGTGTAGTACATCCCCTTAGCCCAGTAGGACTGGACGTATCTCTCAAAGCTGTCCCACAGCGTGGGGGTTAGGCCGGGGAAGGGCCTCTTGAGATACAACGCGCCCTTTTCGCCAGGCGGCAACTCTCTACCGGCCTCGTCTAGAATCACGGGCTCTACCCCCGGCAGTGGGAGGCCCGCCGAGCCGGGCTTTATGTACCTCTTGACCTCGTCGCCAAGTAGGCCGTAGGGGTAGCCAAAGAGTGCGCCGGTGGTTTCTGTCTGCCACATGTGGTCTATTATTGGGATGCGTTGGCCAAAGACGTTGTATAGCCAGTGCCACACCTCTGGGTTTAACACCTCGCCTGCAGTGACGACGCGGCGGACTGAAGAGAGGTCGTATTTCTCCGCCTCTTTCTCGCCGATTTTTCTAAGAATACGGGCGCCGGTGGGGGAGGTCCAGATCAGCGTGGCTTTATTTCTTGTAACTACCTCCCACCAGACGCCTGGGTGGGGGTAGTCCGGCGTGCCGTCGTAAAGTATGGCGGTGGCTCCTGCCAACAACGGGCCGAAGACTATGTAGCTCTGTCCCACTATCCAGCCTATATCGGAGGTGTTAAACACAACGTCGTCTTCAGCTAGGCCGTAGACCCACTTGGCGGAGTAGTAGTTCCAGACTTGATACCCCCCGGCGACGTGTACTACGGGCTTTGGCTTGGCCGTAGTGCCGGAGGTGGGCATGACGAAAAGAGGCTCTGTGGCCTCTATCTCCACATAGTCGCCACTCTCGCCGCTGCCTAGCTTTAGAAAGTCCTCTAGCAACATGTCTCGTTCTGTTAGCTGAAGCTCTAGCTTGGGCATAGCCCTCTTCACTACCACCTTGACGCCTCTAGACGCCTCTGGCGCGAGAGCCAGGGCTTTGTCGATATTTTCTTTTAACCCCACTAATTTCCCCCTTCGTGACAGATAGTCTTGAGTGAAGATAAGCCTTGGGGTAGTTAGCTCAATTCTGTCTGCCACCGCTCTTGGCGAGAACCCGGCAAATACCGTGACCGATATGGCGCCAATTCTTGCGGCGGCTAAAATCATCGCCGCCGCCTCGATTGAGTTGGGCAGATAAAGCATGACCCTATCCCCCCTTCTTATCCCAAATCCCCGTAGGGCGGCGGCGTATTGTTTAACCATGTCGTAAAGCTCGCTGTAAGTCACCACACGCCTTAGCCCCAGCTCTGGGTTTTCATAAATATAGGCGGGTTTAGGCCCGTGTTTTTTTAGCTTATAGTCAAGACAGTTATAAGCCACGTTAGTCCTCCCACCTCTAAACCATGAGAACTTGGGATAATCCCACTCGAGGACCTTATCCCACTTTTTAAACCAGTAGATATATTCCATCGACTCCTCTACACGTATGTTCCAAAACTTCTCGGGATTTTCCCTCTCGTTCTTCCAAAGTTCTTTAAATAGCCCTAACCCAGACATAAACATGTGTTTTTATCTGTATATAAATATTATTTTCATTATATATAATGATTTAATGTACTTTAAATGGTTTGTAAACTTTAAATATCAGAAAGCATTCTTAAAAAATTATATAGGCGTTTAGCTTCAGGGCCCGACCTTATTATGTCTCTTGGCTAGATACGCTATGGCCATTAGATAACGTCTTATGTGATGTGTGATGAGGAAATTTCTCCGCACGTGTTCTCTCCCCGCGGCCCCCATCTCTTTTCTTAATTTCTCCTCTCTTAGGAGGAGGGTGAGGTAATGTGCGGCAGTTCTTGGCGACGTGGCGAGAAAGCCCGTCACGCCGTGTATCACCTGTATTTTTATCCCCCCGGCCTTCCCGCCGACGACGGGTTTTTCCTTCCACAGGGCCTCGCTTACCGTAAGGCCGAAGCCCTCCCTTACTGACTTCTGCATAACTACATCGGCGGCGCGTTGAAAGGCGTTTACCTCCACGTGGCTATCTGGCGGCAACATCAAGAGGTGTATATCTCTGTCTTGCCCCGCGGCTGCGAGAGTCTCTCTATATACCTCCTCCCCCTCTGGGTCGTCGTAAGCGGGGCTGCCCAGGTAGACCAGCTGTAAGTCTGGTATATGTCTCTTGGCGAGACGGTAGGCAGTAATTACGCCCACTGGGTCTTTAGCCCTGTCGTACCGCGATATTTGTGCCACCAGCGGTCTTTCTGGATCTACGTCAAATTTCTTGAGGACACGCCCCACTGTAGTTAGGGGAATCTCCACGTTTTTTGGCGCCAGGGGGTCTATAGATGGGGGGATTATAAACTGTGGTATGTCGAGGTCGTCTCTGGCGAACTCCGGTATGTGAAATATGGCGGCGTGGTACTGCGAGACATATCGCCTGAGGAAACTCCACACCTCTAGATTAGGCGTGGAGAGATCTATGTGGCAACGCCAGATCCAGACCCCTCTCATCCTGTATTTCACAAGGCCGGCGGGCTGGGGGTCGTGGATAAAAACCACGTCGTAATCTAGATCGACCTCGTTGGCGTTTATTTCTTGCCACTTCTCGTACACCGCGTAGTATTTCGCCTCTACCTGCATGTCTGCGTTCTGGAGGGCGTTGTGAAAGGCCTTTGTGGCTGTGAAGAACTCGTCGTCGCCTCTTATTACCCTCCAGTCTACTCTAAGGCCTAGCCGCCGCATTAATGGCACCATCCGCTGTAGTATCTCGGCGACGCCGCCGCCAGCCGGCGTGGAGTTTATGTGGAGTATAGAGAGGTCTTGTAGCCTCTCCGCCAGGCTGTATATAGCCTCTACCTCCTGCCTCCCGACGTATTCTATATATTCATACATATTTTTCTAGCACTTTGACTATCTCCCTCCTCAATGCCTCCTCGCTGTTGTAAATCAGCGGGTCTATTTGCGACAACTCTCTAGCCGCCTTGAGGCGGCCAACTCCCTCCAGCCAGGTGGAGAAATCGTTTTTCGGCGCCCCCTCTAACACCCGCCTGGTGACAAAATGGTAGACAACGCTCTCCCCCGGCACGACTTGTATCAAGTCTAGTAGCTCCTCCGGCGTCTTTGCCACATGGCTGGTCTCCACCACCACGGGCTCCATAGCCACAAAGACGAAGTTAGACTTCCCCCGCCTGTCGTCTGCCTTGGGCTGGAGTATTTCTACTAGCTCTCTCCTTATGTCCTCAATAGTGGCCGGCTCGGCTCCAGATATGTCCGAAAGCTCTGCTGCCAGCTCCTCGTCTCCCACCTCTTCTCCCACCCAGCGGGCGAAGTCGTGGTGGTACCGCGGCGGCAGTAAGTGTTTAGCTCTCACGGTGTGGAAAAGGTGGTGAAATAACGTGTTTCTATCTGCCCTCTCTATCCCCTCTAGAAGCTCTCTGAGCGTCCACGCCCGCATTTTGGCATACAGCGAGAGGTAGTACGCGGTGTAGAACCTAAACTCCATACACAATTTTCTACCTTTAAATATTTCCCCGTTGTGTTGCGTATGGAACTAGAGGTGTTGATATATGCCGCCGTGTCTATAGCAGGCGCCGTAGCGGGGTTCCTGTTGGGGAAAGCCGTCAGGTCTGTATTCCGGCGGTTTTTCAGGAGGGTGGGGGTAGACGACTGGTTTAGAAACTTCAATATCGGACGGGCGTTGTTGAGATCTGGCTACACGGCGGGCGATTTCTTCGGCTCCGTGGCCGCCTGGCTGATCTACATGTTATCCCTTTTGGCGGCAGCGGCCTATTTTGCATACAGTGTGGGAAATCTAGAGATCCACCGAGAGCTGCTACACATCATAGATACATACGTCTTCGGCTTTGTGAAGTTTTTCATAATTGCCATAATTGGCTTCATACTGGTAGACGGCTTCGCCGAGTATATCCACAAGGGCGCCTTCTCTAGAGACGCGACGCCGGTGGCTGAATACATCAGGGTGCTTCTCTACCTCGCCGTGGTCACCTTTGCGTTAGAGCAGGGGGGCATCAACGTGGCCACTCTAAGCATCATGCTTACCCCCATCACCTGGGGGCTTGTGGCAGCACTTGTGGCGTTAATTATAGTGGAGGCGTTGAAAAAGAGATGAATGTCGCCGTCGTGGCGCCACAGACTTCAGACTGGGAGGATTCCCACAGGGCTGCGGCCATATTGGCTAGGGCCTTCTTGAAGCTAGGCCACCGGGCGTGGCTGGTGGCGGGGGTTTACCATGACGGCAGACAGCTGGAGGTAGCCGAGGTGGTGGAGAGAAGCGAGTTTGGCTATGTGGAGCTGCGGGAGGACCCCTCAGGCCTGCCGGCAGTCAGGGTGTTAAGCATAAAGCCGTTGTTACACCCAGCTGTGAGCTTTAGAGGCTTCGCCAAGATCCTCTCCCAGCTGGAGGAAACCTACGGCCTAGACCTCGTGGTGGTCTTTTCCAGCTTCTGGAATGGCCCCGAGGAGGTGGCCAAGTGGGCGTCCATAAAGAGGTCTCTGGCGGCGGCGGGAGAGGCGGTGAGAAAGACGGCGTATGTATATATCCCGTTCTACATGGGGAGGGCCAGGGGGAGGCCCATAGAGGCGGCGTCGCGGGCCATGTGGACATCTCTAAACATGCCCGCCATTATCCGAAATGTGGATCTGGTGGTGGCAAGCTGCCGGGAGGAGGCGGAGGAGTTACGACAGTTGCGAACGCCGCCGGAGAAGATACTGGAGAGTAGGAACTGGCTCGACCCGGAGCTGGCTGAGGCCATAGAGGGGGCATCCCCCCGGCAGTTCGGAAACGTGGTGTCTTACATAGGGCCTCTGGAGGAGGAGAAAAACGTGAGGGGGCTGGCGCGACTGGCAGAAGAGCTAGAGGGTAGGGGCATAGCGCTGGCGGTAGCCGGGAGGGGGGAGGCGGCAGAAAGGTTGAGACAAAGGCCTAACGTCATCTATGTGGAGAGACCTGGGGAGGTCCCGGCCTTGATAAAGTCGTCGCTGGCGGGGGTAGATCTCTCCCACCACGAGCCCGCTGGGATACGGGCGCTGGAGTTTCTCTACGGCGGCGTGCCGGTGGCGGCGTCGCCATCCTCCAGGGCGTCTTGCCATATATCCAACGGCGTGGATGGCATCTATCTCAGAAATTCAGACGACATCCAGGGCGTGGTGAGGTGGGTAGACATGTTGACAACACGGGAGGAGGTGAGGAGAGAGATGGGGAGAAAGGCGAGGGAAAAGGCCAGGGGCCTGTCTGCAGTAGGCCTCGCGGAGGCGATAGCCAGAAGGATGTCAGCCGCCGGGTGACGCCAGTCTGGCGAGCAGCTCTCTTAACTTCCTGTAGGTAGGGACGTAGTACCTCGCCGCCGTGTCCCCACGGCCCACCTTTATTGTCACCCCCTCGTGCCCCACCGCCTTGTACATATCCTCGTCTGTGGCGTCGTCGCCGGCAGCCAGGACGAAGTCTGGGCCTAGCCTCTCCACGAGATATCTGGCGGCCGCGCCTTTGTTGACGCCGGCGGGCCTCACCTCCACCACCTTCCTCCCCCTCACCACAGACGCCGTGGTGCCTGTCAACACGCCGGAGAGAGCCTCTACAAGCCTGCCGGCGGCGGCGTCGCCTATCTGGGGGTCTACGTTTCTATAGTGCCAAGCTATAGAAGACTCCTTCTCCTCTATGTACGACCCAGGCGTGGCGTCTGTAAACTCCTCCATGATTTTTCTCACCGCTGTCTTCCAGCTGGTGTCAAAGGGGAACAGCTGGCGCCACTCCCCACCTTCTTTCACATATGCGCCGTGTTCCGCCACTAGACATATGGGGAGTTTGCCCAGCCAGGCCTCTAGAAACTCTTTAGTCCTCCCGCTGACTACAGCCACTGTGGACAACGCCGCCAGTCTTTCTAGTAGCTTCAAGAGGTCTTGATCTGGCACAGCTTGATATGTATAGGGGTAGTGAGGCAGGAGGGTGCCGTCGTAATCTAGAAGGAGAAGCCTCCTGCGCGACTTGAGGAACCTCCCCACCACCTCCTCTACGTTGAGCAAAGCCGCCCGGCCCGCCGCCTCTGAGTTATCGCTATGAGCTATGGAGAGAGACTGTATGAAATCCACAGCCCATTTCACCACGTCGTGTTGTCTCAACCTCTCCTGCATTCTCGCAATTTTCCCACATTGCTCCTCCCTGCCCATCTCCAACGCCGTGGCTATTGCGGCAGCCACGCCGCTTTCGTCATTAGGGTTTACCACAAGTGCCTCATATAGCTCGTGGGCTGCGCCGGCGGTTTCGCTTAAGATAAGCACGCCGTCGCAATTCCTCCTGGAGGCTACATACTCCTTAGCCACTAGGTTCATGCCGTCTCTTAGGGGCGTGATTAACGCCACGTCTGCCACGTTGTATAGTGCTAACAACGTGGGGGTGGGGATAAAACGCGATATATACACCACGGGGACCCAGTCCACCTCGCCAAACTCGCCGTTTATCCTCCCCACAGCTCTCTCTATCTCCCGCCGCATGGCGTCATATTGCGGCACGCCGGTGCGGGAAGGCACTACCACCAGTATGAAGACCGCCCTCCGCCGCCACTCTGGATGCTGCCGGAGAAACCTCTCCCAAGCCTGCAGCCTGTTGAGAACCCCCTTGGTGTAATCCAGCCTGTCTATAGAAAACACCACCTTTAGCCCCCTGAGGCGTGTTTTCAGCTCCCCTATCTGAGCCGCCACCTGCGGGTCAAGGGAGGAGTTGTAAAACTGGTCGAACTCAATGCCGATGGGGAAGGCCCCCACTCTCGTCTTTCTGCCGCCTGCATATATCACGCCGGCCTCGGTCCTATAGCCTAAAAACTTGGCCACACTCCGCAGGAAGTTGTTGACATATTCATGTATGTGGAGGCCCACCAGGTCTGCGGCGAGGACTCCCTCCAGGATGGCGTTTCTCCAGGGTGGGGGCATTAGCTGAAATATCTCGGCGGGGGGGAAGGGGATGTGGAGAAAAAACCCCACGGCGAGGTCTGGAGAGAGGTCTCGAAGCATGGCAGGCACCAGCATTAGGTGGTAGTCATGCACCCAGACGTAATCGCCGGGCTCCGCCAGGGAGGCTACAGCCTCGGCGTATTTCTGGTTTACCTTCACGTAGGCCTCCCAATACGCCCTGTCGAATTGGGTGTATACAGTAAAGCTGTGGAAGAGAGGCCACAGGGTGGCGTTGCAGAACCCCTCGTAGAAGAGAGACACCTCCTCCCCCGTGAGAGGAACTGGCGTCAGCCCCATCTCCCTAAGCCTCCCCCTCACCTCCTCGCCCTCTCTCTCTGCTCTCACCCCAGACCACCCCACCCACGTCACTTTCTCAAACCCCAGCCGCCCCCCGCCGTCAGTGGCCTTTAGGAAAGACCTAACCGCCGTGGCGAGACCGCCCACAGCCTCCCTCACCTCAAACCCGTTTTCTCTCTCCACTACAGCCACGGGGAGGCGGTTAGAGACGATGAAAAGCCTCACGGGGCCACACATAAAAATAATAAATAAAGGTTTCTACATGGAGTTTGAGACCTTTGGGGCCAGGTCCGCCGCTTTTTACAACCTGTTGGTCTCCATGGGGGTTTTCAACTGGGCGTACGCCACAGCCATGGCGTTAGTCCGACGCCTGGCGAGGCCGGGGAGCTTGGTGTTAGAGATAGGCTCTGGCAACGGCCCCCTTTTACAACGGCTGGAGAAAGCCGGCTACGTGGCGGTGGGTATAGACGCGTCAGTCCACATGTTGAAATACGCACAGAGGAGGGCACCGGGGATCTCTCTGGCGGGAGTCAGCTTCGCCCTCCCCATACGCCCAGAGTCTTTCCACGTCGCCGTGGCCCTCTTTACACTACACCACTGGGGCCCCCACGAGCCCTCTATAGACGAGATACACAAAGCCCTTAAGCCCGGGGGCCACTTTATAGCCGTAGAGGTAGACCAAGAGAGAATGCCGCTGGTGGGCAGTCACGGCTGCACTAAGACGTGTATGGAAAGAGTGTTGGGGCTAAAATTCCAAGTGGCAGTAGAGAAGCGCTTCCCCTTGTTAGTAGCTGTGGGGAGAAAATAAGCTGCCGCCACAAAAACGGCGGAGTTTCCATAAAGCCCAAATAACGACACCCCTGTGTCGCCACAAACAAGACGTCACCAGCATGGAAACTAGGCTATGTGCTTGTAGAGAGGCGGGGGTTACTTTATGTGCGTCACGTCTGTTAAACCTTTAATAATGCCTACGGCGGCTATGGGGGGCCTTTGGAGCTATGGCTATAGGTATTAACGCCCCTGTCAATATGAGAGCCGATTTAAGTTTCTACAAACCTGAGGCCCAGATCTGTAAAAACAAGAAGAGGTGTGAATATAGCAAGCCACCTCGCCACAGCCCACCACATACGCCCCAACACGATAAAACCAATGGCGAGATGGCAACAGATGTGGTAACAGCCAAAACAACCATCGGCAGACCCAACGTCGGCATTAATACATATGAATGAGAGTGTCGTTTTTAAAAACAATACTACCCACAAGGAGGCGGTCTGAGTCAAGCTGAATGCGGCTTTTATTTAAAGCCGCCGTCATAGCCATGGGGGTGGTTGTGACGTTTCTAGACATGCCGTCGGAAGGTTTTACAAACAACAGAGCCAGCCCGACGATGGGCAAAAGATTACAACATATCTCAAAGCTATTCTGACCCTTCGTATATATAAGAACATAGTGTCAACAAACCGTCTTTCAACAAGTGTATAAACTTTTTAAAAATCCCGCCGGCTTTAAAAACTGCGGGAAAGATCCCTCACAA
>JBKBOT010000012.1:0-44245 GCA_046293555.1 Pyrobaculum sp. | reverse complement strand
GCCAGTAAAAGTAGCAGTTGGTGAACAAAAAGAATTATTCGGCTCTGTATCGGGTGTTACACTAACGCCGGGCACTATGGTACCCGGCAGAGTGATACTAAGCGGCGGCCAGTCGTTTCCGTTCAATGCGGCAGTAAAGCCGTAATGTGAAATCTCCCCAAACTCTTTTTTTCCTTATTCTAGTAGTGTGTGTGAGGTTTGTAGCTGCGGCGTATGCTTTAGGATTTAGGTGCTCTACTGTGTTTAAAGATCAGGCTTGTGTACAAGGCGGAGGTGTGGGGTTCTTTTCAGCTCTCTCTGAGGAAGACGCCAGACGGCATCTAGGCGGCCGGCGCTCGTGACAAAGGAGGTTTAAACAAAGCTGCGGTCCCACTTATTTTTGTGTACTTGTAACGCCTCGTGGTGTTTTTGGAAGCCCTCGTATTTTGCCAGTATTTCGGCGGCTTGGAGTAGCTCTAGGTGGCCTATCGCCTCGGCTATGCCGATTGGCTTCATGAAGGTAGCTGGCGTCAATATGCCGCGCCACCTCGCGGCGCCGCCTGTAGGCAACACGTGGGAGATTCCGGCGGCGTAGTCTAGATAGGGGCTGGCCATGTTGACAGACACGGCGCCCACGTTTTTCACCATATAGGCCAGCTCCCGCCTCCCCCAAACCTCTAGATGCTCCGGCGCAATGCTGTCTATCACCTCCGCCGCCTCTCTGTAGTCAGCCACCTTCCTCACCTCTAGGGGGCCCATGGAGGATGTCCTCTCCCTGCGGTATATCTCCTCCACAGCTCTCAACAGCCCCCCATCTGGCGACAGGACATATGCGGTGGAGGCCGGGCCGTGTTCCAACTGGGCTAACGCGCCGGCGGCGGCTACCCCGGGCGGCACCCCCTCGGCGTATGTCACCAGCTCTGTGGGGCCCTCTATGCCGTCTATACCCACGTGTTGCGAGAGGACGTATTTCGCCGCCTGTACGTAAAGACCCCCCGGCCCCGCCACCATGTCTACACCTAGGTGAAAAACGGCGTAGGCAAGGCCATGTGGGCCTCCTAGCTGTAACACCGCCTCTACCCCCAGCCACTTGGCCACAGCTAGAAGCTCGTCGGTAGCCCCCCTCGGCGGCGTGACGACGTAGATTTTCCCCACGCCGGCTATCTTCGCCGGCACTGCCGTCATCACCAACGTGGAGATATAGCGGGCTGGGACGTATAGAGCCACGCTGGTCACAGGCCTCCAGATCACTGTCCGTAACACCCCGCCGTGATAATCCACGACGTTACGAGGCGTCAGTTGTGCATAAAGCCTTTCTAACGCCTCAGCTGTCTTCAACGCTGCGGCCACTACCTCAGGGCTGCCGCCATCGCGAGGCGTTAGGAGAGGCTTTTCCGGCTTGACGCCATCTAGCCTTTGGGAATACTCTAAAGCCGCCTCTAGGCCTCTAGAAGCCACGTCGTCTATTATAGGCTCCACTGCCTTAACCGCCTCGCGGGGGATAGGCCGCCTCATGGCCTTACCTCCACGCCGTGTTTTTTGAGAAACTCCTTTATCTGCCTTACCGAAATTATGCCGAAGTGGAAGAGGCTTGCTGCCAACACGGCGTCTGCCCCCGCCCTCACTGCCTCTAGGAAGTGTGTTAGCTCTCCCGCGCCGCCGGAGGCGATCACCGGTATGTGTACAGCCGTGGTCACCGCCCTTAGTAGCTCCAGGTCGTACCCCAGCCTGGTGCCATCTCGGTCTATTGACGTGAGGAGTATCTCCCCGGCGCCAAGCCTTTCCACCTCTCTAGCCCACTGCACCGCGTCTAGCCCCGTGGGCTCCCTTCCGGCTTTTATATATACCTCAAACCCCCCTCCCCCCCTCTTGGCGTCTATTGCCACTATTGTGGACTGGCTGCCGAACTCCTCGGCGAGTTTTGACACAAGGCTTGGGTCTCTCACTGCGGCTGTGTTTATAGACACCTTGTCCGCCCCCGCCTTAAATAACGCCTCTGCGTCTTTTAGAGACCTCACGCCGCCGCCTACAGCCACTGGGATAGTGACCGCCGTGGCTACAGCTCTCACCAGCTCTATAAACGTGCCGCGGCCTTCCGGCGTGGCGGTGATATCTAGTATCACAATCTCATCCGCACCCTCTTCCTCATATCTCACAGCCATCTCCACCGGGTCCCCCACCTCTCTAACCCCCTCGAAGTTAACCCCCTTTACCACCACCCCAGCCTTGCCGTCTACGTCTAGACACGGTATTATGCGGACGGCCGGCATTAGAAATATTTATTATTTAAGATTTATAGGGCGTGTCCTACCAGAGGGAAACCGGCGAGACGTATGTCTCCATCTCCCTGACGCCAGGCGGGGCGCCACATGTGGAGACCCCCATGCCTTTTCTCAGCCACATGGTGGAGACATTTCTCTTCTACGCGGGGCTTGGGGGCCGGGTGGAGGTTAGAGAAAAGAGGCGTCTAGATGACGGCCACCACATAGTTGAAGATGTGGCCATAGCGTTGGGGAGAGCGCTAGACGTCCTGCTGGGGGATAGAAAGGCTATCGCCAGGTTTGGCTGGGCCGCCGTGCCTATGGACGACGCCTTTTCGCTTGTTGCGGTAGATCTGGGGGGGAGGGCGTATTGGGTGGTGAGAGGCTCTATCCCCCAGATAACGATAGGGGGCTACCCCCTCCAGATGTTTCGCCACTGGGTGAGGACGCTGGCCACAGAGGCCAAAGCCACCATCCATATATACATGCGTGGCTCTGACCCACACCACAAGATAGAGGCTGCCCACAAGGCCCTGGGACTCGCCGTCAGGCAGGCCATGTCGCCAGCTGTGGGCATACAGAGCACCAAGGGTGTGTTATGATTATCCCCTCTATAGATCTCGAGGGGGGGAGGGCGGTCAAACGTGTCCAAGGCAGGCGGGGGCAGTATGTCTACGTGGGAAACCCACTGGAGCTGGCGGAGAGGTTTAAAAAGGCGCCGTTGGTACATATTGTAGATCTAGACGGCGCCGAGGCCGGCAGGCCGGTAAACATAGAGGCGGCGGGGCAGGTGGCCGCCGCGTTGGGGGGCAGGTGTCAGCTGGGAGGCGGCCTTAGAGACGTGGAGGCGGTGGGGTGGGCTCTCTCCCACTGCCAATACGCGGTGGTGGGCTCCCTCCCCTTCAAAAACCCCCAAGCCTTTAGGGAGGCGGCTGGGCAATTCGGCGAGAGGCTTGTGGTGTCTATAGACTACGGCTGGGGACATGTGTTAACTGAAGGCTGGACCAGACAGGCGGCAGGTCTGCCACAGGCGGTAAGTCTGTTGAGACGCCACGCCCCCTACGCCGCGTTGGTAGTTACGGCGGTAGAGGTGGAGGGCACCGGCGGCGGGGTAAAGCTAGACATAGACGTGGCCATGTTGAAAACCCTGGCGAAAAGGCTTTATTACGCCGGCGGCGTCAAGACATGTGGAGACGTAGAGACGGCGCTAGCCGCGGGGTTTGACGGCGTCATAGTGGGCTACGCACTATACAAAGGCGACTTGACGCGGTGTTACCCTTTAGACTAGACGGAGGACAAAGAACGGCGCCTATGCTCGACAGTACCCACCGGCCGTTATGATGTTTAATTGTTGGCTTATTGAGGTAAAGTTCTAGGGTGCGGTGGAGGTGTTGAAGCGGTTGTGGCGTGGTTTCTGCCGCCTAGCCCTTGACCACCCCAATTGGCCTCTGTCTTACCACCTTTCTGGCGAACCCCACCTGGTGTGCTGACTCTACCACCCTGTCCACATCTTTGTATGCCCAGGGGGCCTCCTCGCTGATTACCTCGGTCTCCGCGCTTCTCACAACTATCCCCCTTTTGTCCATCTCGTCTTTTACCTTCTGCGGTGGGTACATCCTAATGGCGGCCTCTCTGCTCAACACGCGGCCTGCGCCGTGTGGGGCCGTGCCGAAGGTCAACGTCATGGACTCCGGCGTCCCCACAAGTATCCAAGAGGCTGTGCCCATTGAGCCGGGTATTAACACCGGCTGGCCTACCTCTCTATATCTGGCGGGTATCTCCGGCCTGCCTGGTGGGAAGGCCCTCGTGGCGCCTTTGCGATGCACCCACACCCGTCTTGTGGTGCCCCTCTCGTCTACCACGTGGTCTTCCAGCTTGGCGATGTTGTGAGCCACGTCGTATACCAGCTCTAGCCCCACCCTCTCCAGGGAGCCAAACACCTTCTTGAAGGCTTCTCTCACCCAGTGCATTATGACGTGGCGGTTTGTCCAGGCGAAGTTGGCGGCGGCGGCCATGGCCTTTATGTAGTCCTCAGCCACCCTGTCCCTTAGGGGGGCCGCCGCCAGCTCTCTATCTGGCAGGTTGAGGCCCCACTGCCGCATCTTTCTCTCCATGGTCAGCAGGTAGTCTGTGGCCACCTGGTGGCCAAAGCCCCGGCTGCCGGTGTGTATCATGACCACCACCTGTCCCTCCCGCTCTATGCCAAAGGTCTTGGCTACCTTCTCGTCATATATTTTGTCCACCACCTGTATCTCTAGGAAGTGGTTGCCGGAGCCCAGGGTGCCCAGCTGGTCTCTCCCCCTGGCCTTGGCCTTCTCGCTCACTTTTGTGGGGTCTGCCAGCTTCCACGACCCCCTCTCCTCTATGTACTCCATGTCTTCCGGCCAGCCGTAGCCCTTCTGTACCGCCCACTCCACGCCTTCTGCCAGCGCCCTGTCGAACTCTGTTGGCGACAGCCTTAGGTGGCCAGTGCCGCCTACCCCCGGGGGCACTAGCCTAAATATGGCGTCTACCAGCTCCCTCAGCCTTGGCCTCACCTCAGCCTCCGTGAGGTTTGTGCGTAGTACCCTCACGCCGCAGTTTATGTCGTAACCAATGCCGCCAGGCGATATGACCCCCTCTTCTACATCTACCGCAGCCACGCCGCCGATGGGGAATCCGTAGCCCTGGTGGGCGTCTGGCAGGACTATGCTCCACCTATATATGCCGGGGAGACAGCCCACGTTGACTCCTTGCTCTAAGGTGAGGTCGGTCTTCATCTTTTCCAGCAACGCCGAGTCTGCGTAGATCCTGACGGGCACCTTTTGGCATGGCTTCACGCCGGGTGGGATCTCCCAGATGAAGTCATTTATCTTGTTTATAGGGAATCTCATGCCCCTACCATCCTTTTTACTTAAAAAATTTTAGCTCTGCCGGCACCACGCCGGGTGCCCCATGGGGCCGGTGGGGGTAATTTTATATAAGTGTGGCTGGGGTGGGGCGTGTACAAGAGGGTAAGGGTGGTGTTGAAAGACGGCGACGTGTTTGAAGGAGTTTTAATCCCCCCCACCCAATATAGCGACCCGGACGTGGTGGTGGTCAAGCTGAAAAATGGATACAACGTGGGGGTAAGGAGGGGGAAGATAGGCGAGTTGGTAGAGCTGGGCGAGGTCCCTACGGCAGCCCCCCCTGGGGAGCCGCCGGGAGTTGAGGGGGAGAAGGTGTGGGTGCTGGCGGCTGGGGGGACCATACTCTCAAAGGTGGACTACACGACGGGGGGCGTGTACCCAACTTTAAGCGTCTCCTACCTCCTCGAGCTTCTGGGGGGGCTGGAGTCGCCCATAGAGCTGGCTGAGGTGACGTCTAAATTCAGCGAGGACTTCACTCCGGCTGTGTGGAGTCTAGTTGCCGAAAGGGCTAGAGAGGCCTTTGAGGGCGGGGCCAGGGGCGTGGTGGTTCTCCACGGCACAGACACCATGCACTACACCGCCGCCGCAATGGCTTTCGCCTTTCGGGAGGCGCCGGGCCCCATAGTGCTTGTAGGGGCCCAGAGGTCTAGCGACAGGCCTTCTACAGACGCCGTGTTGAACCTCAAGGCGGCTCTGGCCGTTGCCGCCAGGGCCCCCTTTGGCGAGTCTGTAGTGGTGATGCATAAAGCCAGTGGCGACGGGGTGGCGGCGGTACATAGAGGCACGCGGGTTAGGAAAATGCACACCTCTAGACGTGACGCCTTTCAGTCAATAGACGGGAGGCCTCTGGCGGAGTACATGCCAGATAGAGACTTGCTGCAAATCCTCGACAGGTATAAGCCCAGGGGGGGTCTCGTCTGTAGGCCCAAGTTTGACGACAACGCGGCTTTGGTGAAGTTCTTTCCCGGCATGCGGCCCGAGATGTTGACGGCGTTGGTAGATATGGGGATAAGGGGCGTGGTGCTTGAAGGCACGGGTTTTGGCCACGTGGGGGACTACCTGCTCCCTGCCGTAAAGAAATTAATAGACGCCGGCGTTGTGGTGGCTATGACGAGCCAGACGCTATACGGCAGGACTAACCTATATGTCTACAGGAGGGGGAGAGAGCTCTTGTCTCTAGGCGTGGTGCCTCTAGAGGACATGCTGCCAGAGGTGGCTTACGTCAAGATGTCTTGGGCTCTTGCCAACTTCAAGAGGGAGGAGGTGCCCCACGTGTTGACCACCCCGCTGGCCGGCGAGATGAGCCCCAGGTCCGACCCGCTGGCCTTTGGGGAGTTATGAACCTCCTGGAGTCTGTAGAGGCCCTTTGTAACACCCCGAGGGTGGGGTGGCTCCAAAGGGGGGTAGCCGCGGCGGAGAGCGTCTGTAGCCACTCTCTCCTCGTGACGCTAGTTGCGGGAGATATCGCCGCGAGGCTACAGGCGGAGGGCGTGGAGATAGATATAGCCAAGGTGCTGGCCGTAGCCGCCGTTCACGACCTGGCGGAGGCGGCTTTAGGCCACCCCGCCAGAGAGGTGAGAGATAGGGTCAGGTGGGAGGAGCTTGAGGAGGCTGTATTTAGGTCCCACTTCCCCCACCTGGCGGAGCTCTTCAGGTGGTATCGTTACGAGACAAACTACGTGGGGAGGGTGGTGGCCTTTGCGGATAAGCTCGCCACGTTGATTAGAGCCTGTAGGTACAGACAGCTGGGGTACCCCACAGACGACCTGGCGGAGAGTCTATACAAAAGGCTGCTGGACTACCACGACCTGTCTCACGTCCTTGAGGACTACGTGGCTACATACTGCCGGGGGGTGCTGCCCTAGGACGCGCGGCTAGAGGTACTCCACCTTCACGCGTTCTGGCTTGTGCGGTATGAAGAAAGACTTCCCCAGGGGGTCTTCTACCACCAGGGTGAAGCCCCCCCTTTCTATCCTCTCGGCGACGAGCTGTATGAACCTATCCACCTTCTCGCTCTTTTCTGGCTCTAGGGTTTTTAGCCTCTCCGCGTAGTCTATCACCTTGTATAGAAACCCCTCTACCGTTGTGATAACGGCCTCCCCATATACGCCAGGCTCCAGAGAGAAGCCAAGGTCTGGGGAGTACACAGTGGCGGCTTTGCTCCTGACAAGATAGGTCTTAGCCACGTCGTCTTTATCGTTCGCCGTAAAGACGGCCCGCAGTGGGCGCCCCACCTCTGCATACTCCACGTCGAAATACCTGTAGCCACATGTGGAACAGATGCCGTTTTGTATAAATATGTCTCCAAAGTTGGGGGCTTGGTATAACATCTCTACATACCTAAAGCTCTTTGCCCCACATAGCGGACATGTGGTCTCGACGTCGTAAAGGACGGCCGCGTCTCTATAGGATTTAAAAAGCTCTCTATTTACCTCCCGCGCGTGTTTGTCCACAAGGCCCATGGATGCATAGCTTTAAAAAGCTCTCTATTCCACACGTCGTGGATAAGTTCGAAGCTGTGGTGGGAGTCGCCGCCGTTGCCCTCATCACGTTGGTATTTACAGGCTTCTGGAGTCTGGTCTACAAGCCCTACTGCGGGATGTTGGCTGGCTACCTCCTCTGGGGCGTGTTGGCGGGGTCCCTTCTGGTGTTTGGCAGGTGGCATAAATTTCTAGAGCTCCTTGGGGTAGCCGCCGTGTTGATATTCCTACTGGCGATATGGCTAACTCAAGCCAGCCCCGGCTTTCTGCTAGACTGTTAAACTTTTAAACAAATGGCCAGGACGGACATATGAAAGACGCCAGGCGGAAGAGACGCCGCAAGATATTCTTCATGGCGCTGGCTGCGCTCATATTTGCCGAAGCTGGATACATACTGGGCACCACCGGCCTTATCCACCTGTTGCCTCTATCTCCCACCCACGGCGCCGGCTTTGGCGACGTGGTTGAGGCGTCGGAGGGCTACGTGTTTTTTGGGGGGAACATAACGAGGGGCGCCCCCCTTTATGACACCACGTATGTATACATCCTGCCCTATAGGACTGGGCAGAGGCTTTCAGAACAGCTTTTAGCCAGAATCACCCTGGACGCCGCCGAGAGGCCTGTCTACATACTGCCGGCGGTGCAGGCCGGCTATGTGGACCCCGCCGACTTTATAGACCTGCCAAAAGATCTGCGCAACCCAGTGGTGTTGCTATACCCCAAGTCGGACAGGTGGTATAGAGTGGTGGCAGATTGGCTCCAGGCGGTCGCCACGAAATTAAACATAGGGGACCTCCCGGCGAGAGTTACGCTAGAGGGCGGCAACGCGGTGGCATGGGTTAAGGTATAACCTGGGTACAGCCCGCCGCCTCCCCACCAGCCAGTATGGCCCTTAGGGACTCCCTGTCGTCTATAGAGCAGTAAAAAGCCGGCACCCCCAGCCCCGCTATCTCCAGCCCAGCCGCCACCTTCTTTCTTACCCCGCCCGTCACGTCCACGCCGCCTGTGCCCTCTATAGAGATCTCGCCGGCAATTTTCCCAATCTTCACGGCGTTGGGGCTGCCGGGGGGTGCCGTATATATGCCGTCAACCTCCATCAGGAAGACCACAGCCCTCGGCCGCAAGGCTTTGGCGAGCTCTACCGCAATATCGTCGCCGCTTAGCACCATATATCCGCCGTCTGTGGGAACTATATCGCCGTGGAGAAGGGGGTAGAGGTCGTGGCTTATGGCGTGAGTTATGACCTCAAGTCTCGCCAGCCTCCCGCCCCAAAAGATCTCGCTGGGCTCTATAGGCATGGCGGCAATGCCTCCTTCAGCTAGCTCCTCTACCACATATGCAGTAAGTCTCCTCAAAGCCGCCTTAGTCAGGGCGATGCCCAAACCCGTCAGCCCGAAGGCCCTCACGTGGGGGTGGGCGAAAGAGCCCCCGCCGTGAATTAACGCTGCAGGCCGGCCTCTCAGCTCCCGGGCCACGTTTAGCACCTTCCCCCTGCGGTAGGTGTGAGGCCGCGTCTTGTCAGTTATGGCGGAGCCCCCCAGCTTTATTACATACATCAACGCCGCCTCTCGAGGATAAACTGGAGTAGCTCTCTTAAAGTCCCGTCGTCTGGCAGCTGTGACAAGTTTCTCTCAGCCTCAGCCCTGTGGCGGCCGGCTAGCCCCATCGCCTCCTCCCTCGCGCCAACTGAGTCTATCAGCCTTACTGCCTCCTCTACCTCCTTTTTACCCACCTCTCTGGAGAGTATGTCTAGAAGGCGTCTTGCCTCCCTCTCGTCTAGCCTCTGGAGGGCTATGGCCACAACCACGTTGCCCCTCTTGTGTTCTTTAATGTCTTTTCCGATCTCCTTGCCGAATTCCGCCGGGTCGCCATATATGTCTAACACGTCGTCTATTATCTGGAAGGCTATGCCGGCATTTAGGCCAAAGCCCCAAGCCGCCTCTGCGAGCCTAGGGTCGTCACATACGGAGAGGACCCCCCATTTGGCGGCTGCGGCAATTAACACGCCGGTCTTTAGGGAGACCATGTGTATATAATCCTCTAGAGTCACTTTTTCCCACCTGGCCTTTACGAAATATGGGTCTTCTCTACCGCTATATTCAAACAAGATGTCTAGCCGCTCCCCCTCGTCTATCGCCTTTATCACCTTGGCCACCTCCCTGGCGAAAACTAACGGCTTGGGGGTGTCTAAAACTGCCTCCTCTATGGCCTCTCTGTACCAGATGCCGATTAGTATCGCCGCGTTATCCCCAAAGGCTTTTCTCACTGTGGGCAGACCCCGTCTGATGTCGCCGCGGTCTATTATGTCGTCATATATGAGGGAGTAGTTATGAATTAACTCCACTATGGCTGCCGCCGGGAGGGCAGGCCGCCACTCTTTAGCCACAACCTCTGCTGTCGCCAGCGTCAATAGGGGCCTTAGCCTTTTGCCGCCTGTCTTTACTTGATACATCACAGTCTCTCTGAAGTCCTGGGCGAGATCTATGGAGAGATACCGCTCTAAGGCTCTCTCTATCTCCCCGCCGTATTTCTTGTGGAGTTTAGACAAGATGTCCACGGGGGTAGAAACTAATATATATTTATAGGATACCTCCTTACATGGATATGTC
Organism: Pyrobaculum sp.; assembly: GCA_046293555.1. Classification (GTDB taxonomy): domain Archaea; phylum Thermoproteota; class Thermoprotei; order Thermoproteales; family Thermoproteaceae; genus Pyrobaculum. The sequence continues at coordinate 34,028 of JBKBOT010000012.1, read as the reverse complement.
TTTCTTGGCGGTCCCCTCTATCGTCCTCCTCGCGTTTTTCGCATTGAGGCGGGGGTATTTAACGCAGAGAGGCACTATTTCCGCCATTGTGGTGGGATCAGTGGTGGCGCTAGCCCACACAGCTCTCTTCGCCCTGTTGGCGGCATTTTTCCTCACCTCCTCCCTGTTGACAAAAGTGAGGGCGGACTGGAAGAGGTCCCTCGGCCTTAAGGACGTGGGTGGCCGCTCCCTGAGGCAGGTGGCTGGGGTTGGGGGGCCTGTGGCCGTATTTGCCGCCTTGTATATGGCCACAGGGCGGGCGGAGTTTTTAGGAGCTGCTGTAGTTGCAATAGCCGTAGCTACGGCAGACACGTGGGCAAGCGAGGTGGGGGTGGCGTATGGGGGGACCCCGAGGTATGTGCTGGCCCCCTGGAGGAAGGTGGAGCCCGGCCTTTCTGGCGGCGTAACGCTGGCTGGGTCGGCGGCCTCTCTCGCCGGCGCCTCCTTCATCGCGGTGCTGGCCTGGTTTATACAGGCCCCGGTGTCTCTCTGGAAGGTGGCCGCATTTGGCTACCTCGGCGAGTTGTTAGACAGCGTGTTGGGAGCCTTGGGGCAGAAGAAGTATATATGCGACGGCTTTATGTCTGAAACGCCGCGGGCTGGCTGTGTGGAGAGAGGCTTTTTGAACAACGAGGCTGTGAATTTCCTCAGCGGCGTGTCTGTAGGCCTTCTGTCGATATTATGATCTACGTGGAGGAGTTCACAATCTCCACCAAGGCGCGGGAGGAGGTGGTCGTGGTGACGCGGCAGGTGGAGGGGGTTGTGGAGAGGAGTGGGGTTAAAAACGGCATTGTGTTGATATATGTCCCCCACGCCACTGCGGTAATTACCGCAAATGAGAACGAGCCGAGACTGAAGGAAGATATTCTCAACAAGCTGAGATCCCTGTTCCCCCGGGGCGCCGGCTACCGCCACGACGAGATTGACGACAACGCCAACGCCCACCTTGCCAACATCTTTCTTGGCTTCCACCTGGTGATGCCGGTGGTGGGGGGTAGGCTCAGGAGGGGCACCTGGCAGGAGGTAATGCTGGTAGAGATGGACGGCCCCAGGACGAGACATGTGGTGGTGGTGGTGTTAGGTGATACAGGTAGGGATATATTACAAATGTCTTAACTCAGTTGATGTCCTTAAATTTTGTCGCCACCACAGATACATGAACCACCGTTTTAACCCCTCTGAGTTCAAGACTGTGCTAAAAACTGTCCACATGGGGATGGAGAAGATTGTGAAGGAGGCCAGGGGGTCCTGCGTCTCCTTTACCCCCAGAAAGGTGCTAGAGTTCGGCGGGATTGACACCACGGCGCCGGTAATCCTCACGTTGGTAAAACACGTGCTGGAAAAACTGGTGGAGGCCGGGGTACTACAGAGAGACGACTCTAGAGCTAAGACACGTTACGTCCTCTGTAAGAACTCCCCATTGTGGCAAAAACTAAAAGGCGGTGGGGACAGCTTGAGGCTTCTAGAAGAAATTACCGCCGAGTAGCTCTTGGCCAGGGCGGACGTCGGGTTGACTCAAGCGGCAAGATGGACGAGAAGAAGTTTTTAGAGAGGCTTTTAGCTACGCTGGGCGTTGAGGATAACGACGTGGCTTATATAGACGGACTGGCCTTTAAGATCGACGGCTCCTCTGCCTCTACCTCCAAGCTGCCGTTTCAGACGTGGGGTGATTTCGGCTGGAGGAACGTGGCCGCCGCCTATAGCGACATGAGGGTTAAATACGTGGACTCTATCCACCTCGCTGTCTCTGTCACCACGCCGGACATAGAGACGGCGGGCGAGATCATTTCCGGCGTGTTAGAGGCGTCACGCAGCCTCTCTCTTAGCTATGTGGGGGGGGATTTAAACCAGGGGGGAGAGGTGGTGGTAGATGTGGCCATGGTTGGGAGGGCCGGGAGGAGGGTCGGCAGGAGGCCCAAGCCCGGGAGCCTTCTGGCCACAATCCCGCAGTTTGGCTACACCGCTCTGGCCTACAGGCTGCGGGACTTAGACCACCCCACAGTTAGGAAGGGCGTAGAGATGTTAAAGAGGCCTCTCCCCCTCTGGCCGCTGCCGCCAGAAGACTGCGTCGTCGCCAGTATGGACTCCTCAGACGGGCTGGCAGACGTGCTTTGGTCCATGGCAAGGGGGGTGGATATTCACGTCTATGTCCTACCCACCACAGAGGAGGTTGGGAGATATGCGGAAGAGGCCGGCCTAGACCTAGAGGAGCTTGTGTTTAACGGCGGGGAGGAGTTCCTGCCGGTATTCGCCGTGGAGAAAGACTGCGCAGTGGGGGGGCCCTACGTGGTTTTTGGAGAGGTGAGAGAAGGCGCCGGCCGCGTCTTGTGGAGAGGGGAGCCGCTGGGGTGGCGGGGGTGGAGTTATTTCAGTAGTAAATAAAGGCGGCGTGTAGGTGTGGTGGCTCTATTTCGCCACGGCGGCCCTACTGTTGTTATTCCTGTTTGGGGTATTTGCGGCGTTACATCACGCCTACGCGGAGGCCCTGGAGGCCTTCAGGCTGGCTAAATTTGCCGGCGACCAGTGGCGCTCTTTTGTAAGCCAGCTGGGGGAGGCCATATGTAAGGCCGCCGAGTCCAAGGCCGTGGAGGCAGTGAAGACGCTAGACGCCGGGAGGTACAGGGAGCTGGGGCCCCTCCTCGAGGGGGCGTTGGCTGAAGTTAGAAACAAGACCCTCCTGAAGGGGGTAGACCTCCGTTGGGCCTTCCGTGGGGATGTGTTTACGTGGAACGCCACCTTTCTGGGCCATAGGGCTGGCGGCGTGGTGGACTGGCTTAGGCCCACGGAGTTTATCCACGCCGCCCGTCTGATCGGCGGGGCCTCTTTCGACCTGGGGGAGATAGAGGGGGCCCTCAGGGCGTTGACGCCCAGGGGGGCCGTGCTGCGGGGCGTGGCGTGGGGGCGGCTGTATGGAAACGGGACTTACGCCGGCTATCTACACGGCGTCTACATGTTGACAGACAAGACGCCGTTGAGATGTATCCCAGGCCGCCTCTCCGCCTCCATCCATGCGACACATTACGTCGTCTACTCCACAAACTCCACGGCGCCGTGGGTAGACGTCTATGAGATAATCTATGTGGATAACTGATAGACGGCGCCCCCCTCCCCCGCCGCCAGCACGATGGCGTCTCTCCTCTTCGTGAAGAGGCCCGTGTCCACAACTCCGGGGATGGCCTTCAGCCAGTCTTCAAGAGCTGGATCTACCGCAGAGGGGGGGGCCCAGTCCAGTATGTAGTTGCCGTTGTCAGACACCACGGGGCCGAGGCGGCCTTGGCCTTGTCTAAGCCAAATCTCGCCGCCGTATTTCTCCACGATTTTTCTAGCCACATGTCTCCACGCCCACGGGAGCACCTCTATGGGGACTGGGTTTCTCTTCGGTATCTTGTCCACAATCTTGAACTCCTCCACTAGGACGACCAGCGTCCCTGCGGCGTAGTCAACCACCTTCTCTCTCACCAGCGCCCCCCCACGGCCCTTTAGGAACGTCTTGTCTCTAGTGACCTCATCTGCCCCATCTACCGCAAGGTCTATCCTATCTACAGCCCACATGGGCCTCAGCCTATCCCCAAGCCCCACCTCAAATGCGGCCAGCTCGCTATCTGTAGAGGTGGCCACCAGCGTGAGGTCCACACCTCTAAACGCCCCCAGGGCCTTTATGAACTCCCTGGCGGTGGTGCCAGAGCCGAGCCCTAACACCATGCCGCTTTTCACAAATCTTAACGCCTCCTGGGCGAGCCTCCTCTTGACGTCAGACATGGCCTAGAGTAAGTCTCTCTCCCCACGCCGTGGCTTGCCGCCTAGGGAAAGGCCTCTGTGGTCAGTAGGGCCCTCAAGACGTCTCTAATGCTTATCACCCCCACCAACCTGCCCCCCTCCACTACCGGCATGTGGCGGATATTGTTCTCAACCATCTTCACGGCGGCGGAAATTATGGAGTCTTCTGGAGAAGCCGTGATTAAGCCCTTCCGCGCCACATGGCCCAGGGGGGTCTTTAGGTCTATGTCCTGGGCTATAAACCTCACTATGTCTCTCTCCGTGACTATACCCACGGGGCTGTTGGCCTTGTCTACCACCACCACGCTGCCCACATTGCTGGCATACATCTTAACCACGGCGCATTCAATAGGCTCGTCCTCCCGGCAGGAGATCACAGCGTTTTTCAACAAGTCCCCCACCTTCACAGAGGTATAGAATCTCTGTTTTAAAAGTATTACTGGGTGTAATGAGTACACTTGTGCTATGCGAAAAGCTTTTTAGGTAACGCCTTGGGCGGGGGTGTGATACTACTGGAAATCGACGTGGAGAGACGTGTGACCTCTAAGAGGGAGGTAGAGGCCTCCGGCCCGCTGGAGGCGGCGTTGTTAATACACGGGGAGACCTGGCGCCTCCCCCCACTCTCCCCCCAAGTCCCCGTGGTCTTCGGCGTGGGCCCCTTTGTGGGAAACAGGCTGTTTGGCGTCCACAAGCTCGTCTTTGTGTTTAAAAGCCCTATGACAAAAACGCTACACGTCTCCGCCATGAGCGGCGCGGCATACAAGGCCATGGGGATGGGGGCACAGGCTGTCGCCATTGTGGGGAGGGCCGAGAGGCCAACGGCGGTGTTTATAGCCAACGGCGAGGTGGAGTTTTCAGAGGTCACCCCCGGGGAGGCATATGGCACCGCCAGGCGGCTTTTTGAACAACATAGAGAGTTTTTTGTGAAAAATGACGCCAGGGCGCTTGTGGTGGGGCTTGCGGCGTATAGCACCTACAACGGCGCCGTGGTGTCTGTGGACATGTCTAACGGAGAGTTTAAACACGGCGCGGAGGATTTTGCAGCCCGCGGCGGCCCCGGCACAGTGTTGGCACAAGGACACAACGTGGCGGCTATCGTGGTGGGGGGGCCGAAAAAGCCGTGGCGTGAGATCAAGGGGGAGGCCGTGGAGCAGTTGTTTAGACAAAAAACCGGCAGGCCCTATGTCGAGGTTTTAAACGAGAAGACAGTAAAGTATAGATACGACCCTAAGATAGGCACTGGGGGCACTTTTGGCGTCAATTATGTACATTACCGCGACTTAATCCCCCTATTTGGCTACAAGTCCATATATATGGCTAGAGAGGAGAGAATTAGACATGTAGATCTCGTCCTCCGCCTATTCTGGAGGCCCTTCCAGGTGGAGGTATTTGAGAAAAGTAGGAGCTGGTACAACTGCGGCGAGCCCTGTCCAGTGGTGTGTAAAAAGGTGTGGAGGGGGAAGAAGATAGACTACGAGTCCCTCCACGCCGTGGGGCCCTTTATAGGTAACTACATATTCGAGGAGGCGGTCCCCCTGGTGGATAAGATAGATAGATACGGCCTAGACGCCATAGAGATGGGCCATCTAGCCGCGTGGCTTTTCGACGCGGCTTACGTTGGGCTCCTCAAGCCGGAGGAGATAGACCTGGACGACACGCCGGCTTTTAACCCCACGGCCTTTAGGCCAGAGGAGGACTCCCGGAAAAACGCCAGGCTAGCCTCCCGTCTGATAGACGGCTTTGTTTACAACTCTACAGAAGTTCTCGCCATGGTCGCAAGGCTGGGCATCAGGAGGGCCGCCAGAGAGCTGGAGAGGAGGTTTGCAGATAGGGTGAGAGCCACTGGGACCCGCTTTAGGGATCTTGCGGTATATGTGGCTTACGGCACGGAGGGCTACATGACTCCCAACTTCTACTGGGCCCCCGGCTTGGTGGCCCCCATGTACATACAGGGGAGGTACTGGAGTAATTACAACCCCACGGTGATGCCCCCCGAGGAGTTCGCCAGATCTTCCTACGAGCGGGCGCTAGCTGAGGCCTATATAGACAACGCCGGAATTTGTCGCTTCCATAGAGGGTGGGCGGAGCCCCTCCTGGCTGACCTCTATGCGCTAGCTGGAGTCAAGCCTCCCAACCTGTATAGAGAGCTGGCGTACTACTCAAAGCTAGCTGGGGCGGAGCCCATGCCTTGGGAGAGCAAGAGGGCTAGAGAGCTTGTCTCCACACTCGCCATGGAGGTGGGGGCAGGGGTGAAGTTTGAAAACTATGACGACTACTACGAGTGGTGGATTCGATTTAAAGAAGAGTTAGACAGGTTGGTGGGGATATAGCTTTTTTCCAATAGGTAATTTCGCATATATCGAAATAGATAAGGTTAAATAATGGTGTTTCATTATACATCATGACGCCTTTAGAGTTCCGGTTTCACGGCCGTGGTGGACAGGGCGTGGTCACCGCCGCGCAGATACTAGCCACCGCCGTGATCTACGAGGGGCTGTATGCACAAGCCTTCCCCGAGTTTGGGCCAGAGCGCAGGGGGGCGCCCGTGAGGTCATACCTAAGGGTGTGGGACAGACCGATCTACGTGAGGGAGCCCGTCCTCCGGCCAGACGTGGTGGTGGTGGCAGACCTCTCGCTGTTTAAGGCAGACAACCCGCTAGACGGCGTGAAGGAAACCTCTATAGCTGTCACCAACGGCGTCTATAAGGCCCCCATAAGGACTTATTACATAGACGCCACCACGTTGGCCATAAAGGTGTTGGGGAGGCCTATTGTAAACACGGCGTTGGTGGGGGCAGTGGCCAGAGCGACGGAGGTGGCGTCGCTATCCTCAATAGGGGAGGCGCTTAAGAGGTTCTTCTCGGGCAGGCTGTACGAGCTAAACTTAAAGCTTGTAGAGACAGCTTACCGCGAGGTGAGAGAGTTATGACTCTTCCAGGCGCCAGAGAGCTGCCGATGGGGGCTGTGGTGACTGAGCCGGGCTCCACCCGACGTAACCTCACTGCGGGCTGGAGGACACTCAAGCCGGTAATTCATGACGACAGGTGTATAAGATGTCAGCTATGTTGGCTATACTGCCCGGAGGGCACCATAGCGGAGATAAGGGGGGACTTCCAGGCGGGGAGTAGGAAATACGACGTGAAGTACGAAATCGTTTATGACTACTGTAAGGGTTGTGGCATATGTGCCAACGAGTGCCCCACTAGGGCCATAGAGATGGTGCCAGAGACGCCATGAGGAGAGAGGCGTTGACGAGTAACTACGCCGTTGCACATGCCGTGAGGGCTGTGGATGTGGACGTAATTGCGGTATATCCCATAACCCCCCAGACCACCATCGTGGAGAAGCTGGCGGAGTTTGTGGCCAACGGGGAGCTAGACGCCGAGTTGATACATGTGGAGTCTGAACACTCGGCTCTCTCCGCGGTGGTGGGGGCGTCTGCGGCTGGCGCCAGGACTTTCACCGCCACCTCGAGCCAGGGGCTTGAGCTGGCGCACGAGGTGTTGCACATAGCCAGCGCCATGCGGCTACCTATAGTCATGGCTGTGCCAGCTAGAGCCGTCTCGGCGCCAATCAGCATCCACCACGACTATAGCGACGTGATGAACGCCAGAGATGTGGGGTGGGTGATATACATACTGGCCTCCGCGCAGGAGGTATACGACACGGTGATTCAAGCATATAGGCTGGCGGAAGAGGTCTACCTACCCGTGATGGTGGCTTACGACGGCTTTTTGATGAGCCACACCATGGAGCCAGTGGAGCTAAACGACGAGGGGGAGGCGAGGGCCTTTGCCCCAAGGCGGCCTAGACCCCACTCCCTAAGCCCCAAGAGGCCTGTCACCATGGGCCCACTGGCGTCGCCGGATTGGTACTACGAGTTTAAGTACCAACAGGTGTTAGCCATGAGGGAGGCCTACAGGGCCGCGGGGGAGGTGGATGGGGAGTACCAAAGGCGGTTTGGCCGTGGCTACGGCCTGGTGGAGTTGTACAAGATGGATGACGCGGACTACGCCGTGGTGACCTACGGCGGGTCTGCCTACGGAAACGCCATGGCTGCTGTAGATATGGCCAGAGGGCGGGGGGTGGCCGCCGGCGTTGTGAGAATTAGGCTATATAGGCCCTTCCCCACTAGGGAGGTGGTGGAGGCGCTAGAGGGAGTGAAGGCCTTCGCCGTGTTGGACAAAGCCATCTTGTTTGGAAGCCCCGTGGAGGGGCCTGTATATAAAGACGTGGCGGCCGCCCTGTATGTATCTGGGGTGGAGAAGCCGGCGTTAAACGTAATCCACGGCGTCGGCCAGCGGACTATATATGTGGAGGATATATACAGGGTGTTCCAGATGTTAAGAGAAAGGCCCTCGAGGGAGGTGGTGTACATGGGGGTGAGGCCATGAGGACCTACTTCAAGACCTTGAGGGAGCTGCCGCGGGAGGAGCTCTTCGCCCCAGGCCACAGGATGTGTGCAGGCTGCGGCGCGGCGATAGCCATGAGGTGGATAACTAAGGCCATGGGGCCAAACGCGGTGGTGGTAAACGCCACTGGCTGCGTGGAGGTAACCACCACGCCCTACCCGGAGACAGCCTGGCTGCATCCATACATACATGTGGCTTTTGAAAACGCCGCGGCTGTAGCCTCTGGCGTCGAGGCCGCCATAAAGACGTTAAGGCGGAAGGCCATGTGGGAGGGGGGAGACACAAAGGTGGTGGTAATTGCGGGCGACGGGGGGACTTACGACATTGGCCTCCAGGCGTTGAGCGGGATGCTGGAACGGAGACACGACGTCTTGTATATACTATACGACAACGAGGCGTATATGAACACAGGCATCCAGAGGAGTGGCTCCACGCCGAGACATGCCTGGACTACCACCACGCCGGTGGGCGGGGCGGTGAGGGGGAAGATACAGTGGAAAAAAGACATCATGGGTATAGTCATGGCCCACAGGGTGCCCTACGCCGCCACCGCCAGTATTTCCCACATACTCGACATGGTCAACAAGATAAAAACCGCCCTAGAGTCAGGAGGGCCGGCCTTTATGCACATATTTGCCCCCTGCGTCCCGGGGTGGAGATATCCGGAAAACAAGACCGTGGAGGTGGCCAGACTTGCGGTAGAGACTGGATACTTCCCGCTGTATGAATGGGAGGGGGGAAGGCTGAGGCTAAACCCCCCCAGCAGCGGCCATCTGGACAAATCTAGACGGAAGCCACTCAGGGAGTTCTTAAAGCTACAGGGCAGATTCGCCCACCTGACCGACGAGGAGATCGCAGAAATAGAGAGGGAGGTTGACGCCTATTGGGAGTATTTAGCCAAGCTGCTGTAATACCTCAATATTGCCACCATCCGAGTTCTGAATTACCCACTGGCGTTATATAAGCCTCCATGTAGTATGGACATGAGGCAGGCTATCCTAATGGCGCTGGGTCTCGCGGCCCTGCTCCTAGCTGTAAACACAGTGGTGGTGCCCCCCATGGCGAAGTTGGAGAACATTGCATACAAGACCGAGGAGATGGTGTTAAAAATCCAGACCTCTGCCACCCTATCTAGGCCATACGTCACGCCGGGGGAGGGCTATGCCTACAGCGGGATGAAGATAGAGCTCCTGGGGGCCTACCCCTCCATACAGATCGCGGCAGACGGCCAGCTCAGCCGGACTTTCGGCGAGACGGGCTTTATCTCCGCCGCCTACGTGGGGCCAGACGCCGCCAGGGTGTCTATTATAAACACTGCTAAAAGCCAGGTGGAGGTAAAGGTCAGGGTTACCTACATCTACACCAAGACTCGCTACCTGCCCCTCCAGGGCGACACGGTGGTGGAGGTAAATATCCCCGAGGGGAAGCTGGCGCCGGGCTTCAACGCCGTGGCTAGACTCACCATCGAGCCCTACGCCCCCTTTGTGGTCAAGGCCGTGGAGAAGCCCGACGGCACTCCGGCCGCGGTCTATAGGGTTGAGCCCAAGGCGGTAGAGATAAGGTCTGTGGGGAGGTACAAGATACAGATCGCGGCGGGGGACCCCCTGCCCCCAGCCATGTTGGTAAAAAGCCTGGCTAAACAAAACGCGTTGGTGACGCCAGGAGGCCAGCTTGTAGTCACCGGCGCGGAGGTGGGCGTTCCCCATGGATGGCAGCTGTTGGGCTACGCCGTGTTTGCATACACCGGCGACGTGAATATAGTGGGCAGAGAGCCCTCAGGCGATATAAACATCCAGGGCGGGCTTGTGGATATCATCACAGACGCCAGCCAGAACGTCATAATTAGGGGCGTGTCTTACCTCGTGCCGCCTCTATGGAACGCATATATTAAATACAAGGCGGCGTTGGTATACGGCAGCCAGTTTGCCGTATCTACAGACCTCTCCACCACGGTAAACGTGATATATATCCCCATTGTCTACAGGGAGGCGCAAGCCAGGTGGCTGCCAGACAGGGCGTTGGTTAACATCACGGAGGCAGAGCTGGCAGAGGGGCAGTGGACCGCCGTGGTGTTACAACTGCCCGAAATAGCCAGGGTGGCCTCCATCAAGACGCCTAGTAACGCCATTATCTCTAACGCCACAGACGTGGGCCTTGTGTGGGGCGGCGGCGTGAGGATGGTTTCCATCTCGCCAGATGGGAGACAGGCATACGTCGTGGCGCAGATGGGGGAGACCAGGGAGGCGGGGGTATACGTCTTTATGATCGACTGGAGGCCTATGCGCATAGCCGTGGTGGACACTAGAAACAAGCCTGTGGGCTACCTGTCGGCATCTACAGATAAGTTCGAAGCCGCCGCCTCTACGGGATATGTGGAGGTGAAGGTATACAAGCCGGAGCCCTTTACGCTAGATATAAGCTACAAGGGCGTCAAGGCGGCGAGAGTGGTGGTGAACTCGCTGGTGGCGGAGCCACAGCCGGTGACGTTAGGCATATATACAGTCAAGGTGGTGGTGGTGGGGGCCCTAAACCAGCCCATCTCAGCCGCCTCTGTGGCCATAGAGGGCTTCCCCGCTGCCGGCAGGACGGGAAGCGACGGCGCCGCGGTCTTCCCAGAGGTGTTGGCCGGAACCTATAGGGTCAACGTGGATATAGGCGGCAGGGTGAAGAAAGGCGAGTTCCTTGAGGTCAACGGCGACGTGGAGAAGGTGATCAAGACGCCCGTCGTGGCCATGGTGGGCGGAGTCCCCATAACCACGCTAGACGCGTTAGCTGCAGCTGGAGGCCTCTCGGCGGCTGGGCTTTACCTCGCGTTAACCAGGAGGAGAGAGCCCGTAGCCGAGGTGGAACAAATCTAAAAACCCCACCTTTTTGTCTGTGTCTACCCGCATCTATTTTGACGAAAGTGGGGAGCCTAGAGCCCGCATAGTGGAGGCCGGGGGTCAGTACGTCATCTCTCTAGATGTATTCCACCAGCTCCCCGTCCCCCCTCCCGACGCGGAGGTCCTACAGATCACAGAGCGGTACAAAATACTGTGGAGGAGAAAACCCCTCCTCAGGGGGGTGTGCGAGCTTCTTTATTTCCAATCTGCCGGGGGGGTACAGTTGATAAATATCAAATATCTCGGCCCCGACGACCCGGAGGCAGTTCTGCCCGTATTACTGAATTGCCACCAGGAGGAGGTAGCCCAACACAAAAAAGAGGAGGGGGAAGGCGGCTAGGACGGCCAGCTCTTTTGCTTTTGGCCTCCTGTAGCCCTTTGGCGATTTTGCCAAAAGGACTACATAGGTGGCGGCTAGAAGCGCGGCGTAGGTGAGAGAGGCCAACGTCAACGCCAGTAGGGGGTCCACGGCCGTCACTTTTTTTAACTATTAAAGTTGTGGTGCCGTGTTTCTTCTCCACCTCCATCTCTACCAGCCCGAGAGGGCTGACCCCTGGCTGGAACAGATCCTTCCCGAGCCCTCGGCGTCGCCCTATAGGCACTGGAACGAGCGGATTTCACATGAGTGTTATGAACCCAACGCGGAGCTTGGTAACTACAGCTGGGTGAATTTCGACGTGGGGCCCCCCCTGTTGACTTGGCTACGTCAAAACAGGCCCCTGGTCTACAAGGCCCTCCTAGATGGCGACAAGGCCGGGCTTGAGAGATGGGGTCACGGCAACGCCGTGGCGCACCCCTACTACCACGTAATTCTGCCCCTAGTGCCGCGGGAAGACAGGGAGGTGTTGGTAGGGTGGGGCGTGGAGTACTTCAAGAGACATTTCAAGAGGGAGCCTGAAGGCATGTGGCTGCCGGAGATGGCCGTGGACTACCAGACTCTAGAGGTGTTGGCAGATTACGGCATTGTCTACACCATTTTGACTCAAAGCCAGGTGAGGGGGGGAGGGGCCGGGGGGCCCTACAAGGTGGTCCTCCCAAGCGGCAGAAATATCGCCGTCTTTGTGAGACATGAGGATCTATCAAACGCCCTGGCTTTCGGCGGGTTTGAAGAGTTTTACCAATTGTTAGACAAGACAGATGGCGACATAATTGTGGCAGTAGACGGCGAGACTTTTGGCCACCATATTAAAGACGGCGCGACGGGGCTCGCCCAGTTTGTTACAAGCCATAAAGACCGTTTGACAAACATGGGGAGGCTATATGAGGCGGGATATAGGGGCGAGGTGGAGATAGTGGAGAAAACCTCCTGGAGCTGCCCCCATGGGTTGGGTAGATGGACTAGAGATTGCGGCTGCGGCGGCCCCGCGCCGTGGCGAGAGCCGTTAAGAAAACTGGTGGATTGGGTGGGGGAACAGGTGGATCGGGCTTTTGGGGCCAGGCTGGGCCGACAGGCTTTGAAGGAATACATAATGGTGTTGCTGGGGGGAGATAACTCCCGGCTCTCCACAGAGGAGTTAAAACTTCTCGAGGCGCAGAGAGCCAAGCTGGCTGCCAACACTAGCGACGGGTGGTTTTTCGCCAGGTTGGGAATTGAGTTCGGCATTGTGGTCAAGTGGGCTTTGAGGGCTTTAGAGCTTATAGACGGCCCAGTGGGGCAGTTCTTAGAGAAGATAAGAGAGCTGGGGGGCGACGTGGCTTTAGCCTACTGCCCAAAGATAAGAGGTCCGCTGACGGCCATTATGATGTATGTAGCGCTATCTGCCGCCGGGTCTGCTGTAGAGTCTATCGGCCCCTATGTCGTCAGGCAGGTAGACGACGGGTTTGAAATTATGGACAGGAGGACGCGGGAGGTGTTTAGAGCTAGACACGACCTCTTCTGGGCGCTGGGCCACACATAGAAAAAATTAAAATTCTAGATAATAGACGTGAGGCTCGTTACGTCATACATGCCGATACTGACGGCACGTATAGGCTCTGGCGCAAGTGCCTTCCTCGTGGTGAGGCTAGCCAGTGGGGGCAACCTGGAGGCCGGCTTAGTCCTGGCGGCATATCCCTTCCTCGAGGCTATAGGCGCCCTAATTGCCGGGCGGTGGTCCGACCTGGCGGGCCGCAAGAAGACACTTCTGACGGGCTACGTGGTTAGATCTGCCGCCATGTTGCTACTAGCGTGGGCGTTTTACACCCACGAGTCCCCCCTACTGGAGGCCATGCTAAACGGCGTTATTGGCTTCACCACGGCCTTTATCCTCACCGCCTCTCTCACCATGGCCACAGATCTCACCGAGAGGAGAAACCGCGGCGTGGGGATGGGGGGCTTCGAGTTTATAAACTTCTTTAGCTACGGCGTGGGGTACCTCCTGGGCTCTGGCCTCTACTCCCTCTTTAGAGACGCCACGTCATATCTAGCCGTAGCTCTGCTCACCGCCGTGGCCACACCCATTTTCGCCAAATTCCTCTCGGAGACCAGGCCGGCGGCCCCCCCAGAGGGGAGGCTTCTCCTATCTGTACTCCCCCCCTCGGCCGTGGCCTTGCTGCCCGTATGGTTTGCCTTAACTGCCATAATCGGTCTCGCCATGTATGCACCAAGAGTCCTGCGGGTAGATAGCGCTGTTATTACAGGGAAGCTGGGCGAGGACCTGGCGGTGGGCCTCCTCTTTATCGGCGCCCTCCTGTTGTTAGGCGTCGGCGCCATCTTTTTCGGCAGGCTGGCAGACAGATGGGGGAGGCTAAAGGTGTTTAAAATCGGCCTGTCGGGCGGCCTGTCGGCACTAATTGTGCTTAACCTCGCGCTCTATCTGGGCTTAAGCCCGGTGGAGGCTATAGCCGCCACGGCCCCCCTGCTCTTCCTAACCTCCGCCATTGGCCCCAGCATATTGGCGCTAATTGGCGACGAGGCCTCTATACACTATAGAGGTACCGTCATGGGGATATACAGCGTGATGTTAGGTCTCGGCATTGGGGTGGGGAGCCTTCTCGCCGGCGCCATGTCGACAATATACCACGGCGCCGAGATAATCGGGCTGGCGCATGCGGCTCTGGGGATATTCGCCGCCATGACCACCATACATCTGGCGTTAACCCGCCAGCTCCAGATCAGGAGTGCAGAAAACTAAGCGTAACTGGTGTGGCTCTACGCCGGGGCACGGGAGGTGGGGGGTGGGCCGTGGTGGCCCAATTGTTCAAGGCGGAGGCCCCCCACGGGGGTTTACGCTAGGTCGGAGGTAAGTATATATAGTGGCGGATTTGTGGAGACATGCGGGGGTGTGTGAATGTCTGCCACACTACAGGCGCCTCGTCGTAGAGGGCCGGGCCGAGGCCGCCAGTGGCGAGGAGGCACGTTGTCTCTCTCTGCTTCTACGCCGTGGGGTGGGGGTAGGGGAGGTGGTATCTCTAGAGGAGCTAGCCCCGAGGCCTAACGTGGCTAGAGTCTTCCAAAGCCCTGTAGACCTCCTGAAGGGGGGCTGGCCCACGCCGTTGTTAAAAATCTCTCAGCCCCCTAAAGAGAGTTATGCGAAGTTAGAGTGGTTTAACCCCTTTAGCGCCAGTATTAAAGACAGGACGGCTTACGCCCTGTTGGGGCAGCTGGAGGGCGAGAGGGTTGTGGAGGTATCTAGCGGAAATATGGCTATCGCCATGGGGGCCCTTGGGAACGTCATGGGGAAGAAGGTGAAGATATATCTCCCCTCTGCCGGCAGCTATTTGGCCCCACTTCTAGAGGTGCTGGGCGTAGAGCACCAGGTCCTAGACGTGACGCTCACTGTGGAGGCTCTTGAACACCTGGAGAAAGACATCAGGGAGGGGGCTGTCCACCCCAACCAGTTTGAAAACGACCTTAACTTCCTCATCCACTTCAAGACTGCGGTGGAGATAGACTGGCAGCTCGCCCAGGTGGGGGGGAGGCCAACCCACGTGGTCGCCTCGATAGGCACCTCTGGCCACCTCTCGGCGGTGGGTTTTTACTTCGGCGTGAAGTACGGCGCGAGAGTTGTGGCCGTACAGCCTAAAGACTGGATTCCAGGAATTCGGAGGGTGGAAAGCGGCATGAAGTGGGTTAGGTGTATAGACGCGGAGTTGAGAGAGGTGTCGCTAAGAGAGGCGCTGGAGGGGGTAAGGCACTTTGCGAGAAGCCACGGCCTTCTGATTGGGCCAAGCGCCGGCGCCGTATATACGGCGTTTCGCCAACTCGACGAGGGGGGGACCTACCTGCTGGTATTTCCCGACCACCTGTTTAAATACCTCCCACTACTTGAAAAACTGGGGCCATGACTCGCATCACCCCAGCCCAGAGGCTAGTGTTGTACTACATGGCGTTTGAGGCTATATACCACGGGAAGACCTGGTTTACCTTTGAGGAGATCCAAAGGGGCACGGGGCTTGCCGCCAGGACCTTAAGGGCTGCCCTCACGTCGCTGAGGAGGGGGGGATTTGTTGAAAGCTACATGACGCCAGGTAGGGGGAAGAGACATATACACAGGCTGAGGCTAGAGAAGATACTGCCGGAGCCAGAGCCAGAGGGGTTCTACCTTATCGACATGGCGGATGACATCTTGACGCCAACAGCTATCTCCATAATAGCTAAGGCAGACGTGGTGTTATACACGCCGTCTGTCTCCATAAAGAAGCTGGAGGGTTTAGCCAAAAGGCTGGAGCCCTTCACGGGCGTGGTGCCCGGCGAGCGGGCTGTGGCGCTGGCGTTTAACTCCCTGCTTGATTGGGACAAGGTGGCGCCAGTGGCCACGGGGGCTAAGTACATATGTGCCTCAAATCTTCTAGACAAGGCGGTGGGGGTATGCCTCACTTGTGGCAACGTGGAGATAGACCTAAAGACAGTGAAGATAAAGTCTACCTACGAGCCGCAAGACCGCTACGAGCTTCTGGGGACCATAATAGTGGAGAGCTGCGGCGGGAGGAAGACAGAGCTTTTTGTCTTCAAGAAAACTTAATATATACCCACGGTATCTGCCACGTGAGGTTATTCTCTAACCTCAAGCTCGCCCTCTTTGGCCTATTGGTAACATCAATCCTCATCCCCGCGGCCGGCGCCTCTCTGTTCAAAAAGCTGTTAATCCCGGCGGTGGGCCTCTGGCTTTTAGCGCGGTTTATACATGAGGATTTTTGACCGCTATAGTAGGCAGATATTGGTCATAGGCGCCGAGGGTCAGGAAAGGATTTCTAAAACCTCCGTGGCCATCTTCGGCGTCGGGGGTCTTGGCACGCTGGCGGCCAGATATATAGCTGGCGGGGGCTTCAGGAGGTTGGCGTTAGTAGATTTCGACACGGTCTCCCTTCCGGATATCCACCGCCAGATTTTATACACCACAGAAGACGTGGGGAAACCCAAGGCGGAGGTTGCGGCGAGAATACTAAAGGCCGTAAACCCCGAGGTGGAGGTAGAGGCCCTCTCCGAGCCTTTAAGCCCCGGCCTGGCGGCTGAGGTGTTGAGGAAGGTAGACATCGCCGTAGATGCTCTAGACAACTGGGCAGGTAGACATGTGGTCAACAAGTCCGCCGTGGCTGCAGGTAAGCCGCTTGTCCACGGCGCCGTGCAGGAGTGGTATGGTCACGTCACCACGGTGGTGCCGGGGGAGACCCCCTGCCTGGAGGATCTATTTGGCAGGTTTAAATCTCTCCCCACGTGCGCCGCCGGCGTCTGTCCGGTGTTGGGCCCGGCGGTTGGCATCGTGGCGTCGCTAATGGCGCTGGAGGTTTTCAACCTGGCGCTGGGGTCCCCAAAGCTGGCGGGGAGGCTGCTCGTCATAGACCTAAAACACATGTCTTTTGACACCATCTCCCTTATGCGCAACGAGGGCTGTCCGGTCTGTGGTCGTCGAGTTTTTTAAACGCAGGGCTGTGGTAGGCCACAGGGGGTACCCACGGCTGGAGCTAGAAAACACCCTCGACTCCATAACAGCCGCCTTGAGGCACGGCGCAGAGGTGGTGGAGGTAGACGTACAGACCACAGCCGACGGCGTGGTGGTATTAAGCCACGACGAGACGCTAGAGAGGACCTTCGGCGTTGCGGTTGACGTGAGGAGATCCACCTGGAGTGAAGTCAAGAAGATACAGAGGGGTAAATACAGAGTGGCCACACTTAAAGAAGCCCTAGAGACAATAGGCGGCAGGGCGGGCGTCTTTATAGAGGTGAAAAACCCCCTAGATGTCGACACAGTGTTGGAAGTAATTAAAGAGGTGGGGGCAGAGAGATGGGCGGCGGTAATAAGCTTTCACGACGCCGCCTTGGAGAGAGTAGAGATATATAAGGGCTTAATTTACGCCCAGCCTCCCGGCAGAGTGGCAGACGCCAAGAGGCTAGGCTGTCACTTTGTGTTACCTCACTTTAGGCTCGTCACGGCTAGATCTATAGCTTTTACACATAGGCTCGGCCTATATGTGGTGGCCTGGACTGTAAACCAGCCCGAAAAGGCCAGAGAGCTGTGGAGTCTAGGCGTCGACGGCGTGGCTACAGACGACGTGGAAAATATAAAGAAGGCCCTTAGATAAGACGTGATGTGTGGGAACCTCTCTGACCTGTGAGGAGTTTGCCGAGAGCTGAATTTACTGGGGTGGCGACATGGGGTTGTCGACGCCGTAGTAACCTCGCCGCCACCTGACCCCCCACGGCGGCGGTCCACGCTAGGACATGCCAAAAAACAGAGAGGCTCGACACCTGCAGTCTGTGACCCGTGGCGCTGCCATGTTGACGGCCTCTGGCCTCGAGAAGGCCCTCTGGCGGTATGCAACAAGCCGTCAGACAGGTTGCCTACAGTAGAGCCAGACTGGATGACCTCTCCCCCCACTGCGGGAAGCCTCGAGGCGGGCTAGCCATGTGTCATGACAACCTTACTACTATTCACACCATGGTGGTAGTTCCTCACTCTGTAGACGAAGCGGTGCCGACAGGATGTGGCACTAAACACGGGGGCGGCCAAAATTGTGGCAGACGCGGCTATAGACCTGCCACTCGAGAAATATCTCGACCTACTATATGCCTACGTCTAGTATGGCTAAAACTCCCTGGACTTTAAGCCCCAGGTCCGTGAGAGGGGCTTTAGAACAGCCTGAGGTCAGACGGCACACATCTAGTGGACTTTAAACAGTCTTGTGAACGACGGCACTTATGGCCATATTGCCGTCAGGTCAGGCTTAGGTTGGGCCTATGTCTCAGCCCAAACCCGCCGAAAAGGTCGCCACTTCTGACAGAGGACTGGCGAATTGAAACAGTTAAATACCTCTAATGATTACGCAGTTGAAGCGGGGGCGTGGTTAGAGTCACTACTCACTGCACAAGATCGAGGGGACATCGTGGAGTGTATAAAAAACGTGACTTGAAGATAAAGCTAGTGGTTTCTGATATAGTCCGCCACCTTGTCGATATTTCCATCTACTAACAATACTGCTTCTCCGCCGCGTACCTCATAGATGGCGATGTACACAATCTTGTGGCCGTCTTGGGCCCAGTACTCTTTATACCGCAGTAGTTCGTCCAGCGGATCTCTGGCGGCGAGCTCGTCTGGCATGCCGGTGTAGTACTGTCCGGCGGGGTCCAGTATCGTCAGTCTTGTCGGGTTTTTGCCTGACGGGAACGCCAGCGCCAGGTGGGCGCTGTCTTCAAACTTCACATACATGAACCACAGGTCGTGGTCTTTGCCCAGTATGTACCAGTCGTATGCCTTAATCATAGCATATAGCAATATGGCCATGTCATCACAGTCGCCCTGTCTCAACGTCAATGTCATGTTGGGAGACTGGGCGTAGTCGTCTCTAAGAATGTAGGAAATATATCCAGACTCGAGCTCGGCGACCCTTGGGGCGATTGGCATCGGGATGTCGTGAGCGTATGCTATGTTGTCTACCACATAGCGGTATAAGGCCAGTAGGCTGCCCCAGTCGTCGTTTGGATTTGTCAAATTGCGGACCAGAGGGACGAGATTTCTGATTTCACTTTCATTCAGCGTTCTAGGTATGGAGAGATCCCAGCTGATGAATGTAAGGTACCACTCCCACCACTGTTTGTAGCTAGAAATAACTGTGTTATATTGCCTCCATATGGGGTACTGACTCGATAGGGAGTTATATATATCTCTGAGAATTGTGTAGTTATTCCATAGGGCTATGTATTTCATCCTTAAGTTGTAATAATCCCGTTCGAGAGCTATATATCTCTTGGAGAGAGAACTGTAGTCACTATCCAGCTTGGCATATCTCTCGGAAAGAGAATAGTAATCGCTCTGCAGCTTGGCATATCTCTCTGAGAGGGTGCGGTAGTCACTCCGCAGTCTGGCCAACTCGTTGACCGCCGCCTCGTGTTCTCTTTTGAGCTTGCCGTAGGCTGCGTCCAGCTGGCGGTATGAGTTCTGGAGGGCGGTGTGGCTGTCGTACAGCTGTCTATACTCCCCACGTAGTTGGTTGTAATCAGCCTCCAGGCTGTTGTACCTACCCTCCAGCTCGTTGTATTCATTGACCAGCTTGGCGTGTGCTGCGTTTAGGTCGTTGTATCTGCTTACCAGGTCGTTGTACTGCGCCGCCAAGGCGTTGTATGCGTCACTCAGCTTGTTGTACTCCAAGACGTTGTACACAACCAGTGCGAACAACATTACCGCCACGGCCGTGACTACATACAACAACTTGAACATGTGGAGAAAAAAGTGTCTATATATTAAGGACTGAGTCTATAGAATGGCTTTTGTTGTGTTTACTGGAAGTCTTTTGTAATTTTAGACGGAGCCTCATAGTTGTCTTATAATTGTCTTGGCTGCCCTCCTGCGCTCTGTGCCTTGACTACCGCCATCTTTGGCCGTCTGAATGTAATGTTGTCGCCAGAGAGGTTTCTGAAGTCCATCCTGTGCGGCATATATGTCTGGCCTCCATGCGACGTGGAGGTTTTGTCTGTATCTAACCACAATGATTTTGGCCTTTCTATCTTTCAATGTCTAACAGCGCGTTCCACACATGTGCCGGATTTGACCTTTTTCTCTATCTAGGAGAGTTTAACCACGTCGTCATCTATCTCCACCAGCTGTGCGAAGACAGCCCAGTGATCTTTCTAGCCCCCTCCTCCATGTAGCCAAGACTTGCGACGTATTGCAACACCTCCTCCAGCCTGGCTTCACCCACCCTCTTTAGGTGGTCTACAAGCTGGGCGAAGGGCTCTATAGCCAACATCTTGGCTTTTAACGCCAGCTGGAGGTACCGCAGGGGCATCTTCACAGCCCTCCTCCCCCCTCAGTTAGCTCGACGTCGCCGCCGGAGTGCCTCACAAAGCCCAGAGCCTCCGCCACGTCTATCACGTGGGAGAGCTCCCTCAAATCCACGTCGATGGCCTCGTTTATATGCATCACATCTACACGGCCCCCCAGGGCGTGTATCACCTTGAGGAGGCCTAAGATTTGGTCAACCCCCACGGGGGAATCTCGGCATGCCGCCTCTCGTCACTAGTCAGCACTCCAACTCGTCGTCACACATATCTCTCCAGGTTTTCCACCGCCTCGGCGTAACCACGGCGTTTTAACTCCTCTACGTCTTTCTTCTCGTATTTGTGGACTATGTCCCCCTTGTCTTTTTCAAACTCCCATAATGCCACAATTACGTAATCCCCCGTCTTGAGCCACAGCCTCCTTCGCAGCCTGCCGGGTAGACGCGCCACTCGTATCTCGCCGTCTGCGCAGATGACTTTAAACCTGCCGTCTCCCAACATTTCTAACACCTTGCCCAACACCTCCCCCTCTCCCGGAGTCCTAAATTCAGACACATCTCACCCATTTTCCCCTTTTAAAAATTTTAGACGTTGGGGTAGTGAAGCCTAAAGATCTCCCGTAGTTCCGCCAGCTGCTGCCCCCTCCCCAGCCTCCTCACGATGTTTCGCACTAATGTCCACACCGCATTGACGTCTCTACTTAGCTGGATTTTACACTGTGGACACCACACCAGCCTCCCCCTCTTCTCCATACGCCTCCCACAGAGCGGGCAGACGTCTGAAATCATGGTGGTGTGTAGCTCTACAAAATGCTCCCGAGCCAGCTCGAAGACCTCTTGGAACATATGTCGAAACCGCGGGGTGGCCGGGATGTCTACTACAAGCACGTTTACCCCCCGCTTTGGGTGAAAGGCCTCCCTCACGCCTCCAGCCACGCCTCTGGCCGCCAGCTCCACATATCCCCCCATCCTGAAGACTCTATACATGACGCCCCCCTCGTTTACATCCATGGCGTGTACCACAAAGGGCGCCCCCTCCACGGCCTCGGGGAGGTTTGCCCTCTCGTCAGCTCTTAACAGCCGTATTATCGCCCTATCTCTCAACAAGACCTCTGCCCGCGTTATGCCAAACTGGGAGATGTCTGTATATGTCATCCTCCAGCTTTTATATACACAAAGCGGCAGGTCTCTATGGTAGAGAGAGACAAAATTATCTACAACTCTCACCACACCTCCCAGCTCCACCACGGCGTAGTTACCCCCCAGCGCCTCTCTGGCTTTCTCCACGTCACATTTGAGCGAGTAGGTAAACACAAGATGTGGGGGGTAGAAAAATTAACATTTTACCTCAACCGCCCCTCCCTACGGGAGATCTAATCGCCTCTATCTTGTCCTTATTCACTTGAACCACCACGTCGAAAAGTATGTCTACATTCTGGATATCTCTAAGGGAGGTCACAACGGCGATGCCCCTTCTCGCCATTTTGCCTAAAATCCTCAACGTGGTGATTAACGTATGTCTGCCGTAAAGCGTAGAGATGAGGTCTAGCCCACGTATAAACACTGCCTCAACCCCCTCGTTTGTCAGCTTGTGTATATTCCACATTAACTCCTCCAGGTTTAGATCTACGCCAATCCACCTCACCCCATATCTCGCGGCATAGATGGCGCCAGTGCCCCCGACGTCTATAATTGCCGCCTCTCTACCCAGCTTTTTGAGAGAAGAGGCTAGCCTTAACATAAATGACGTCTTTCCAGCCCCCATGGGGCCTACTACTGCCGTCAACACCCCTTTATACAACCCGCCGGCCGCCTCGTCGAGACAAGTTTCAGTCTGCACGACGTCAATTATTATCTCTCTGGTGTCTTCAATAGTTAAAATCTTGGCGCCCGGCCTTATTAAATAAAGCAGGGCGTTTAGAAGGGAGGTCTTCCCGGCGCCTGTAGGCCCCACTATGACTATATTACGGCCGTAATCTAACATAAGCCAGAGGTAGGCCACCGCCTCTGGAGATATAGTGCCCATTTTGGCTAGACCTATGAGCGTTAACGGCAGTACGAAATACCTCCTGATGACAAAAGAGGGGCCTTTGGAGGAGACAGGAGGTATGGCCAGCTCTATACAGAATCCTTCTGGCAACTAAAATGGGGTTGGCGTAAGAGATGGTCTTCCCCACGAGGACTGAGATACGTTGTACATAGTCCTCTCCTCTACGGCAAGGGTCACATCTGTCTTGAGGGACTCCCATCTGCTGTGCCAGATATACACGTGGCCGGGGCTGTCTACATGTATGTCCTCTATGTAGGGATCGCGCATCATTGGGTCCAGCTTCCCGTAGCCCAAAAGGTCGCGCTGGAGGTAATACATATATTTGTCCCAATATTTAACACCTCTGGGAGTCTGGCGCCAGAGCGGGCGGCCTCCGTGACGATAAGTACAAACCTCTTGAAATTCGGCGAGGGGACCCCCTCGGCGACACGCCACAACGCCTCCTCTACCGTAAGACCTCCCCTCTCGCTAAGAGAGGACACGTCTGAATCTATCGGGGAGAGCCCCAGCCCTGCCAATATTGTAAATATCTCTTTTAGGCTCATGCCGGCGGCGGCAGAGTCTGAGCCGCACAGCTAGGGGGATCTGTCCCTCTAGCCGTGAGATAAAACGGCCCTCCTGTAGGCCCCCAGCCCCACGGCGAAAAACAAGAGGGAGGCCCCAACGCCTATCCATAAGAGCCAGGGGTACAGTACGTCAAACATGTTTGATCTGAACCTCCACTTTAGCCCCAATTACAGCTTCCGCATATTGCCCAAAGGCCAAGGGCCCTGGGTTAACCACCACGGTCTCCCCCAAGACGTCTACCCCCCAGTCCTCGTGGATGTGGCCGTGTATTGAGAGTAGAGGCTGTTTAGACTCTATGTATCTTCTCACTGCGAGACTCCCCACAGGTCTCACCCTCCCCACTTTGTCTAAATAGCCTCGCGGGGGGATATGTGTCACCAATATATGCGGCGTGGGGGCCAGGCGGGCCAACAAGCCCTCTATCTCCCCTTCCGACAGACGGAACATATCGTCAAAAGGCGTGGGGAGACTCCCCCCGACGCCGCCCACGCGATATGGCCCCAGTTGGACCACCCTCCCGTGTAGCGGATATATGCCTCCCTCCTGGTAGCCAGCCAGCTGCGGCGGGTCCCAATTGCCGGGGACAAAGTAAACCGGCGCTATGTGGGCTAACGTCTTTAACGCCCTTACGGCTGCCTCCAGGCTTTTGTACGTAAAATCTCCAGCGGCTATTACGGCATCGTAAACGCCGTCTATTGACCTCACGTTGTCCAAAGCGTCGTGAATGTCGGCAACAATGAGGAGACGCATTAGTTGCGATCTGCTAAATTATGATTTTTATCGTTTTTATATCTACTTCTACCACCCTGCCGTCTGTTGTCTCGTAGTGTATCCAGTCGTGTGGCACCCGCATCCTCCTGGCTCTCACAACTCTCATCCTCCTCATATATAGCCCCATTTTCTCGAGGTTGGGGTCAACCTCAAGCTCTATCACTATGTCGACGAGATGTCTTATGACGGCAACCACATTACGTAACTCCTCCATGTCTGTATGTATTGTCGCCACAATTATGGAGTTGGTGTATTTAGCAAAGATCTTAAAAGCCCTAAAGACCTCCAGCGCGGACCCCGGGCTT
This sequence comes from Pyrobaculum sp., assembly GCA_046293555.1. Lineage (GTDB taxonomy): Archaea > Thermoproteota > Thermoprotei > Thermoproteales > Thermoproteaceae > Pyrobaculum. The sequence continues at coordinate 10,033 of JBKBOT010000012.1, read as the reverse complement.
CTCATAATCACCTCGTTAAGCGAGTCGACAATAACGACCCCCTTTTTAAAGTCGTCAGAAAACTCCACGAGTTTGTTCATCAACGTGTGGGCATCTGGAGCGTCGAGCTTATGTCTAACGGCGGGTTTCAACTTGACGTAACGCTCGCTGGGAGCAATAAAGCCGTCTATCGCCACCACTCTCCCCAGAGGGGCCCCCCGCCTCTCTAGCTCTTCGAGAACTTCGTCTGTAAAGGCGTCAATAGGGAAGAATAACACCGGCGCGCCTTGTCTTGCCGCAGAGGCCGCCATGTTGTATAAGGTCTTCCCCACGCCCAAAGGCCCTTCAATTAACACCACAAACCCTTCCGGAAGACCTTCTGGCAAGTACGCATCAAGAGGGTCGATGCCGCTCCGAAGGCCCACATTTCCCCCATTGAGACAATATATAAACTAAGCCTCGCTTGACATAGAATGCGGCGTGTTGACATGCCGCCATGGATATATATCTGGGAGATGTCTACGTCGTGAGTTTAGTAAGGCCTTTTGACCCGTGGGGAAACCCCCTTTGCACCTGTCCCCCAAAATACGGCCTTAACCCATATACCGGCTGTGGCCATAAGTGTCACTATTGTTACATCACGTCCTATATACCCAACGCCTTTAGCCCCAGGCCTAAAGAAAGGCTGGCGGAGAGATTAAGGCGGGATTTAGAGAAAATACCTAAAGGCGCCGTGGTGGCTCTCTCTAACTCCTCAGATCCCTACACGCCGCTTGAGGCCGCGTTGGGCCATACTAGAAAGTCGCTTCAGACCCTCTTGAAGGGGGGCTATAAGGTGTTAATAACCACCAAGTCGCCTCTAGTCCTCAGAGATCTAGACATCTTGACGAGAGGCAGCGTGGTGGTACAACTTACAGTCACCACGCTGGACGAAAGGCTAGCCTCCCTATTGGAGCCCGGGGCCCCCAAGCCGTCTGCACGACTTGAGGCAGTCAGAAGGCTGTCAGAAGCTGGGATAGCTGTAGGCGTGAGAGTAGACCCCATAATCCCATATCTAAACGACAGGCTGGACGACCTAGAGGCAGTGATAGACGCCGCGGCGAAAGCCGGGGCTAGACATATAGTGGCCAGCACGTATAAGGCCAAGGGCGACAACCTCGCCAGGCTGGCAAAAGTCATCCCCGAGAGGGCCCCCCTGTGGAGAGAGATGTACTTCAGGGAGGGCACCTACTTCCACGGCCAGTGGTACGCCCCCCGGAGATATAGAGAGGGGGTTCTCTCCGCCGTGGCGCATATGGCGAAAAGCCGCGGCCTGCAGTTCTCTATATGTAGAGAGGAGTTTTTCCACTTAAACACCCCGGGGACGTATTGTGACGGCAGCCACCTGCTAGGTTTATAAGGCCGTGGTTATGTCTACAAGTGGCCATCCCCCTCCGCGACATAAACCCCACCTGGAGTTTCCCCATTGTCACCAAGAGCCTCGTCTTTATAAACATCGCCGTGTTTATATACCAGCTGGTCGCCCCGCAGATCGCCTTGAGGTACGCCTTCATCCCCGCCCTAGCCTTTATTGAGACATACCGCTGGCTAACCCACATGTTTCTCCACGGCGGCGTGATACACCTGGTGGGCAACATGATATACCTATGGGTATTTGGCGACAATGTGGAAGACCGCTACGGCCACCTGAGGTTTCTAGCCCTATACCTCACGTGGGGCATCGCCGCGGCGTTTGCCCACCTACTGTCCATATCGGCCCAGCCGGCGGCTAGAGAGATGTGGCTCACGCCGGCGCTGGGGGCCTCTGGCGCCATTAGCGGCGTCTTGGGCGCATACCTGGTGTTATTCCCACGCGCCCGGATCCAGACGTTGGTCTTCTTCTTCATAATTACCATCATAGAGATCCCCGCCTGGGCCTACATAGGGTTCTGGTTTCTCTTCCAGCTATATTACGGCGTGGCGGAGCTCCTCACGGTGCAGCCCTCCGGCGTGGCCTACTTCGCCCACATAGGCGGCTTTATCGCCGGCGCCCTCACGGCGTTGGTTTTTAGAGGCAGGAGAAGACATTTTTATTATTACAAAATATAATCATGGCCCCCCGGCGTGGGGCGCCGAGCCGCCGTATGGGCGTCTATGAGGGCGCCTCCTCCAAGGGGCATACATCTTTTTATATGTGGTACGTGTCGTGTCTCCCTCAGCCCTGGGGCTCCTGGGGGGCCTGTTGGTAATACTAACGGCGTTGGGGTACATGCCGCCCTGGCTGGGCTACCCCATTGGCGGCTCGCTTTTAGCCATATATGTCCTCGCCCTAGCCGCTGGGGTTAAAGCCATGAGGCGTAAGTCTGTAGTAGAGATTTTAGGCAAGAGAGGCGTGGTGGTAGAGACAGACGGCGTGTGGGCCATGTTGAAGATAGAGGGCGTATACTGGCGGGCGATATGTGAGGGCTGCGGGCCTGGCGACGTGGTTGTAATAACTGGCGTGACAGACGTGGGGCTGGTGGCAGAGAGGAGATGATAGAAGTGGTGGCCCTCCTCGCCGCGGCGGCCATCGCCCACCTCCTCTGGCCCTACCTGGCGAGGCGGGGCGCCGCCTATAGCACCTCTAGGAAGGAGGCCGCCGCCTGGGCCTTCAGACAGATCGGAGTGGCGGGAAAGAGGGTTTACGACCTGGGCTGTGGATACGGCGTGGTGTTAACTTTAGCCAGGTCCATGGGGGCTGTGCCTATAGGCGTCGAGATAGATCCCCTCAGGTGGGCAATATGTCGGCTGAGATGTAGATGTGTAGTATTGCTAAGAGACATGTTTAAAGTAGACCTCTCGGACGCAGACGTGGTTTACGTCTTCCAGTGGCCTTCTGTAAACATAAGGCTTGCGGAAAAGCTCGCCAGAGAGCTCAAGCCTTCTGCCTACGTGGTGTCCTACATGTGGGAAATACCTGGGCTAACTCTTGTGGCTAAAAACCCCAGGCTGAAGATATACATCTACCAAAAGAATATATAAAGGACACTTTGTACAGCCGTGGACCCCTCTTTCTTCAACTCTATTGCCAGAAAGTGGCAGGAGAGGTGGAGGGGTGTCTACGAGCCGGAGCCAGCCCCCGGCGTCCCCAAGTTCTTCATAACTGCGGCATATCCATACCCCAACGGCGCCATCCATATCGGCCACGGGAGGACTTACCTAATTGCAGACGTGTTGGCTCGCTTCCATAGGCACATGGGCCGCAACGTGTTGTTCCCCATGGCTTTTCACTACACGGGGACCCCCATTTTGACCATCGCGGAGGCTATAGCCGCTGGAGATAAGACAATCATGGAGGAATACATGGAGATATACGGCGTGCCCCCCGAGGAGGTCAAAAAGATGGGCGACCCCCTCCACCTGGCCAGGTATTTCCACCGCCAGTCTAGAGAGGCCATGGAGAGATTTGGCCTCGGGATAGACTGGAGCCGCGAGTTCACCACAATAGACCCGGAGTACCAGAGGTTTATCCAGTGGCAGTTCGAGAAGTTGTGGAAAAGGGGCCTCATCGTGAGGGGGAGACATCCAGTGGGGTGGTGCCCAAGGCACTCCATGCCCGTGGGGGCACATGACACAAAAGACGACAAGGAGCCCGAGATAGGACAGTGGACGTTGATATATTTTAGAGATGGCGACCTGGCCTACCCCACGGCCACCTTGAGGCCAGAGACCGTGCTGGGGGTAACAAACCTCTGGATAAACCCAGAGGGGGAATACGTGGTGGCTGAGATAAATGGGGTGAGGGCAGTGGTGAGCAGAGAGGCAGCCTTCAGCCTCTCCTTCCAGACAGAGGTTAGGATTCTCGAGAAAGTCGTGGGGAGGCAGCTCGTGGGGAGGCAGGTGTTAAACCCGGTGACCGGCGAGCCTGTGCCCATATACGGGGCGAGGTTCGTGGACCCCAAGGTGGGGACAGGTCTCGTCATGTCTGTACCCTCCCACGCCCCATATGACTACGCCGCCCTGCGGGACCTGGGGGCGGTCAGGCTGATCCCCCTAATCGTGGTGGAGGGCTATGGGGAACACCCGGCGAGAGAGGTGGTGGAGAGGATGGGTATCTCCAGCCAGACAGACCCGGCGCTAGAGGAGGCAACCAGAGAGGTCTACTCCGCCGAATATACGAGAGGCGTCATGAGGCTAGACGTGGCGGAGAGAGTGGGCCTCCACCTGGGGGAACCCGCCAGATCTATGGTGAGGGCGGCCTTTAGGCTCTATTTCGCCGGGCGGCCTGTGAGGGAGGCTAGGGAGTTTATACAGAGGTGGCTCGTGGAGGCGGGCCTTGGGGCCGTTGTGTACGACGTGATGAACAAGCCGGTGTACTGTAGGTGTGGCGCCGAGATTGTGGTGAAGGTGCTGGAGGACCAGTGGTTTATAAACTACGGCGACGGCCAGTGGAAACAGTCGGCGAGGCAGCTCGTGGGCGAGATGTCCATAGTGCCCGAGGAGGCCAGGTCCCACTTCCTGGCCACGGTGGATTGGCTAGACAAGAGGGCTTGCGCCCGCACCAGGGGGCTAGGCACCCCGCTGCCGTGGGGACAGGGGTGGGTTATAGAGAGCCTTAGCGACTCCACTATATACATGGCCTACTATGTTGTGATAAAAAAGATCAGGCAGTTTGGTATAAGGCCGGAGCAGCTAACTGAAGAATTTTGGGATTACGTCCTCTTGGGTCAAGGCGATTTGGCTAAAGTGGCGGAGAAAACCGGCGTGTCCCCCGAGGCTTTGGAGGAGATAAGGAGAGAGTTTGACTACTGGTACCCCCTAGACTCTAGAAACTCCGGCAAGGACCTCATCCCCAACCACCTGACCTTCTTTATATTTAACCACGTGGCTATATTCCCCAGAGAAAAGTGGCCAAGGAGCATAGTGGCTAACGGCTGGGTTTTGAGAGAGGGGGAGAAGATGTCTAAATCTAAACGTAACGTCTTGCCGTTAGACAAGGCGGTGGAGATATACGGCGCAGACCCCCTCAGGGCTACTCTAGCCATATCGGCAGAGGTGGAACAAGACCTAGACTTCAGAGATGTCGAGGCCAGGAGGAACGCCCAACAGCTCGCGGCTATATACACGCTGGCGCAGAAGTTCACACAGCCTGTAGATAGAGAGGACTGGCTTGACCACTGGCTTGTCTCCGAGATGGCGCAGCTGCTAGAAAGAGCCAGGGAGGCGTACGAAAAGGCGCGGGTCAGACAGGCGGCAGTAGAGGTGTTATACAACGCCAAGTCCCTCCTCGACCAGTATCTAGCCATGGCGGAGAGGCCCTCCAGACTGGCGCAGGAGGCCGCCAGGGCGTGGGTGGTGGCTTTAGAGCCGCTAGTGCCCCACCTCGCCGAGGAGCTGTGGTCCCTCCTGGGCGGCGGGGGGCTGGCCGTAAGGGCGCCCTGGCCTAAACTCAGGGCAGACCCCGCCGCGCTTTTGGCAAAAAGATATGTAGACATGGTGGTAGAAGACGTGAGAAACATCCCCGCCTTCCGCCAGGGCGTTAAGAAAGTAGTCCTATACGTAAACCCCAATTTCCACTGGCTTAAGGCGGGGCTTAAAGAAGACGTGAGGGCAGTCATAGAGGCGGGGGCGCCCCCACAGGCGGCCAAGAGGGTGGTAGACCTCGTGAGGTCGCTAGGCGGCGAGATAAGGGCCTTGGTGAGACAGGTGGAGAATTTCGACGAGGCCGCGGTGTTGAGAGCCTACGGCAGGTACCTAGAGAAAGCCCTGGGGGCGCCGCCGGAGGTGTATAAAGCCGACGACGACGCCGCCCCAGACCTGGGGGGCAAGAAGAGGCAATCCCTGCCGCTAAGGCCCGGAATATATCTTGCCTAGAACCTCTCTTCTAAACTCTTCAAACAGCTCGTTGAGCACCTCCCCGTATTTAGCCCCCCCACGCTCTATTTCATCCATGTGCTGTTCTATCAGCCTGGTTCTCTCCTCGTCTACCAGACTGCCGAAGTTCTGCTCCAAGAAGTGGTACACATCTCTCCCAAGCTGGGTGGGCTTCATGAGCTTAACCCGGCTCTGCCTCGGCACGAAGACGTAATACCTCTTTGCCAACGTCTCTAAAATCCTGGCGTAGGTACTAGGCCTGCCGATTTTCCTCTGGCGCATTAACGCCAAGACGTCTGCTTGCGACAAGACTCCCTCCACCAGGCGGCTCCTCTTTACCGTAACCTCCACCACGCCGGTGGGGAGGGGCTGCTCCACGGCGGCTACTGTGTACATGTGTTGAAACCCCCACCTCTCTATGTCTACCACCCGCTCTAGCTGAGACACGTGTCCATCTATCTCGATGGAGTACCTCTCCACCTCCACCTGGCTGGGGGCCATCTGGCTGGCCATAAACCGCCTGAATATGAGGTCATACAGCCTGTAGTGACTGGCGGTAGGCCTTATGGCTAGTTGCAACACGCCGGCGTTTACAAGACCCCTCAGCTCATCTACATCTACAGCCCTCGTGGGCCTAATGGCCTCGTGTGCCCCCTCCCCCTCGCCCCAAGCCCTGGGCCTATACTCCCCCTCGCCGAACTTCTTAGCTATGTACTCCCGAGCTATGGCGATACCCACGTTGGAAACCCTGGTGCTATCTGTCCGGTGGTATGTAATAAGGCCGCCTTCAAAAAGGTCTTGCGCCAGCCTCATGGCGAGTTCTGCAGACAGGCCGAGCCTCCTCACGGCATCTCTCAAAAGCTCGTCTGTGGTATAGGGCGGCGGGGGGTTTAACTCCCTTCTCTCCCTCCCCACCTGCCTGACGGCCACCTTCCCCCTCGCCCTCAGGGCCTTGGCCACCTCCACGGGGAGCGTGAGTGTCAACTCGACGTCGTCGAGCTGTAACGTCACCCGGTAGGCCTTCTGGCGCCTCGCCTCCTCATACGTCTTGACGATCCACCCCAAGACGGGGCTCTGCACCCTCCCGGCAGAGAGGTTAGACCTCCCGAAGTGCCTCTGGAGGATTTTACTCAAGCCGAAGCCTAGCCACCTGTCCTCAATCCTCCTCACAATCTGGGCCTTCACGAGGCTGTAGTTTATAGACCTGGGGTTAGCTAAAGCCGCCAGTATGGCCCTTCTGGTCACCTCGTGGAACTCCACCCTCCTGATGTCTGAAACATATGGCCTCAAGCCTAGATATAGGTCAAAAGCTATCTTTTCCCCCTCCGAGTCCGGGTCTGTGGCTAACAACACTGTATCTACCTCTACCGCCATGTCTCTAATTGAGGCCAGGACGTCTAGCGGCCTGCAGTCAGGCGGCTTGTCTAGATCGTCTACATACGTGCCGCCGCGGCACCTCCAGATCTTGTTGTACACCGGGACGAAGGCGCCGTCGTGAATCAACACGGCGTAGCTCCCCCCATCATACTCGCCGTACCTAAAGTCTCCAAACCGCTGCCGGAGGGCCTCCCGCTGCTCCACCCTCTCTAGCGAGGTGGGTAGTTCATACAGGTGGCCTAGAGACGCCGTTATTATCAACACCGCGTCGCCGGTGGAGACCTCATATACCGGCACCCCCCCCACGATAAACATGGCGGGCCTCCCAAAAAAGTTGGCGATGGTCCTAGCCTTGGTGGGAGACTCCACCACCATCAACACCGTCCTCATGAGGTCTACCCCCTTAGCCACAGCTCCACCCTCTAAGATCTCCCGAATGGCTTTTCTATCTCTATCTACCTCTCTAAGCACGGCCTCTAGGTCTACCTCTGAGAGAGGCCTAAACTCAGCCTCGTCGAACCTAAGCCGCACCTCCCTCCTAAGGGCGTGAAAGACCTTCCAGCTGTCTACCAGCAGTATGCTTACCCCCCTGGAGAGACCCCCGGCGTAAAGTCTGGAGGCCCTCCCACTGCCCTGAAGGTAGGTGGTGACGTCTGGAACCAACACATATAGCTCGCCGTCTATATAGGCTAGATCCACCTCGGTGCCCTCAATCGCCTTTCTCACCTCCTCCCTCTGTAGGAGCTCTCTTACAAACTCCACAGCCGACCTGGCCACCTCAGCCACATGTCTCTCGAAAGAGCTGAGCTCAACCCCCCCAGCTGCCTTCCTGAGGGCCTCCTGCACCGCCTGGGGGTATGGGGCCAGGCGTTTCAGCTGGCCGATAAGCCTATCTGCCTTATATCTCCACTCCCCCGTCAACACAGGCCGGAGGTTGTAGAGAAGGGTGAGGTAGGCGGCTGTGGAGAACTCCTCGACCCTCAGCCTAAATCTGTACTTAGGCACCCCCACAAACACCACATATCTCACCACGTGGGGGAGGTCAATCCCCCTCACCAACGCCGAACGTGGCGACGCCATGCCCACCAACGCCGCAATCTCGCCACGTTCAAATCTCTCCAGGACGCCACGTCTCGGCTTGAAGAAATGCTCCACGGACCCCCCAGCCGCCTCCACGATCCCCATCCCCAGCTCTCTGTCCTGTACGTAGATAATGCCGCCGGGGCCCAGCCGCCTCAGTAGCTCCACCGTCTGTCTCACCACGTCGCCCCCGGCCTCCGTGTAGAGATCAACCACATTACGTAACCCCTCTGCCCTCCCCCCGATGTCAAAACCCAAGATCTCCCTGAAGAGTAGCAGCCTGGTGGTCCTCCTGGCTTTAGCCAAGGCGCCCGACGCGATGAAGACCCCCAGCTTGAGCTCCGCCACGGCTTTACGCAGCTCTTCTCTCAGCCCCTCCAGCTCCCCCTCTAGCCGCTCCACTTCCTTCAAGTCGCCCACAATTTCCGCCCGCCTCAGCTGTTTAACCAAGTCGATAGCCCTCAGCGCCGTGTTTAATACCTCCTCCGAAACACCCAACAGCCTCAACACCCTGTCTATATTCCTGCTGGTGGCCCTCAGGATGCTATCCACGTCGTCTGCCACCACCAGGCCGAACTTATGTCTACTCAACAGCTCGAACCTCCTGGGGAGAAACGCCGTGGTGACCACCAAGACGTCGAAATCCCCCCTCTCGACTGCCTCAAGCGCCTCCCTCCTCTCCCTCTCTGTAAGCATGGAGTGGTAGGCAACTACCCTCACAGAGGCGCCAACTCTCTCCATATATGCCGCCAGCCTCCTGTATGCCTGCAGCGCCAACGCCGAGGTGGGGAAGATTAACAACACCCTACCTCCCCCAAGCGCCGTGTAGAGAGAGGCGGTAAGCACAAAGGTGGTCTTCCCAGAGCCCGTGGGCGCCACGATGGTGAAGCTCTTCCCCCTCACAAACCGCCGGGCCCACAGCCTCTGGGCTCCCCACATGTCGAACCCCACGGCCCTCCTGAAGAAATAAGAGAACTCTTCATACCTCCTAAAGTACTCCCACACCCACGCCAACCCCCACAACCTTCCCCCCCTCCTCAGTTTTTTCACCACCTCACGCAGCGAGGCCGCCGGAGCGGAGAGACACTTCTCGCAAGGCAGGCCCGCCGCCAGCCGCGTCGAGGTTATAGGCCCACCACAGTTGGGACAGCTGTGGAGATACACCGCAAGTGGCACTTCCACAGCACGCAAATTGTGATGTATAAAAACGTTTAAATATTAAGGAGAGTAGAGATAGATGGAAAAAATACTAGGGTGGGTAGAAGCCTTTAACAACATCGCCCGTAGTGAAAACAACTTCCACAGCTTCTATATAGAAAGGAGAGGAGGTTACATAGGCGCCTCTCTCACGCTAGAAGACATTACAAGAGTAGAAAACTGCCGCGCTGGAAATTTCGCCATAGCTGCAGTTACGCTAGAGGGAGAAGAGGCTTTTTTAGAAATATCTACAGGAGTGTATAAGAAATGCCCCACCTCCAGCGGCTATACTGCCGAATATATAAAAAACATAGACCACAGACTTAGCCTAGGCGGAGACCCCAGACTTGCGGAATATATAAGGTCTATGAAAAACGAGGGCGAATTTGTAACTCTCATAGAGGCGGTGTTACAAGCCACAACCTCGCCTACTGTAGAGTCTTCTTAAACACCTCTACAAAAATCTGAAAAGCCTCATCTCCATACAACACCACTTTTATTGTCTTTAGATGTCTAAACCTAGGCGCCGTGTTTTTAATTGCGAGAGCTGTCTGGAGGGCGGCATCTC
>JBKBOT010000011.1:0-48889 GCA_046293555.1 Pyrobaculum sp. | reverse complement strand
CTGAGCCAATACCCCACATCTACGTTTAGTCCTAACATCTCTCCTGTGCGGTTAAGCCACCTGACGTGCTCCCTCACAACATTTACGGCCTGTTCAGAGGCATTTACCCTTCTCAACAGCCGTTCTACCTTCTTAAGAGTCTTAAACCGCCAACGCCGCCAATACTATCAGGCATTCTCTTGTTCTGTATGACTGTCTTTACACAATAATATATAAATCTTACGTGATATAACGCCGGCAGCCCACCAGAGGGCTCCCTTGAGGCCAAGTGAGAATGGCGACTCCGTCCGGACGTCTGGTGCCTAAGAGAGGCGGCCTCCAGTCTATCACAGCGTTATAGTACATCAACATTTTATAATGTTTATGTCTTTATTTTTATTTATTATGTTTATTTTATATTTATTTAATGATTTAGAAAATTTTTTATAGATGTGTTTATTTTAGCTTATGATTAATCCCAAGAACTTGTCAGGTGTTAAGCTGGTTGGGTTGGCTTTAGTTGTGGCTGGTGTCGTGTTGTTAGTTCTTTCTTTTGGCGGCTCTTCTGGTGGCGAGCCTAGGCTGGAGTATAAAGTGCGTACTGTGACCGACATCGTTTCTGCTGCTTATAAGGTGTATGGCAGGCCCGAGTTAGGGATGTGGGTTGCCAAGGTGATTATTACTAACGTGGGCACCGTCCCTGTGTATGACTTACGTGTGTCATACAACATCGAGGGTTATTCTGACTGGAGTGAGGGGGGTAGGTATCCAGTTTTGCTTCCCGGCAGCACTGTGGTAGTTCTGTATTACCCCATTATCTCTTCGGAAGTTACTAAATTAACTTCGCCGACTCCCTCTAGAGTGAATATAAAGATTACATATACAGACGGGAGTGGGAAGCCTTACGAAATCGTGGAGAGGCGGCAGGTGAACATACTTGGGCGGCACGACTTCATATTTTCTAGCCTCCCCCCGGAGGAGAGCTTGGGCACTTTTTACGACATTTTTAGTAACTACCCCCTTGTGGCAGCTTGGGTAACTCCCACCGACCCAGTGGTGACACAGTTTGGCGATTTGGGGAATAAGGTGGCTGGGGGAGCTGGGGCTATGATTTCTGACGAGGAGGCGGTGAAGAGCCTGCAGGGCATGTGGGAACTTTCTGTATACAACGGGATTCAGTATAAGACAGAACCCCAGGCGTTTTGGACTGGGAAACTGTCTCAATACGTCATGTATCCTAGAGATGTGATTAAGAATAGGATCGCCACGTGTCTAGACTCCACGATTTTCTTCGCGTCTCTAGCTATATCTCAAGGGCTGAAGCCCTATATAGTCTTAATGCCGGGACACGCCTTTCTAGTAGTAGAGCTGCCCAAGAGCGGACAGCTTGTGCCCATAGAAACCACTATGTTGAACTCTGGCGTGTCTTTTGAAGCCGCTGTGAGAAAAGGCGTTGAGGTATTCCAAGAGGCGATGAGAGGGCCTCACATCATTATAGACATACAGCAGCTACAAGCCATAGGGATAACCCCACCAGAACTAGAGCCCCTCCCACCTGACATACTCCAGAGGTGGGGTATAACCATGCCGGGGCAGTCACCTTCGCCAAGTCCATCTCCCCCGCCTTCTGGGTCACGGAGTTATAGTAATCCCTCTCCTAGGTGGTCTATTTCCTATCCCGCGGATTGGACTGTAGATAGCTCTGAGGCTAACCCCGTGGAGGGTTATGTAAGTTTTGAGTCTGACGTCGGCAGTCTGATCGTCATGTGGTCTAGAGGCAAGTCTTGGTCTCAGATTAGGTCTGAGCTTGAGGAGGAGTTGAAGTCTTTGGGTGTCCTACAGGTGGTAAACGAGGGGAGGGTGTCTGTCTCTGGCGTGTCTGCAGTGGCTGTGTTGTATGGGTTTAAGGTTGGCGATGTGGTGTACGCAGTTGTGGCTAGATATTTTGAATATGGCGCACATGGGTTTGCCATTGTGTATACCTACCCAGCGGAGCGTAGAGAAATGGCTAACTTATTTGAAAATATGGTGGCGTCATTTAGGCTAACATGAGGTCTCTTGTGGTACTCCTGTTGGCTGCGGCTGTGGTTTTGGCAGTAGTGCAGCCGCCTGTGGTGACTGAGGTTATAGATAAGAGTACTGTAAATGTGTTGCCTAATGGCGATGCCAACGTGAAAGAGGAGATCAGCATGTCTGCAGCCGCATTCGCCAGGTTTAGGGCTTACTACAGCCCGTTAAGTATGTTGACAAGAGAGTTAAAGTCGCATAGGCTCGACGCAGAATTTGTAGACGTAAATATAAATGTAGATGAGGCAAATAATAGAGTTACAGTTACCTACACCATCAAGGGCGCTGCGGTGAATAAGAAAGATTTCTGGGAGCTTAGAGTGGCTAACCCCAGAGAGAAGGTGACTTTATCTTCTCAGAGCGGCAATACTCTCGTCTTCACCTACATAAAGGCGGTAACTTCAGACCTCAGGTGGATGTTTACCATCACGGTCAATCTGCCCGAGGGGTCTAGAAACGTGAGGTTTATAGAAGACGAAAATGTGTTAAGATATGAATACTCCCCGCTCGGAGTTGGCGTCTCCATATCGCCTTTGTTATTAGCTGGCATCGTGATTATAGCTGTAGGCACGGCGTTGTTTTTCGTCGGGGGGCGTCGTAAATAGACCCCCAATAAGGTATTTTTTATACAAACCCCATGAAGGTTATGGTTTTGGCTGGTAGTGGTAAGTCTACTATTATGGGTTATGTGAGAGAGAGGCTTCCTGATGTAAAGATTAATTTTGGCGATTTTATGTTTGTAGAGATAAGTTTGGCGTTGAGAGTGAGACGAGATGGGGAAAAATAGGAGAGTACAGAAAGATCCAAAGAGGAGGCTGCGGAGAGAATTGTGGCAATTTCTGGCGACGTGAATATAGATACACACGCCTCTATAAAGATTAGTGATGGTTGCTATCCAGGCCTTCCCCGCCAGTGACAAAACTTAAGCCAGACATATATTTAGAATACAACCCAGAAGTTACTAGAGAGGGGAATGAGAGACCCCACTAGATAAAGAAATAGAACAACACCAACAGGCATTTCGCCGCAGCCACAACAAGCGAAAGCACACGTAATAAACCTGCGTGCCTCAGACGGGACCGTTTGAAGTAGAACTCGCCGCAGTATAGTAAGCCTCAAGGCGGGGGGCTAAACCCCTTTCGGTTTTTAAAAACCGCCTTCCTGAGGGTGGAGTCTTTTTAGCATGTCAGTTGTTTAAACAGTGGTATTGGGGGTTGGGTGCCCCCTCCCAGCACGCCGGGTTCCCGGGCCCTCGCGGAGCCCAGTACTTCCGGGCGCGGCGCCGGCCTTAGCTTCCGGGTTCTGATGAGTCCGGGCGTATCACCGGCGCCTATGGCCGGGTTAGAGGCGTTATAGAGAATTTGTATATTTTTAAATTTTTCAGCCCGTCGCGAGGGGGTCATCTGTCTCTATTTGATACCCCTCATCACTGTTATATGTGAGAAAGTTTTTTTATAAGGTTGTTTCTCCCGTCATGCCTGAAGGGAAGCTTAAGGCCAAGGCGTTGAGAGAGATGTCGCCAGAAGAGAGGAAGAAGCTTCTTGACCAGCTTAGGGCTGAGCTTATTAAGCTTGACACCCAGAGGGAGAGGGGGTTTGTGGAAAACCCTGGGAGGGTTAGACAGGTGAGGAGGGCTATTGCCAGGATTTTAACTATCGAGAGGGAGGCTAGGAGGGGGGGTGGGTAGGTGTGTCGACTTGTTGGGTAGAGAGGTCTCTACCTACAGGTGTCCCTATAGGGTGAGGGGGGTGGTGGTGGGGGAGACCTATAACACCCTTCTGGTTAGGAGCGGCGGCAGGTTGGCGGCTGTGCCTAAGGGCTTTTGTCATTTTTTTGTCCACAACGTGGGGGTTTTGGTTAACGGCCTCTACCTCGTGGGGTATAGAGACAGGAGGTTGTTTAACTGTGGCGTTTTTTGAGTCTAGCAACCACTTGGAGCATGGCGTCGAAATCCCCCGGCGCTGATATCACCACGCCTGGCGCCACTCCCTCCAGCCTTTTGGCTAGTTGTGCCGCCTCTTGTGGCGTGGTGGCCTCTTGCCCCATTTTCTCCACTAGGGGGGAGTTTTTTTCTGTCTTCACGATGATGTAGGGATATATCACGGGGGGTAGCTCTAAGAGCTGTGTGACGTCTCTGAAGTGTAGCGCCAGGTAGAAATCTGCCCTCATCTCTAGCCGTCTTTTGTAGTCTCTCCTAAGGCTGAGGAGGGCACCCGCCTTGAGGCCCGTCTTTTTCGCCTCTGCCACGGCCTCCTCTGTAGTGACGTCTCTCACGGGTGTGCCCTCTGTGGGTGGGTCTCCCTGTAGTAACACCACGTGTGTTATGTCTAATAGCTTTGCCCCCCCTAGGAGAGACTTAAGGCCTGTCTTGTTGAGATCCAATAGGCGTATGTGCACAATGGGCTCTAGCCCCATCTGTCTGGCCAGTGCCCCTGCCGCCAGCGCGTGGGCTGTGGGCCTCCCCAGGGGGGACTCCGGGATGTCTACCATAGATACCAGCGGTTTTAACATCTGGAGTCTCTTGAGGAAAAGGTCTCTGTGTGGCGTCGGCGTTATTTCCGCTATGATTTCCATTATGGTAACGTCAGTGGGGTGAAGAGACGGCCTCTGCCCTCGTAGAACTTAGATAACACCTCGTAGAAGGTGAGACGTAGGGTTTGTACCAACGAGAAGAAGGCCTCCGCCGTGGCTATTAACGCCTGGCCTAATACAGCCGGTATGAGGCCTAGGGGCATGCCCACAGCGGCGGCAGCCCCGTTTACTAATTTTGTCAAAGTGCCGTGTATTAAGATCAAGATGACTAGGCGGGAGAAGCTGGGTATGTTGGCAAAAGCGCCTATGGCGCTTTCCACAAAGCCCAATATGAACTCCTCTGTGGCTGGGGGTTTCTCCTCGTGGTGTCTGTATTTAGCCCTTATGGCTAACATCCCGGCGATACTCCAGAGGAGGGAGGCCGCCAGTATGAAGGCCCAGGGTAGCTGTAATATGGGGTTTAGAAAGCCTAGGCCTAGCCCCTCTTTTATGAGGGAGAAGAAGAGCATAGAGAAGGAGAGAAACATGGCTGTCTGTGGGAGTATTACCGCTAGCGCCATGTCTCTTTCTCCTTTCAGCCAGGTGTTCACAAATTTTGTGAAGAATGCCATTAACATTAGTAGAAATCCGAGGAGGAAGGCGGCTCTCACTGTGGCGGTTATGCCCTCTACCTCTACTAGCTCTTTTTCGCCAAATATGGGGAAGATGGGGGGCGGCAGCTTTATGCCTAGCTCCTTGAGGTGGATGCCAAAAGCCTCTTGGTATACAAAAAGGCCGAATAACATAGAGGCGACGCCCGTGGTGGCCCATATTACGCCCCAGTCTCTATGCTTCCCGCCGTAGAGCTTTTTTACCAACAGGAGGCCGAGGAGAAATAGGAGGAAGCCGTGTCCCAAGTCGCCATACATCCAGCCGAAAAATATGGGGAATATTATGGCCACTAGCGCCGTGGGGCTTATCTCCACTGGTTTTGGCACGCCGTACATATACGTCACTTTTGTGAACTGCCTTATGGGTGGGGGGAGTCTCTCTAGGGTGGGCCTTCTCTCTGCTGGCACCCTGTCGAAATACTTGTATCTAAGCCTCCGCACTACCTCTATCTCTCCCGTGTGGTGTTTTACAAATTCTACCAACGCGTCGTCTACCTTCCCGGCGTCTCTCTCGAGGACGTAAAAAACCACGCTGGCGGTGTCTCTACGTTCTTCCCACCGCTTGTCGCCATATGTGGAATACTGGGCGTAGGCCTTCTCTATCGCCTCTAGTTCTCTCTTGAGGCGACGTGTCGAGACTTCAGTAGACTTGATGGCGTCTTCTACAAGCCTCAGCCCAGTCTTGACGTCTGATAGATATTCGGCAGGTATCTCCACGCCTCTGGCCTCCCCCCTTACTAGCGCCACTTTTATCCCGTTGACTTCTTGGAGCACATGTGGCGCCTCTATGGGCAGTTGTGGATCTACCACAAGCTTGAAGCCTTGGGGCAGCTTGACGTTTTCCCTAAGCCCCTCTAGCACCAGCTTGATCTTACGTAAGTCGTCTACCTGTCTTTCAAGTCTTTTTATCTCTTTTTCATATGTCTCAAAGAGTCTGCCGACCTCTAGCCCCTCGTCTATGGCAGACCTGTTGAGTGTATCTATTACCGTAGATATGGCGTTTCTCAGGGTGTAGGCGTAGTTTATCGCCTCCTCGTGTCTAGATAACGACGTTTTTAGCTCTGTCTCTACCTTCTTGAGTCTCTCCTCGAGGGCGTGGGGGGGCTCTACCTCCTCTACTTCTCCCGGCGTGAGGACTAACGCGCCGAGTTTTTCTAGCGACGTCCTTAGCTGGGTCTGTCGTTCTGTGGCCACAATTAACACGCCCTCATGTTGTACTGCCGACGCGCCGTATGACTTACATAACTCTAGCGCTTCTTTTAGCCACCTCCCTGGGAGGACTATATACACGTCTAACGTCTCTATTTTTGGCGTGGTGGTAGTTTTCAACTTGGCTAGCTCTCGGGAGATTGCCAGTTTTGATTTAAGCTCGTCGGCGAGGCGGGCGTAGTAAGACACCTCTCTACGTATAGACTCCAGCTTTTCTAACACCTGGCCTACCTGAGACTCTAGGGGGGCGAGGGGTAGCTTCACCTCTCTTGGCTGTATGTAGGGAGCTATCTGGCCTAAAATCTCGTCTATCCTCCTGACTTTTTGTAGGAAGTGGGGGTCTCTGGGTTTGGGCAGCCTTTCGGGGCGGGTTTCAAACATGGCGGCTCCGGTCTTGCCCACAAAATATATGACGTCTGGCAGGAGGTCTATTCCCCCCGCTACTCTAAATTCTACAATTTTTTCAAGAGGCACGACTCTACTTCCTGGGGTATTAAAGTATATGTGTACAACACGTATACATATAGAGGTATTTTCATGTAAAATGAATAAGGCTTATATACTATTGCTGCCGCCGTCTTATGGCTACATATATCCCGCTAATTGGCGTTGTGGTGGGTGTAGTGGGCATCCTGTACGCCATGTGGCTCGCCAGGTGGGTTCTATCGCAGGATCCTGGCAACGAGAGGATGCGGTTTATCTCTCAGGCAATTGCCACCGGCGCTAGGGCCTATTTGTTCAGACAGTACAAGACTCTGGCGCCCCTTATGATAGTACTGGCGGCTGCCATCTTGTTTGCCATAGATTTGCCCCGGCACTTTCCAGGCCTCACGGCGGTCGCGTTTATTGTAGGCGCGTTAGGCAGCATGTTGGCTGGATATCTCGGCATGTATGTCACCACCAGGTCTGCATCTAGGGTGGCCCAGGCGGCGGCTACAGCCGGCATGGGGAAGGCCCTTCTGGTATCCTGGCGCGCCGGCGCCGTGATGGGAGTATCTCTCGCCAGTATTGCGCTACTTCTAATTTCCGGCTTCTATCTAGTCTTCCGCTCCATAACTGAGGAGTGGGCCGTGCCGCTAGTAGCGCTGGGCTTTGGCGCCTCTTTGATCACCCTGTTTATGAGAGTTGGGGGCGGTATATACACCAAGGCTGCCGACCTGGGCGCCGACCTGGTGGGTAAGATCGAGGCGGGCATTCCTGAAGACGACCCGAGGAACCCCGGCGTGATTGCTGACAACGTTGGCGATAACGTCGGCGATGTGGCAGGTATGGCGGCTGACGTCTATGAGTCCTACGTGGTGACTGTAACGGCTGCGCTATTTCTCGCCGCCATTCTCCACCTGCCTACAGTCTTTATTGACGCCATCTTGCTTTTTGCCACCTTGGCTCTATTGGCCACATTTGTCGGAACCTTCCTGCTTAAGACAAGAGATGTGAGAGAGCCTCTGGGCGCCATAAGTTTTGCCGTATATGCCGCTATTGGCATCTCCGTGGTGTTATTCTTCGCTGGGGTGTTTGCACTTGGCCTAGATGTGACACACGCCTTGGCGCTTGCGGTCGCCACATCTCTAGGGGCTTTGATAGCCCCCGTGGTGGTTAAGATCACAGATTACTACACATCGTTTAACTTTAGCCCAGTCAGGAGGATTGCAGAACAGGCTAAGATAAGCCCCGCCACGGTCATTGTGACGGGATATGGCGTTGGCCTCATGAGCGCAATTCCCGTCGTGACGATTATCCTGTTTGTATTGGGGGTTTCTTTCGGCATCGGCTATTATCTCCTCCCGGCGCCTGCCGAGTTTGGCAATGTGGCTAAATATCTCGCCGGCGTATTTGGCACGGCTATGGCCTCTGTGGGGTTGTTAATTGTAGCTGGGATGATCATGACTGCCGACTCTTACGGCCCGGTTAGCGACAACGCCGCCGGCGTGGTGGAGATGGCCGGCCTTCCTGAGAGCGTCAGAGAGATTACAGACAGGCTGGACTCTGTGGGTAACACCACGAAGGCCACCACAAAGGGTTATGCCATAGCTAGCGCGGCTCTGGCGGCCTTGGTGTTATTTATCGCGTTGGTTTTTGAGATATTTTACCACGCCCACAAGATCCTTGGTGTCGATATGGTTAAAGCCCTTCAGGAGGGTGTGAGCAGCATGACGATTATTAGCCCCAATGTGTTAATTGGGGCGTTTATCGGCGTGTTGTTAGTATATTTCTTCACCAGCCGTACTCTAGAGGGCGTGGGGAGGACGGCTATGGAGATCGTAGAGGAGATACGTAGACAGTTTAGAGAGAGACCTGGCATATTGGAGTGGAAGGAACAGCCCGATTACGCCAGGGTGGTAGATATAGCCACCAAGAGGGCGCTTGGGGAGTTCCTGGTGCCCGGCCTTGCGGCAATTGTGGTGCCACTTGTAACAGGGCTGGTGTTAGGCTGGACTGCCCTCGCCGGCTTGATTATGGGCGCCATAGTGGCGGGCGTGCCGAGAGCGCTCCTTATGGCTAACGCAGGCGGCGCTTGGGATAACGCCAAGAAGTATATCGAGCTTCAAGGGCTTAAGAAGACAGAGATGCACAAAGCCGCCGTTATTGGCGACACTGTGGGAGATCCCTTTAAGGACACCTCCGGCCCGTCGTTAAACCCGTTGATTAAGGTGCTTAACACGCTGTCTGTAGTGTTTGCCTACGCCATAGTTTTTGTAAATGTCAGCTTGGGTATCTACCCGGCTGGGCTGTTGCCTTTTTAAATAAAAACCTCTTTTTTCCCAAATGTATTCTCCAGAGTCTGAAGAGGGGAATGTGGAGTACAAGCTTACTCTCAACGGGCAGGATGTAGACAGGCTGGCGGGCCAGCTGAGGCGGCGGCTTTATGAGGGGGGCGGCGAGGCCATATATCTAATCGGCGTTTCTGACGACGGGAGGCCGCTGGGCCTTCCAGACGGGGAGCTAGTGGGGGCCTTGGGGGTCTTGAGGGAGATGGCAAAGAGGGCGGGGGCCTCTGTATACGTGTTGAGGATCTCCGAGGGGATTAGGGGGAAGGTGGCTGAGGTCCTGGTGAGAGCTATCTCTAGGGAGGAGCCCCCGCCCACGGTGACTGTGGTGGCTCTTGGCAACGTGGATGCCGGCAAGTCCACTCTAGTGGGGGTGTTAACCACGGGGAGGCTAGACGACGGGAGGGGTCTCGCCAGGTCTTACGCCTCTAGGTATAAACACGAGGTGTTGTCTGGCCGCACCTCTGCGGTGTCTTTAAGGCTTCTGGGGTTTGACGGCGACTCTGTAGTTAACCACAGCCTCGTGGACCCTCTAGATGAGGCTGAGGTATACAGGAGGGCCAACAAGCTGGTGTTACTTGTAGATGTGGGCGGCCACGAGCGTTATCTACGCACGGCGTTGAGGGGGCTTTTTAGCTCCCAGCCTGACTACGTGATGCTTGTGGTGGCCGCCAACTCGGGGGTACAGAAGATGACTAAAGAACATCTCGGCATCTCTGTGGCGTTGGGAGTTCCCCTGTTTGTAGTAGTGACGAGAGTAGACATCACGCCTCAGGAGGTGTTTCAGAGAACTCTAGACGACGTGTTGAGATTATTGAAGATGCCGGGGGTGAGCAAAATTCCCTACCTGGTTAAAGATATGGGCGACGTGGTGTTAGCAGCTAGGGCCCTCCCCACGGGCCGGGTGGCGCCCATATTTCTCACCTCTAGCGTCACGGGGCACGGGCTGGACCTCTTGTTGAGATTTCTCTCCATGGCGCCGCGGAGGAGGATGTGGGATCCCGGCGGCGAGTTCCTCATGTATATCTCAGATATATACATAGTGAGGGGGGTGGGGGTGGTGGTGGGGGGCCTTGTGGAGGGGGGAGTGGCGAGGGTGGGGGAGAGGGTGTGGATTGGGCCATATGGAGACGGGGGGTGGAGGCCGGCGGCGATAAGGTCTATCCATCTAAACAGAACGCCGGTGGGGTCTGCAGTTGCCGGCAATTTCGTCACCGTGGCGCTAGAGAGGGTGGACGAGGTGGAGAAAGGCATGGTGTTGGCAAAAAGGCCGCTGGGCGCCACCAGGGAGATAACGGCGGAGGCGTTAGTCTTGAGGCACCCTACAGTCATCAGGCCTGGATTCTCCGGCGTTTTTCACTACAAGGCCGTGAGGGCTAGCGGCTACATAAAGGAGATCGACAAGAGGGAGCTTATGGTGGGGGACAGGGGGGTGGTGAAAATCGCCTTGGAGAGGCCCTGGTATATAGGCGGCGGGGAGTTTATATTCCGTAATAGCTCCACTAGGATATTTGGCAGGGTGTTGGGAAATGGAGCTGTTGGTGCCTAGGCCCCTCTGCGAGGTGGTTAACTGCGACGTGGAGATAGACGTGGAGGCCGCCTTGGCGCAATTGGGGAGGGGCCTCTTTAGATTACTGCCGGATGTATACGCCTATAGGTATGACTTCTCTAGGGTGACTCCCTCCATGATTAACGACCTGGAGTTCTGCCCCCGCCTGCTGTGGACACAACGTAGGCTGGGCCTCAAGCTGCTGTCCCACAGGTCTCTAGTGCCGTTAGTGAGGGGGGTTTTACTACATGAGAGATATCAAAGAGCTGTGTCTCAATACGACAACGTGATTGTGGAGTACAAAATAGAGCTGGGGGACTTGGTGGGGGTAGTCGACTTGGCAGTCAGGAGGAAGGGCCGCCTCATACCGGTGGAGATCAAAAGCGGGGGGGTCAGCAGGGAGGCACATAAGAGACAGCTCCAGATATATGTAGCCATGTTGGGAAGTAAATACGGCTATCTGGTCTACGGGAGGAGGGTGGAGATCGTCCATGAGGATAAATCGGCGTTGGAGACGTTGGAGAAAATTAGAGAGGTTTTTAACTCCAACAAGCCCCCTCCCGCCAAGTGTGGCCAATGTATGTTTAAGCCAATTTGTCAAAATGTCCAACATTTATAAAAGGCAGCTCTCCACACCTCATGGCCTCAATACTGCTGGCCATCTATTTGCTAGCTTTTGTGGTGTTTATCTACAGGCTTTTAGACAGGGCCAGGAGGTATAACTCCCACCTCGACTTTTTCGGACTTGTGAGGTATGAGCTCATGGAGGCAAGACGCGGCGGGGTGGGGTACATGCATTTCTCCATCGTTGCCGGGGTGGTGCTCTCCGTGGCGTTAGCACTAGCCCACTATGTGGACTTCTTGGCCCTGGCCTTGTGGCTTTTGTCCATCCCAGTGATGGGGGGCCTCCTGTGGGCTGCCATATATCGAGTTGGCGTATTGCGGCGGAGTTTTGAGATACATAAAAAGCTGGGGTCGAGGGAGTTTGAGAAAGAGTCGACAAAACTACAGGTGGCCCTCCTCTTGATAATACTCATGACCCTTCTAGACGTGGCCCTCTCCATTTTTAACTACCCCCTCTCGCTATTTATCGGCACGATTAGAAATATCCTACTGGCGCAGTTTTATGTAAAGCCTGCCGCCAACCTCGTCGCGAGCTACAGGAGGGAAGTCTCTCACTTCAGGACCCCCTTTAGGCTTGAGGAGGTGCTAGAGGGGAAGATAGATGTAGATAGCGTGAAGTTTGGCTACTCTAAGGTGGGAGATGTGGATAGAGAGGTGGTGCTGTCTTGCGAGTCTTGTGGAGAGATCGGCGCCTGTGACGGCATCTGTCCGGCCGTGGCGGCGGGGAGGCCCCTCTCGCCTAGAGTGGTTGTGAGAACTGTGGCGCTCAACTCGTCGAGGCCGGACTTTGGGCTAGAGGGGTTGGAGACACAGGCGTGGGCTTGTACCACATGTGGCGCCTGTGTTTACAGCTGTCCAGTTAGGGTAAGCCACCTGGATGTGATCTATGGGGTAAGGAGGGCGGCCGTGGCGGCGGGGAGGGTAGACAAGAAGATTGGCGACGTGTTTCTCTCCATGTCGCAATATGGCAACACCATGTCTGTAGCCAACGTGGATAGACACAAGTGGCTTTACGAGCTGGGGGTTAGACACATCTCGGAGAGTCCCGACGCCGAGTACCTCCTGTGGGTTGGCTGTATGGGGAGTTTTGACGCAAGAGCTAGAGAGGCCGTCAGGGCGTTGGTGGAGATATTCAAAAAGGCGGGGCTTAAGATAGCCGTGTTGGGCGACGAGGAGACCTGCTGTGGGGACCCCTTGAGGAGACTTGGCGAGGAGAGCCGTTTTCAGGAAGTGGTGCTACAAAACAGGGAGCTATTTAGAAAATACGGCGTGAGGAAAATTATCACCATATGTCCACACGGCTTTAACGTCTTTAAGAACGAATACCCACAGTTTGGGGTAGAGCTAGAGGTATATCACCACGTCCACATAATCCAACAGCTGGTCAAAGAGGGCAAGATCGCCCCTAGAGGCGGCGGGGATTTCGCCATACATGACCCCTGCTACCTGGCGAGATACAACAAGGTGACGAGGCCGCAGAGGGAGGTCTTGGCCAAGCTGGGCAGGTTGAGAGAACCCCCGAGGCGGGGGGAGAAGACTTTTTGCTGTGGGGCCGGCGGCGGTAACTACTGGTATGACGTCGTCGAGGAGAAGAGGATAAGTCACATAAGGTTTGAAGAACTCGCCTCCACGGGGACCTCCACCATAGTTACCCTATGTCCCTTCTGTAACGCCATGCTTTCAGACGCCGCCAGGACTAAAGGAAGCAGGATTGTGGTAAAAGATCTAGCCGAGGTGGTAGCAGAGAGGCTTTCTACTTAACGAATTGTTTATTAACTAGTGTGTTTAGATAGATGTGATTAGAGTGGGCATCGTCGGGGTGGGGAACTGCGCATCGGCGTTAGTACAGGGGGTGGAGATGTATAGAGACAACCCGGAGCTAGAGCCGGCAGTGGCCTTTAAGGCCGTGGGGAGATACACGCCGAGAGATATAGTCTTCACCTCTGCCTTTGAGATAGACGCCAGGAAGGTGGGCCTCGACTTGGCTGAGGCTATCTTCCAGCCTCCTAACAACGCCACTGTGGTATATAGGCCGCAGAAATTAGGCGTAGTGGTAAGACCCGGCCCCGTGTTTGACGGCAAGCCTGAAGGAGGTCTCGTCAGAGAGGTGGTGGGGGGCACCGTGGAGGATGTGGTAAAAGAGCTAAACTCCACAAACACGGAGGTGTTGGTAAACTACCTCCCCACAGGCGCCGTAAAGGCGGCTGAGGCCTACGCGGAGGCTGCGCTGAGGGCTGGGGCGGCGTTTATAAACGCCATGCCGGCGCCAATAGCCACTAGTGGCTACTGGCAGAGGAGATTTGCCGAGAGGGGCGTCCCGCTGTTGGGTGACGACACCCAGAACCAAATTGGCGCCACGGTGTTACACAAGACTTTAACTAGATTGTTGGCGTTAAGGGGGGTAAAGATCAGACATACGTACCAGATAAATGTTGGGGGCACGCCGGATTTTGTCAACTTGATGTATAGACGGGGGGATAAGGAGAGGACCAAGACTGCTGCCGTCAAGGCCATGGCCACGGGGCAGGAGTTTGACGCCTATATATCCCCCGTGGCTTATATCGGCTTTCTTGGCGACAGGAAGATAGCCCACGTGCTGGTCGAGGCCGAGATTTTTGGCGGCATTCCGGTCAGGTTGGAGGCCACTCTAGACGTACACGACGCCTGGAATAGCGCGGCTGTAGTGATAGACTCCGTGAGGCTGGCTAAACTCGCCATAGATAGAGGCGCGGGCGGCCTGTTGGTTAGCGCCTCTGCGTGGGGTTTCAAAAACCCGCCGGTACACATGAGTCCAGACGAGGCATATAGGGCGGTGTTGGAATTTATCGAGGGGAAGAGAGATAATTGATGCGGGCATATACCAGATTTAAGAGGTGTATTGGACAAGGCAACCTCTGGCTCTATGTGGTGGGTACAATAAACAAGAGGGGCCCCCTCCACGGCTACGCCATTATACAGGAGTTGAGGAGGCTGGGGTTTAACGTAAGCTCTGTCTATGGCTACGTCCTCCTGAAGAGGATGGTTGCCGACGGGGTGCTTGTAGAGATAGAAGAAGGCGGCAGGAAGCTATATGCCGTCTCAGAAAGGGCTCAGGAGAATTTTAGAAAGGCTATAGAGGAGTTAAAAAACCTCATAAGGGCCTTGACGTGACTTGTGTAATTCAGATAACTGGCAACAAGGATGTGGGCAAGACCGTGTTGGCCGAGCGGATAATCAAGATGTTAAAAGAGAGGGGACACTCTGTAGTAGCCGTCAAGATTAGTCACCACGAGCCTGACTCTATAGACAAGGACACATACAGGATGAGGAAAGCTGGCGCAGACAGGGTGTTGTTTTACAACGGCCATATCTACCTCCTGTATACAAGGGAGGTAGACTGTATAGACCTGGCTGCAGACTACATAGTGGTGGAAGGGCTGAGAGAGGTAAAGGCGGGCTACAAGATCCACATAGGTCCCAACCCCCCGCAAGATGTAGACATGGCGGTAGACGACGTGAACAGCCCGGTGGAGATCAGATGTGTGGAGATGAGCCCGTGCACATTGTTAAGCCTCATGGCTACATACAAGCCAAAAATTTAAAGTTGGGGCAATACGTTAGACGGGCCGGGGTGGCCGAGCGGCCCAAGGCGCGGGACTTGAGATCCCGTCCCCGCGAGGGGGCGTGGGTTCAAATCCCACCCCCGGCGCCTTTCAGGCCTAACGCCTCTTCCACCCGTCTTGTACATATCGTTCTTTTAGAAGTCTATATGCGGCATATTCCTGCCCTAGGTAGAAGGCGTGGTCTGGCAGTAGTTTTGCCGCCTCTCTCCTCACGGCGCCCTCTGTGATCTCTACGGCTCTTAACAACACGCCGTCGGGGCTGTAGTGATATAACACGTCGCCTAGGTAAAAATTGCCGTGTGGGTCGTATACATCTTTTTGAAAAACCTCAGTCTTTATTAGGGCGGCTGCCTGCCCCACCTCGGCCTTCTGTATATATGCAGGCGCCGCCAGTAGGACTGCAGCTCTGTCTAGCCCACAGGGCCAGTCTTTCAACAGGTCGCATGTCGCCGTGGCGTAACTTCCCTCGGCCTTTTGTAACATCAACACGCCGTATATGACGTCTCTAGTCTCCTCGCCGTAAGTCAGTATGTAGTCTATCGCCTTTATCCTCAAGGCCTCTAGGTCTGTGTCATATATGACGTGTGGGCCTCGGTAGGGCTTACGTCTATTTGGCGGCTGTATCTCTAAATACGTCTGGCGTCTTGCCGGAGCCTCTCTTTTTCTATATAGTTTTTCTAAAGCCTCTCTTAGCTCTCTCTCATCTTTCCAACGCATGTCGACTACAGTCACGCCCAGGTTTTTTACATATTCACATGGGATTCTCAAAGCCTCATTACATATGCCCCGTAGCGCCTCTATGATTAAACTGCCTGTATTTCTAAAGTCTGGGCCGTAGACCACCACCACGTCTACGTAGGTATATCTCTCATATAGCGACTTTATTATGTAGTTCACCGCGTCTGCAGAATACGCCACCCCCACGGCCGCCACCTTTTCTCTAACCTCTCTACCTATCCTATCTGGGGTGAGCCATAGTAGAACTAGCAATATGTTTGACATGAAAAAAAGAGAAAGGCTATTTATAGGACCTGTCGGAGTAGTTAACTGTAAACCGCCTGGGCGATAGCTGTGAGACTATATAACGAAACGCCGCCATTGGGTCTGAATATTCGCCGCATGTATATACGTCAACCGTGGCGAAGTTATATCTAGGCCACGTGTGGATAGCCATGTGGCTTTCTAACACCAACGCGATTACAGAAACCCCCTCCTTGTCCCCCCCGGTGAACCTCCAGGAGTTTATCTCTACTAGGTGCATGTTGGCAATGTGGGCAGCCTCTATTACGACTTTACGTAGTTTTTCTACGTCTTGTAATGCCGCCTCGTCGACGCCGTATAGCTCGCCGTATACATGTTTTCCAACTACGGGCTTGAGTTGGGCGGCTGTCTGCATTTCGCATGCGGCATAGATACCCCTATATAAACTTTTTGGATAGCTATCTCGAGGGGCGTTGACTCAAAAACCTCGGCATGTATAAAGGCCTGGTGGGGTAGCCCTTAGTCTCTTCTTTGAGTTGTCTAATTAGCTCCTCTATAGACATCTTGACGACATCCCCACCTCTCATCCTTACAGAGAGCGTCTTTTCTCTCTCTTCTCTTGCCCCCACCACACATATGTAGGGAACCCAGATGGTTTCTGCATCTCTAATTCTCTTAGATAACGTCTCGTCTCTGTCGTCTATATCTACGCGGAAGTTCTGTTCTTCAAGAATGTTGGCAACCTCTATGGCGTACTTCAAGTTTTCTCTCGTTATGGGGATTATGCGGGTTTGTACTGGCGAAAGCCAGGTGGGGAGTTTCGGCGTCTTGCCCTCTCTCTCCTGCCGCGCTATGGTGTCAAACACGGCGTATAGATATCTCTCCACGCTCCCCAAAATCGCCGTATGTATAATAACGGGATATCTGGCCTGGTTTTGTTCATCTACATATCTGATCCCAAACCGTTTGGCATTCCCCACGTCGATTTGGAAGGTGGCTACCTCTCTAGGCCTCCCAAGCTCGTCAACTATGTGGTACTCCACGTTGAGGACCCAGTAGTACTTCTGTTCTGGCAGAATTCTGACCAATATGGGCTTTTTCTCCCTCCTGGCGAGCTCCACGAGGTAGTGCCTGTGGCTTTTGTAGAAATCCTCAGTGACGTTATAGAGAGAGACATAGGCCCTCCCCAGCTTTTCTACCTCTCTAAAGATGGCCTCATGTAGCTTAAAGCTTATCTCTATCGCCTCGTCGAGATTTTTGGCAAATATGTGGAGGTCGGGCATGTAGAACCGCCTGAGTCTAAAAAGCAACACGGTCTCGCCTGGCTGTTCATGTCTATAGGAGTCAGCCACCTCAATTACCCCAAAGGGGAGGTGCCTATAGCTAATCACCCAGTCTTTCACCATGGCGAATTGTTGAAAACAAGCCGCATACCGAAGGACCATGTCTGACTCAACTATGTATAGCCTCTCTCCAAATAGCCTCGCGTGCGTCTCAATGGCGTGTTCCGACAGTCTGAACATGTTCGTGCCTCTTATCTTAAATATGGGGATGTCTAGAGAGGCGGCGGTCTTGTAGGCATAATCCTCCACAAGTTCCATCATGACTGTGGCCTCTGGGGCATATCGCATATGTCCCACGTCAGACATGGGCTCCCACTCGAAGCCAAATTTTCTGAGGTATTCCAGATATCTGGGCTCGGCGCCTCCCTCGTGTTCTTTTTTAAACACCTCCTTCTCCACCAACGCCCTGAGGTCTGGGTCTCTGTAGTTAAAATCCGCCGGGTTGTGCTCCCCCCCCTCTGGGGTTAAGACTAGATATACGTCACGCCTCTCTTCCCTCTTCTTTTTTATTTCTCCAGGCTTGAAGCCTCGGCTTAACTCCGAGAGGGGGTGACCCAGACATTTTAGCTCAAAGGCCTTGTAGTAACCAAAAGGCGCCTTGTATACCGCCCCACCAAACTGCGTCCTCACCAAGTTGTAAAGCTTGTCTAGCACCTCCCGCGCCGTGTGGGGACGTGCCAACTCGCTGGAGAGGTGGGCGTATGGGTATATCACAATGGCGTCTGCCTTTACCCTCTCTGCGACGTTTATGACGTCTTGAGCCACCTGCCTTAGGTACTCCTCGTCTTCTAAATCTCCCCTCTCCACAGTGACGAAAGCCACTAGGGCGTTTTCCGTAGCGCCAGAGCCCGGCTCGTCTCTTATGTCTAGCGCCGGCTCTCTTGTCTGCCAGCTAAAACGCTCTGTGTGTATATATAAAACACGCATGGGGCTTACTATATCTCTCTTATAAACTATTCTACATAGATGCCGTTTCTCCTAAGTCTTTTTAATATCCCCTCGTGGTCTTCTGGATATAAGGCCGCATAGCTTTTCATCTTCTCGTAGTTAAGCTTTATGTTGTTTTCTAGCACCAGTCTGGCTGCCTCGTTGATAAACTCCTCCGCCTCTTTGGTGGCTATCTTAGCCTTTAGTACCAACAGCTCCTCCAAGCCGATAGACTTTATCTCCGTCCCGTCTATTTTCACCCTCTTGACATCTTTAAAAAACTCTAGGGGTATGTATATATCTAGGATGTTCTCCAGGAGGTCTATCCTCACTATCTCGCCTCTAGACACAATTTCGTAATACATAGTGCCGTGGTCAGAAGTGCCCACGTCCCAGTCGTTTTCTTGGGCTATTTTTTCAAACAGCTCGCTGTCTAGTATTGTAGATTTATTTAAAATAAATAGGTCTATATCCTTGGGGTCGTAATTTATTTTGTATAGAAATAGTAGGACCGCACTTCCAATTAGGATATATTCAATTTCTCTTTTGTCTAGTTCCTCTCCAACTAGCCTCAAGGCGTCTTTGTATTTGTCAAGACGCATGTCCTTCACTTTAACTACTGTTAATAACCATTTGCCCCGGCTCCTTTCTCTCCGTTCTAAATATATAGTCTATATAGTGAGACAAACCTATAATACTTATTAATCTCAGTTTTACTTATCTCCATGTTGGTAAATGATATTTTAGACCAGTTGCCAAATATAGATAACTGCTTAAAAAGAGGTAAAACACTATTTATAAGAATAGATATAAACTCGCCAATTGTCCAGGGGAAGATAGTTGACGACTATAGAATTAGGGCACATTCTATCACCTTACGTATAGCCTCTGACGCAGGCGCCAAGGCAGTGGTGTTAGCACACCAGGGGAGGCCGGGGCAGGAGGACTTCACCACGTTGGAGCTACATAAGCCCTATCTTGAGAAGTATCTAGACAGACCCATAAAGTTTGTAGATGACGTCATTGGGCCAGAGGCCAGAAGGCAGATAAAAGAGCTGAAGGAAGGCGAGATATTACTGCTAGAAAACGTGAGGATGTTGTCTGAAGAGATTATCGAGAAAGTGCCAGAAGCCCAGGCGGAGTCCATGTTTGTCCGCAAGCTGGCGCCTCTAGGGAACTATTTTGTGTTTGACGGATTTGCGGTGGCGCATAGGTCTCAACCCAGCGTGGTGGGCTTCCCCCTAGTGATGCCCTCCTGTATGGGCGTAGTGTTTGAAAAAGAGCTCAGGGCACTGGGCACAGTTTTTGAAAAAAGGGGGAGGGGGGTGTTGCTACTGGCGGGCGGCGCCAAGATTTCAGACACCATGAAGGCCATGGAGCAGCTATTGAAAAACAACTACGTGGAGAGGATAGCCACAGGGGGGCTCGTGGGGTTTGTGTTCTCCATGGCGAGATATGGGGTTATGAATAGCCTAATTAAGCAGGAGATAGACAGGGGTGGGTTCCTGCCCTATATAGATAAAGCCAGACAGATCTTGGAGAAATACGGCAGCCGCGTCTACGCCCCGATAGATTTCGCAATTAATCAAAACGGGAGGATAGATGTGGATATCTACTCGCTTACCCAAGCCCCGCTAGACGTGGGGAGATCTACAGTTATCCAATATAGAGAGCTTATAGAACAGAGCGAAATTGTTATCTTCAGCGGCCCCATGGGCTATATTGAAGACGAGAGGTTTGCCACGGGCACCTTAGAGCTGCTGAGACATGCGGCAAACAGGAGGCTGATCCTCGGCGGGGGGCACACCATAATGGCCGCAGAGAAAGCCGGCGTGAAGGCTTTTCACGTCTCTACGGGCGGCCGCGCCTTTATACAGACCATTGGGGGCGAGGAGATGCCGGCGGTGAGAGCTTTATTAATCTCTACAAAGAAGTTTGGCCATGATTAAAGTTGGGGTAGCTGGATACGGCACTATTGGAAAACGTATTGTAGACGCCATTGCTGTTCAAGACGACATGAAGACTGTAGGCGTGGTGAAGATGACGCCAGACTACGAGGCTAAAATCGCCGCCAGGAGGGGCCTCCCCATATACACAACCCCAGATAGGGTGGAGAAATTTAGGAAAGCCGGCATCGAGGTAGCAGGCGTTGTGGAGGATCTAATCAAGGCCTCCGACGTGGTTATAGACGCCTCCCCCGAAGATGTGGGTAGAGAAAACAAGGAGAAGTACTACCAGCATCACGACAGACCTGTGGTGTTTCAAGGCGGCGAGGATGCCGACGTGGCTGAGGTGAGCTTTAACGCCCTCGCCAACTATGAGGAGGCGGCTGGGAGGCGGTATGTAAGAGTGGTGAGTTGTAACACCACCGGCATAATTAGGGTGTTAACCTCCCTTATGCTCAACGGCGTGGGGGTAAAAAAGGCGCGGGTCTTTATAGCCCGCCGCGGCGCGGACCCCAAGGAACACAAGAAGGGCCCCATAAACGACGTGGTGCCCAACCCCGCCACTGTGCCAAGTCACCACGGCCCCGACGTACAGACAGTACTTAAGAACATAGACATAGTCACCATGGCTGTAGCCGTGCCTGTCACCATTATGCACATGCACATGATGTATTTAGAGCTAGATGGTGAATACAAGAGGGAATTTATCGAGGAGGCTTTTGCCAAAACCCCAAGGATCTTCCTGGCTGACGTAAACGCCGGCTTCCAAAGCCTCGCCCAGGTTATAGAATATGCGAGAGATCTGGGGAGGCCGAGGGGGGACTTCCAGGAGGTGGCTATATTTAGAGACTCCATTACGGCAAGTAGAAACGAGCTGTACCTAATGTATGGAGTACACCAGGAGTCTATAGTGGTGCCCGAAAATATAGACGTCATTAGGGCGGTGTTTGCCCGCGCGCCTAAGTGGCAATCCATCGAGAAGACAGACAGAAGTCTCAAGTTGGTTACAGACGGGAAGAGGTATGGTTGACGAGCCTTCCTACGAGCTGGCCTATAAGTTCAGAAAGATACTAGTCCCCATATCGTTAATGAGCCCCGCCAGGCTGAAAGAGCTATTAAGCGTGGCTGTAGACTTCGGCGAGAGATATGGCGCCGACATTGTGTTTCTCTACATAACCACAGGCGAGGGGGACCCGGCTATAGACCAGCTAAAAAAGATGGTAGAAGACTTCCTGAAAAAAGGCGTGAAACACAGCTTTAAGGTCAGAAAACTTGGCGAAAGCGAGACCATAGCGTCAGAAATCGTGAAGGAGCTTTCTGAAAACAGTTACGACATGGTGATGCTCCTGTCTAGAGGGTACTACGGGGCCTCTGCGCTCTTGTATAACAGCACCTCTATCGCCGTTGCCATTGCTGCCAACACCTCTGTGTTAATCCTACGGTAGTGCTGGCGGGGGCCGCGGTTTCCCCATATCAACACTTCGGTTTTTGTCACTGCGACCTCCCAGACGAGAGGGGGGCCTCCCACATATTTTTCTACGAGGAGGACCTAGACCTAGCCAAATCTATCGGGCTTGAGGTCTTCCGCACGGGCGTGGAGTGGGCTCTTGTGGAGCCTAAAGAGGGTAAATACGACAGAGAGGCGTTAAGGCTGTTTGAAGACTACCTAGGCTCGATAAGGAGGCGGGGGTTGGGGGCCTGGGTTACG
The DNA here is from genome assembly GCA_046293555.1 of Pyrobaculum sp. Taxonomy (GTDB): domain Archaea; phylum Thermoproteota; class Thermoprotei; order Thermoproteales; family Thermoproteaceae; genus Pyrobaculum. Next base: position 27,004 of record JBKBOT010000011.1, on the reverse strand, counting down.
TTACACCACTTCACGAACCCCCGGTGGGTGTGGAAATACGGCGGGTGGGAGAGTAGAGAGGTGGCCAGACGTTTTCTGTCGTACGTAGAGGTGGTGGGGAGGGAGTTAGGCAGGTTGATAGACGTCGCGCTGATATTTAACGAGCCCAACATGTACCTCTTTCTTGCATATATAAGGGGGCAGCTGCCCCCCTTTGGCTTCCTCTCGCCAAAACACATGAAGAGAGCTGAGGGGAATATAACCTCTACAATCCTTGCGGCGAGGGATATACTTAAGTCCTATGGCGTTTCCACCTCTTTTACATATTCATACACCAGACTTGAGACAAGAGATGTGATCTTCAAGCCTGTGGCCTTTTTTGTAAATATCCAAAACTCTAGGTATCTATCTATGTTTAGAGAGATGGATTACACATCTATAAACTTCTACGTCGTGGGGAGATATGAGGATTTCTCTCTACGTTTTGTACTTAGGCCCGGCGCCCTCCTGGAGGTGAAGCCGCCAACGCCTCTTGCCGTAACTGAATTCGGCGTGGCGTCTCGAGACCACCAGCTTAGGTTGAAATACCTCTGCGCCATGGCCACAATATTCAGCCGGATAAAGCCAGTGGCGGCCATCTGGTGGAGCTTTCTACATGGCTACGAGTGGGGACTTGGCTACCAGCCGTTTTTTGCGTTGGTAGACGTAGTTGGCGTCAGACGTGTAATCACGCCGTTGGCGTATGTGTTTAACAAGGCCGTTAAAGAGCCCCGGGGTTGCGACTTGGGGGAAATAGAGCTGGGGGCCGAGTGGCGGTGGGATTACCGCTGGTGAGTTTTGCCTATAACAACCCACGAGATGGTCTTAGATAGGGGCCTTGTTTCTGCAATTATGACCACATCTCCAGGCTTTACTTCTATACATTCTGGCACTCTGACGGACATCCTACGCCTCCTACGCTCGTAGCGGTTGTACTTCTTTATGTAATGTACCCACTGGTGTATCACTACAGCCGCTTTGTGCATTCTGGCTTTTTCTACAGTTACCTCAAGTAGCTTTAACCTCACCTTTAGGCGTCCATGCCAGGGACATAGAGGGTCGTCGCAAACGGCCTCTGGGGGCTGGAGGAAAGGTATGCCGATATTTCTCACGGCGATTTTCTTGCCGTTTGGCAAAGTAACCACGTCGCCAACACGCGGCCTTGCCTGCAGTCTGACTACTGTCATTTTGCCGCAACGTGTAGCGATGACTTTGTGGCCTTTAGGCCAGGCTCCCCATGTTGGACAACTTTTGTAGTTAACACAAACTCGCCTAGATAGTGCCCTATATGCCAAGGCGAGATGAAGACAGGTATGTACGTAATGCCGTTATAGATATGGATTGTGAGTCCCACCATTTCCGGGAGGATTATCATATCTCTACAATGTGTCCTAATTACCTTCTTCCCCTGGCCTCTTTTGGCCTTCCTGATTTTTTCTAGTAGCTTCTTGTGTTCTGGCTTTAACCCCCGCCTCAAGCTCCTCCTCTGACGTGCCGGCAGGAGTTTAATAAACTCGTCCATAGACATAGATAACAGCTCTTCTAACGTCTTTCCCCTATATCTAAAGGTGCCCCACTCCTCTGGGGGTATGACTGTGGGCGTTATCCACCCCTGTCTCCCCTTCTGCGCCTCTTGTCCTTTTGTGGCCATCAAGCCGTTAATTATGTCTATTTAAAAACTTATATATGGCAAACCTAGAGAGGTCGTGGAGGCTCAATACGACGTCGTTATAATAGGCGCGGGCATCGCCGGCCTTTCGGCTGCTTTATATACGGCACGCCAGAGGTTAAAAACCCTAGTTATTAGCAAAGACCTAGGCGGCCAGTTGAACATGACTACACTAATTGAGAACTATCCCGCAATACCTAAGATCTCGGGGCCGGAGCTGGCGAAGAGGGTAGAACAACAGGCGAGGGCCTTTGGCGCCGAGATAATTTTTGACGAGGTGAAGTCAGTAGAGAAGATAGGAGATATCTTTGTGGTGAGAACTGAGGGGGGCGATGAGTACAAAAGCCTAGCTGTAATCCTCGCTTTTGGCAAAACGCCTAAAGAGCTGGGCGTCTCTGGAGAGGCCAAGTTTAAAAACAGAGGCGTCTCCTATTGTGCTATTTGCGACGCGCCGTTTTTCAAAGGGCAGGATATAGCTCTGGTGAGCTGGGGCGACTTGGCCAGAGAGCCGGCGACAATACTCTCCTCAGTGGCCAATAAGTTCTACTGGATATACCCCTCAGAAAAGCCCATACATGACGACGAGTTTTTAGAACAGGTGCTAAAAGTGGGGAAAGCCGTGTTGGTGCCTAACAGCGAGGTTGTAGAGATAAGAGGCGACACAAAGGTGAGATCCATCTTGGTGAGAAACAAGAAAGGCGGCGAGCTACAAGAGCTCCCAGTCTCGGCCGTATTTATAGAGGTGGGCTATGTGACTAAAAGCGATTTTGTGAAACACCTGGTGGAGCTAAACGAGAGGGGGGAGATAAGGGCGGATTGGGAGGGGAGGACTAAAACCCCCGGCGTATTTGCGGCGGGGGACATAGTGGCGTATCCATATAAACAGGCGGTGATCTCCGCGGCAATGGGGGTGGCGGCCGCGCTATCGGCCACGGCGCATGTGATGAAAATAAAGGGGAAGCCGGTCCACGCCCTGGTGGACTGGCGTGCGGAAAAACGTTAGACCGCCAGGGCGTCTAGGAGGTCAGCCACGTCGTATTTCTCTAGTTGCCACATTATTTCTAGCGCCTTTTTCCTGTTTTCTTCCGGGAGGACGTCTCTAGTCAGCTTGTGGTATTTCTCCTCTAGCTCTCTGTCAGACATGGGGTTTTTGGGATGTCCCTTTGGGTAGTCTACCCTCTCGCCGTATTTACTCCCGCCTTTAGTGACTATAGTGATGGCCGTGGGGAACGCCTGTGGGTACTGCTTGTCGAACTCCGGGTCTAGACGTACCTCCATCTTTTTCATCAAGGCTAACACCTGGGGGTTTCTGACGTCTTTATAGTGCCAGATCTCAATTGGCCCCCAGACTAACGCCGCGGCGGTAACCCACATGAGGGAGTGGTCTGCAGTCTCTCTGGTGTGTGGATCCCACTTCTCGGGGTCCTTAGGGCCAATTATGGTGTAGGCAGCCTCATATGTGTCAATTACGACCTTCTCTATCTCCTCTAGCCTCACTCTTTCTCTAAGCCCTAACGCCGCCTCTACGGCGGCTTGTGCGTGGTACTCCACAGGGTATGGCTTTATGTATGTATCTAGTATCCTCCTGGGAGGCCTCCCCCCCTCCAGGCTTTTTAATGCAGTCATGTCGAAATCCCCCTGTAGTAACTGTCTGAAGAAGCCCATCTCTCCCTCAAAGGGCTTGTAAGGTCCTGTAAACCCCTCTTGTGCCAACAGGGAGGCAAAAACGGCGTTGCGGCTAGCGTTGGCGGCCGCCGCGCCTTTCCACATGCTCAACTCGCCCACTCTTGTTTGACGCATGGCGGCATGGGGGATTACATATAGCGCCAAGGCGTGTTGAATTTTTGTGGTGTCTAGCCCCAATAGCTTCGAGGCGGCTAACGTGCTCCCAACACCCAAAAAGTTTACGTGATCCCACCCCCTCTTCCGTAAAGTCCCCCCATCGCAGAAAGAAACTGAGGCCTCGTAGCCAATGGCTATGGCTGTAATTAGGTCTGTGCCCCTGGCGTCTACATGCTCGCCGATAGAGAGAGCTGCGGCAATTAAGTCGCTTGGATGTAGGGGCTCTTTTGAGAGATATGTGTCGTTATAGTCGTGATATCTAATCATCAGCCCGTTTACAAACGTGGCGACGTCTGGACTTGTCTTATAGCTAGTCCCCATGACTCTAGCCCCCCTCTCCGTGAGAAACCTAGAGGCCACCCTTCTGGCTATTGCCACAGGCTCTGCGGTATATGCGGCAAAAGCCACGGCGACAGAGTCTATAACTCTACGTTTAGCCTCATGTCTGACCTCTGCCGTTATCTTGGAGAAGTTAACTGCCGTGGTGTATTCTGCAAGTATTTTTGTTATTCTATCCATAACGCCGCCTCATGTCTATATATTTAGCTATTTCGCCATCTATCTTCTCATATTCGTGATATCTAATGAGGTCGTATAGCTCCTTTCTTGTAAACATCTTGTCCAGCCAAGCCGCCTGTGTTCCCCCCTCTTTAATTGTTTTTAACACCTCTCTGATGAAATACATGGCTACTCTCAAGGCGGTGACTGGAAATATGACAAATTTGTATCCAAACTCCTCAAGCCTCCTGGCTGGAATTAACGGCGACACCCCAAATTCCGTCATGTTTGCTAGAAGCGGCGCCTTTACCCTCCTGGCAAACTCTCTAAACTCCTCCTCGCTTCTTAACGCCTCTGGGAATATCACGTCGGCGCCAGCCTCTACGTACATATAGGCTCTCTCTACTGCGTCTTCAAAACCCGTCACGCTTGCGGCATCCGTCCTGGCGATAATTACAAAGTCTGGATCCCTCCTGGCCTCCACCGCGGCTTTAATTTTTTTCATCATGTCTTCCGGCGGGATTAGGGCCTTTCCCGAGAGGTGTCCACATTTTTTTGGCATTACCTGGTCCTCTATCTGAACCCCAGCGGCCCCCACTGCCTCAAGCTCGCGGACTGTCCTCATGACGTTTAAAACCTCTCCATATCCCGTATCTATATCCACAATTATGGGGATATCTACGGCGTCTACTATATACTTCACTGTTTTCACCATCTCGTCCATAGTGATTAGCCCCAGGTCTGGGAGAGCCATAGAGGCCGTCACGGCGGCGCCAGAGACGTACACTGCCTTAAAGCCGAGGCTTTGGGCCATTAACGCCGTGAGGGCGTTGAAGACCCCCGGCACCAACACAATCCCGGGATGTGTTAACTCCTCTCTTAAAAGCCTGGGCCCGTCTCCCCTCGCTCTTCTAAACAACACAGATGGTAGTGACCTCTTTATTAAAAACTCAGCCGGCTGACAAATTGCTCACATGTCGCCGCTCAGCGGCGTCATCACAAGTAAAGTATAAAAAGGGGCATGTATATCTTATATGCCCTAGGCAACACCCCTGTAGGGGGGCGTATGAGCCTGGCGGGTTACCCCGGCCAAAATTTATAAACAGCCCAATGAGTGGCCTTATGCCTAAAGAGCTTTTCCTATTAGAGCTTTGGAAAAAATACGGCGAGAGGGCAGAAGAGGTGAGAGTAAAGCGGTATCAAGATTATGTAAAACTCAAGGCGAGGCTTGCCGGCTATTTGTACACCATAAAGCTGCCTCCCGACAAGGCAGAACGGGTGATCTCCGAACTAAAAGCAAAAAATATCAAAATTGAGGAGGTTTGAAAATTTTTAAAGGTCTTATTCTCACAGCTCTCATGGAGTATATATACACCGCCTTGTTGTTACACTACGCCAAACAGGAAATAACTGAGGAAAATATAGCCAAGGTGCTTCAAGCCGCCGGCATATCTCCAGATGAGGTCAGAGTGAAGACTCTAGTCGCGGCGTTAAAAGAGGTAAATATCGACGAGGCTGTTAAATCGGCTGCCTTTGCTCCAGCCGCAGTGCCCGCCGCGCCGGCTGTCGCGACAACAGCGCCGCAGGTCCCAGCTAAGGAGGAGAAAGAAGAGGAGAAGAAAGGACCTAGCGAAGAGGAGATCGCAGGCTCCCTTGCCTCACTGTTTTAAAGGCTTAACAATTTTTGATAAAATACCATCAAGTTCTTTTACATCTTTATAATAGATCCTAAAGATTTGGTTATTTAGTTTAAATTCTACATACTTTCTCTCTATATTGACTTTATATTCGTTTACCTCTATGGGGGTCTTTAGGCCTAGGTTTTTGTCTATCACCACGCCGCCTTCATATATCTTCACACTTCTGGCTATTCTAGGCATTACGGGCGGCTTAAATAACGCCAGAGAGATTGCAGTAAATAGCCCAAATATGGCCGTATAGCTGAGAAATAAGGCCAGGTGTTCCCCTACGTGGGGGCCGAGGGCCTGTTTTGCCACAGGTGGGAGCGTGGGGAAGAGAGTCACGGCGATTAGTATAAAAAGTGGGAGTAAGAGTAGAGGCGTAAATGCGCCGCGGCTGAATTTCCTAAATTCGTTTACCAACTCCTTGTCTTTTTCCATTAACTTCATTATTTCCTTCTCGTCAATTTCCAGGATGGGCCTTCCCTTAGATATCTCCCGGGCTGCCGCAAGCCCCCTTTTGAGCGACCTAGCCCCCATAAATATGGATATCGCAAAAAATATGGCAAAGTAAAGTAGGAGGACTGTAAAATAGTCGCCGGGGAAAAAAGTTAACATCGCGGCGAAGGCTATTGTGGATAAAACGCTTATTAGTACTCTCCGCATGTCGTGCCTATGGCGTATGTTTAAAAACTTTAATCTAGTTAAAGCCGCGTTGTGGTGAAATCCCGATGGAAAATGTGAGCGTCTTCTCCCTGATATCCAGCCTTTCCCAGAACTCTTTTCGTGTACTCCTCTTCATCTTCGCCGATTTTCTTTTGAAGACATCTCTTGGGTCAATGCCGCAAAGCGGAAGAGGAACTCCAAAAGATTCGGCGGTTATTGCGTAAATGAGCCACGTGGCGAAGGACAACACAGATACTCTCCACTTGCTGTACATCATGTACATGTCAGTGTGTTTAAAAAACTTTACAGTTAGGGCTGTGGTTAAGATAACTGCCATATGTTCTGAAAACCCTGGAGAGGTTGAGCCAAGTCACGGCTTTGGCGTGTTGGTAGACGGCCTCCTGCTTTTTGATAGCTGTAGTAGAGAGGGGATGGCCCTCTTTTTGTCGAAAAGAGAGATAAAGCCGCTGGTGGGCGTCGTGGGGCTGCCAGACAACCCGCATCACGTGGGGGGCTTTTCCTTTTTTAAAATCCCGGTGATTAACCCCACTGGGGATTTAGTTTTGAAAATACGTGGCGAGAGGTATGTGGTGTTAAAAGAAAGAGAGAACGTGTTAGTGGCTAGAGACGTGGCCATTCTACCCTGTGGGCTCCACACGTTGCCTTATCACAGGCTCTCCAGACGTGGCGTCAAGGCCCGGTGTGTGGTGGGAGGCCTGGGGGGCACTGCCCACAGCCCATATCTACTTCACAGAGTTGTGGCTGAGCTCAGGCTTTTAGGTGTTAGATGTATTGCGCCTATACACACGGCGCCGCAGTTTGTAAAAGAGTTAGAACGCCGTTTTAACGTCTATAGGCTCTCCGCTGGGGCAACGGCAGAGTTTTAATTTATAAATAGACATCTCCACGACCCCGTGGAGACGTGGTTGATATTTATAATAAGCTGGCTCGCCGTAGTGGCTACTGTCTATGCGATAAACAGAAAGGCTGTGAGGTATTTTGTCGCGATATATTGGAAAAATGAAAACATGGCGAAATATATTGAGTTTTTTACAAAGAGGCTGAGTTTTATACCACTCAGGTTATATCTGGCCCTAGTGATTTTTCTGGCGTTGCTCCCAGTGTTTTTATTTATGCCTTTTGTTAGGCCGAGTGGAGAGATCCAGCTGATATCAGGCTTTATATATATGCTACTTGGGGGCACTATAAACGCGGCGCAGAAGCTGCTAGGCGGCGCCACCGTGCAGGAGGCCGCCGCCCGTTCTGCAGGCGTAACTCCCATAATCCCCGGGATAACCCTCCCCTGGGATCAACTGCCGTACATAGCCATAGCCATTGTGGTCGCCGTGGCTCTCCACGAGTTTATGCACGGCTACGCCGCGTTGCGATATGGAATCCCGATAAAAAGCGTGGGGGTTTTCTCCCTCTTTTATATCCTCAGCGGGGCCTTTGTGGAGCCCGACGAGGAGAAATTCAAAGAGGCAAGGACCGAGGCGAAACTCGCCGTGTTGGCCAGCGGGGTGGCAATAAACGTCGTTCTCGCCGTGACGGCTATGGCTATCGGCGTGTTGGGCGCGTGGCTGGGGCTATATGGGGTGGCGTTTGGAAAGTCGGCGGTGGGGATAGAGGCTGGCGACCGCGTGGTTGAGATAGAGGGCTGTGGGTATAGAGACAAGGTGTACTCTCCAGACGACTTTATAACAAAGATAAACGTGCTCGCCGGCTTGGGTCCCCTATTGGGGATAAACCAGACTGCTCTCTGCAGGCCTGGCGACAAGGTCACCCTGGTGGCGAGCAGCTGGCTTGAGAGATACCAGGTGTCAGTAGATTTCTCCCACTTTGCCACACCCCCCAGGATAGTCTGGCTGTATCAAGACGGCTCGTTGTATCAAGCCGGCGTGAGAGAGGGAGACGTGGTGAGGAAAATCGAGGGTTGTGGCCTCTCGAGAGAGATCACGTGGAGCGGCGAGCTTATGGCCACCTTGCTGGAACTTAGGCAGATATGTAGGCCGGGGGAGGTGGTCAGAGTGACGGTAGAGAGAAATAAAGCCATAGAGCTCAACATGACGCTTATAGAGAGAGACGGCAGGATCTACTTTGGCGTAGGGTTTGGGAGCCTCCCCTTCTGGGGGCTCGACTGGGGCCCCATCACGAGAGACGACATGTATAACACAGATTTCGCCAAGCTTGTATTTTGGCTCGTGGTGGTAAACTACGGGCTGGCGGTGTTAAACGCCTTACCCATCTACCCGCTGGACGGCGGCCAGATGTTAGCTGTGGTGGCCCAGAGGAGGTTTGGCGAGAAAAGCGGCAAGAAGGTCGTGGCGGCAGTCACGTGGATGTTAGCCGTCTTGTTGATGTTTAACATAACTCTAGGCCTCTTGGGGGAGCAGTATAAGATACTACAGTCTATAAGATGAGGCTGGTGTTACTACTTGTCATAGCTGCCGTAATGTCTGCGTTTTTGCCTATAGAGGCGTTTATCTCAGATGCCTTCAGGCCCCCTGCAGACAAGGTGTTAACTTCTCAAGGCGTCGTGAGGGGGACACCTCTCTGGCTTTACACGTGGAGGGTTACAGTGGCGTTTATCACACTACTATTTGCAGCCATAGTGGCCACGTTTTTTGTACGTATAAACGAAAGGGCGAGGTGGACGTTTGCCATGCTGTCTATAGCTACTGCCGTATTTCACTACCTCACGTTATTGTTCACCTCGTCGCCACCTGGATATGGCGTCTCTATCTACCCACTGTTTTATACCATAAAGGTGGGAGAGGTCACACAGACATACCTAGACATCGGCCAGATCTTGATAATATATTCAATCTACAATATATACAAAATAAGGTCACTTAAGGAATTTCTCTTCTAGCTGTTTTACATACTCTACGGACTCTTTTATCGAGGCGAAATGCCGCCTCACGTATTCTACATCTCCCCTATCCACCGCGTCGCCCTTTTTGACCATATATGCGGGAGTCAGCAGCTGTAATGCATATCTAAGAGAGTGCTCTACGCCTATAGACGTGAGGAGCTCTAACGCCTCTCTTGTTAACAATATGTTCTGCTCTCTAGCCTTTATGGTTATTATCTCTCTTATCTCTTCTGCGTTGTATGGCCTAGTCTTTATGATAACCAATCTGTCTAACATGTCTTGTGGAACTCCATGTGGGGCCTCTATGTCTGTACCCCTTATTTTTGCAATCCCCCTATTTGTAGCCATGATGATAATTGGGGCAAACTCCGCCTCCATGGCCCTCATTAGGAAGGAAAAGCTCTCTATGTCTAACAGATGGGCGTCGTCTATAAACAATACTCCGGGCACAAGCTCCGCCTTGCCTTCCTCAACGGCTTTTTTCACAATCTCGTCTGTCTGCCTCCTAATCTCGTCGGGGATCTCTCTAGTTTCTTCCGCAAAGCCGAATAACATCACTGAGACAAGTCCCCGTTGTTTGGCTAGAGACATATCTATGTCGTGTAGCGTGAAGAACCTCACGATCTCCTTCTCCTTATAGACGGGGCCTTTGGGGGGCTCAGCCCTCCGTCTTACAGAGACATCATATTGCTCTCCCCCCTCCCCCCTGCCTATTAACGAGACGGCCCCAGTCCCTTCGTCAATCATTATTATATCTCCCTCCTCAACCCCCAGCTCTATAAGCTGTTGTGCAATCTCGGGGGGGACGCGGAGGGTTTTCTCTTCGTCTTTTGTCCTCAGCTTAATTGTTGCGCCGAGGACTCTCTGTAGGTAGGGGTTGTAGGGATGCCGCCCCTGTCTAAACTCTATCGACCCCACCTCCCCCTCATATACCTTTCTCCACTCTCTCGTCTTGACGCCAATAGTGCGCCTCATGGCCCTCATTAAAAATTCCGACTTCTTTACCTCAAGAGAGTAGATCTCCCCCCCAGAAAGCGCCACGAAGGGAGTCTCGCGGCCTAGCTCCCGGGCGATTCCAATAGCTAGCGCCGTCTTGCCAGTACCAGGAGGCCCCACTATCAAGACCCCCCTTCCGGCGAATTTCCCCTCTTTAATCATCTTCACGATGATGTAAGCCGCCGTCCGCGCCTCTACCTGCCCCACAAAGCCATCTGCCACAAATTCCACCCCATCTCTTACCCCCAGCCCCTTGATGTGGCTATGTGCCGCAAATCGTTCAAACTGCCCCCTCACCTCCTCTATTCTTGCTGTCGACATCGCTGAATTAATACATCCCATTTAAAAATTTTTAATGACATAAATAGATCTGGCTAATGAAAAGCAGGGAGGTTGTATATCTACAGCTACTTTCACTTCTCGCCAGTTCTAACACCCCAAGAGGTAGGAAGAACCTATCCGACGAGCTTAAGGTGGGGGAGGGCGTGGTGAGGGCCCTTCTGGAAGGCGGGAGAGATCTGGGACACGTAACAGTGTTGAGAGGCGGCGCCAAGATCACAGAGGTGGGCCTCTCTTTTCTAAAAGAGGCACTAGAGATATGTGGAATAATAGACTTCTTCCCTGTCGACGAGGCGAATAGGCTGCTTTGTGGAAAGAGATGTGTGGCCTATGTAACTATGGGCAGTGTGGACAACGTGGTGAAAACTCGCGACAGATTGGTAGGCCTTGGCGCATGTGGCGCGTTGATCGTAGAGATGGGGGACTCGCCCATATTGCCGCCAGGTGGCGAAACCCTGGAGAAATACAGCAGATCTATGGCGGAGCTCGTAAAAAGCCGTGCCAAACGAGGCTCCACAGTGGTGGTCACATGTGGCGACACCTTTTCAGATGCCCTAGCCGTCGTCGAGTTTAAATGTAGAGAAGTTTTTAGAGAAAAATGATGATTAGAACCCGGCGGAGGTGTGACAGTCGGCATCCTATCTGATTTTGGCTAAGTAGCTATATAGAGAAAAATAAAGTAACAATTTTAGGTGGGTTGACAGAAATATGCCATGAGTGAAGTATTGATAAAAACAAGCGGCAAGATATTTCAAACTTCTTGTGGCCCCATAATACATGGGCTAGAAGACGTCTTAGTTAAAGTCTCCACAATTAGCGACATAGATGGCGAAAAGGGGGTTCTATGGTATAGAGGGTACAGAGTGGAGGACCTCGCCCGTTTTTCAAACTACGAGGAGGTGTCTTACCTCATACTTTACGGCAGGCTTCCCAACAAGACAGAACTTGACAGCTACATACAGCGCCTGAGGTCGTTTCGAGACCTCCACCCAGCCACCGTAGAGGTGGTGAGAAATCTGGCGGGGGCCCACCCCATGTTTGCACTAGAGGCTGCAATTGCCGTAGAGGGGGCATATGATGAAGACAACCTGAGGCTCGTAGAGGCCTTGAGGGCAGGTAGATATACAGAAAGAGAACTCTCCATGAGAGTTGGGGAGAAGCTTGTCGCAAAGCTTCCCACTATTGTGGCTTATCACTACAGGCTATCCCGCGGGGTGGATATAGTGAGGCCGAGACAAGACTTGCCACATTCTGCCAACTTCCTATACATGATGTTTGGAAAAGAGCCGGCCCCCCTCGCCGTGAGGGGAATCGATCTATATTTAATACTTCACGCAGACCACGAGATGCCGGCTAGCACCTTCGCCGCACATGTGGTGGCCTCTACTTTAAGCGACATGTACTCTATAATTGCGGCAGCTCTGGGGGCGTTGAAAGGGCCTCTACACGGCGGCGCCAACGAGATGGCTGTAAGAAACTACCTAGAGCTAAAAGACCCCAGTAAGGCTAGAGAACTAGTTGAGGCCGCCACAAGGCCGGGGGGGCCGAAGCTCATGGGGGTGGGGCATAGGGTATATAAGGCATATGACCCCAGAGCCAAGATATTTAAAGAGTTCTCTAGAGAGTTTGTATCAAAATTTGGAGATCCACAAAACCTATACGCCGTCGCGGAGGCGATAGAACATGAGGTCTTAAGCCACCCATATTTCCAACAGAGGAAGCTATACCCCAACGTGGACTTTTGGTCTGGCATCGCCTTTTACTACATGGGAATCCCCTATGAGTACTTTACCCCCATTTTCGCCATGTCGAGAGTGGTGGGGTGGGTGGCACACGTGTTGGAATATTGGGAAAACAACAGGATATTTAGGCCCCGTGCTTGTTACCTAGGGCCACACGACCTGCAGTACGTGCCGTTAGAGCATAGGTAGTATTTTTTCTTTTACCAACACTTCCAGAGTCTTGATGTTCTTCTCTATTGTAGCCCGGGCAACTTCTAGCTCCTCTCTATACGACCTGGGCGTTCTTGCCACCTTTTGCGCCGACGCGGCGGCTGCCACTGCGGCGGCCTCCCTGATGTAGACCTCCCACTCGGTCATTTTCGGTAGTATGTACTCCTCATGTAGCCCCCTCTCTTCTGCAAACTTGGCTACCTCCTCTGCTGCCGCTATTAACATCTCGTCGGTAATCATCTGTGCCCTTACGTCGAGTGCCCCCCTGAAGACAGCTGGGAAGACTAGAGAGTTGTTGACCTGGTTTGGAAAGTCGCTTCTACCTGTGGCAACTACCTTTGCCCCCGCCTCCTTTGCCTCCCAGGGCCATATCTCGGGGATTGGGTTCGCCAAGGCGAATACCACGGCGTCTTTATTCATTGTGGAGACCCACTCCTTTTTTATCACCCCGGGCCCTGGCCTCGACGCCGCTATGACCACATCTGCCCCTTTTAGAGCCTCGGCGATGCCGCCTTTTCGCCTCTCTGCGTTTGTCTCTATGGCGTATTTATACTTCCAGGGGTTTTCTAACATCATTTTGTCTATATCGTCTCTCTCCGGGTGTAAAATCCCCCTGCTGTCTACCAGTATGAGGTTTCCAGGCTTGACGCCGTATTTAATTAAGATCCTGGCGGTGTAGATATTTGAAGCGCCGGCGCCCACCAGGCTTATAGCCACGTCGCCAATTTTCTTCCCAACGATCTTCAAGGCGTTTATTAGCCCAGCCAACACGGCTGTGGCAGTGCCTTGTTGGTCGTCATGCCATACGGGGATTTTAAGCTCCTCCCGTAGCTTCTCGAGGAGGTAAAAACACTTGGGCGACTCGACGTCCTCTAGGTTGACGCCGCCTAGAGCTGGCTCAAGCGCCTTTACCACAAAGATAAACTCCTCAGATGTCTTTACCCTAATTGGGAGCGGTATTGCGTCCACTCCGCCCAGATATTTAAAAATCAGCGCCTTGCCCTCCATGACGGGGTAGGCGGCTTCCGGCCCCACGTTTCCCAGCCCCAACACTCTAGTTCCGTCTGTTATAACGCCTACTAGATTCCACCGTGCCGTCAGCTCGAAGGCTAGCTCTGGGTTTTTATAGATCTGTCGTGTCACCTCGGCGATGCCTGGCGTATAGTATACCGCAAAGTCTTCCATAGTCCTAATGGGTACTTTCGGCATTAATGATATCTTGCCGCCATATTTTCTATGTATCTCCACAGAGAGCTGGTACCATCTTTCCGTCACATGAGTAGTAAAAGATATATAATTAAATATTTCGAGTGGCGTGAAAAAGAATCACAACAAAAAACAACAATATATAAAGATATATAGAAGGAATATTAATAACATTAAAAACGCTACTATCATTAAAAATATTAAACATAAGAGAACTATAATAAAAAGATTGCCAAATAATAGAATAGAGATATATATCAACAAAATAATGGGGAGAAAAATTAAAAAACTAGAAATATTAGAGCTGACGGGTAAATGGATTAAGGTAGGTAAGAAGCTGGACAAAGCCGGCTGGCTTGTCTTTCCCAAATTCGGCGTTGCCGTCGGCGTGTTTTTTTATGGCAACGTGGGGCTACTGGCCTCTACACATGTCCCAAGCACTAGGGCCTATTTTGTACCTCTAGATGTGCCAATTATAGAAGTTCTGCCTGTAGACATAGAGGATTTCTATTAGTCAGCAACCGCGGCGCGCTCACCTATCGCCCCGGAAACCTCTACATCACAAATAACAACTTGTTATAAAATTTCTGTGTTTTCTAGCGCCCTTATCGCGGCGTCTCTACTTAAGCCGTTTCCAAGTATGGTATATCTATCCGGCCTCGTGGCGTGCGCCTTTGTTAACGCCTCAAGTGCCACATCTCTATCTATCCCCGCCTGTCTTAACGTCGTGGGTAGCCCCATCTGGGAGGCAATTTTTTTAATACGGCGCCAGTTCATCCCGTGGAGATACGCCATAACGACTGTGCCGAGTGCTACCAACTCGCCGTGTATGGCCTCGTCTCGCCTCTCCTCTAGTATCTTCTCTACAGCATGTACAAACATGTGTTCAGAGCCGCTACAAGGTCTTGAAGAGCCGGCTATGCCCATAGCCACGCCGCAGCCTATTAGAGCTTTTACTAATACACGGACGTCTTCCTCTCGTATAAAGTTTTTAATACGCGAGGTGTTAGACACCACAATTCTATAGCTTGTGAGAGAGAGATGTGCCGCATATTCGCTATACCCCTCGCCTTTGAGCCTATGCGCCAGCTGCCAGTCTTTTATTGCCACAATTTTGCCCAACAGATCGCCCAACCCAGCCTTGAGTAACCTAGAGGGGGCGTTTAGAATGATAGAAGTGTCTGCCACAATGGCGAAAGGCGAGGCCACAATTTTGCCATAACTGGCGAACTTTTCTGAAAGTAGATACGACACATATGGAGACGCAATGCCGTCGTGACTAGCAGATGTGGGAACCACAACTAGAGGCCTTTTATGTATATAGGCATAGACCTTCGCCATGTCGAGAGCCTTCCCCCCACCCACACCAATAACTAGATTAAACCCCGCCTTCGCCAAGTCTAGACTGTCGTAAGTAAAAACCTCCACGTTGTAGCCCTGTAGTTGCTCTGCGACGGCCTCCGCATATTTCTTGGTGACGCCCTTTCCCGAGACTATCAGTACGTCTCTCTCCCGTGTCTGAGAGACAACGTGTGAGACCTTAGTTATTGCACCCGGGCCAAAAATTATAGAGCGGGGAATTTCAAAATTTTCAAGTTGTTTCACGGAATATATTGAGAAGCTCCTTGCCGCCTACAGTTTCGACATTTTTAATAGTGATAAAATTTCCGCTTTTCACCACAGGCTTATTTACAAAATTTACCTGGTTTTCTCTCAGTATTTTAATTAACTCAGTTGTGGGGTAGACTGTGGCGTCTCGGCCTTTGAGCAGACCTAACTTGGCCATATATGCGGGGACAGCCAGCGGCGCCACGATGACTTTTCCGCCTCTGTAAAACTCTGTAGTTAACATATCTAGCTTCTCTATATCAACGTCGAGGCGCCAGGTCTTTAACGGCGGCTTTTTGCCCAACAGGTGGTAATACATCTTGTATCCCCCCAAGAGGGCAAACATGTCAAATTCTCTTGTAAGTTCTACAACCTTTTCTCTAGGCGCCGCAGCTAGATCTATGTCGTAGTTTATATTCACGTCGTGAGAGGCCACCGCGCTTTTTACCTCAAAACCTGCCTGAAGCAATATGTTTTTAGAAATTGAGTACTCTTCTGTCGCGTCTAGCACGCATATTAACGACCTCATTTCCCTCTGGCCTTGAGGAAAAGATTTACTATATACTCGGCGGCAAGCTCAGCATGTACAAACGGCCTCTCCTCCACCTTGTCCCTAAAGTCCAGTATGTGTACAGTGCTCTCGCTGGCGTTTGCCGCAGCGAAGGCGAAGTATCTATTGGCCTGTTGGTGTTGTTCTATCTCCTCCTCGCTCTCTATCTCCCTAAATCTAGTGGGGTCCTTGCGTCTTCTCTCTAGTATCACCTTTGGGCTGTATTCAATTACTAGTATTACGTCTGGCCTTAACTTAGAGACCACGCGGTTTGGCAGCCCTGGGTAGTAACCACCGCCGATCTTTATAGAGGCGTGTGTATCTATGATGACGTCTCCCTGAATAGAGGCAATATGTTCGGCAGCCTCCTCTTGGATCTTCCTATATTCCTCCACCGGAATTTTTTTCCGCATGTCGTCTCTATTCTCAATACCAAATTTCCTCCTGGCAATTTCCAACATCGCATCGCCAAAATTGACAATTCTCACGTCGGGAAGCCTCTCCCTAACAAAATTCATGATTGTAGTCTTACCGCTGCCAGCCAGAGCCACCAGTACTAACTTCATACGGCTGTATTACTTTAGGGATTTTAAAATTTTGTTTATAGCTATGAACCTCGTTACTGGCGACATATCGCCCGTTATGGCTCTCCCCACAATTACCACGTCTATCTGTCTCCTGCCTCTTGTGATAATTTCTACTTCTCTTTCCGTAATTCCCCCAGCTATAGCCACGGCGACGCCTTGAGTTCTCACCTCACATGCCGCATCTAGAAGCTGTTCAAACTTCAGCCCGGCCTTTTTCTGGACGTCAACGCCGAGGTGGAAGACAAACAGGTCGGGCCTCGCGGCCTTTAGGACCTCTCTAGCTCTCTCCACCGGGTTTGAAACGCCTATTAGGTCCACAGCTGTCTTTAGGGCTATTTCCCTCCCGGCGTTTATAAACTCCACTATGGTTTCCATATTTGTGGCGCCCAATACGGTTCCCCAATCTGCCCCAAACTCTTTAGCTAGCTGCGCCTCTAGCCGCCCGACGTCTGCAGTCTTGAGATCTGCCACAACCTCTGCGCCGGGGCAGGCGGCTTTTAGCGCGCTTACTGAAGAAAGGCCGTAGGTTTTTATCAGCGGCGTGCCTGCCTCTACTAGCTCTAGCCCCGCCGCACATAGCTGTCGCGTCAACTCTATCGCCTTACGTAAGTCCACCAAGTCTAGCGCCACTTGGAGCCTCATGTGTGAAATAAGTTAAGTTTTAAAAAAGAGCCCCCCACCTCTATGTGTCTTGCGGCAAGCCTGGAGACTACAGATATGGAGAACATACGGCAGATGTGTTAATAACGGCTTATGGCTGTACGCTGGAGGAGGCTTTTAGAAACGCGGCTATTGCCCTAGCGGATTTGACGTATTATAGCAATAGGGTGGAGCCGAGATACCCAAAGAGGATATATGTGGAGTATGAAGACTTAGAGGGGCTGTTGTTTAAGTGGATTGACGAGCTGTTATACCTATTCGACGGAGAGAAGTTCGCCTTTAGTAGACAGATAGATCTATCCATAAGACAAGACGATAGCTACAAGCTAGATGCTGTAGTCCACGGCGAGGGTTACGACGTGGGGAAACACGGCTTTACTGGACTGATTGTAAAGGCGATGACTTTCCACATGTTGGAAATAAGGAGGGCAGATGGATATTGGGCGTTACAATACGTAGTGGATATATGATAGGGGAGCTCATCAGGCTTAACACCCCCGTACGTACGGTGAGACAGGCGGCAAGAGCTGTGGGAGTTGGGGAGGAGAAGATCGTAAAGACGCTTGTGGTGTATTGCGGCGGCGAGTATAGGGCGTATGTAATACGGGGAAACAAGAGGCTGTCTCTAGAGGCCTTGGGGTGCCGCATGGCGGCGCCAGAAGAGGTAAAGGCCGCGACGGGGTACCCCGTGGGTGGGGTACCGCCGGTGTTAAACATACCGACGTATATAGACGTGGAGCTTTTGGCGGAGGATTTTGTATATGGGGGCGGCGGCGACGAGTACACATTACTAAAGTTTAGGCCGAGAGACCTCGTGGAGGGGGGGCTAGCCGACCCTGTAGAGTTGTGAGTTTTTACGACTTCCTCTGGGAGGCCGTCAGGAGGCCCTCGCTGGTTGTAGAATATACAAGAGAGCTAGGGATTGAGCTCCCCCAGCCGCCTCAAGACTTTTACAGCCGCCTCAAGTATGTGGCGGCTACAGCTGTCTTAATCCTTTCTGCAGAGAGGGGGGACGACGAGTGGTGGAAGAGACGTTGTGTAGAAGTCAGACGGTTTTATCTAGAGGCTGCCGAAGACCTCAAGGGGGTGGGTATTTCCCTGGAGAGATTTGACTTATGTTAAATTACTTCTATCTCTTCCTTTAGTTGCTTCAAGATCTTTCTCTTTTCTAAAAACTTCCACTTCATGTAGTTTCTACCGCATTTGGCTTTAAAGGCTGTAGGTATTATATGTGCCGTCTATATAAGAAACGGTCGGGGGGTTAACATGGAGTCTATAGAGCTGGCCACCACGTACCGTTGCCCCTCCTGTGGGAAGCCGCTAGAACTGTTAGAAGATAGAGACGTGGTGTGGTTTGGCTGTGCGAGCTGTTGGAAATATGTGAGAGAAGACAAGAGGGAGCTAGCCCGCAGGTTTGTAGATTATAGAGGCAGGAGGTTTCTGTGGTCCGACATGTTGGAAGTTTTATACAGTAACTATATCTACGGCCGCCCCTGTGGCCGTTTATGACTCTCCGATCTTATATTCCCTCCCGTGTCTAACTATCTTTATCTCAGTCCTTATGGGGACTTTAAAACCCGCGTTTTTTAGCAGCTCGTATAGCTCGTAGTCTGCCAGCTCTTTTATAACCCCCTGTTGGTGAAGTTCCGCAATTTTTCTAAGTATTACGTAGATATGCGGCTTGTATAGCTCTAGCGCCTTGTCGATAATTTCGCCGGCTTTATCTCCATAGGTAATAGTCTTGACGATTTTTACAGCCTCCTCGTCTGTCAGCCTTTTTTGTTGTGTGGGCTTTTCTACACGGCTTCTAGCTAACTCAAGTGCCTTTTTCCTAAGTAAAACGTCAATGTCGTCAGACACGAGTTGAAAAACCTCTCTATATTAAAGTTTTGTCAGCTCTGCCACCACGGTGGGGGTGGAGTGGCCTAGCTTTGTTAAAAGGTCTGGGTTGACCTCTCCCACATATCCCTCTACATCTCCTCTTATTTCTGCAGCCCTATTTTGTAGGGCCCATGTGTATGAAGCCGGCACTGTGTGGCATGAAAGGCCCGACAGCCTGCATAAAGTCTTTACTACAGAAAGCCCGTCTGTTAGCGTCACGCCGTCTCTACTTATCAAGAAGGCTAGCGCCTTTTTTGTCTTCCCATCTCTCACCACGTCGCCCACCTCAAAAATTCTCACTTCTTTACGTCTTATTGTAGCCGCCGTGGCGACAAGCTGTGTGATTATTGAACACCTCACGGCGTTGTATAGCTCAGATATGGGATTTATCACATACGCCGCTTTACACACATCTAGTACGGTCCTATCAGTTAAGACGTAGTTATTTATCTCCACAAAGCCCATTATGAGCATAAGTCTCCTCAAGTCTTGCGTCAAAATTTCCACCTTGTGTCTCCTCCCCGCCGACAGGACTCCCGGCGGCTCCCGGGGGAGGCGGTTGTAGCCTATCATTAACGCCACGTCTTCAACCACGTCGACCCAAGACAGGAGGTTTATCCTATAGGGCGGCGCCACCACCTCTCTGTCGTAATCAAGCCTAGCTCTTCTCACCTTGTCTACAAACTCTCCATGTGTGAGCTCAACTCCAAGCACCTCCCCAGCCCTTTTTGCGTCAAGCTCAAACCTGAGGTAGCTATGGACATAGGTGTTTCCACCCTCCACAATCTCCACCTCTTTAGAGATGCTACGCTCGAGAAGCGAGTATATCAATACAGACATGGCGTTTGTCACCGCGCGTAGCTCTGTCCCAGTGACGTCTATCAACACGTCTCTAGTCGACTCCGAGATCTTACAGCATTCAGACCCCAACACTGGCACTACTACCATCACCCGCCCCTCGGAGTCCACCAACGCCGGCGGCTCCTCCCGTCGTATCAAACCGCCGTATTTCCTCCCCTGTTCGGTTTTTTCATACATCTCCCTCACAGTTATGGGGCCTGAAAACCCCAGCGGCACGTACTCCACGTCTTGAGATATACGTCTGTAGTATATGGGGGGCCTTATTTTCGCCACGTCGTAATAACCTATGGCGATCTTCCTCCTCCCCCTGCCGTAAGTCTCGTGGATCTTTTCCTGTAGTTGTATCAACTGTCTCACCGCCTCGTCGTCCAGCCTGACGTCTTTAACCACAGCCATGGAGATATATGGCCTCTCCTCTATGGCCTCAGACACCAGCCTTATAGAAGACTTCCTGAAATTAGCTTTAGGTAGCCCCGTCTCTACGCCGGCGACACCCTTTAGGGTCTTGGCGAGGCCCTCTGCGGAGAAGTGGTCTGGTCTGTCGTGCGTAACCTCAAGCCTCAGCCTATCCCCCAGATCTTCCTCTATCTCACACTTGACGTGTTCCAAAAGCCTCTCGACTTCTCTAAACTGAAGTCCCGTCAGCCTCTCTAGGTCGAACTTGGCCACTTCGACTACTGGCATGTGTGAACAATCTACTAAATATATAAAGAAAGGTCTTGTCGACCATATGAAACAACGTGTGGAACAATTCTTTAAAAAAGTTAGAGAGAGGGTTGAAGCCAGGTCGTTTACTGTAGAGTGGAGACAAAGAGAGGCGTTGGCCCAGATACAGCTCGACGAGGATTTCTACATCTTTGTGGTCTTTTCGTGGTATGACGACGAGTGTGTAGTTGAGTACATGATTGGCGACGAGAATGCAGTTGTCAGACCTAGGTACCTAGAGAGGCTAGACCAAGCGGTGGCTATAGTCAAGCTTGTCAATAAACTTGCAGGAGAGGAGTTTACCTGTTTACAGACTTCTTGACTCTCTCACGTAGCACATTTAATACAGTCTCGTCGTCTTTATCGTCTTTGGGGTAGATAAATATCTCCTCTTCTGGGGCCACGCTGCCGCCCTTTTCTGTAAAATAAATAAGGCGGAGGGGGTAGTCGTAACCAGACTTTCTATATAACATCCGCATGATCTTTGTGGCGAGTGACCACTCGGCCTTGGTTTTCCACTCGCCGTTTTTTAAGATATGCGACTTTAGCTCCACAAGTTCTTTCCTGCCGTCTGAGTACTTAACAATGAAGTCGGCCTGGGCGGTTATAGTCACCCCATCTACTTGTAGCCACACCGGCGGCGCCGGCTCTATCTCCACCACCTTCTTAGCCCATGGGAGGAGTTTTAACAGCTTGCTGAAAGCGCCGGTATGCGGCTCCCCGTAGTTTTCTATAAATGTGCGAAATGCCGCCACGGAGTCTCTCGCCTTGATGAGCGCCAAGACGGCTTTTTCAAAAGCCTTGCCATATCTCGAGCTGAGGCTGTCAGGCCGCTCTAGTTTAATCACGTCGCTAAGCCTTAGTTTTAACTTTTTGGCAAAGTCCACAACCTAAGGTGGAGTGGTATATATATTAGTTTTCTTGTGTCTATGTGATAGTAGATCTGTTTTCAGGCGCCGGAGGTTTCGCCTTGGGGTTTAGACTAGCTGGCTTTAAAATTACGGCCGCAGTCGAAATAGATAGAGAAGCCGCGAGGACCTATAGCGCTAACCACAACACTGTGGTGATACAGGAAGATATCAGAAATATTGACTACAGAGACGTGGCGAAATACGGCAGAGTTAGGGTGGCCATTGGGAGCCCCCCCTGCGAGCCCTTTACTGCAGCAAATCCAGACAGGCTGCCAGACCCCGCCGATAGGCTCTATGTAGATCCGGCGGGACAGTTGACGCTAGAGTTTATCAGACTTGTGGGAGAACTAGGGCCAGAGGTTTTTGTAATGGAAAACGTAGCCGCCCTTGCAGAAGAGCCCCTGAGGGGCTACCTACAGAGAGAATTCAGGAGGGTGGGATATGACGTGTATTTTAACGTCCTACATGCCGAGGACTATGGGGTGCCTAGTAGAAGGCGTCGGGTTTTTATCTCAAACATAAGGATAAGACCTCCCAAATCGCGGAGGGTAGTGGTGAGAGAGGCTCTCTCCTCTCTGCCGCCTCCAGACAGCGGGTTGGTGCCCAACCACGAATCTACATCTATTGGCGTGAAGAAGGCAGAGAGAATAGCTAGACTAAGGCCGGGGGAGGCTTTGATTAAATACAGGGGGGCCTCCGGCTTTTATCATAACTACATAAGGCTGACGTGGGACGATGTGGCGCCCACAGTGATGGGGTCCAGGAGGTTTGTACATCCGGAAGAACACAGGATTTTAACTGTACGCGAACAGGCGAGGCTTATGGGCTATCCAGACTCCTATCTCTTCCTAGGCTCTAAAGACTCGCAGTATAACCAAGTTGGGGAGAGTGTCCCCCCGCCGCTTGCCTACATAATTGCCGTGGAGGTAAGAAAATATTTAGAAGATAGAAATATGTCGTGAGACTTCCCTGCCCCTATTGTGGGAGGCTTGTGGAGAGACTAGTGGAGGGAATGTGTGAGGAGTGTTACATAGAGAGACACCCCCTCGTCATGCTTAAAGACGACAAGGTGTTGCGATGTAAGTACTGCGGCGCCGTTTTTTTGAAAGGAGAGTGGGTTGGTGTGAAAGACTTCTCTAAGGTCTTGTCAAAAAAAGGAGTGGTGGCTGGCGTGTTGGAAAAAATTGAGGTATCTGAAACGGCGGGGGGCGCCCGGGCGCTGGTCTACATAAGGGGCACGCCGCATCCCGCCATAGAGCCCCGCCTGTTGTCATACGTCGTGGAGATAAGCTATGAGGAGGATATCTGTAACTCCTGTAGAGAGATGTTATCTAGGAGAGAGGTTGCCGTAATTCAAATCCGCGGCATGCCGAGGCCGGTCGATGAGGATACTGAGAGAAAGATATTTTACATAACTCAACAAGAGCTATTTAAACTTAAAGATAAGAAGATTGGATATATAAGTAACATAAAAAGGGTAAGAAATGGATTTGATATATATACGACATCTACGGGGTTGGCTAAACATCTGGCTTATGTCATACATAGAGAGTTCCCGAGCTTGCTTATAGAGAGCGCCAAGGCTGTAGGAGTTAGAGACGGGCGGAAGATATACCACATGACGTACTCCCTTAGGCTAGCCACATATAGGCCTGGAGATGTCGTCAAGATCAGGGGGATTGAGGTGAAAATCTTGAAAATAGGCAAGAAGTTTATCGACGTGGAGAAGCTCGAGACTAAGACTTATGAACAAATACCGCTGGGAGACTTCTTTCATGGAGATATTTTATTGCTAAAATCTTAATTATATATAATTATAGATTTAACATAAATTATTTTATGCCTTTTATCTTGTTTGAATTTTTATATTTAAATTTATAGAGATTAAATATTTAAAAATCAAAAAATATATCTTTCATGTATCCAACTATTGTAATACGGACAGCAGTAAAAGAAGACCTAGATGCAGTCACCCGGCTTGTAGTTAGGCTTAAGCGACTCAACGCGGAGTTCGACCCAATGTTAGAAATTACCCCAGATATAGAAGAGGCCACTCGTAGATACCTAGAAGAAGCCATGGCTAGCCCCAATTCCGTGTTGTTAGTAGCAATAGAGGACAATAAGGTAGTTGGGATACTTAAGGGAGATGTGGTAGATAGAATTTTCTACAAGCCCAAATATGTGGGCGTCATAAAGGAGTTCTACATACTTCCCGAGTATAGGAGAAAGGGTATCGGCAAGAGGCTTATGGTTGAGGGTATTAGCCAGTTGAGGAAAAAAGGCGCGGAGGCCATTATGGCGTCTTTCCCAGCTCTAAACGAGATCGCCGTAAATTTCTACAGGAAGATGGGGTTTAGGCCAATTGAGTACCTTTTCGCCAAGGAGACCTAACTTTTTATAAACTCCACCACCTTGTCTGCAAACTCCTGTGTGCCGAGTACCTCCCTCACTCTTTTCTTTCTCTCCTCTTCGTCCATCTGTCTCGCCAGATCTCCGGTGAAGTACCCCTCCCTATAGGCCGTCTCTACGCCTTTAAGGATTAAGTCGGCTGCCTCTACCCAGCCGAGAAATCTAAACATTAGCTCTACGGCGAGGATAGTGGCCGTGGGGTTGACGTAATTCCTCCCCTTATATTTGGGGGCAGTGCCGTGAACTGGCTCTGCCATCATGCCCCAGTCCCCCACGTCTAGACCTGGCGCCACCCCGAGGCCGCCTACAAGCCCAGCGGCCTCGTCGGATACGTAATCGCCATTTAAGTTCGGCGCCAGTATGACGCTATATTCCCTAGTGCGGGTGAGCAGCTGTTGGAGCATATTGTCTGCAATCCTGTCGTTTACAAGAACCCTCCCTGGGGGGATCTGGCCGCCGTATTGAGGCAACTCGTCTTCAAACACCACATGTTCTCTAAACTCAGTTCTCGCCACCTCGAAGGCCCACTCCCTAAAGGCGCCTTCTGTATACTTCTGTATATTTCCCTTATGCATCACTGTGACGACACGTCTATTGTTCTCTATGGCGAATTTTAGCGCCAGTCTTGCAATACGCTGGGTGCCAAATTTGCTAATAGGCTTGATCCCAATGCCGGCGTCCTCTCTTATAGATATGTTAAACTCCCTTTTGAGAAACTCCCGGATTTTTGCCGCCTCTGGGCTGTTATAAGGCCACTCGATGCCGGCGTATACGTCTTCTGTGTTTTCTCTAAAGATTACCAAATCTACTGCCTCCGGCTTTTTAAGTGGCGACGGCAGGCCTGGGAAGTATTTGACTGGCCTTATGTTTGCATATAGGTCAAACGTCTGTCGGAGAGCTACATTTATGCTTCTAAACCCCCCACCCACTGGGGTCTCCAGCGGCGCCTTTAGGAACACCCTAATTTTTTCTAACATCTTGAGCGAAGCCTCGGGCAGCCTGGAGCCGAGGAGTTTTTCTCCCTTTTCTCCAGCCACCACCTCATACCAGATAACCCCTCTGGCCTTCCCATATGCCTTCTCTACCGCCGCGTTTGCCACCCTAATTGCGGCATATGCCACCTCTGGCCCTATCCCATCTCCCTCTATATAGCCTATTACCACCCTGTCTGGCACCTTTATCTCACCTGGCCCTAGGTACTGTACATATTCCCCCTCTGGGGGCTCTATATATTTGTCTACATATGGAACGACATTCGGGATGTTTTTGGCCATAGAGAATTGTAGCCGTAATTTAAAATGTATTTATTTGCCTATATGTAGAAAGTCCATCTGCCTTATGTGAGAGGTATGCCTTTTTAAGAACTACCTGATTATGTATAGTGCCCGCCAATCTGCCAGCTGAAGCCAAGGCGGCGTGGCTCAAGGTAATAGAGGCCAAGACGCCAGAGGAAAAAATCAGAGCTATGGAGGAGTTTCTCTCCACAGTTCCAAAACACAAGGGGACAGAAAAGCTTGTTAAACACATCAGGAGGAGAATAGCCGAGTTGAGACGAGAGATACAGGAGAGGAGAGAAAAAGAGCGCACGTTGAAGGGGGGAGGGGGCCGGTTTTATATATCTAAAGAGGGTGACCTACAGACAGCTATAGTGGGGCCGCCTAGTTCTGGCAAGACTGCCCTCCTCCGCTGTCTTACAAACACGGCTCTACAGCCTGACGACCTTCCCTTTTCTACAGTAGAGCCAATTCCCTCTATGTTTATAGAAGATGGCGTATATATACAACTAGTCAAGACTCCCAGCTTGTTAGAACGGCAGAGCGAGATAAATTCCATAACGTTGGCCTCTATTAGAAATGCAGATGCGGTGTTGTTAGTTATTGACGCAAATATTGAGATTGAGAAAATAAAGAGACTTTTCAACTTTTTTGAGGAGGAGGGTATATATCTATACAAGCCCCGTAACTACGTAAAAATCGAGCGGAAAGGCCTCGGGGGCATCCAGATTATTGGCTCCGGACAGGTGGCAAAAGGGACATTAAACGACGTAAAAAAGCTGTTAAATGAATACGGGATTTACCACGCGGTAGTACATATAAACGGCGTGGTGACGCTAGACGAGATTGAAGAGGCGCTATATGTAGAGAAACAGTATAAACCCACGGTAGTGGTGTTATCTAAGTGCGACTTATATCAGCCAAGCGGAGAGGTGCGAAAGTACCTATCTGAGTTGGTGCCATCTACCCACCTCGCCGATTTGAACAGATGTGAGATAGATAGAAGGAGGCTGTTAGAAGACTTGCTAAAAGCCACAGGTAGAATCAGGGTGTTCACCAAGCCGATACACCTCAAGTCGTATATAGAGAAGCCCGTGGTGGTAAAGACGGGCGCCACCGTGGAGGAGGTGGCGAGGCAGATACACTCCTCTCTGGTCTCCACCTTTAAATACGCCGTGGTGTGGAGGCGAGAGTTTTTTCCAAACAGGCCCAAAAGGGTGGGGCTTGACTACATGTTGTCTGATAACGACGTGGTGGAAATACACGCCTAGATTTTTAAGTACGGCCCTATTAACGAATGTGAGTTGCGAAGATATAAAGAAGGTGTTAGATAGGCTAGACGAGCTTGAGATCTTGTTAAACACCTTGCTGGAAGAGATGAGAGAGCTCAAGAAAGGCCCTGTAGGACAAGTCCCCAAATCTCTTGTCGACGTCTTGAAGCTACATAAATTCATCCCGCTGGGCGAGGTGAAATCTAGGCAGGCCTTGAGGCAAGCCATGGAGAGAGGGCTTGTGGTGGTGCTTAGAGATGAGGGCGCCAATAGAGAGGTAGTGGTGTTAAAAGAGGCGGCACGTCAGCTGTTAGACAAACTGCCTCTTTCTCTTCAAGAGGCAGAGAGACTAGATAGACGTAGTTATGAGTTATTACAGTTGCTCAACAGACTTGGCTACGTCTTGCTTAAAGGCAGCCAGTACGTCAAGACGGATCTAGCAGAGGAGTTTTACATATGATGCTCTGGACCGAGAAGTATAGGCCTTCTACTTTTGATGAGGTGGTGGATCTTGAGGAGGTTAAGTTTAGGCTTAGGGAGTTTGTGA
>JBKBOT010000010.1:33378-53279 GCA_046293555.1 Pyrobaculum sp. | reverse complement strand
ATCCCGCACGTGGTGGCGCCAGAGGCCACTATAGAAAGCGCAGTGTCGCTGGCCAGCAGTGGCCTATAGTTAGTTTTTTAGCCCCATATACTACATGAAGGTCAGGGGGGCGATATTAGTGGAAGAGGTGCTATTAATACTAATCTCCGTGGCGCTAATCAGCGCGTTTGCCCTCACTCTATCTGGAGTGATACAGGGGGCTGTGGACAAGATATTGGGCTTTCGTAACGCCACAGAGACGTTTATACACGACCTCGGGGAGAATATAAAACGGCTGTTGGGATTGGGCTAGGTGGGCCCGCCGGGATTTGAACCCGGGACCACCCGCGTGCTCCGGCTTTTTGCGGATGGGCCTTGTAAGGCCTCTGCGGGCTTCCGCCCTGGGCATCATACCGCTAGACTACGGGCCCCGGCGCGGTTTATATACAAGTTTATAAATTTAACGCAAGGCCCCCAACATCCTCGCGGCGGTTAGATGGCCCCCCACGTCTGGCCACCCACGCCTGTCGTCAGATCGCTTGTATTCTCTTCACCATGGGGCTTCTCACCTTCATTACGATCTTAAAGCTGCAGTAAGGACACCTGATGCCGGGAAGTATCTCCATTTCGGACCTCGAGAAAATCTTGCCGCAACGCATACATACATAGAGCTTTCTCTCCTCCACAACTGCCGCCACGGGGAGATATAAAAATTTTTAGTCAAAGACGTCCCCAAGGAAGTCATCCCCTTTCTTTTCCTGTGTTTATATTCCTCCTCCCACCTCTTGTATTCCTCATGGCTGTAATACCCGTCTCTAAACTTTGGTCTTAGCCACTAGTTTTTGTAGCTCGCCGCCGTCTACCCCGCCACATTTTGGACACGCATCTATCTCGACGTCATAATAACCCTGGGCTTTAGCTCTATCCCACATACCGGGCAGAACTTCATATTACCTCAGAGATTTGACTCTTTGCACGCCTTCTATCTCTTCTATATAGCTCGCCACAGTGGCTGGTACCATCTCTCTCCACTTTGGGCTATCTTGCGCCATAAGTTGTCTAATGAGAGAGGCTGAGTACCCCTCGTAATATGGATGGCGCCTTACCTCAATTTTCCAATACATAAGCGCCGTCTCTACATGTGGGTTATTTGAATACACGTGGTGGAAGGGGGGACACCAGTGTTTTAAATATGCGCCCCATAGGCTTGTCTGCCCCCCCGTGTCGGGGACCGTGCAGTAATACAGCCGGCAGTTTTGGCCAAAGTGTCTATAGAACATCTCCAGCCGCTCCCCTGGGGTAAACGGGTTGTCGTGTGTCAAGGCCTTGTCCGCAGACCCAATGGCCACCACCACCTCGTCATATTGTGCCAACAGCCACTCGACTACCTTCACGTGTCCCCAGTGTAATGGCTGAAAACGGCCCACATAGAGGGCCCTCATGGCGTTACTTCTTGCCACAGTTTTTAAACTAGTTGTAAATACAAATAGTGATGTTGCGGCTCGCGGCTGAGGGTGAAGACAGGCATACTGGCTGACTAGAACAGGGAGGAGAGATGTAGTAACAATCTCGCCACTTTTACCGCAGTGACGTCAGAGACGTCGTTTGGCGGAGAGAACTCCATCACGTCTACAGCCACAGGCCTTAGTGTAAGCATTAGGTCTGTTAACACCAGCTCTAGTTTTCTAAAACTCAAGCCGCCTGCCTCCGGCGTCCCTACGGCGGGCGCCTCTGACGGGTCCATGACGTCTATATCAACGCTTAGGTATATCCTCCCAGAGGCTGTAGACACGGCGTCTGCGACTTCTCTCCGTGTAAACATGTCGCCCTCCACAATGAAGAAATCTGACCTCTTGGCGTATTGATACTCCTCGTCGTCGTATGCTCTAACGCCTATAAATATTGCGTAAAATCCAAGCCTCTCGTGTGCCCTCCTGGCAAACGTGGCGTGAGAGAGAGTTTGGCCATAAGGCCATTGGTCACGTAAGTCAAAATGGGCGTCTATATGGACATATGTATCCGGCCTTAATGCCTCCAACGCCGCCATTGTCGCCGTATGTTCGCCGCCCAGCATAATAAATGGCGGCTCTATTTGTTCTACAAACTTCCTAATTCTAGTTATGTTCTCTAGAGGCATCCCCTGTAGTAACTCCACGTCGCCTAAATCGCAAAAAGGCTTTGCCATGTTGCCAAACAGGGTGGTGTACTCTATATACGGCATAATGCTTCTCACTTTCTGTGGCGCAAAACGCGTTCCAGACCTAAAGCTAAGCGTGTCTTCCATCGGCGCCCCGAAAAACCTTATCTGACATCTAGCCATATCTCCTCTTTGGCACGATCTTTATATCTACGTGAGCAATTAACGGATGTAGTCTAGCGATTGCCCTAATAGTTTTAGACCTCAAGAGGTGTAATTTCCCTACAGTCATCTCCGGGTTTACGGCGACTAACGTGTAGACAACTAAAAAGCTGCCAGCCCTTCTGATCTTAACGTCTATAGGCTTCCCCAACTCCATTAAGGCGTTTTTAATCGCGTTTTCAAGAGAGGCGTCTTTATACAAAGCGCCGAGAATTCCATATGTGGCATCTTTTGAGAGCTTTATGAATTCATACAACACGTAGAGATATATGAAAAACACAGCAGCCACTTCAGCCACAAAGAGGCCAAAAACGTTACTAACCACCACGGCCAGAGTAGAGGTTAAAGAAAGAGAGGCGTCTACTTTTGCGTGTACAGCATCCGCTTTAAGTATTTCCAGCTTTAACACGTTGTAATTATGTCTTTGCCAGAGGTATAACAAAAACGACAAGACGCCGCCTATTAGGAGAAGTGCCGTCATCCACAGAGGCGTGGGCCCCCCCTCTAGCTTAATTGAGGTGATTAGCATATAGGTATAAAACCCCAAGACGCCAGAGGCAGAGAGAAGCGTCAAGAGGCTTTCTAGCCTATATGCCTCCCAGGGAAAGGCGCGGCCTCTCCGTGAGGCGTAATAAAGTCCAATCCCAGAGACGTAGGCAATTACAGAATCCATAAAGCCGTGTAGAGAGTCGCTTATCACCAACAGGCTTTGGTAAAATAGACCTAATGCAAACTCTAGTAAAGTAAAGGCCAGGCTTATCGTCCCCATGATGAAGAGATAAAGAGAAGCTAGCCACAGTCTTAACGAGGGCCTCACGGCCTCAGAGCCAAAATACTTTAAATATATCTTTAAGACCTCCCAATGGGTCGCGCCGAGGTTTTAGAGGATATTGTAAAAAGAAGGCTGTTCTACTGGCCGTCCTCAGAGATATATGGCGGCGTCGGCGGCTTTTATGACTACGGCCCCCTTGGGGTACAGATGCGGAGAAATATTGTGGAGAAGTGGAGGAAGACATTCATATCGCCCTATCAAGACGTCATAGTTGAGGTCGAGACGCCTATAGTCATGCCTGAAATTGTCTTCAAGGCCTCTGGCCATCTGGACCACTTTACCGACTATATGGCGTCTTGTACAAAATGTGGCAGAAAATACAGGGCCGACCACCTAATAGAGGAGGAGTTGGGCAAGAGGGGGGTTAAGATCTCTACAGAAGGACTCTCTAGAGAGGAACTAGAGCGGCTAATTGTAGAACATAAGATCACGTGTCCCAACTGCGGCAACCCTCTAGGCGCTGTGGAGACTTTCAACCTGTTGTTTAAAACCGCAATTGGGCCATATAGCGAAAACGCCGGCTACCTAAGGCCGGAGACCGCACAGGGGATGTTCGTAGCCTTCCCCCGACTTGCGGAATATATGAAAAGGCGGCACCCATTTGGCGTCGCACAGATAGGCCGCGTGTCGCGAAACGAGATCTCTCCCAGAGGTGGCCTCATCAGGCTGAGAGAGTTTACCCAAATGGAGATAGAGCTCTTCTTCGACCCCAAGAGCCCGGCCTGCCCCTTCTTTGCAGAAGTGGAGAACTTAGAGGTGCCTATCGTGCCGGAAGAGCTTGTGGCGAAAGGCCAGGTGGACCCCCTGTATCTCACAGCTCGACAGATCGTGGAGAGGGGACATGCCAACGAGTGGATGGCGTTTTTCATGGCGTTAGCCACAAGGTTTCTCAAAGAGCTGGGGGTAGAGAGGCAGAAGTTTGTGGGAAAGCTCCCACATGAGAGAGCCCACTACTCCGCCAGGTCTTACGACCAGATGGCCTACACGGAGCGATTTGGTTGGGTAGAGGTGTCTGGACATGCCTACCGTACAGACTACGACCTCGCCGGCCATGGGAAATATAGCGGACATGAGATGTATCTAGAGAGGAGACTCCCAGAGCCAAAAGAGGTGGAGATCTCCCGCCTCTATCCAAACCCTGCGGCAATTAGGGCAAAATACGGCGAGAGAATGGGAGAAGTCATCAAGGCAGTTAAAGAACGCGAAGAGGAGATAATACAGGCCTTTAGACAGGGGAGTGGGGAGGTGGCAGTGGGCGATTTCGTCATTACGCCAGAGATGTTTTTCGTCAAGACGGAGCGGCGGAAGACAGACATAGAGAAATTTATACCACATGTGGTCGAGCCCTCCTTTGGGCTAGACAGAATTCTCTACGTCGTCTTGGAGTCCTCTCTAGCGTCGGAAGAGGGGCGGGTCTACTTACGCCTGCCGCCTGACATAGCGCCAGTGACGTTATGCATCCTCCCCATTGTAAAGAGGGAGGAGTATGTAAAAATAGGCCGTAGGCTTATGCGTGAACTTATGTCAAACGGCATGTATGTAATATATGACGACGAGGGGACTATAGGGAGTAGATATGCGTCATGTGACGAAATAGGGACGCCCCTGGCGGTGACAATAGACGAAAAGACGCCGGTAGACAGCACTGTGACTATTAGAGAGCGGGACACCAGAAGACAGGTAAGAGTTAAGCTAGGCGACGTGGCCACTTTCGCCAGCTTCATAAAGGCAGGCCTCTCTTTTGAGGAGGCGGCTAGAAGGACACAATAATTTTAATTGGGGAGTATTATCTAACATGGCAGAAGGTAGAGACGTAGAGAGAGGAAAAAAACTGTTGATACCCCCATTCCTCTCGCCGCAACAGGAGAAGAAAGAGGCCAGAAAGAAAGAGAGGCGGGTTAAGATAAAGGCTGTAGACATAGAGAAGGGCGTGGTAAAGATCTCGAAAGAGCTACATTCCGAGCTTGACGGGCCGGCAGAGGTGGAGATAGTGGCGCCAGGCGGGTCTTCCCACGAGAAGAAACACATCTTTAGGGTGGTGGTAGACGAGAAGATGCCTCCCGGCGTTGTGTACATATCTCCAGAAGATCTCAGGTCGTTAGGCATTGCCGAAAATACCGTGGTGACAATCAGAAAGAGATGAGAGGCGTGTTGAGAGGTCTTGCGGTAGTTATAGAAGAGATAGAATATGGACGTGCGTTATATAGGGAGGGGTTTTATGGAAAGTTTTTGGGACACGACAAGGTCAAGAGGGAGGAGATAGACAAGATAGATGCCCCACTTATATTAGCCCTATATGAGGCTCTTTACCTGGCGGAGAGGCGTAAGCTAGAAGTTTTCGCCGAGTCTGGCGAGAAGGTATCTATAGAAAAACTTAGAGAAATCGGTAGAGAAAAAATTAGAAACTTTGACGAAATTTATCTAATATACAAATACTTTAGGGATTTGGGATATATTGTAAAAAGTGGGCTTAAATTTGGCGCGCTTTTTTCTGTATACGAAAAGGGGCCTGGCATAGACCACGCGCCCATGGTGGTGGTGTTTTTAGAGCCGGAGAGAGGCATATCGGCTACAGATATAACTAGAGGCGGCAGGCTGGGACATAGCGTCAAGAAGACGTTTACATTAGCCACGGTGTTGAAAAACACGGGCGAGGTGGTGCTTTTAGGCTTCTCCTGGGCCCGTCTATAACTTAAAACTGGAATTCGAAACTTCTCCATGGCTACGGCAAGTAGGGCGTCGTTAGAACAAGAGATATACCTCAGATCGCTGACAGGCTACCTCGTGGGACAAAACCTCCTACAGGGCTACAGCAGGGTGGCGGTTGTAACATATCCCGACAGGATCTGTAGCGCCATGGCCGCGGCGCTTGTTACGTCGTATATAGCTAAGAACAACTACCGCGACGGCGCCGCCGCAGTTTTCACATATGAGGAGGGGAGAGAGGAAGAGATGGCGAAAAAGATACTGGAGTACAACCCAGACGCCGTCTATATCGCCTACGGCGGGGAACAAAAGCTTAGCCAGGTTGCAAAAATTACGGACCAAACTCTCTCGGCTCTCGCAAGGACTGGCTACCGAGGCGCAGTGGTGCTTCACGTGCGGGTGTGGCTTGCCACAAAACAGCTCTCACTAGTAAGCGAAGGCGTCCGGACCTATCTCGCGTCTATAAGGGAGGTCCGGCTGTTTACCGCAGATGTGCCAAATAGGAAGTTCTTATTCCACAGGGTGGGGCTTATGGGCGGCGTCAAGTTGGAGAAATTCGGCGAGGTGTTGACAACTGAAGAACATGCAAGACTGCTGTCAATTTCCCTGCCGCCACCCGACTAGTCTATCTTAAGTTCTGTCACTCCAAATTCCCCCGCTTTTCCTACTATTATTTGTAGCACGCCCTCTTTATGTACAGCCCTGGCGGTATCTACCCTAAGTCTAAACGGCAGCTCTATCTTTCTCACAATTGGAAAGTTGGAGATCCTCTCTCTTCTCAAAGGCTTTCCCGACCCTCCCTCTGGCTGGCCTTGAGATATCACCTCAATAGACCTATCGTATATCCTCACTTTGATAAACTCCTTTTTTACTCCAGGCATGTCTATATAGATCACCACGTTTTCGCCAACGTCATATATGTCCACGTCTGGCTGTCTTTCTACCTTCCCCACGTTTGTGTCATAAAGTTCTTTTAGCCCCTCCTCAATTTTCCGCACGGGCTCCATGTGGGAAAACTGTCTACATTTTAAAAAACGGGGCTCGGTATTACTAGAATTATCTCTGCTGTACTACCCCAACTATCTCGCCATGTAGGTTTATGGGGAACGACCGGCCGCATTTGGGGCAGTTGATTGAGAAGCCTATATTGTACCAACTCTCCCCTATCTCTATTTCAAACTTGTGTTTACAATATGGACACGTCGCCCTTACTTTTAACGTCTTTTCTAGCTCCCCGCCTGAATATTCCCAATCTTCTGGAAACTCCTGCATGCCCCTAAGTTGTGGTCATTATATAAATTTAAGTTGTGTCAAGCCTATGGACTACCTTGAGGTCGTACAAAGACGCCGCTCGATTAGGAAATTTAGGAGGGTTAAGATACCTGAGGAGGATATACAACGGATAATGGAGGCGGGAAGGCTTGCGCCTACTGACGCCACATTACATCTATGGACAACAATCAGAATTCGAGATGACGACAGGAAGAAGACAATTGCGGCGCTCATAGGCCAGCCCCACGTAGAGGAGGGATCTGACTTCTTTGTCTTTCTTGCAGACTTGTACAGACTGGAGAGGTTTTTACATCTACGTGGCGTGGAGTTTCTAGAGGACAAGCTGGCGTTGTTTATCTTTGCTGCAGTAGACGCGGCGCTTGCCGCTGAGAACATGGCCTTGGCGGCCACCGCGTTGGGATACGGCAGTTGTTTCATAGGCGCCATCCAAAACGCCCCACGTGAGCTTATCGAGATGTTAAAACTGCCTCCACTCACCTACCCGCTGTTTGGACTTGTGGTGGGGGTGCCAGAGGAGGCGCCGGAGCCCAGGCCGAGGTTACCTCTAGAGATGTTATTCCACATGGACACATATAGAGACTACACGGTTGAGGAGCTAGAGAGGGCTTATGCCGTAATGGCAAAAATTACGCGATCTGGAAACTGGCTAAATGTGCTTAGGCGATATGTGGAGAAAGGCGGATATTTTGACTCACGTGGCAAGACGTTAAGAGAGCTACTGCCCACAAGAGGGTTGTTATAGTATTTATATCCCCGCCCCCAGGCCTCTATGGCCACAATTAGAGGTGTGGTTGTCAGCAAACAGCTGGTGTACGACCCCGTCGGGGCTAGGTACATAAAGGTGGATATCATAGAGGAAAAAGAGCTGCCAGGCCCCGTGGCCGCCTTCTCTACCCAAGACGAGCAGACAGCACAGCTCATGCGGGAGGTAATGCCTCTAGTGAGCCAGATAGTACGCTCGCTGCCATTTGGCGGCGGCCGTGTGACTATACCGAGAGTGACGTTGTGGCTAACTGACGAGGAGATTGAAGCATTTGGGGACATCGATGTGGGAGATGTGGTTTTAGTTACCGTAAGGGGTGGGGAGATAGTCATCAAGCCAGAAAATTAATTTAAGATGTCTAAATAAAGCTGTGGTGACAGATACCTACAAGCTTAAATACACCTTCGCCATAGATTTCGGCACAAGTTACGTCAAATACGGCCCAATTACCCTAAACGAGCCCAAAATGACCCAGACGCGGGGGCTTTTCTTAAGAGATCTGCCCGAGTCTGTAAAAATGAGAATTCCTCCAGAGGTTCTCTCCAGGGGGCTTGTGGTAGGAGATGAGGAAGTCCGTAAATATCTCTCAAGCGTAAGAGACGTCCAGAGGAATTTAAAATATCCGCTTAAAGACGGCATTGCTAGAAAAGATGATGACGACGCGTGGAAGGTGGTCAAGGAGTTAACCAGAAATGCCTTTTCTCAGTTTTTAGTCACAGAGCCGGACTTTAGGGGATGGCTGGTGGCGGTGGCTCTCTCGGCCTTGGCGCCAGACTACATGTATAGATCCATGTTTGACATCTTTACGGAGCTTGGGAAAGAGGTAAAGATACAGGCTGTAACCATACTCCCCCAGCCCCTGGCTGTGGCTATTGCAGAAAATGCAGTAAACTGTATAATCATAGAGGGGGGTCATGGCAATATACAGATAGCTCCAATAAGTTTTGCCCTAATTAGAGAGGGGTTGGTGGCGTTAAATAGAGGGGGGGCGGAGTCTAACGCCATAACTAGAGAAATTCTGAAAGATATGGGCTATAGCGACATAGCTAGAGAGGAATATGCAGTAGAGGTGGTGAAAAGAGCTGTAGGCCTCGTGCCTAAAAACTTAAAGGAGTCCATACGGGCAGCTCGGTCAAACCCGGAGAGATTTACAACGAAGGTCAGACTCTCCCCAGTTGTAGAGGTGGAGTTTTCAAAGGAGTACGCCTGGACTAGGTTCCTCATCGGCGAGATCGTGTTTGATCCAAACCACGAGGAGATCAGAAGCTATATAGAGCAGTCAAGGCTGAGAATTGAAAACGCGGTTATTGGCGACGTCACGTTATACGGCGAGATGGATACAGCCACAGCCCTTATAACCTCTTTAAAAAACGTCTCTGTGGAAATACAGGAGAGAGTGGCGTCACAGATTATCCTAAGTGGGGGGGCCTTCAGTTGGCGCGTGCCGCCGGGGCTTGAAGACGTGGCTGTAGATAGCGTCACAAGGATAAAGCTGGCGCTAGAGGAGAAAAACCCCGTCTTAGCCTCCAGGGTAAACATAAGACTTGTGGCTGAGCCTCAATATTCTGTTTGGCGCGGCGCCGTGATATATGGCTACGCCTTGCCTCTCTCGTTGGAGTGGTCTGACGCCACGAGAGAGGGGTGGTATTACATAAAGTAATAAATTTAGGTAACTGAGATTTTGTGGAGTATGTAAAATTACTGGCAATAAGATATTTCGCTGAAACTCTCGGAATGAGGTATATAAACACTGACGGCAATGTTGCGTGGTTTGAAGAGGGGCTTAACAAAGTGGCTCTCGGCTTTTATCTTACAGAGATATACGAGGGGGCAGAGCTATATAAACAAGTGGGGGCCTTGCTGAGTCTAAACGCGGTGAAGATATATCTGGCGGTATTGCCAGAGGCTTGGCCTTTTGTAGATTCTAAATATTTTAAGTCACATGGCGTGGGCTTAATGGTGGTAGACCCCTCTAGAGGCGTCGAGGGGGTTGAGGTCAAGATATATGCAAAACCTCGCCAGATTTCTTTCCCACAGTTTGACATAAATAAAATTGTTGACTCTCTTAAAGCTACATTGTTAGAATACATAAATACAGAAATCAAAAAACTTGAAACATCTCTTTATGAGAAATTAAGGAAATATGTCGACCAAAAGTTAGAAGAGCGAAGGGTAGAAAAGAGGGAACAGCCGCCAAAAAGGGCGGAGGAGCCGGCTGAACGGAGTAAACTCCTGGAAAACGAGTGGGTTAGAATACTTAGGTCGAAGAGTTAATATATGGGTATTGTGGAGAGGTTGTGGACATAATTCTTGAGGAGGTAAGAAAGGTTTTTGGAAGTAGTGACGAGGGCAGGCTAGTAGAGAGTCTGGTAGTGGCATATAGAGAGGGGGGGACCCGCGCGGCTAGAGCCGTATTGGTAGAATACCTCAAGGCTTTCGGCATAGATGTGGAGGATAAACAAGATTGAAGTTGAGAACTTTAGGTCATACAAAGGGAGGCATGTAGTCCATTTTGGCCAAGTAAATGTACTATGGGGTAGAATTGGCGCAGGCAAGACCTCCCTTCTATATGCCATAGAGTACGCGCTGTTTGGGAGGGAGCTGGAGGTTAGGGAAAAAGTGGCGAAGTTGGTAGACCTTATAAACACAGAGGCTTATGAGGCTAGAGTCTCTCTAGAGCTCACAAACGGCAGCGATGTCGTTAAAATTGAGAGAGAGTTAAACAGGAGGGGTGGCGAGAAGGTCATCGCCGTGGTAAACAACGTGGAGTATAGAAGAAGAGAGGCTGAAGAAAAACTGGCGGAGCTTCTTGACGTAGATGAACTCCTATATGACCGCCTGGTGTATATATCGCACCGCACCTTAGAGGGTTTTATCTACGGCACCTCCCAGAAGAGGTCTGTCTCTGTAGACAAGCTATTTGGTATCGACATTATAGATGGGGTGTTTAAAGCAGTCACGTCGATAGAAAAACTTTTGTTAAGCCAAGCAGAAAATTTGAGAAAAAGGCTGGGGAAGTACGAGAGATATAAAGAACTCTTTAGGAAATACGGCGGATATTCCAATATTGTCTCTAGGCTAAGTGCCATCGTCGGCGAGATCGCGGAGGTAAAGAAGAAAGAAGAGAGGCTGTCTAGAGAAATAGAGGATTTGTCAAAACGGCGGGTTTCCCACATAGAGAAAATCAAAGAATACGAGACGTTGTTACTAGAGTACTACAAGACTAGGTCTGAGCTCGAGCTGTTGGAAACAGAGGAGTATTATGTCGACATGGAGACTTTAGAGAAGATAAGAAAGGCCTTGAGGGAAGTGGCTGAAGAGTTTGAACACGCCCTAGCCCCATCTCTCTTGGAACGCCTCATGTCGCCAGATGTAGAGACCTTGTCATCTGCCATGGTTGATACTTACGACGCTTTAGAGACCTTGTCGAGAGATATAGAGCTCCAGAAGTCAGAGCTACAGAAGGCATATCTGCAGTATGTCGACAAGACGAGAAGGCTAGATGGCGAGGTTGCAGAGTTGGAATCTGCCTTAAAGAGACTAGAGAGGTCTTTTCTAAGATATAAGGAGCTGCAGAAGGCCTTCTCCTCGGCTGGGGAGGCCAAGGCTATGTTGGCAGAACTCAGGAAAAGACTTGAAGCCGCGGAGAGAAAAGCCGCCTTCTCTACCTCACTAAAGACTGTGGTGTCCTACATGGCGGAGATTGGACTGGCCACATGTCCCATCTGTGGGGCTCCTGCCGACAGAGAACATTTGACACACGTCCTGCAGGAACTGGGGGAAAGACATGGCGACGTAATACGTGAGGTGGAGTCCTTAAGAGAGAAGATACGTGAGGTAGAACGGGTAGTAGAAGAGATGGAGATACTAGAAGGCGACGTGGCTCAATATCTAGCCATAAAGTCAAAAACAGAGGGGCTACGGCTGGAGAGAGAGGAGACTGTAAATAAGGCCCTCCAGGCGGAGAGGGCGTTGAGACAACTTGAGAAAAAGGAAGTACAACTAAGGGAGTTGCTCAACAGGATAGATAGACGGAAGATCGCAGAGGCTGTGTCTAAATACAGGAGGGCGCTACGAGTCAGAGAGCTACGCCGTAGGCTTAAAGAGCTAGAGGCCGAATTTAGAAAGGTGGGGCTTTCCGACGAAATTCTCGACGTTGAGTTACGTTGGAGAGAGGCCTTATATGAGCTAGAGAGAGTTTCTACCCACCTGGCGGAATTCCATAGGGAGAAGTCCTTACTGGAGGAGGTAGTTAGAGAAGTTGGCGAGGACCCTGAAGTCCTTAGGAAAAGACATGAGGACATAATGTATATATTTGGAAAGCTACAAGAAATAAAGTCTAGACTAGAGCTTGTAAAGATAAATACAAGAGTTAGACTACTTGAAAAAGCTAGAAACTTATTTAATGACATCTTTCTTAGTATTTACAAATATGGAGATATTGTAAAGGTGGGTGCAGATATAGAGCACAGAAAGGGTCATTACGATTTTTACGCAATCTCTCCGACAGGTGACCGGCTTGGCATCTCTAAGCTAAGTGACGGCCAACGCCTCTCGTTAGCTATAGCCCTCGCGCTGGCGTTAAGAGAGACTTCGCAGATAAGG
The DNA here is from genome assembly GCA_046293555.1 of Pyrobaculum sp. Classification (GTDB taxonomy): domain Archaea; phylum Thermoproteota; class Thermoprotei; order Thermoproteales; family Thermoproteaceae; genus Pyrobaculum. Next base: position 40,742 of record JBKBOT010000010.1, on the reverse strand, counting down.
TTGGGCTTTTTGATATTTGACGAGCCGATTCCTTATGTAGATATAAACGTGAGAACTGCCTTTATGGATCTAATAAAAAGCCTTGCCTCACGCTATCAGCTAGTTATAGCTTCTCAATCTAGAGAATTTGTAGACATGTTGAAAGAGGTCCCCAATATAAAGGTCTTCACTATAGTAAAAAAAGATTATTCAGAAGCCAGGGAGTAGGTCAGCGCTCCAGACTTTCTTCACTTGTCAGAGGCCCCATTTTCTCTCTACATCACATGTGTCTTTGCCACAGGTGGTTAAAATATGTACGCGCTATCTCGATGAGATGTCTCTCGTTAGAGTATATTCCGGAAAGCTCGCCTCCATGTTTTACAAAGATAACCACCGCATCCCCAATGACCCCCCCGCCGAACATCTCCTGTGTGGTTTTCACCTCTACCCTAGGCGGCAGGTCTAGATGTGGCCTAAGTTGGTCATTTATAAGCATCTTTATTGTCACGCGTTTAGACTCCTCGACTATAGCTGTAACTAGTCTGTCGGTAAGCAGTTCTACAAAGGGGAGGGCCACATGTACCTCGGCATCTGTAGATTTTATCACCTCTTCTATAAGCTCCACTATCTTTTCTCTACCTTTAATCAGGGTTAGGAATGTGGGGGTGACTTGTTTACTTTCGTAAACTAGCTGTAGGCTGTCGAAAAAGGGCTTTATCTGTCTGAGAACTTCAGATGTCGCCGATACGAGCTTCTTGTAGATATCTACAGGCGGCAATGCCCTATATCTCCGGGGGTGCGGCTTTTCTTCAGTAATAACAACGCCAAGTTTTTGAAGTTTTGAGAGGTATGTGTATACCTTTGTATATGGTATGTTCAGCTGTTCGGCAACCTCTCTTGCAGATAGCGCGCCTTTTTCTACTAACAGCAGGTATATATCTACCTCTCTCCTAGCTATACCCAATAGGTTTAGTAATAACTCTAGTTGTTGCATTCACAACTTTTCGTGAATAGAGTTAAAAAATTTTTAAGATAGAGATCCGCGCGGGTTTATGCAACAGGTGGTTGAGATATCTGAGAGGCCAAAGAGGCTTGTGGACTTGTCTAAATACAGCCTAGCAGAGAGATATAGAAACACCTTAATGAACGAAAAGTGGCAAGAAGCCTTGAGACGTCAGTATGGCCTTTCCAGAAATTCAAGAGTCATCAAGGCCTCTCTTTCGGTATGTCCGGTATGTACCAAAAGGATACCCTCGGTGGTGTATGAAGAAAACGGCGCGATCTGGCTTAAGAAAACATGTCCAGAACATGGCGTATTTGAGGACCTATATTGGGGCGACGCCGAGATGTATTACTACTTCCTGCAGTGGGATAGACCTGAATATATAGCCAAGGGGCTCGCCAACCCCTATACAGATTTGGAGTTCTATAAGGACATGGGCTCTTGTCCCGACGGCTGTGGCCTCTGCCCTGTACATAAGTCAAATACGGTACTTGCCATAATTGATGTCACCAATAGATGTAATATGACGTGTCCCGTGTGTTTTGCCACTGCGGGCGCCTCTGGCTACGTCTACGAGCCCACTCTAGAGCAGATTGAATACATGTTTAGAACGTTGAGAGCACAGAAGCCTTGGCCCCCAAATGCCGTCCAGATCTCTGGGGGGGAGCCCACGTTAAGAGACGACCTGCCGGAAATAGTGAGGATGGCCAAAAAGCTCGGCTTTACACATGTGGAGATAAACACCAACGGCATCAGGCTTGCTAACGACATTGAGTACTATAAGGCGCTACTAGATGCGGGGGCCTCTACGCTATATCTCCAGTTTGACACCCTAGATGAGAAAAACGAGGGGCTTTGGAGACACCGGCTCTACCACCCCAAGGCCTATAGGATAACTAAGGAGAGAGTTATTGAAAACGCCAGGAAGCTAGGCCATAGGTCAATTGTGCTCGTGGTTACTTTAGCCCGTAACTATAACGACAAGGATCTCGGCAAGATTGTAGACTTTGCGCTTCAGAATAGAGACGTGGTGAGGTGGATAAATATACAGCCGGTGAGCTTCTCTGGAAGAGCAAAGCTGTATAGCAAGGAGGAGCTTAGAAAATATCGCATCACGATACCCGACACGATAATAGAAATCGAGAAACAGACCGGCGGCGCGGTTAGTAGGTGGGACTGGAGGCCTACAAACTGGCCGGTGGCTATAGCCAAGATGGTGGAAGTCCTCACGGATTCCCCACGGCCGTTATTTAGCATGAACCCCATGTGTGGCGCAGCCACGTTTATCTACTACGACGAGGACGAGAGGAGGATATACCCAATAACCAAGCTTGTAGATGTAGACGCCTTTGAGAAAGGCGCTTGGGAGGTATACAACACCGCCAAGAGGGGTGGAGTCTATAGACAGGTGGCTAAGGTAAAGACGCTGAAGTTGTTAAAAGCCGTCAGACACAGGAGGGTAAGAGACCTCATTTACGACTTCCTCGTTAAAAAAGACTACGAGTCGCTAGGGCGCTTTTTCTTCAACATTGTGGGTATAGGCATAATGCACTTTATGGACACCATGAATTACGACATTGAGAGAGTACAACGTTGTGACATTCACTACGCCACGCCTGACGGCCGCGTGTTCCCATTCTGTACCTACAACGTGGTGGGACACAGACAGAGGGTAGAACAGTCGTTTAAAGTAGATCCAAAGATCTGGACTAAGGTGACAGGCCTCTCGCTGACTGGCTGGAGTAAACAGAAATTTGTAGAACTATCCAAATAGTTTTTTTAATAACATCCCTAGGGCAAACGCAGCGGCGATAGCCAACACGACGCTTAACCCGATTGGTGTCTGTCTTGTCTCTACTGGCGCTAAAGACGCCGTGGTGGTGGGCAATGTGACGTTTTTCATGGCGACGGGCAGCTCTATGTAGTACTGTAGCTCCAACCTGCTGACATTTACGACGTAGTGATATCGAACTAGTGCGCTCTCTGCTAGTTCTAGCCTTTTTCCTTCTGTAGACACATACCCCGTGTAGTTATATATTGTTGCCAACAACGCGCCTAGTTTAGGCACGGCCTTTAGTTGAGCTTGTCGAAATTCTTCAAGCTCTTTTGCCGACTGTAGAAGCCGGCTGCCTACCTCCCTCAAGGTGTTTGCCGCGTCGTAGAGGGGGGAGTAGTATTGATTCACCTCGTCGGCTGTCTTGTAGAGATTGCTCGATATCTCGGCTAGGTTTCTAGAGGCGTTGGCTAGAATTTGTGGCATGTTTTCCATGAGCTCTGTGGCGTTTTTTCGGGTAGATATAGCTGTGGAGTTGAGGAGGGGAGCTAACTCGCCTAGATTTTTGTCAATAGCTTCAAGAGTGTATACTGTAGAGTCTGTTATCGCAATTATGCTATCTACCACGTCTATTAACGAGTCTATAGACTCCCTTGTGGCGTAAAGCTGTCTGAGAACTACGTCTAGAGCCTCTATGACGACAGTAGTGTTGACAGGCATTGAGGAGATCCTTGTCTTAGCTCTCTCTACCTCCCTAATGGCGTTATTTATGGCTTGTCTTTGGGCGTATAGGCTTTCTCTTATTGACCAAAGCTGGCCTCTGGTGTCTTCAAGCCCCTTGATGGCCTCTCTGGTGGCAGAGCGGTAAGACGTCAGAGCGGCTGCCTGTGTCTCCAACGTGTTGGCCAAGGTCATTAGGGCTAGGTATTGGTAGTCAACCAACAGACGGCTTTGGTTAATCGTGGCCGCCGCCCCGCCTGCGGCGTCTCCAATCGCCATTATCTGCCGCCTCAAGGCCTCTAGGGCGTATGTAGATAGGTTTAGAGCCCGAGCGCCCTCGCCCAGAGCCCTGCCGGTGAGGTTAAATACCTGGATCAACTGCGTCAAGTTCTGTGTCTGTGTGTACACCATGTCTAAATAAAGCGAGATTGCGTCCGTGAGGTTTTGTAGCCGTGTCTTAGCCGTATGGAGGCTTTTAAGTTGCTCTCTAGTGACGGCAATAGTTCGGTTTAAATCTAGGGAGGATGTTAACAACACTGTGGGTAGTCTCACAGCTCCAAAACTACCAAAATCTCTCACCCTAAAGCTGAGGTTAAACTCGGTGTAGTTCTCCACCACCAGTGCCCAGTGGTAGATAGTGCTGCCGGACATCTGCGAAATCGATGTGGGCAACCTCTCGTAAATCACCGCAACTTTTCCATCTGTAGCCAGAGAGATCATTACCGGGACAGAGATGGGGAGCAATGTGGATATCTTAAGTGTGAGCATAACCACAGTGTTGTTATCAGCCTGTAGGACCCCTCTGGATAACTCGCCGCCTATGTACCTTATCTCTCGCTCTACTTTAAGAAACGGGGGGTAGACATTGTCGGCAAGTTTTTCAAAAACAAGAGTAGAGTAAGGCGGGATCAACACGCCGGATTTATTCAAAGGCGTGGGGCCGTTGTTTATAAGCACTTCTCTAGTTTTTACAACTGTGGTGACCTCGCCAGTAGGCTTTATGGTATACGTCACGACGACTGTAGAGGCGAGAGCCAGATATGCAAGAAGTAACAACAAGGCGAGAGCTCTCATAGCCCAATTGATGAGTCTAGTTGTCTTAACTTCTCGTAGGCTGTAAATACTTTTTCCAGCTCTATCTTCAACTCTTTTCTCGGCGGCTCTGTGGTTTCAAACACACGGCCGCCGCGCATATATATCACCCTGGTGGCTATGGCGGCGACGTCTGGATCGTGGGTGGCTATAAGCACTGTGGTTTTCATGACCTTATTTATGGCTGTTATTAGGCCTAATAACGTCGCGGCGTTTTCGAGATCCACGTTTGAAGTAGGCTCGTCAAGTATTAAGAGCGGCGGGTTGGTAGATAGCGCTCTAGCCACCGCGGCGCGTTGCTGCATACCGCCGGACATCTGGTATGGATACATCCCCGCCGCCTTCTCTAAGCCCACTAGCTCCAGTAAGATCTTAGCCCGTAGTAACGCCAGATCTTTCTTCACGCCGAGAGCTATCAGTGGTAATGCCACGTTTTGTTCCGCCGTTAGGTAGGTCACAAGGTTGTAACTCTGGAAGAGATAGCCTATGTTTCTCAGCCTGAATTTCTCCAGCTTTTTTTCGGGCATCTTCCCAACATCTGCCCCCAATACGTAGACCTCTCCATATGTGGGCTTGTCTAACGTGGCGACTATGTTAAGCAGTGTGGTTTTGCCGGAGCCAGAAGGCCCCATAAAGGCCACCACCTCGCCTGTGGAAGCATGTAGAGAGACGTCGTCTAGCGCGTGAACCTCCACAGCGCCGTTTTTATATATCTTAGTAACTCCCCTTAGCTTTACTGCCATAACCTCAAGATCTCCAGCGGTCTTAGCTTGGACACTTTATACAGCGGCAGGAGGGCTCCAGCTAGCGCCACGGCTAGCGACGTGAATAGTGCCAACAAGGCGTAGTGGGGCTTGAAGGCTATCGGCACGTTGAAATTTATCCCCATGCCTACTAGCATCTGTTTTACCAAGCCTGCCCCCATATGTCCTATAGCCATACCGCCGACGCCAGCCACGGCGGCGATAGACACGACCTCTATTACCACGGAGAGGACGATATCTCTTGAGGAGATGCCTACAGCCTTAAGTAGGCCAAACTCCCTCAGCCTCTCGTTTGTAGTTATAGACATCACCGCGAAGGTGGTTATCGCCGCGGTGATCAACGCGGCGGCGCTAATGACGGCAAATATTGCGTTTAACGCGTTGAAGACTTGCGACACTGTGTTTAACAGCCCCTCCTGTGTGTAGACCTGGGCGTCTCTATAGTGTTCTTTTAGCGACAAGTAAAACGGCCTGACTTGATTCTTGTCTTTCATCGTTATGAGGACGGCGTTTATAAAAGGGCCTGTGCCTAGGTTTTCTTGGAGCCAGTCTAGAGGAACTACCACAAGATTTAGCCTAAAGGCCCCCACGAACCCCCTCAGGAAGCTACGCATGACGCCAGTTACTTTGACTTCCAGCGTTTTTTCTCCACCCAATACCCCTGAATATATCTTTAACGTGATTACCTCGCCGGGTTTTACGCCGAGAGACTCCTCAACCGCTGCCTCGCCTTTTGCGATAGGCAATCTGCCTTGACTTAGGTCTATGGCGAAATAATCTATGGCATAAAGCGGGATTCCCACAATTGACACTACCGACCCCCCATACACCCCAGTGGCTATTATGATGCCCTCAGCTGACTCCACCACGGGGCTTTTCTTAATTACGTCGACTAGGTGCTGGGGGATGTTTATAGACTCGGAATACATCATGATGTCTGCGGGATATACTCTATACAGCGTCTGTTCCACATATTCTCTCGTCGCATCGCTTACTGTAACTAACGCCACCAGTAGGGCCACCCCCACCCCGATGGCTATCGCCGTGAGTAAATAGCGGACGGCACGAGCCTTAAAGTCCCCCATGGCGATAATGTAAATATGTCTCACGGGACAGTCACGCCTTAAACTTATATACTTTCTTAAAAAGTGGGCTGTGCGCAAACTTCTCGCCGTGGCTGCAGTTGTGTTAGCTATATATACCTACCTGGCCCTACACGCCCCGAAGGTTTTTGACGTCTTGGTTTATCACGAGTCGGAACTAATGCCACGAGACATAGAGCCGGTGGTGGTGAGCTCTATTGTTAAAAACATGGAGAAGGTGGGAGAAGAAGTCTACCCCGTGGTTATCTTTGGCCCAGACCTTGAAGAAAAGGCGCGGTTTCTCTCCAGGCTTTACCCCAGCGCGGTGACCCCCTGGACTATATTAGACAAGGCGTTAGAGCTCTATTGGGAGAACGTGTGGAATACAGTGGATAACTACACGTCTAAGTTTAGAGAGGCGGCGCTCCAGTTTTCAAACGCCACAGAGGCTGCCTGTAGGGAACTCGCCCAGCTGGAATCTGCCTACAGCGCGGCTAGAGCTATGGCTAGACAGCTGCTTCTAGCCACCTATGGCGTGGCTGCCTTGGGGAAAGCTGTGGATAACAAAAGCGACATATTTCTAGAGGCTTTCCGACAGTATGTGGCCAGTCACGACGTGGATACTGCCGTCAGGATGGCAGCAGATGTGGCATATGGCAACGTGTCGGCTTATCTCAAACACGTGACGTGGAAGACATGGGGGAGCGAGGCGGCTGTAGATAATGTGACAGAGGCTATTTTAATAACTAAATTAAACATGACTTTAATTAATTTGGCGAAAAATGTAAGTATAGTGGGAGTTAAACAATATATATATGTGTCATTATTAAATAAAACCCCCCACGTACTCAAGCCCTACCTCCCCTACCTTATATGTGGTGGGGATGTAGATAGGGTGGTGTCTATATTTAGAGAAGAGCTTGTGAGAAATATAACCTCCAGGTACCCCC
>JBKBOT010000010.1:0-33279 GCA_046293555.1 Pyrobaculum sp. | reverse complement strand
TACCCAACCTGTTTTCAGTTGCCTCAAGCCTTGTTTATCAGCAGAGATACGCCTTGGCGTTTGTCAGAGGGCACATAAACTCCACCTCTATACACCTCGGCGTGCCTGTATCTTCATCATTTCTCCTCCAGAGCTTTACACAGGTGGTTGTAGAAGACGTCTCGAAGATAGATAAAGCCACCGCGTTGGCTCTCTTCGCGGTGCTTCTATACATAATGGGCACGGTAGCCGCCCCAGTTGCCATAATCTCCACTATCGGCTTGACATATCTCTCTCTATTGGGCTTCTTGTATCAAATTAGCGAAGTGCAGAAGATTTACTACCTCACTATCTACATGGCGGCGCCTGTGGTGTTTGCCATAGGGGTAGACTACATGTTGCTTATGGCCAGCCGCTACGCAGAAGAACGGGGTGCAGGGAGGGGAAAGCTGGAGGCTGTGGCGTCTGTGTTAAAATACGCCAGGAGGGCAATATCCGCCAGCGCCGCCGCTGTGGCCGCATCCCTGGGTTCATTTGTCATCTCCACACTCCCATTTATGCAGACTATAGGCGTGGGCTACCTCATAACGACGGCGTTCATAGTGGCCACAGTCTTTGTAGTATTTCCCTCATTGTTGTACATATTGGGCGACAGGCTGTTTTGGCCCAAGAAGACTGTCTCTCTTCACTCTGCCCGCTCGAGGCTGTTAGAGACAGCTGTGTCTACCGCCTTGGGGAGACCTCTAGCCGTAGTCATCACGTCGGCGGCAGTCACAATAATTGCCTTCATATTTCTCGTGACGACGCTTAACGTGACGGCAAACCCCGTGGTGGCAATGCCGGAGACAGAGCATAAAAAGGCGCTGGAGGTGGCCACCACGTATTTCCCCAACGTCACAGCTCTCTCCACTACATACGTCGTGTCTAGAGACGAGCCCGCTCCGGGCTTGTTAGAGGCAATAAAGAGTCTCCCACATTATGTAAACCACACAGTAGAGAGCGTGGGGGAGTGGCACGTAGTGTCCATAAGGCTCTCAGTAGAGGACACTTCCGACGAGCTGTTAGAGGTATATAGGGAGCTAGACGCCCTTAGGTCTACATATGGCCCTTTTCTCATCGGGGGAGCCGCATCGTGGAAAGACGTGATATTTAATGAAATATATGTAAAATTTTGGAATGTCCAGATATATATTATTATTTTGGCGATTTTTATAATACTCTCACTTCTGCTCAAAAGTTTTTTAATACCGCTTAGGCTAATTGCCACAATCCTTATGTCCACTGTATGGAGTCTTGCAGTAGAGGTCTTAATATTTCAAGAGGCGTTGGGCCAGCCTACATACTGGCTTGTGCCCATAGTTCTTTTTGCCTTCCTAATGGCTGTGGGGACAGATTACGACATCTTTATAGTTACGAGAATTAGAGAGGAGCTAGAAGGAGGGGCCACAGAAAGAGAGGCTATAAAGAGGGCTATTGTTGCCACCGGGCCTGTGATCACCGGCGCCGCCGTAATCCTAGCGGCGGCCTTCTCCACGTTGTTACTATCTCAGACATTACTTCTAAGACAGGTGGGGTTCACCATAGCCCTCGCGGCGTTGGTAGACGCCTTTGTCATAAGGCCTTTTGTCGTCCCGGCAATAATGGTGCTGGCGGGTAGATACAACTGGCTCTGGATTGCCGGCTATAGCATTAAGCAATCTGCATGAAGCTCTAAAGGCGTCCTACCTGAGGTGAGATGAACTACCTCTTGAGCTTCTGGGGGCTTTTGGCCCCTCCTGTAGACTTCTGGAGTGAGCTCAGCCAGGTTTTGAGGGGGCACATATCTAACCCGTGGGAGGTTATAACACAGGTGGCGTGGGTGGTGGAGGGCATTAGGTCTACTGGATATGAGGTACCACTGCGGGCAGTGGTAAGAATTGTGGCGCAGAGAAGCGGCGTGGATCCCCTAGAGCTTGAGGGGGATTACGTTAGATACATCTCGCAGAAGGTCAAACCTGCCCCATGTTCACTTGAGTTCTTGCGGTGGGTCAAAGCCAGGGGGGTCGTGGCTATTGTTTCAAATAGTCCATGTGTATGTTTTATTAAAAACTTTCTAAGTGGCCATGGAGTTGAAATAAATAACATATATACATCAGATTTATTACTTAGAAGAAAGCCGTTGCGACGTGTGTTTAGATATGTATTACGTAAGCTCAACATAAGGCCCAGCGACGCCATATATATAGGCGATAGTGAGGACGACCTAGGCGCCATGGCTGTGGGGCTTTTTACCATCATCGTGGGGAGGGGGGACATGGGCCACCTGTCTCTCCCAGACTTGTGTGAAGTAAGGAGGTGGCTAGAAGAAAATATAGAAAGTTAAATATACATAAGGCAGTTGGGCTGTGATAGTTTGCCCCAAGTGTGGACTTCCGGAGTGGGACCCCATGCCTGTGCCTCATACTTACCGCTACAGAGGCCCAGAAAACACTGTGATGATAGCTCGGTGTAGAAATTGTAATATCGTGTTTTACATTTTTCGCACATCGCTAGAGACCTTTACCCTAGAGATAGAAAAGGCAGAGAGAAAACACGGCGAGATTCCACATATAGACCCCGGAGAGAGGTAGTGTATTGTAGTAAATGTGGAAAAAGGCCTGCCCAGTACTACCGCCAGGTTAGTGGAGAGAAGCTATGTCTACGCTGTCTGTTTAACTCAATCGAGCAGAAAACATTAGACACCATTAGGAAAGAGCGCCTCATAACTCCAGGCGATTTTGTGGCCGTGGCGGTTTCTGGGGGTAAGGACAGTTTGGTACTTCTATACATACTGGGCGTGTTGAAAGAAAGAAAGCTCCTTAGAGACGTGAGGCTAGAGGCCTTTACAATAAACGAGGGGCATCCCTATAGTTGTTTCTATAGGATGTCTAGACGTGACTACGTAAAAGAGCTAGCTGGGAAGTTCGGCGTTGAGTACAACGTCTACCACTTTAAGGACATCTTTGGCGTCACCGCCATGGAGATCTCAGAGAGGCTCTCTAGGGGGGGACATGAGGTACATATGTGTACAATAGACGGCGTTTTGAGACGAAGGGCGATGAACATAGTCGGGAAGGCGAGAGGCTGGACTAAAGTAGCCACGGCGCATAACCTAGACGACGAGGCCCAGACCGTGATGTTAAACGTGTTGATGGGAAATCTAGACAGATTTCAGTGGTACGGCGTGTATGAAGACGCGGAAGAGAAGGACATGATCCCACGCATAAAGCCGCTTAGATACATCAGAGAGGAGGAGATTGCGTTATATGCCTATTACCACAACATACCGCTGATGGAGCTAGAGTGTCCCTACGTGACCACAAACCCGCGGTATAACCTCAAGTTTATCCTTGCAGAACTCGAGAGAGAGATGCCGTCGGTGAAATACAGCCTTGAGTCTTTTGGCAAGAGGCTTGGCGGATATCTAAGAAGACATGCCAGCCATGTGGAGATGAGACATTGTAGATATTGTGGAAATATATCCTCTAGAGAGGTCTGTAGGGTATGTGACTTATTACAAAAGGCCGGGCTTTTAAAAAGCTAGACTTCAGCCCTGATGCAGCCCCCCTCTTCTACTGTCTTAGGCTGAAATCCCAACTCCCTTAGGTAATATTCAAGATATCTCTTAGCCATGGGGTAGGCCAGCTTACACAGTCTTGCCACTAGTCTACCCTCTTTTAACATCGTGTTTTCCACTATCGCCAGACCTCGTAGCTGGGAGAGATATAGTATCTCCTCTAGGGTGGCTATGTCAATGGGGGTGACTAATTCCTTTATAGTCTTGGCGTCTTTTTTCGCCAGCTCTTCAGCCAGCCTAGAGGGCTCCTGTAGATATGCCACCAGTTCCCTCTCAAGTGAGATACTCGGCATGCCGTTTATCACGTGTACTATCCACCGGGGGACAAAGACAGAGACGTTAGAAACTCTGTATCTCACCTTTTTGACAAAGGCAAACATGCCCAACCGTTTTGCGATCTCTCTGATGTCGTCCTCCACAACTGTAGTAAGATCAACTACAAAGTGTAGATGTCTACGTTGGCTGTCTATAGCTATGTTTATTATATTGACGTCATGTTCAGCAAATATGTTAGACAATGTGGCTAAAATGCCTGGTTGGTCAAAATGAAGCTCCACAAGGAATTCCCCCAGTCTAGAGCCACTGCCATTAACTATGAGGTAAATCTCACGACTAAGCATAAGGGGGAGCATATACAATATTTAAATTTTTATCATAAAGAAACTTAAAAATTCTCTACTCTAAGGCACTGTGGCCCATCGGCTGCCCACTAGGTGGGACATAAGGTGGGAAGAAGAGCTGTTAAAACTCTGGGAGGAGGAAGGCCACTTCAGGGCCAAGATTGGCGACCGCCCAGTCTTCGTTATAGACACGCCCCCGCCATATCTGTCTAGCAATAGGCCTCACGTGGCCCAAACCGCGTCTTACGCACATTTTGACATAATCGCCAGGTTTCTGAGAATGAGGGGTATCGATGTGATCTTTCCATTTTATCTAGATAGAAACGGCCTCCCCATTGAGGTTCAGGTAGAGAAGAAATACAACATAACAGCCCACGAGATACCTCGCGAACAGTTCATAAAACTTTGTAAAGACGAGCTTGATAGATATGAGGTGGAGTTCGTCTCTTCGCTAAGGCGTTGGGGACTCTCTTTTGACTACTGGCCTCAAGGTACCGACAGCCCCGAGTATAGAAAGATGACACAACAGACTTTTATAGAGCTGTGGAAAAGAGGGCTGGTATATGAGGCCGAGAGGCCAACCCCCTGGTGTCCCCGTTGTCGCACGGCGCTGGCGGAGCCAGAGATCGAGTATAGAGAAGAGGAGGCCTACCTAAACTACATAAAGTTTAAAGTAAGGGAGACTGGAGAGGATATCGTCATAGCCACCACTAGGCCCGAGCTCCTCCCAGCCACAGTGGCTGTGATCTTCCACCCAGAAGACGAGAGGTATAAAAGGCTAGAAGGCCTCCACGCAATAGTGCCCCCAGAGGGGCAGGAGGTGCCTATCTTACCACACAAAGCCGCCAATCCCAAATACGGCACCGGCCTAGTCATGATCTCCACATTTGGCGACACGAGAGACCTCATGATTGTCAACGAGCTTAAACTCCCCACACGGATTATTCTTGACGAGATGGGCAAAATAAGTTCAGGTACTTACAAGGGGCTTACGGTAAGAGAGGCCCGTCTTAAAATTGTCGGGGACCTAAAGTCAGGTGGGTTGTTGGTAAGACAAGAGAGTTTGTCACACAACGTGCCGGTATGTTGGCGTTGTAAAACTCCACTGGAGATTATTGTAACCAGAGAGCTGTTTGTCAAACAGGTGGAGTTTAGAGAGGTGTTAACTAAGCTAGCTGAAAAAATGGAGTTTAAACCTCCGGAGTACCGTCAGGTGCTCGTAGACTGGATAAAGTCGCTGGAGTTAGACTGGCCTCTCTCCCGCCGCCGTTATTACGCCACGGAGATCCCCATATGGTGGTGTATAAAAGCCGACGGTACCCGCGTCGCCGTCTTGCCCAAAGGCGGCGGGTATTACGTCCCCTGGAGAGATGAGCCCCCGCCGGAGGTTAAAGAGGCTTGTAAAGACGGGAGGCTGGAAGGCGACAGGCGTGTGTTTGACACATGGTTTGACTCCTCAATCTCCTGGCTGTATGCCTCTAGGGAGGTGTTCCCCAGGGTGTATCCCCATTCCATAATGAGGCCTCAGGGTTATGACATCATTAGGACTTGGCTTTATTACTCCCTCCTTAGGGCGTATCTCATGTTTGGCGACGTGCCGTTTAGATACGTGAGGATAAACGGCATGGGTCTAGACGAGAAGGGAGAAGCCATGCATAAATCTAAGGGCAATGTGGTAGATCTCTTACAGCCTGTAGAGAAATATGGCGCAGACGCCGTACGTTTCTGGGCCGCCGTGGCGGGCAGACTGGGTACCGACTATCGCTATAACGAAAACATAATTAAGGAGGGGAAGGAATTTGTGACTAAGATATGGAATATCTCCAGGTTTGTTCTAACGTTTCCAGAGCCCCAGATTGCGCCTAGGCTAACGCCTATAGACAAGGCGGTTTTGGCGAAGCTCTACGACGTCGCAAAAAAGGTCATCGCGGCCTATGGCGAGTTTGACGCCTATGAGCCAGCCCACCTGTTATACAACTTCATTTGGCACGACTTTGCTGACCACTACATAGAGCTCGTCAAATCCAGGGCCTACAACAGGGAGGGGGCCTTTACGAAAGAGGAACAGGAGGCAGCCATCTGGACGTTACACGCCGTGGTTAAATATAGCCTAAAGCTGGTGGCGCCCGTAATGCCTTTTGTTACAGACAAGATATGGCGCGAGGCCTACGGGAAGTCTATACACACAGAGGCTCTAGAAGACCCGCCAGAAGAGTGGCGTGGCGACTTCGGCTTGTTTAACCTAGTGAAGAAGATCAACAGCGCCGTGTGGCGACATAAGAACAAGATAGGGCTAAGTCTCGCCAGTCCGCTTGACGTAATTCTCTACGTCCCAGAAGAGGCCATGGCGGTCGCGGCAGACCTCAGGTATACACACAAGGTAAGAGACGTGAGGGCCGGCAGGGGGGAGGAACAGCTTGACGACGAGGGTCTTGTCTGGATTTAGGCAATCCCTCCCCGTTTTGGTATCTCTCTAACGGCTTGCTGGCCCCCCCATTTTAGTGATTCTAGTATCCTAATGGCATTCCGTCGGGACAGCATCTTGTTGTTATTGCCGCAATATGGCGAGTAGACACATTTGGGGCAGCCGTCTACACAATCACAACTCTTTACTATCTTTAATGCGACTTCAGATACTTTTTTAAAATATTTTAATAAAAGCCTAGAGGTGCCGTTTCCACCTACATGTGAGTCATATATCACAATTACGCCGTCTGGATAGCTGATGCCGCCGAGATCGGTCTTCGAGGCGCCTATGGCTATCTCTGCTGCAGATATTAAGACGTGTTCTGTTGCGTGATACCCCCTCGCCTTGGCTTCCCAATCCAAGCTGTCGTCTGGGCTAAAGCGGAGAGGCGGCATGTATAACACAACTCCTTTTGTCACTAAGGTGTATGACAATGGGTCGATGGAGTACTCCCCCAGGGTTTCCTCCGTGGTAAAACGCTTCAGGGCGTAGCCATATACCGTAATCCTTATCTTCAATCTGCCGTATTGATAACTCACTCCCTCCACGTCGCCTTCATCGTATAGCTCTACCAGCTCGGGCTTCATGTCTTCTAGAGCGCTTGTGACTAAATCCTCAGCGTCGACCGGCTCCACTATGGCAACTTTTTTCCCCATATCTAGCGACTTGGAGAGATAGGTCCTCCCGCCGTGCATATATATGGCCTCTGGATGTAATTCATATAACGCCAGAGGTAATTCCCTCTCGCCAATTACTTCGCCATCTGCGGTTTTTATTTTTACCACATGTGGAGACCCCCTGAGGCTCAACGCAGCGAGTTGCTCTCTGCCCGGAGGTGTAAGCCTGAGGAAGCTACCCACCTTTTTGAGATAGCCTTTTTGAAGCAAGATGGAGGCGATAGATCTCTCAAAGGCGTCTAGCTCGTCAACTCTTGGCGGCGCGTCAAGCGATTTGGCCAACACGTGGAGTGAGGCCACGTCTTCGTTTTCTTTCTCAAAGCCCAGGGGCTCTGGCGTCCTTGTGAAAAACTCGTGGGGGTAATTCCTGTAGTATTGTGAAATTGGGTCGTTTCCCAGTATCTGTACAACATATCCCGTCTGGCCCCGTCTCCCCACCCTCCCGACGCGTTGTAGATATCTATTAAAGGAGGGGGGTATAGACGCCAAGATCGCCCCGTCGACATCGCCTATATCTATGCCCAGCTCTAGGGTGGGCGTGGAGATCGCCACGTTGATCTCCCCCCTCTTGAAGGCATCTTCCACAGCCCGCCTCTCCTCTGGAGTCAGCCCAGCCCTATGTATAGCCATCCTGTTGCGTCCAGCCATCTTTAAGGCGCGGTAGATCACCTCGCCGTATTTATGGCTGTCTGTAAAGACTAGACACTTGAGGCCTAGCTCGATACATAACTCAGAGAGTTTTGTGGCCTCAGCCCACTTAGACCTAAACTTAGGCCGCGACAATATTTGTACAAGCTTTCCCCGCCTGCCCAGAGGCCCCCAGACCACATTTACCTCACGGCTTTCGAAAAGGGCTTGTGAGAACTCGGCCGGGTTTCCCACCGTGGCGCTTGTGGCTATAAAAACAGGTCTCACAAACCTCTTCACACGCCGTAGGAGGTAGTACATATGTGAGCCAAACACCCCGCTGTATACATGGAAGTCGTCGAGGATTAGGTACCTAACTCTTTTTAACAACTCTCTGAATTTTGCCACGTGCATGAGGGCTTGGCTTACCATATCTGGGTTGCTTATCACTATATGTGGCGGCATTTCGTACATCAGCCGTCTCTCTCTCTGCGGCGTATCGCCGTCATAGACCATAGTCCTTACCCCCAGCCTGTCTGCAAGCCGCCTAAGTCTAGACAGCTGGTCTCTAGCCAGAGCTTTCGTGGGGTAGAGAACTAACGCCACGGGGCCTTTAGACAAGTCGAGAGAGGTCTCTAGCACCGGCGCTAGAAATGCCTCTGTCTTCCCCATCCCCGTCCCTGCCACTATTACCGTGTCTTTTCCCGCCCTTATGCTTAATATTGCGTCATGTTGGTGGCGGAAAAGCCTGTATATACCCAGAGATCTAAACGCCTCAGCTACCTCCCGACGTAACACCTCGCCCACGTCGCAACACCCCTCTGGAGTCTCTGCCTCATCTGTCTTTATGTATATCACCTCCCGCCCCGGGTCTTCTAACAGCGCCTTAAGAAACTCCACGCCTCTCCGTTAGATACATAAAAAAGAGGGTGGCGGTACTTATAAGTAGGAGGAGGGGGAGATAGTGAAGAACGTCGTAACCCAGGTTTTCTACAAGCCTCCCAGTTATCAAGGGCCCCGTTATGGCGCCAAGATCCCAGCCAGTGGTATACACGGCACTGGCGACTCCAGCCCTCTTGTGTCCAGCAAGGGCCAGTATCTGGTATGTAACCACCACAGCCCCCTGTCCTAGGCCATATGTCATACCTGCAGTGACGAAGTCCAGCGGGCTTTTGGCAAGAGTTACTAAAACCAAGCCGACCATGGCGCCTGCCGTAGCTCCTCCAGCCATTAACGTGTTGACAGACCCTCTTCTCGCCAACGCCGCTCTGGGCAGGAGGCTTATTAACGCCGCCGTGGCGGAAAAAAGCCCCCAGTAGGCTATGGGGAGTGTCAAGTCTTTAAGATGTACTGGCACGAAAGTAGATAGGCTTGTGTACACTGCAGAATATAGCGCTAGAAACCCCATGTATAGATAGACACGGCGCTCCACGCCCCCTCCACCGCCCTGTTCCCACATGGCCAACGGCGGCGACCTGATGACAAGCGCCAAGTTGGTCCCATGTAGCACAAGAGCTGTGGCGAGAGAAGAGGTGGCGCCGCCTATGTCATACGTCGTTGACCCTATGAGAGGCCCCACCACATTTCCCACACCGACAGCCAGAGATCTAGAGGCCATAGAGCGCGTCCCCTCAGTTACCGACGCCGCTACAGACATGGGTAAAAAGGTGGCTATCGCAAGGCCGTGGAGCACCCTCCCAGCTTGTACCCACCGGACGTCACCCAGTAGGTACATGAGCTGTGCGCTTACAGCAAAAGCGGCCCCCAGCCTCATGGCCTCCATATAGCCTATCTTCTCGCCTAAAAACCCCCCCAATGGCCTTACCACAATTGAGATAAAAAACGCGGTGGATATCACGGCGCCTATAACCGTCTCGCTGGCGACGCCGAGATCGCGTAGGTAGGGCGGCAGTACTACTATAGTAATTCCGTTAGCTGTAAAAAAGAGAAAAGTGGCGAGATTTACGTAGTTCAAAGCTTGTATCTAGTTACCTCCCTGAGAAATCTCTTTCTCTCCTCTCTGTCGGCCTCTGTCTCTACCCCCAGTGGCGAGTGTCCATCTACAACGCCCACAACTCCCCGCCGCTCTGGCTCTACCTCAGCCACTATGACCTTAAGCGGGTTTGCCGTAGCGGCAAAGATTGTGACTACCTCCTGGAGGTTTTTAATGGCGTTTAACACGTTGATTGGCCAGGCGTTTTTTAGGTATATCACAAAAATGTGGCCTGCGGCGATTTTTTTACATACGTCGATGGCGAGAGCTCTTAACTCCTCGTCATTTCCCTCATGTCTAACAAGCCTTTTGCCAGAAGCCTCGCAGAAGGCTAGCCCAAACTTAACCCCCGGCACAGAGGCCATTAACGCCTCGTAGAGATCTTCTACAGTTTTGATAAAGTGGCTTTGGCCAATTATCACGTTGGCCCCATGTGGGATGGGGATGTCTACCACGTCGAATTTTATAGCCATAAGGAGATCTCAATTTGGGGTTTTTATAGTTGTCCAAATAGATTTTTATATCAATACGAATTATTGTGAATAATGGAAGGAACACAGCTCCTTAACGCCCTTAAGGAGAGGGGATATAGGGTGACGCCACAGAGGCTAGAGGTTGTAAATATCGTGCTTGAAAAACTTTCCAAGAGGGAACACCCGACGTTTAACGACATACTCAATGAGGTAAAGCAGAGGATGCCCTCTATTAGCGCCAGCACGGTATATTCAATACTTAAGTTACTAGAAGAAAGCGGCTTCGTGGTGTCATTTGAACACAACGGACGTACCTACTACGACAGCGTTACCCCCCACATAAATGTCGTGTGTGTAGATAAAAACAGGGTAGTTGACCTACATAACGAGGAGGTGGTAGAGGTGTTGAAAAAATACGGCATATATCCATCTTCTATTGTAGTCAAGGGGATTTGTAGAGATCAGTAGTGGGTTTAGTCATCACCAATCATAAGCGCGGAACTTACATCACTGTATATATAATACTATTAATTTAATAACTATGTACGACTATATAGTTGTTGGGGCCGGGATTGTGGGCATGTCCGTAGCGTATCATATCAAACGGCTTTCTCCCACAGCTAGAGTGATTGTGGTAGACCAGAGCCACGGCGTGGGTATGGGCGATACCGCAAAATCTGCCGCAGCCTTTAGGACTATCTTCACCTCTTGGGTTAACAGAGTTCTTGCCAAGACCAGTGTGGATTTCTATAGGGGGCTACAAGATAGAGGCGTTGACTTGGGGATGCGGCGTGTTGGCTATCTTTTCCTCGTGCCGGAAGAGCTAGGCGAGTTGATGACAAGAACGGCGCAAGAACTTAGACTAATGGGCGTGGAGATAGAAATGTTTAGAAGTCTGGACATGCCCATTAGGTTCAACATCTCTAGCGACGTGGAGGCAAGAGAGATGGGACTCCCCGATGTATCCTTCGCCATGTTGATTAAAGAGGCGGGAATTATTGACCCTGAAAAACTTGTGAAGTATTACCACCAGGCCTACACGGAGGAGGGAGGTGAGGTAAAGTTTAACGTTAAGGTTCTTCAAGTGGCGTTTTCTCCAAGACGCCCCCTTGGCATTCCCGGAGAGCCGTTTGTGTGGCAAGACGTCAAAGTGACCGGCGTGGAGACCACAGAGGGGCTTATAGAGGCGAGAAATGTGGTGTTTGCCACCGGCGCGTGGACAGAGGGGCTAATGGACGCCATAGGCTTTGGGCTCCCGCTTAAGCCGAGAAAACGCCAGGTCTTTGTGGTAAAGGCAGATGGAGAGCTATGGACACTTCTGGAGAAGGGCCTTGCGGATCCCCACTGGGGCCCCATGTTGATACTGCCCAAGGGGATATACCTGCGGCCCGAGCCCAGCGAGGGCGCTTTTTGGATTGGCGTGGCTGACAGAAGGCCCTTCAGGTTTGAAGACCCCGCAGAGCCTGAAGAGGCCCTGTGGCGTTTTGGGATATATCCGGTCTTGTCTAAATACATCCCGGCTTTTGAAAACAGAATGCCTCAAAACGCCTGGGCTGGCCACTATGACGAAAACGTGGTAGACTACCAGCCTGTAGTGGACAGACTGGCAGAGGGGCTTTACGTCGCGGCGGGCACCTCTGGCTCTGGCATAATGAAGGCAGACGCCGTGGGGAGAATTGCGGCTAGTTTGGCGCTAGGCCGCGAGAAGACGGAGCTATATGGAGGCGTGATTGTAGAGAGCGGCTTGTTACGACGTAACAGATGTTTTGAGGAAGAGCGGCTGGTAATATGATTGAGGAAACTCTCAAGAGGTGGGCTGAGGTGGGGAAGGGGGCCGGGAGGAGAGGCTGGGTGTTGGTAAAAGACGGCAAGATTGTGGGGATATATGCGGAGAAAAAAGAGGCTGTGGCCATGGCGAGAGAGCCCGGGATATACCTCTTGATGTCAGTTGACTAAATTTTTAAAAAACTATTTTAAAGAAGTTTAGTATGAAGCTACATGAATACGAGGCTAAAGAGCTTTTTTCTAGATATGGAGTAAAAATCCCGCCGGGTGTGGTTACCACAACGCCGGAGGGGGTACTTAAGGCAGCTAGAGAGTTAGGCACGCCGGTGGTCTTAAAGGCGCAGGTGGTGGTAGCCGGCAGGGGGAAAGCCGGGGGGATTAAGGCGGCTAACACGCCGGAGGAGGCCTACGAGCTGTCAAAAAATATGTTTGGTATGAACATAAAGGGGTTGGTGGTTAGAAAGCTGTATGTAACAAGATATGTAGAGGTGACGCGTGAGATGTATCTCTCGTTGATAATTGACAGGGCTACCCGCAGGTATTTATTCCTGGCGTCTCCCGTAGGCGGGGTGGACATAGAGGAGATCGCCAGGTCCACCCCAGAGAAGATAAAGAGGGTTTATGTAGATCCCTCCGTAGGCCTTCGGGATTACCACGTCCGTAATATCGCCTCTTGGCTAGGCTTTAAGCCCGGCACGGAGCAGTGGCGCCAGACTGCCTCAATTATACACGCCATGTATAAAATCATGACGGATCACGACGCCGAGCTTGTGGAGTCTAACCCGCTAGCTGTCTCCAAAGAGGGCGACGTGATCCCGCTGGATGCCAGGGTGATAATTGACGACAACGCCCTCTTTAGACACCAGGACTTTGAGAAAAGTCTGGAGGAAGACCCGAGAGATGTGACAGAATTTGAGGCGTATGCCAAAAAGATCGGCTTTCACTACGTGGAGCTAGATGGAGATATCGGCATTATTGGAAACGGCGCCGGGCTAACCATGGCCACTATGGACTTAGTATACCACTTCGGGGGGAGGCCAGCCAACTTTCTGGACATTGGGGGTGGCGCAAGTAGGGAGGTGGTTAGAGAGGCGGTAAAGGTGTTGTTAAACCACCCACGTGTCAAAGTGATATTTGTTAACATCTTTGGCGGCATTACTAGAGCCGATGAGGTGGCGTTAGGGATAAAGGAGGCTCTCCAGGAGGGGAGAGATAAGAACATCGTGGTGAGAATAAAGGGCACAAACGAGGAGTTGGGTAAAGCCATTTTGGCGGAGGTGGGGGTGCCGCTGTTTGAAAACGCGGAGGAGGCCGCAAGGAGGGCGGTAGAGCTGGCTGGGGCATGACGATAGTAGGCCCCGACACAAGGGTTGTCGTCCAGGGCGCCACCGGGCGTGAGGGCTCTTTCCACCTACAGCGCATGCTTGAATACGGCACCAAAGTGGTGGCGGGGGTAACACCAGGGAAAGGCGGCACTACGGTACATGGGGTTCCGATATATGACTCCGTGGAGGAAGCCGTGAGAAGACATGGGGCAAATGCCAGCGTGGTTTTTGTCCCCGCCAGGTTTGCCACAGACGCGGTGTTGGAGGCAGTAGACGCCGGCGTGAGGCTTGTGGTGGTAATTACAGAACATATACCCATACACGACGCGCTTAGGGCGATAAATTACGCGAGGTCGAGGGGGGTTACGGTAATTGGCCCCAACTGCCCCGGCGTCGTGTCGCCGCCGTTTCGCACAAAGTTGGGCATCATGCCAAATAGTATATACCAGACGCCGGGGAGGATAGCGGTGGTCAGCCGCTCCGGCACGTTGACCTACGAGATCTCATACCAACTAGTGAGGGCGGGTTTTGGCATAAATATCGCCATAGGCGTGGGGGGAGATCCAATAGTGGGGCTAGACCTAATGGAGGCCTCCCTCAGGGCTGCAGAAGACCCAGAGGTGGAGGGCATTGTGGTAATCGGAGAGGTGGGAGGCGACGCGGAGGAGAGGTTGGCCAGGCTATATGCAGAAATAGACAAGCCGGTAGTCGCCTATGTGGCAGGCCGCACGGCTCCTCCAGGGAAGCGTATGGGCCACGCAGGCGCGATTGTGATGTTGGGAACTGGAGACGCTAGGAGCAAGATCGAGGCCTTTAGGGCTGTCGGCATACCTGTCGCCGAGACCCCCTTTGAGGTGCCGCAACTTCTCGCCAGGCTTTTAAAACGTCTGTGATTTGCCAAATCTGTGGACTTGAGGAGGCGGAGTATAGATGTCCAAAATGCGGCCGTTTTGTCTGTAGACACGACTGGAGGGGAGACATCTGCGAGGCCTGTATCTCCACCCTCTGTGAGGTATGTAGAAAAAATTTTGCCATTTCTACCTGTATGATATGTGGAAGACCTGTTTGTGACAAATGTAGTACAAGAAAAGGTTTAGGTAGGGTATGTAAAAATTGTTCATATATAACAATATAGAGTATATATAAGTAAGCTTATATAGCTTTGCTATCTTGCTTTCATGGACATATCTAGGCTCCTCGCGTCACGTGCTCAACACATTTCTCCCAGCGAGATTAGGGAGTTATTACGCTGGGTGACGGCAGACGTTATCTCCTTTAGTGGAGGTCTGCCAGACCCCTCTACCTTCCCCGTAGAAGATATAGCACGGATTGTAAACTATGTACTAGAGGCTTATCCACATAGGGCCCTTCAATACGGCTCCACCGAGGGGGTGTTGGAACTACGTCAAGAGATTGTGAAATTTAGTGAGAGCTACGCCGGGATTAAGGCGCGGCCGGAAAACATAATCATCACTGTGGGCAGCCAAGAGGCGTTAGAGCTAGTTGGAAGAGTCTTCATAAACCCTGGAGATGTGGTGATTACAGAAAACCCCACATATCTCGCCGCCTTGCAGGCATGGCGTATATACCAGCCGAAATTTGTCGGCATACCTATGGACGAAAACGGGATGGTGGTAGAGACGCTTGAGGAAAGGGTAAAAAAGCTCCTGTCGGAGGGGGAAAGGATAAAGTTCATCTACACGATACCTACGGCCCAAAACCCCAGCGGCATCACCATGTCGCAAGAGAGGAGAAAGTACCTCATGGAGATAGCCGAGAGGCACGACCTACTTGTGGTGGAAGACGACCCATATTCCTACTTTCTTTTCGAGCCGATACAGGTTAGCACCATTAAGGCGTTGGACAAGTCAGATAGGGTGATATATCTCTCCACAGCTTCTAAGATCTTTGCGCCGGGCTTCCGTCTGGGGTGGGCGGTTGCCAACGAGGAGATTATAGGGTGGTTTAATTTGGCAAAACAGTCACTTAATTTACACACCTCTAATTTTGTCCAGTATATATTTCTCGAAGGCCTCCGCCGTAATGTGGTCCTTAAAAACTTGCCGCATGTCAAGGAGCTTTATAAGAGAAAACGTGACGCCATGTTGGCAGCTCTGGAGACCTACATGCCTCCAGGCGTCAGCTGGACTAGGCCCTCCGGCGGGATGTTCATATGGCTATCGGCCCCGCCCCATGTGGACACAAAGGAGATGTTAAAAATTGCGGTATCTCAATACAGGGTGGCGTTTGTCCCCGGCCACAGCTTTTTCGTAGACCGGTCTGTAAAAAACGCCATGCGGCTTAACTTCACCTATCCCACCTTCGAGCAGATAAGTGAGGGCATTAGACGTCTCTCTCTCGCCATGAGGTCGTATGATCTTACTTGAGGAGGCCCTGTCGGTAATCAGGAAAAAACAGGGGGAGGGGAAGATACACAGGACGCCTACGTTAAGATCCGAGTCTCTCTCCAGAATGGCGGGAGGAGAGGTTTTCTTAAAGCTGGAGGCTTTACAAAAAACCGGCAGTTTTAAAATCAGGGGGGCATATTTCGCCATACATAAATACGTACAGGAGGGCTATAGGGAGTTTGTCACAGCCTCTTCTGGCAACCACGCACAAGGCGTCGCCTATGCCGCCCAGCTTCATAACGTAAAGGCTACAGTAATTATGCCGGAAAACACGCCATGGCTTAAGGTAAAGAAGACGCAAGACTACGGAGCCTCTGTGTTACTACACGGCGAGAGTTATCACGAGGCGGAGAAAAAGGCGGTTGAACTCGCCGCAGGGGGCGTGAAGTTCCTCCACGCCTATGACGACTACTACGTGATTGCAGGCCAGGCCACTTTGGGTGTAGAGATTCTGGAAGATATCCCTGATGTAGATGTGGTAGTTGTCCCAGTGGGCGGCGGTGGGCTTATTTCAGGTATAGCCTATGCCATTAAGAAGGTCCGGCCTTCTGTAAAGATTGTTGGGGTACAGGCAGGCGGCGCCCCCGCCGTATATCTCTCGCTAAGAGAGGGGAAGCCGGTAGTTATAGAAAGGGTAGACACCATAGCTGACGGCATTGCGGTAAAAAGGCCGGGCGACATCACCTTTAACATGATTCAACAATATGTAGACGACATAGTGCTGGTTGACGACAACGAGATTGTAGACGCCATATTTCTCCTACTGGAGAGGACTAGAGTTGTCGCCGAGGGGGCAGGCGCTGCGGCAGTGGCTGCAATTATGTCTGGAAAAATCTCTGTTAAAGACAGGAAGGTCGTAGCCGTGATTTCTGGCGGCAATATAGATGCCCCCATATTGATGCGCGTGTTGATGAAAGCCTTGGCGAGACAGAGAAGGGTGTTAAGGCTGATAGGTGAGGTGCCAGACAGACCTGGCACGTTAGCTAAGGCCTCATCTCTATTGGCGGCACGCCATGTGAACATACTTGAGGTATATCACGAGAGATACGACCCAGAACAGAGGCCTTACTACGTGAGGCTCGTCTTTGTAGTGGAGGTCCCCGCCACGTTAGATATAGGAGAGCTTCTAGACGAACTGGAGAGACAGGGCTTTCACTTCACTCTCTCCTAAAAGATTTATAACAATACTTTCTAATGTTTGTGACAAGGCTTTTGTACCAGCTGGATTCTTACGTAAAGGAGTTTAAGGCTTCGGTATTGTCAATAGACGGCAGCAATGTGGTGTTAGACCAGACTGCCTTTCACGACGGGAGTGGCGGCGTACAGGCAGATGAGGGATATATAATTTATGGAGGCGAGAAGTACTTCACAAAGGCGGCGCATAGGGGACATGAGGTAATCCACGTGTTAGACAGGCCGCCGGCCTTCAAGCCGGGGGATGTGGTGTGGGGTGTGTTAGACTGGGAGAAGAGATATAGAAAGATGCGGCTACACACCGCCGCCCACATATTGGCGGCGGTATTATATAATAAGTACAACGCGTTGATTACCGGCGGCGAGATCACACACGAGTATGCCCGTGACGATTTTAACATAGAGGGCGACATGGCTACAGTCAGGAAGGCCTTTGAAGAGGCGGCCGCAGAGACAAATGAGGTTGTAAAAAGAGGTATAGAGGTAAAGGTCTATTGGCTGCCTAGAGAAGAGGCTTTAAAAATTCCAGGCTTGGTTAAACTTGCCGAAAGAGTTCCGCCCGACCTCCCCCAGTTGAGAATTGTGGAGATACCGGGTGTAGACATCCAGGCAGATGGGGGGCCACATGTAAAAAACACTAGAGAGATAGGCGTCGTGAAGATTCTGAAGGTTGAAAATAGAGGTAAGACGAAAAAACGGCTTTATTACGCAGTTGAGTAGTGGAGCTGGGGGTAGTCTCTGGGGCCATCCTGCTGGGGGTTTTGTTAGCCTATCTGATTGACAAGATAGGTCTACCTCCATTTCTGGGTTTTTTCATCGCGGGGGTTGTAGTAAGGGAGCTAGTTGGCCTCTCGTTTCCTAGCACATATTTACAGATACTTTTGGCGCTGGTGGCTTTTGAGGTGGGGAGACAGCTGGGGTCAAGCGGCTTGTCTCCAGCATCTTTTTTCGCCGTGTTGTTAGAGGCGGCGTTGATATTGGGTATTTCCATAGTTTTGTTTAGATTGGTGGGTCTAGCTATAACAGAGGCGTTGATAGTGGGAGTCGCCATGTTGAGCTCTTCTAGCATCATGACGTTAAGGCTTTCTCAAACACTTCCAGAACACGCCAGGTCGGTAGCCTTGTCTCTTACCGCACTTGAAGACGCGGTGTTGTTCTTCTCTCTAAGCCTCCTGCTGGGAGGAGTTACCGTAGAGACTCTTCCAGTTAATCTTACCATCTTGTTTGCCTTAAGCATTGCCGCATTTGCCATATTTAACTATACGTACAGATTTATTGTGGGGCGTGAATATGCGTTGCCATTTGCGTTGGCAATGGCTTTTAGCTTTGTGTATATAGTCCAGTACTTCCAACTGGCTTCGCCGTTTATCGGCGCCTTTATAGGCGGCTACTTGTTTTCAAGAACAGACAGACATAAGGTACATGAGAGAGAAACCATGGCGTTGTCTGGACTGATAATATATCTCTACATGTTGGCAGCGGGCCTCTCTTTCCCCACACTCTCTATCCACTCGCTATATCTAGCGTTAGGCATCGTGATTGCCCTCCTGGCGGTCTTCATCCGCGCCGTGGCTGTCTTTTTTAGCAGCTTGTTGACCACAGGCCAGCCCAGGCTCTCTACAGGCGTGGCTTTGTCTACTGCACATGTGTCAGAAGTCTCTCTATCAATTCCAATTGTGGCACATACGTTATCAATATTTAGCGAGGAGATGGTCTCAGCCTTGACGATATCTCTCTTCCTAACCTTGTTTCTAGCCCCACTTCTTTCGCAATATAGGACAACAGTGGAGCGGTATGTAGCTACATACATCAGAGAGTTACACACCACGGCGATATATGAAAAGCTCTACAGGGTTGTTACACATGCCTTTATTACATCAGTTAAATTAGCCGTACTCACACTTCTAATTGCCCTATCTATAGCCTATCTAGGCATTTACTCTCTGGCGACAGTCGCCGTCGCGGCCTACTTTCTCTATAAGTACTCTAGAGAGATCTACCGCGATTTACTCATAGCGCTAGGCGAGCTGAGAGAAGCCAGGTATACAATTGCCGCGATAATGGCTTCCATCTTTTCTCTAGCGGCATACGTCTCCTTTGCGTTATTAGTTAGAGTGGCAGAGATACATTTCTATGCCGCCATTGCGGTAATTATCGTTCTGGCTTACCTCACCTTTGTCATCTATAGGGACTTATATAGGGGGAGTCACACACAGAGAGAAGATATTAGCTCATTTAACTCCTCTACCACTACGCCATAAAAGTCGTCTCCAGTAACTGTAATTTTTTCACACCTCTTGGCGCCATCTCTAAAGAGCTTTGCCAGGCGGTAGTCCAGACCTGTGACACTCTCCTCGTCTATCTCGACATCTGGCAGAATTACAGAAGCCAACGCCAGGTGATATGCGTGAAGTCTAGCGGCGGCTTTCAGCCCCTCTGGCGAATGCTCAAATGTCGCCAAGACGGCAGCCTTATGTCTATGGACTTCCGTAAGGGCGCTTAATACCTCGTCTTTATTTCCACTTTTCAGAATCCTTACTACAGTGGATTTCATAACATATTACTTAAGCCACGTTTTTAACTCTGGCGTCTATAGAAACTGTGGTGGTAGTGCGCGTAGGCGAACATGTGGAGAATATAAACACCGTGGAAGACCTTGAGAGACTTTGTGAAAAACTTAGAAAAGAGCTTGAGAGGTGTCAATACCATTCTTGGTATATCAGAATGCCGCCCGACAGACTGTTCTCCCTACTTAGAAAGGCGTATATAAAATATACGCAAGGGGTCGTAAATGTAGCCCACGTGATTTCAGAGTTTCTAGAAGAAAACAAGCTGTCTAGAAGCATGTCGCGTGTAATTACGCCCACATTAAGCTCGCTGGGGCTAAGGTCTGCAGAGAGGTTTACGCCAGAGGCCATAGAGGTAGGGAGACTTTTGTTCGAAGGGAAGTTTGACGAGGCGAGAGCCAGACTGCGTAGACTGGCGGCCAAAAACTGTGTCCTTAGGGAAGTCATGGAGGGGCTAAACTGCGTCGAGTTGGAAAAATCGGTGGAGGCCGTATTGGCGGCATATGGCAAAAACATTAGGCTAGACGAGTTGAAATACACCGCAGAGTTTCTGCGGGCTATAGACCCCAGATGTGGGAATTGTGACTTTAAGTGCTCTACTAGAGAAAAAATATATAGCTGTAAAGACAAGCTTATACAGATATCCATGGGCCACGTGAGAGACCTCTTTGAGAAGTTGGACATATCGCTTCTCCCAGAACATCTAGATGTCACGCGACGTGACGGCGGGGTTTACCACCTGAAGGTTAGAGGTACGGCTAAACAAATTGGCGTACTCCTCGTGGCGGACCCTGTGGAAAACATGTTGCCACAAATAAAAAACGCCTTGGCTAAGCTAGATGAAAGAATTGAAGAGGGGGTCTACGAGGTCTACATAAAGATAGTCCCCATACTTGAAGGCGACGAGAGGTGCAGGTCGGCCAAGTTGTTACTTGAGGTGGTGAGGGGAGATCTTGAACGTGTTTCAAAATTTGTCAAACTTACCTAATTACGTGCGTCGTCTCGAAAGTCCTTGTGGCGAAGAGCCTCCCTCTAACAAATGTCCTGACCTCTATGTAAGGCGCAAGTCCAGACGTGGCGATCTTTCTTCCTAATACCGAATCCACCTGGAAGATACCAGTCTCGTTAGACATATATACGTTAACTACCAGAGGCCTGCTGTCTTCTGTCGCCAGCTCTACTCTCTCAATAGCCATGGCGCTTAGGGCATGGATGTCGTTTTTCCCCACCCTATAGGGATATCTCGCCCGCCCGCTAGACATATCTGTGCCATCGGCAATCTTGGCGCAAGCCGCCTCTAGGGTGAGACATGTGTACTCCTCATCGTGGCAAAACACGGAGTGTAGCACCTCCTGTTTTATCATATACATTACTTCTGTCTCGCCGTAGACTTTAGACAAGATCTTATGGGCCAGCCTGTCTGTAATCATGGCAGAATATATGGGGTGGTGTGTCCTATGTATAGAGTTGCCAATGTCGTGGAGATATGCCCCCATGATTGTAACAACTTTAGCGTCCTCCAGGTCACCCACTCCGTCAATAACGACATTTGGCTTAAACCCCCTTTCTGTAAAGATCTTAAGTATAGCTAAGGCGCTTCCAGCCACGATTTTTGAGTGAACTGGGCCATGGTCGTTATATCTAAGCCGCTGTACGGCAAACACGTTGGCCATCTTTAGGTAGGCCTGTGTCTCTATGTCTGTAGTAAGCAGCTCCCAGACCTTTCTCGCCCTCCCCTCGACCAGTATCTTCTCTACCAGCCGCGGCCCCACCTCATAGACCTCTTTCTGCACTATTAGGAATTGACACATATTTAAAATTGTGAATTTTATCAGCCATGTACATAACAGTGTTTATCACAACGCCAAGTCTTGACAGCGCCAAGAAGATCGCACGACATCTACTAGAGAAGAGGCTGGCTGCATGTATAAACATGGCGCCAGTCAGCTCGATGTATTGGTGGGAGGGAAAGATAGAAGAGGCCCAAGAGACGTTGTTGATAGTTAAGACCACTGTCGACAAGTTAGACGAATTGACGAGAGAGACCAAGGCGGTACATCCATACCAGGTCCCCGAAATAGTGGCCCTCCCCATCGTGGGAGGATATAGAGAATATCTAGGCTGGGTGGAGAGAGAGACTCATGCCTAGCGTTTTGTGGATCCTTTTTGATGGCGGCGGCGATAGGCCCAATGCGGGAAGGACGCCGTTTCACACGGCATTTAAGCCCGTAATAGATCACCTCACCTCTCTAGGCTCATGTGGCATCATGGACCCCATATCGCCTGGGGTAAGACCTGGCTCAGATACAGCACATCTGGCGTTATTTGGCTACGACCCCTACAGGTATTATACAGGTAGGGGGGCTTTTGAGGCCCTGGGAGCCGGCATGGAGCTTAGGCCAGGAGACGTCGCCTTTAGGACAAACCTGGCCACAATAGACAGCGCCGGAGTGGTGATAGACCGGAGGGCCGGGCGATACGTCAAGCCGGAGGAGGTAAAAGCCGTGGAAGAAATTATGGCGAAAATTGGCGACGAGATAGAAAAGAGGCATGGGGTTAAGGTTTTCTACAAGCCGACTGTAGAACACAGAGGCGTTCTAGTCCTGAGGGGCCCCGTGAGCCATAAGGTAAGCGACACAGACCCCCACAAGGTCGGGGCTACGGTCCAAAAGGCGGTCCCCCTAGACGAGGGGATGGAGGCCTTGCTGACAGCTGAGGTGGTAAACGAGATTTCTACAAGATTTACAGAACTTACAAAAGAGCTTGAGGTAAATAGGGCCAGACAGCTAGAGGGCAAGCCGCCTATAAACGCCATTTTGTTAAGAGGCGGGGGGTATATGCCCCAGATAGAGCCCATTAGAGAGAGATATAAGGTCGACGTGGCGGCAATTGCGGGTGTGGCTCTTATCAAAGGCGTGGCGCATGCGGTGGGTATAGATGTCCATACGGCGCCTGGACTCGGCGGGACAAAAGACGACCAGTTTGAAGAAGCTGTAAGACTTGCCGTCAGCCTCATGGCTAGATACAACGTGGTGTTTCTCCACGTGAAGGGTACAGACAGCACCAGCCACGACGGCGATTTTAGAGGAAAAGTCTCCGTAATTGAGAGACTCGACAAGACGCTTGCCCCCCACCTAGACATGTTGATGGAGAACTACGTGGTGGTGACGTCAGACCACGCCACGCCTCTCTCCATAAAAGAACATACTGGCGAGCCCGTCCCCATCTTGATATATGGCCCCGACGTGGTGCAAGACGAGGTGGCTAAGTTTTCAGAACTTACGTGCTGGAGGGGGGCACTTGGCAGAATTAGGGGAATAGACGTAATGCCCATACTGGCGAGTTACCTTGGCCTCTCTGAAAAATTTGGGGAGTGACGACGTGGCCAAGTTGAAAAAGGCGCTAGAGGATATTGGCGGCAATATATGGTTTTTTATCGAGCTGGAGCCTTTTAGGACTGTATACACACTGGCGCTATGTGGCGGCGAACCCTGTGTGGTGATCTCCGGTCAAGACATGTCGCCAGTTTACATGTCGCTAGACAGATATCTCGCCGTTGAGGACGACAGGTTGAAGATCAAAAGTCTTGACTACACCATACGCTACCTGTTAGAAAAATTTGACGTCTATCCTTCTGGCGAGTCTCTCCACTAGATGTGACGCAATTTTTAGCTTTCTTCTTTTAACCCAGTCGTCTCTCTTCACGGCCACCTGTGGATAGAAACCCGATATGGCCACCCCCCTGGCCCCCATGTAATATGCGAGGTATATAGCCCTATCTCCATCTGTAAACCCGGAGATGTTATGTGTACACCCGGTGGGCCAAGTCTGTACCGTATATATCCAATCCCTTTTTGGGACTTTCCAATAGTTGTCGCCATGTACGTGCATCACCACATGTCGCACCTCGGAGAGGCCTTCCGGCTCGAAATCCATATCGCTTACCACCACGTCTGCCTTTACTCCACGCCTATGGAGTTTCCTCACGGTATATCCCTCTACGGCCACCACCACGGTGCCGTAGGCCGTTTTCTCAAATGGCGGCATGTATACCACCGGCTCGCCCCAGTCCAGATCTTTGAGGGCTCTTATGTCCATCCCCCCGAGCCTACTTGCCCTATGGGCCGCCGTGCTGTCTTCTCTAAAGGAAAGCTCCGGCAATAACGTCCACGCAAGCTTCATGACATATGTCCACTCCATGGGGTCAAATATTACAGGTCTGCAGCTCATTGGCGCCAGCTATCCCTTTAGGACGACCTCGACCCCCCTCTCGCTCAGGTACTCCAATATCTCTCTTCTATGTGGGTTTTTTACATTTTTTCGGAATATTATCGCCTTCCTTATGGGGGCCGTATGTCTCCCGAGGGCGTTTTTTACAACATCTAGAGTAATTTCTATATATTTAGGCACGATGTGGCCCACGTCTATTGTCCCGTCGGCCACCTGGCTGGCTACAGTTGTGTAATGTAGATCTCCTATCACCATGGTGGGGTTGGCGCATTCCCCGTATCCAGCCACGGCCTTTTGTAGTACTGACAGCAGTGTGGCTACTGCCCCCCTGTCTCTCCACTCCTTCTCCCCACTCCCCACCTCTAGAAATACCGCAGAAATGAGGGAGGTGTTTGGCGGATGGTGGGTAGCCTCTATGACACATTTAAAATCCCCATAGGCGGATCTACATAACTCTCGGTATAGGGTAGATACAAGACATGGATTTGCGATAGACACCTCTGGCCACGAGCCCGGCGTATGGACGGCAAATAACGGGCGTGGGTTAGCCATCTCGTGGCGGGAGATAAAGACGGCACAGTCGCCTAGAGATGCCGCCACGTCCTCTCTACTAAATTCTGTGGGTTCTCCCTCGAAAACTATTACAGGCATCTCGCCCAGCTGCCCCACCTCTACCCCACCTCTCTCCTTCAGCGGCAATGTGAGAATGTCTAAAAGGGTGCTAGACACAGGGTCTCCACGCGATAACACGAGGACACACCTCACGGGGTAGAGACGGCAGAGGTATTAAAACAAATTTAAAGTAGAGATGTGTCCACTGTGTGGAGTCTACCGCTGTGTCTCTCTTAAGCAAGCTGGTCTCAATACCGACGGTAAACCCCCCCGGCGAGAGGTATGCCGAGTTTGTAGATTTCGCCGAGAGGTACTTCAGGTCGTTGGGGCTAGACACCGAGGTGGTAGAGGTGCCCAGGGCAGAGGTGGCTAGATACTGTCCAGAATGTGCGGACTACCCCCGGCCCATCTTGTTGGCTAGACTTGGCGAGCCTAAAATCCATTTTAACGGCCATTATGACGTAGTGCCGCCAGGGCCTTTAGAAAGCTGGGAGGTAACAAAGCCCTTTGAGCCTGTGTATAGAGATGGAAAGCTATATGGCAGAGGGGCTGTGGACATGAAGGGCGGCTTGACTGCAATAATGCTTGCAGTAGAAAGGGCAGTAAGAGCGGGGCTTAGAGATTTCGAAATTTCTTTTGTCCCCGACGAGGAGATCGGCGGCGAGACTGGCGCGGGCTATTTGGCGAGGTCAGGTAAGGTAAGGGCGCCGTGGGTCGTAATTGCCGAGGGCTCCGGCGAGGACAACATATGGATTGGACACAGGGGGCTCGTCTGGTTTCTAGTAGAGGTTTTTGGAAAACAGGCCCATGGCTCCACGCCGTGGCTTGGCCTAAACGCCTTCGAAGGTGCCGTATATATCGCCAGTAGGCTCCAGGAATACATAAGGCTGACTTCCAGTAGGGTGAGTAGGTACGAATTTGACGACCCGAGGGGGGCAACCCCCACGGTGACAATGGGGGGCGAGGTGAGGGGCTCTGTAAAGACAAACGTGGTGCCGGGCTACTTCGCCTTTTCGGTAGACAGGAGGGTAATACCGGAAGAAAGCTTGGAGTTGGTAAAACAGGAGTTTATAGAATTTGTGGAGAGAGCCAGCAGGGAGGTACCACATAGAGTAGAGGTAAAGATTGTAAATACGTCAGAAGCCGTGGTGGTGGAGACAACCCACCCGCTGGTGGAGACGCTTTCCTCTGCCGTTGAGAGAGTGTTGGGGAGAAGGCCCAGGAGGACGGTGTGTATTGGCGGGCTTGACGCCCGGTTTTTCGTTAGGGCTGGAATCCCCGCAGTTACGTATGGCCCCGGCCCAATCGGCATGGCACATGCGCCAGATGAATATGTAGAAATCAGACAGGTGATAAACGTGGCAGAGGTGTATTTTAACCTAATCAAGAGGTAGGCCCCCTGTTTTTTTCTAGATACCGTACGAGCTCTCTCTCTGTGAGTCTATACTGTGTCGCCGGCCGCCCCACTGGCATTATATATAGCGGCACCTCCCGCTCTGGTAGGCTCAATATTTCTCTTACCTTGTCGTCATAAAACGCCCCCACTGCCACAGTGCCGAGCCCCAGCGCCGTGGCTTGGAGGTATACGTTCTGGCCGGCATGTCCTAAATCCATGGGGACATATCTCACCCGCCCTCTCTCGCCGTATCTCCTCACAGTTCTTTGGTACACGGCCGTGAAAACTATTAACACCGGCGCGGTTAAGACCCACTCTTGTTCTAAAGCGGCGTGATAAAGCTCTTTCCCAAAATCTCCCGTCTTTATTAGAGAAAGGCTGTGGGTATGTGGGCTGTAGTGATACACCCCCGGAGTTAAATAGCCCTCCCCCGTCTTGACGCCCTCTTCTTTAACCACCACGTAGACCTCTAGTGGGTATTGAGCCCCCGCGCTGGGCGCAGTCCTTAGTCCATGTGTGATCTCTGAGATGCCGTAAGCAGCCCACAACAGCTGTCCTAACTCCTCTAGCGTTAAGGGCTCGTCTCTATACTCCCGTATGGACCTCCTGTTGGCTAAAGCCTCCTCTACTGACACAACGCCTTTCAGCTTGGGGTATGGCAGCATTACCACAGAGTCGCCTTTTCCATAGGTCCGCCTCACATCTAGGTTTGACAAGTCGATATAAATCATAATGGATGTAACAAATGAGGTAAACACGCCGGCGAGAAGTCTCCCCAGAGGTGTGCCCGCTAGAAATTTTAGGACAGATCTTCTCAACATGTGTGTCTCGGACTGTCGCTATAAGTGTTTTCATACTTGACGTTACATCAGTAGTTTTGACGCTATTGGGGATCCTCACGGCAGTTTCAGGCTTATGTCTAGTAAAGCCGGAGGCCGTAGAGAAGGCGTCACTTGGAGTTTTTAGCTCCTACGCTGTATGTTCCCGCCTGCACTTAGGCTGGGTAGCTATCGCCACCATAATTACCGCAACTATACATGGCGTCGCCGGTTTTTACCTATGGCTTTCCCGCATGGGTATAGAGGCCTCGTGGCTTTGGCTTGTGGGCCTTTTGTTTATCACGTGGATTCTCTACATCTATCTATGAAGTGGGAAACACTACGTGAGACCTATAGAAAAATTGTTAAGAGATACGAGGTGGCGAATTTTCTCATCACGTGGGGGCATGTAGATAGGTGGAGAAGAGAGGCTGTAGGGCTTCTCTACCTACATACCCCCCTCAAGATCTTAGATGCAGGCGCGGGCCCTGGAAATATGGCCAGACATTTTGGCGACATAAAATATGTGGTGGCTCTAGACCTCACTCCAGAGATGTTAAAAACAAACGGCAATGCAGATGACAAAGTTGTGGGGGTTTTTGAACAAATGCCCTTTAGGTCACAGAGTTTTGACGTGGTGTGTGCCGGATATTCCCTACATGCTGCAGTAGACATAGAGAGGGCAGTGGGTGAATTCAGTAGAGTGGCGAGTTACCACGTGGTGGTCTCTATAGGCAAGCCTGACAACAAAATTCTCAGAGGATTACTCTATATATATGTGAAGTATGTAGTTCCAACACTTGTACGTCTTGTAACTTCTAGAGACACATCTATGGAATATAGAAAGATATACGATATAATAAAGTCGATACCCATAAACTCTGTTACTAAAAAAATCATAGAGAGATATACAAGCCACCTTATATTTAGGGAAAGGGGACTTGGCGCAGTTTATATATATGTGGCTAAGTCTGCCGTCTCCAAATCGCGATGTAATACTGGGCGAATCTTAAATAACGCCTTTCGAGCTCAACACCGGCGGCTTTAGCTATTTGCTCAACCCCTTTCCAGCTAAAGACATGTTTTGCCCCCATAGCGGAAACCATGGCCATAAGACCTGGTGTGGATTCCACAACTGTTGGCCTATAAGCACTCTGCCGCCAGGAGTTAACAAGGAGGCCGCACACCGGAGCTCTTTTACTGGGTCAAGCAGCCAGTATAGGGTGTGAAATGAACTGCCTCAACTCCTTCTGGACCTCTTGACGAGTTTAATAACATCACATGTTGAGACAGCATGAAAGATACATATCTCTCCATCACATGTCCCTGGCCTTACGTTAAGATGCCGCCAACTCAATGTTGTCCTGACGGTTAGTCAAACCCTATGTATCGCCTCGGCTTGTGTATCTCCAGTACGGCCATAGCCAACTGTCCCTCCTTAATAATTGGCTCAAAAATTGTCTGATAGCCCCGTATGTTTACCAAATCTAAGAAGGTATGTCGTAATATTCTATACCAGCCTTGGCTTAACATTGTGGAGTATAGTATGGCGAGAATATTTTCGTCGACCTTGTTGGTAGCCACATTTACTGCTCCTATTGAAAGACTCGTGGAGCTCTACAAACTCCACGGCATAACTATTAGTAGGCAACTCAGGTCTGTTCGGCCTTTTTTAATTTGTCCATCTTCTTTCACAAAACCCCGGAGTCTAAGAGATATAAAAAGCGCCCTGGCGAATTTCTCTAATAGGGTGAAGTCCCAACTCCCGAAGTATCTCTTCCCACCACTTTACGGCATACCATACACTCAACGCCAACCTCTTTAACGCCGCCGCCTGCCTCGATAAAGGGCTTGTGGTATCTTAAGTACATTTATCTTCTATAAATCTTATGTACAAACCACAATGCCGGCCTCTTTTAGTCTTCTCATAAGTACAGTCAGTTCATTGGGGATTTTCCCACTTTGAATAACCTCCAGAATTGTCTGTTGCGTAGTTTATGGAAGTAAGGCAAATCTATTCCCAGTCCCTCACAATCCATAACGTGATCTATATAAAAAACGTGTCCATTGGGACATATCACCTCTGCCCCTCCCTCGTTACGTGTGAGCGGGAACTCTACCCCACATATGGGACATCTGACTCTAGAAACATAGCGTGCCATGAGTATGATTGTTAACTTATTTTATAGATATACACACCGGAGATTTAGTTTTTTGTGTACAACGCAGAGATCTCTTTCTGTGGGGATTTTTTCCGTGAGGATTTTATACCCCTCCATGTAGGCCTTGTAAAGTGGGTGGAATGGCTCCCTGCCGCCCATAGGTAGAACACACATAGTTTCAAAATCGTAGACCGGGGGCCCTTGGTTATTTCGCGCTATATATATAGTGGAGTGTTGTCTAATTTCGTAAATTGTTCCCACAGGCCTTGGGGGCTGTGGGGAGTTTGGCAACGGCACGTAGGCTAGTATCACAACGCCTAAGTCACATGTAGTTACGCCGAGGCCTAGTTTTAACGCACGTTGTAAAGCCAAGATGTCCAGCTCTCCGGCTTTTGGAAGAACTTCGAGAATTTTGTACAACAGGGTCTGCCTGTCTAATAGCCCGCGCTGTGTCTGTAGGATATAGGAATACACTGCCTCAACCACGTGACGTGTCCCAAATTTTTTCCACCCCTCCACCGCGTGTCTAAACCCCTCTTCAGATTGGGTAATTATGAGAGAAGAAACTAGGTATTCTGGAACTTCTAGCAGCCTGGCGTCCACAAGAGGGCCGTAGTAATCAAAATGGTCGACCCACCCCAACACGCCTTTGTATAAGAAAGATATTTAAAGTGACCTCAGTACCTCAATGTGGCGCCCCGCTTCTTTATATATCCAGGCTATAAGACTGTGGAAGACGAGCCTAAAATCCGGCAGCTGATATATAAAGGCCTAAAGGAAATTGAGACAGAAATACGTAAACGTATGCTCAATATAGATAACGTTGAGGAGCTCGGCAGGGCGTTAAAGGCGGTAAACATGATCACAGTTAAGGTAAAGTCGGCAGAGGGGAAGCCCCATTCGAAAAAAGACATCGAACAGATAGACGCCGCGATTTTCGACAAGCTTAACACATTACTAACACTACTTGCCAACAAGAACTATGCTGCTCTCCTACCTGTGTTGACAGAACTAGAAAAGTTGATAACACGTAGGAACTCCCTCCTCGCTTAATGACCTGCCTAGAGCCGTTCCACCCAGATGAATTCATCACTTGGTACAGACACCTAGGCCGCCTCAAGCTTTTTTGGGCCAAGCCGGTGGTAGAGTTGTTACCACTATACAAACTTGTAGACGGCTGTGTCTTAAAGGCCAGGTGGTCTGTAGAAAAGCCGAGACTCGAAGAGGCCTACATAGTAATACTCAGACGTGTAAAAAAACTAGACTTCCTGACGTCTATGCGCGGCGTGAAGATCCTGATCACCCCCCAGCAGCTTGAAAAAGAGCTTTACCAACTCAGGGGCTTTGTCTATATATACTCAACGGCGAGGCCTTGCGCCACGGGGATACATCTCGCCTCCGTGAAGGGACACCCACCGCCGGGGCCAGACCACATCGTGTTGTCTTCTGGCGTAGAGAACCCAACCTACGTGGCATATCTCAACAGATGGAATTTCAACATAGACTACATGTGGGCCGTCTCGCCAGATGATGTAAGTAGAGCAATTGAGGGGGCGATCTGCGAGGCGCAGAGACATGGGGGAAGATTTGTGACCCTTGTGTCTGACGACCACCACCTAAACATAGACATAGCTAACTACAAGCCTGAATACCTCTATTACGTCAATAAGCTAGCTTTTTAACCCTCAACGTGGCTACAGCTGTATTGTGTAGATGGGACTATACACGCCGCCTGTAGTATCTATGAGATATAGAGCCTTCACCTCAAATGCAGTCCCCACAAATCTCTCTATCTCCTCTACCGCGGGGGCTATGTCGCCAGCTGTTGGACGTTTTATACGCACCTCATATACAGTAATGTGGGGCCTAAAGTCCCGATATCTCTCCTCTACCAAACCCCCAAGTGCAGAAGCCAGCAGAGTCCTCAACGCCGCGAACTCGCCATGAGGCTCAACTCTCAACGCAATATAGCGGGGCCTTGCCTCGCTGGGCAACAAGACCGGCGGACCCACCAGAGCCACAAACTGCCTATAGCGAATCTCCACCTTAACAGGCCTCCCAACTTTCACCAAAGTTATATGTGGCTTAACCGGCCTTACCCCAACAAAAGGCCTCAGAGGCGGCATCGGCGGAAGTACGCCATATATATAACCCATTATAGATAATAAAAACAAGCCTTTTACCTTTTGCTCTGCGGCTAGAGTTTAGCCCCGACTTTAGATACCTCTGCCCATTCAGGAATGTGTTCATACCTGTCCGCATGTCCTGATGCCCTGTGATGAGCGGCGTCTAGCATTAACAGTGTCAATCTACTCATCACCTTTATTAAGCCGGCATCGGCTCCCTCTGCCTCCAAAAAGCCTCTCAACGGCGACACCCCCCATAGGCTCAGGCGGCTTGGCTGCTCTTTAGCTCCAGGAGGCTTGAGCGCTAGGGCGGATAGTAGGCACAGTCACCACCTTGGCGCCCTTGAAAACCTCTTGACAAATATATAAATTTGACATATTCTCGCCTGGCGGGTTTACAGCAGGAGGCCAGACATGACTTCAGTCTCCGTGACTTTTAAATCTATTACACATATCGCCTCGTGGCTGAGGTCGCTGTTGTGGAGAAAAGAGGCTATATGAAATTCATAACGCTAGCCGCGTCGATTGTCATATCGAATAGACTCGTTAAATTAACGGTACTGACCCTTGCGGCGGCGTCGCTGGCGACGTTATTAATATTGCCCACACTCACGCCGCTGTTACTCCTATCTGCAGTCTCTCTTGTGGCTAGCATTGTGTTACATGAATTTACACACTTCGTTATACTAGATACAGATGTGGTGATTATAAACGAAAGCGGTTTGATCAGAATAGAGGCGGAGACAGATGGGGTAAGAGCAATAACATCGGCACTAGCGGGCCCACTAGCCCCCTTCTTTACAGGCATGGCGATATGGCACTACGACCCGCTCCCAGCAATCCCATTCCTGGCCCACGTAGCCACACTACCCTTCGACATTCTAGGCGCGCTAGGCGTAAAGATATGTGAAAAACAGTGTTGACAAGACAGCCCCCACTTCTCCCGTAACCACATGGCAAGACACACATACGTCGCAGTTATTACAACAACGACATACGGCAAACTTCGGGCTGCCATACAGGTAACAACGGCGTAGACCTCTGCCTCGGAGGAGTTCTCGGCGCAGTTTTTCTAGTTTTGTGGGTGACTATCTAAAGGCGTTGGCTAGAAGATGCTAGCCAACATGGCGGTATGCCCACAAGATCCCCTCATAATAGCGAAATATTTATTAAGTAAAAAAAACACCCCATGATTCAAAAGTTAATAGACGCCGGGGGAGTGGCGGCGCTTACCTTTCTAACGTTTATAGCGCTGTGGCAGTTGGCCACATTTGCCTACATCCTCGGCGTGCCTGGGTCAAACTTTTTTGTACAGAAAGTAGATAATGTAATTTATGGAAACACGCCGACCCTCCTAATGGCTGCGGTAGCAATAGCAGCTGGCTCCACGTTTGGGATAGAGAAGGCGTTTAAGACGCCTAGAAGAAAGATATACCTATACGGCATAGTGTTTGTCATCGTAATAATAATTGTCGGCTCTATTCTTACATATGCAGCGGCGTGTGGAATATGCGTTATTGCTTGTTCTTCAGCAGGAGCCTCAATGGAAGGCTGTGGTGTTAGCTTTAACTACACACCACCCTCAACAACAATATATTGTTCGTGTGCAAAATAAATCTTGATAATGTTTTTTTAGGTTCTTTGTATAGAGTATTTATATTTCTATATATTTATATCAATATGTTATTTAGAACTTCGCTATATTTGTTTGTTATTATAGGCTCGTCCGTCTACGCCTTTATGATGTTGCCTCTTGTCGGCGTGGGGTGGCTTCAGAGTTTTGGCGTCGATGTACTTTCTGAATTGGTGTTTTCTATCTATGTGTACTACATCTTATTTGCCCTTTTAGCTATCTCTATTGGAGATGTTTCTAAAGTCTTGACACTGCGCCACCTCCCCCTTTCTGACGTATCGCGGCTTTATCTCACTCTGGTAAATTTGGTATCTCTGATTCCCGTGATGTTTTTGACTACATATTCTCTGTACCATGTAGCCCCGCCAGCCCTATTCCCCGTGTTGGCGGCGTATGTGGTGTTGTTATCCATGGCTATGGCGTCTATAGACAGCCGCCTTGCGTCTCTCTTCTCTGTGGCAGCTGCCGTAGTTGCGTTGGCCATATTGCCGACAGCGCCATTGTTGTCAGCCCTCTCTTTAACTCTGGCGTTGTTCATAGTGGCGATACGTATAGCGCTGGAGAAGACGCGAGAATTTCCGCAAGTCTTGTT
>JBKBOT010000009.1:21980-57121 GCA_046293555.1 Pyrobaculum sp. | reverse complement strand
GGCAAAGTCTTTCTAGATGAAAACGGCGACAGGGCCTATCCCAATTATCTAATCTACGGCGTAGTTATCACAGATGGACAAGCTAAATATATAGATGCGGCGTATTACCACGGAACAGAGAGAAAAATTACCGTGTTTAACGAGGGAGAGCCATTATTTAAATAAAGTATTTTTTTCTTATGGATATCTTAGTTACGAAGGGTATTGTAAAACAGTTTGGGGCTTTTAGAGCTCTCGACGGAGTTGATGTAAACATCAAGAGGGGGAAAATCACCCTAATTATTGGGCCCAATGGGTCTGGCAAGACTACTCTAGTAAATGTAATTACTGGCGTCTATAGGCCGGAGGCTGGAAGGGTGTATTACCACAGGGGGGAGAAAGTTATTGATATAACCGGCTGGCCGCCCAACAGGATTTTTGAGGCCGGCGTAGTGAGGTCCTTCCAGATACCGCAGGTGTTCCATAGGTTAACAGTGTTGGAAAACCTGCTGGCTGTGGCCAGAGGCCATAGGGGCGAGGGGGTGGTCTCCGCAATGTTGAAAACTTGGACGCGGCAAGAGGAGGAGCTGGCTGAGAGGGCGTTTCGGATTCTAGAGGCTACACGTCTTGTGGACAAGTGGCATGTACCTGCCTACATGCTGTCTGCCGGCGAGTTGAAACTACTTGAGTTATCCAGGGCGTTGATGGCAGGCGCAGATCTTGTAATACTTGACGAGCCTATCGCCGGCGTCCCCATAGACCAGGCGCATGAGGTCTTTAAGACTGTGGTAGATATAAACAGAGGACAGAACGTCACCTTTCTCGTCATTGAACATAGGATAGACATAGCGTTTAGTTACGTAGATGTGGTCTACGCCATGGCTAGCGGGAGGGTTATCGCATACGGCACTCCAGACCAGGTGGCCTCTGACCCCAAGGTAAGAGAGGTATACATAGGGGCTTAAGCCATAGCGGGTGGACAGGTGGCCTCCGGATTGGGGAGCTTTTCCGTGTTGTGTCCATGTACATAAGGTTTATCCTACTTCTGGGCCTTACCTCTCTTTTTGCAGACTGGCTTTATGAAAGCACGCGGGCTGTAGTTCCACAGTATCTAGCCATGTTGGGCGCCTCGGCC
The DNA here is from genome assembly GCA_046293555.1 of Pyrobaculum sp. Classification (GTDB taxonomy): domain Archaea; phylum Thermoproteota; class Thermoprotei; order Thermoproteales; family Thermoproteaceae; genus Pyrobaculum. The sequence goes on along the minus strand of JBKBOT010000009.1, from coordinate 56,007 downwards.
GTATTTGTCGGCTTTGTTTTTGGCTTGGGCGACGCGATTGGCTACGCCGCCCGTCTGGTGACGGGGGCTCTTGCAGATAGGAGGGGGGGATACTGGCTGGAGACCTTTCTCGGCTATGGGCTTCAGGTGGGGGCGGTGGCGGGGCTTATATTTGCTAGAGACATGTGGCAGGTGGCCCTTTTGGTTTTTCTCGAGAGGTTTAGCAAAGCCCTTAGGACCCCCTCTAGAGATGTGCTTATAGCCTCTGCAGGCGGCAGGTCTAGCGGCAAGGCGTATGGCCTACATGCGGCTATAGACCAGGTGGGGGCAATTATTGGAGCCTCTATAGCCACGACGATACTTTATCTCGGCAAGAGTCCTGTAGACGTCTTTATTATGGCGATACCACCTGGCTTGGTGGCTTTGGCCACACTATTTGCCGCATATAGACTTGGGGGCGTGTCTCCGCCACGTAGGGCTTCAGACAGGGGACACGTGGCCTTTTTCGGGTTGTCTCAATTTTTTCTCGGCCTCTCGTTAATACACATCTCGCTTTTTATGTATAGACTGGCTGAAGTGCCGTGGGTGGCTGCGTCGTTATATCTAGCCGCCATGATTTTTGAAATACCTGCCTCCATGTTACTTGGATATTTGTACGACAGGAGCGTCAAGACGGTGGCGTTGGGGCCTCTCTCTGCGGTGTTTCTAGCTCTTTCTTTTACGCATGGCTTTTTCTTCCTCGGCGCCTTTATATACGCCGTACTTATATCATATGCAGACGTGGCGGCTAAGGCGCAGGCGTCAAAACTCGGCGGCGCCACGTCGCTAGGCGTGGTTAACGCCATGTGGGGACTTGGGCTACTTGCCGGCGGCGTGATTTATGGCTACCTCGTTGAGATAGGTGCGGGCTGGCTAATAGTTTTCACCTCGTTGGCCACATCGACGACATCTATGGCGCTATTATGGAAAACTATATAATAGAGCTCTACAGACATCTGGCGGCCATATATGATGAGGTTTATGGCGAGGAACAACGTCGTAAGTACTGGATGGTTGCCTCTCAGGTGGGCGAGCGGGCTGTAGATGTGGGATGTGGCGTGGGGCTAGTTTTCGAGGCTGTACAAAGCTATGTGGTTTGTCTAGACATCTCTCTAGACATGTTACAGATAGCTAGACGTAGGCGAGGCGAGCTGGGCGAGCTGCTGGCGGCGAGCTACTGGCTGCCGCCATTTAGACGTGGGGCTTTTCACACGGCGCTTTTTATCTCCTCCATAGACTTAGCCCTTGTGGACAAAGTTGTGGAGATCTGGGGGGACATTGTGGGGAAGGTGGTGTTTGAATTTAGAGGTGTTTGGCGTATTGGCTAGACGGCGTTTTGTTAGACAAAACAAATATATTTATATCATCCCCGAGAGACGTATGTCTTACCAGCAGTACGGCTATGACTACCAGGACTATTACCCCATATATGACAACAGGACATCCACTGGGATAGGTTACCTAGACCAGATTCTCCAAGGCGGTTTTCGCAAGGGGGAGATATACCTAGTTGCCGGAGAGGCTGGCCAGGGGAAGACCATTTTTAGCCTCCAGTTTCTAAAAACTGGCGCGGAGCTTTATGACGAGCCAGGTCTTTACATAACGATTGATGAGCCCTCTGAAGATGTAAAACGTGGCGTGAGGGAGTCGCTGGGGTGGGATCTAGACACGTTAGAAAGTCAAAACAGGTTGATATTTGTAGACTTGAGGACACACTTCAGGACTTATGCCAAAGAGGAAAAAGTCTCGGCAGACCCTAGAGATATTGCCAAGATAATACTGGAGTACGTGAAGAAGTTTGGGATTAAGCGTATGGCTATAGACCCAATAGCGCCGTTGATAATAACGTCACATACCGACGTGCTGTGGGTAAGAGAGTACATGAGGGAGCTTGTTTTTCAAATGAGAAAAATTAAAGACGTCACAACCATAATGACTTCTGAAATACCCACGGGGGAGAACAAAATCAGCAGGTTTGGAGTAGAGGAGTATTTGGCAAGCGGTGTTATTAAGCTAGAGCTGGTGGAATATAGAGGGTTTGTCCTCAGGGTTATGTTTATACGTAAAATGCGTTGGACGCCCGTAAGGCCCCAGAAGCTGGTATTTGATATATATCCACAATATGGCATATACGTGTTGGGGAGCCTAGAGGGCTACATGAAGGGTATAGACGTCTGGTATATTCAACAACAAGCCTAATGAAAGTCCTCGCAGAGGCGTTTAGTAAACTTGTAGAAAAAATACGGGGTACCGAATATATAGACGAGGCGACGCTACAAGAGCTGGCTAGAGAGATCCAACGGTCTCTCCTTAAGGCCGACGTGCCAATTGACTTGGTGAAAATATTTACCGACGGCGCCATAAAGAGGATAAGAGAAGAAAAGCCGCCTGCAGGTATACCTCCAAGGGAGTATCTTATCTATGTCCTATATGAAGAGTTGGTAAAACTACTTGGAGGGGAACAGACGGCCGAGTTTAAGCCTGGCAAAAAGCCCTACGTGATTTTACTCATCGGCGTGGAGGGCAGTGGCAAAACCACGACGGCGGCTAAACTCGCGAAATATTTGACGAAAAGGGGGTACAGGGTGGGGCTTGTGGAGACAGACACGCTTAGGCCCGCCGCATTTGACCAACTTAAGCAACTAGCCGAAAGAATCGGGGCGCCTTTCTACGGCGAGAGGGACTCTAGAGACGCCGTACAGACAGCAGTTAGGGGTGTCCAAAACTTTAAACATCTCGACGTGATTATTGTAGATACGGCGGGTAGGCATAGAAACGAGGAGGCGTTACTTCAAGAGGTGGGCGCCATCTATAACGCCATTAGGCCAGATGAGGTGACTTTGGTGATTGACGCCACTATAGGCAAGCTTGCTGCGGCGCAGGCGGAGGCATTTATGAAATATCTGCCGATACATTCGGTAATCATAACCAAGATGGACAGCACGGCTAGAGGCGGCGGCGCCTTGGCGGCAGTAAGCAAGACTGGCGCCAGAGTTAAGTTTATAGGCGTTGGCGAGGATGTAGACGAGCTAGAGGCGTTTGACGCGAGGAAGTTTGTGGCGAGACTTCTTGGGATGGGGGATGTTAACGCCCTTGTGGAGAAGATAAGGGCAGTTTTTGAAGAGGAAAAAGTGCTAGAAGAGATAGAATCCGGCAGATTTGACCTACTTCTCTTCAAGAGACAGATAGAGGGTCTGGCTAAGTTGGGGCCTTTAAGTAAGGTATTTCAGCTACTGCCGGCAGGCGTCAAGATTTCAGAAGAGCAGATAGAGCTATCTGAACGAAATATAAAGAGGTGGCGCGCCATATTGAGCTCCATGACGCGGGAGGAGTTAAAAAAGCCGGAGATTCTCAACGCGTCGCGGATAAGGAGGATTGCCCTAGGCGCCGGGGTCACGCCTAGAGATGTAAAAGAGATGTTAACCACCTATGAAAACTTAAAGAGGATGTCGAAAACTTTAAAACGCCAGCTAAGGTTTAGAATTAGGTGAGGCGTTTTCTGATATATACGTCCATAGAGAAGTTTAGAGAGGTGCCACATATACACGCCAAGATCTTGACAGGGGCCCTGTTGATCTCCAACGGCGTCCGTAAAGACGTGGAGGTAGTGTTTTACCTAGTTGACATAAGAAAGGCGGTAAAGATATCCGGGGCTAAAGTAAGGAGACTTTACCCAGACGAGGGGTCTTCTATAGGTTTTCTAAAAAAGGCGTTTAACAGCCCCATAGAGGTAAGAGACTTGACGAGGGGGGTCACGATGGGGGCCGGCGGCCGTGTCCTCTGTCTCCCCAAGCCGCCGTTTACCTATCTAGTAAAGCTAGAAGAGAGTATACACCTCGACACAGAGTGTGGGGTTGGTGTTGACAGATTGCCGCCACACCACCAGGTGGTTGTGGTAAACATTATGGCAGATAGAATTGCCGCCATGCGGCAATAATTTTATAGCCCCCCTCTAGCCCCACTGTGTTAGACAGGGCGTTACAGATCTTGCGGGAGTACCCCCTATGTGACTCCTGCCTGGGGCGCCTCTTTGCCCAGATGGGGTACGGCATTGAGAACAGAGAGAGGGGGGCCGCAATTAAGACAGTCCTACATATGCAGCTCGTCTCTAGCTACAAGTCGGGAGTAAACACGTTGGAAGACTTAAGAAAGCTAGCTAAAACCCATGAACCTACCCGAAGGTTTTTGGCAAAACTAGGCGTCGTGGTGGGAAAAGAGCCGTGTTACATATGTGGAGGGATTCTAGAAGACGTGGAGAAATATGCAGAGGCTGTAGTTAAGGCCTTAGAGGGGCTAGAGTATGAAAGTTTTCTAGTCGGCACTGTGGCCCCCCGACAGGTTCTTGAGCGCGAGGCAGAGATAGTAAAGAAGTTTATGTTAACTACGGGGGAGTCTATAAAACATGAGATAAACAGGAGGGTGGGGAGAGAGGCGTTAAGGCTAGTTGGCAGTAAGGTAGATAAACACAGGCCACAGGTGGTGGTTAACATAGATATTGCCACCGGCGCTGTGTTTGTGACAAGAAACCCCCTGTTGGTAGAGGGGCTATATCTCAAGTTAAGTAGGCGGATGTCTCAAGTGAAGAAATTTGGCGAGGTGAAGACAAGCCTTTTCGAAAGGCTTCAATACATACGGGAGGTTTTCGGCGGCGTAGATTACGTAATTCACGCCGCGGGGCGTGAGGATGTAGATGTGAGGATGTTAGGCTCTGGCAGGCCGGTCGTGGTAGAGGTAAAACAGCCCGCTAGATATAAGGCGGCTGTGCCCCCACTTGTAGGTCGAGACCTGGTATTTATCCCAAAAAAGCTTACCGACAGAGCTGAGGTACGTAGACTAAAGGAAAGGGCTAAGGTAAGTATTAAACTATATCGAGCCTTAGTGGCTTCAGATAGACCTGTGGGAGACTTATCTATCCTCTCCACACTACAGGGGAGGGCGGTGACGCAGCTTACCCCAAGGAGGATAAAACGGCGGAGTCCCAAAAGTAAGAGGACTAGGATGGTGTACGAGATGGCGTGGCGTCAGATCACCCCACATGTCTTCGAGTTGTATATAAGATGCCAGGGGGGGCTGTATGTAAAGGAGTTTATACATGGCGACGGGGGGAGGACGACGCCAAGTGTGGCCGAAGTTTTAAACACATACTTAGAGGTGCTAGAATTAGACGTGTTGGCAGTAGAATAGTTTTTTAACCAACTGTCTTAAGTCTTGTGGATAGGGTGTTAGTGGTAAATTTTGGCGGACAGTATGTACATCTCATAGCTAGGAGAGTTAGAGAGCTAGGCGTATATGCAGAAGTAGTCCCGCCAGAAGATGCGCCAGTTTTTGCCAAAGACATGTCGGTAAAAGCCGTGATCCTCTCTGGGGGGCCTAGCTCTGTATATGAAAGAAATGCGCCGGAGATTCCGGGGGATTTGCTTACCTTGGGCAAGCCCCTGCTGGGTATATGTTATGGACACCAGCTTTTAGCAAAAAAGCTGGGTGGCGTGGTAAAACGGGGTAAGGGAGAATATGGGAAAACTGTGGTAAAGATAACACGTGAGGACCCCCTTTTCCACGAGTGGGAAAGGGAGGAAGTGGTGTGGATGAGCCATAGCGACTATGTGGAAAAACCGCCAGAAGGGTTTGAGGTACTGGCAGTAAGCGAAAACGGCTATGTGGCAGCAATGCGGCGTGGTGACATCTACGGCGTCCAGTTCCACCCAGAGGTTAGCCATACGGCAAAGGGGATGTTGTTAATACGCAATTTTCTCCAGATAGCAAAAATAACGCCAGAGTGGTGGCCAGAAAGACAGGCAGAAAGACTTGTGGAAGAAATCAGAAAGGCCGCGCCTGAAGGCTATGTGATTATTGGAGTCAGCGGGGGGATAGACAGCACTGTTACCGCAATGTTGGTACACAAGGCTGTGGGAGAAAGGGCAAAGGCCGTCTTTGTAGACCATGGACTTTTCAGAGAGGGAGAGCCAGAAAGGGTAATCTCCCTATTGAAGACACTTGGGATAGACGTATATTACATAGACGCCAGAGAGAAGTTTCTAAATAGACTCGAGGGGGTTTCCGACTGTGAAGAAAAGCGGAAGATCGTAGGCGAGATTTTTGCAGAAATTTTCACAGAGACCATTAGTCAGTTTCCCAACGCCAAATATTTGGCGCAAGGCACTCTTTATCCGGACGTGATAGAAAGCGGGGCGGTAAAGGGGGCAGACAGGATAAAAAGTCACCACAATGTGGGCGGATTGCCCCAATGGTTTAACTTAAGGCTTATAGAGCCGTTAAGAGAATTTTATAAAGACGAGGTGAGAAAAATAGCAAAGGCGCTGGGTCTCCCAGAGGAGGTGGTATGGCGACATCCCTTTCCAGGCCCTGGACTGGCGGTCAGAATTGTTGGAAGATTTACCCGAGAAAAGCTGGAAATTGTCCGAAAGGCAAGTAGGATTGTCGAAGAGGAGCTAGAAAACGCCGGCCTTTACCAAAAAGTCTGGCAGGCCTTTGCCGTAATTGGCGAAGACAAGTGGGTGGGAGTGAGGGGAGATAGACGGGCGGTTGGCTATGTGGTAACGGTAAGAGTTGTGGAGAGTGAAGACGCCATGACTGCAGACTGGGCGAGAGTGCCTTATGAGGTACTTGATAAAATCTCTAGAAGGATAACTGCCGAAATACCAGAGGTAACTATGGTGACATACGCCATCTCCTCTAAGCCCCCCTCCACCATAGAGCCCTGCTGACTGGTAGAAAGCCGCCAAAGCCAGCGATAATCTCGCCGGGGAGGCTTACTCTAGAGCGTCAATGGCGGCGATGTTGGGAGCTGCGGTACATGGCTGGAGGGGGGCAGGCTGTGACTGTCACTGTGCCGTAGAGAAAAAATTTATCTAGAGGGAGAATGTCCACTATGGCTATGTACAGATGCGCTATTTGTGGAAAAGAAGACACGCCGCTACTAGAGGCTAATGTAAAAGAGAGGGGGGTTGTTTTGATATGTCCGGACTGTTGGTACAGACTGATGTCTGAAAACAGGATTGTGATGGGTAGCTCGTCGGGCGGCTGCGCCTGTGGTTAATATCCTGTTTGTAATAACTGCAGTTGATAGAGTTGGATTATTGAAAGATTTATCCACCGTTTTTGCAAACTACGGGTTCAACATAGAGTATATCTACACCGCTATTGAGGATAGACAGGCCACAGTTGTGTTTCTTGTTAGTGGCGATGGGGATATAGAAAGCGTGGTGAGTAGCCTAGAGGAGCTAGATGGGATAGAGAGTGTGGCTGTGGAGAGAGAGTGGCAAGACGTCTTGCAGAGATTGGCAGATCTTTTGCAGAAATATCCAGATATGATCATATCGCTGGCCAAGCGGCTAGATTTTAGAGACCTAGCCGTGTTGGTTACAATGGTAAACAACGGCGCTGAGTTATTAAAGTTATTACCCACACATCAGGTAGTTGCAGTTTTGGAACACGTTGAGCCGAAACACGCGGCGGGGTTTCTAGAAAAGCTAGAAGTAAGAACCGCGGCGCAGATAGTTGAAAATATGGCGCTAGAGAAAGTTGTCGACATTCTTCAAAACTCTACCCCATCTCTTAGGCATACAATCTTACAACGGATAAGTCCAGCAATGCGGCAGCAGGTTAGATCATATCTGAGATACGACCCCGAAAGCGTGGGCGGAATAATGAGGCTCGCGGTGCCTTATGTCAAGATGGGAGACTCGGTGGAAAAGGCGCTAGAGGTGGCTCGGTCACATGACTCAGACATAGTGTATGTGGTAAATCACGAGGGGCAGTTGTTAGGTATGGTAGAGATATACGACATATTGGAAAAAGGTGTAGATATAGACAAGTTTTTACAAACGCCGAAGGTGGTACTTACCCCAAAAATGGATAGAGAGGCCGCGGCGCGGCTGTTCATTAGGCACGGCATTAGGGCTGCGCCAGTGGTGACTGAAGATGGGAGGCTAATTGGATACCTAAGGGTTGACGACATAATAGACGTAATTCTAAAAGAGGCTACTGAGGACATGTTGAAACTAGAGGCAATTATTCCCTTTGGTAATTACCAGAGCACAAAGCCGTTTGAGATCTTCAAGAAGAGAGCTTTTGCTCTCATATTTATCTTCCTGGTGGAGAGCATTACCGCCTCTATAATAAAGGCGTTTGAAAACGTCATAGAGGCTGTGGCAATCGCCGTGGCTTTCATGCCGCTTATTGCCCACATGAGCGGCTCTGTGGGCAGCCAGGCGTCTACTATCATAACTCGCGCCATAGCGCTTGGAGAAGTCGCCACCACCTCTAGAGGCGTCTTCCGTGTTTTAATAAGAGAGTTCACTATAGGCGTACTTCTCGGCATCTCGATGGCGTCAATTGGGGTGGGATTTGCCGCAATTATATCGAGCTCTCTTAAAGTAGCCGCGGCGGTGGCAATTGCCCTGCTGTTAGTAATCATGTGGATAAATTTCGTCGGCTCTCTCCTCCCAATCATAATGTTTAAAATTGGCGTAGATCCGGCGGTAATTTCTGGACCTTTGATAACTACAATAGGCGATATTGTGGGCATAACCACATACTTCGTTACAGTCTCAATTTTGCTGTAAGTTTATAAATCCCAGAGATACAAAAAGACGGGCGGGGGTGCCCGAGCCAGGTCAAAGGGGCAGGGTTGAGGTCCCTGTGGCGTAGGCCTGCGTGGGTTCAAATCCCACCCCCCGCACTCCTTCCGATGCCACCAACGGCGGCCGTCCCAAAAGGCACAAAATTTATATAAGTAGGCGATAGTTATGGCGGGGCCCGTGGCTTAGCCCGGTTAGATGGCCATACGCCAAGCCAAAGCGCCCGGCTGATAACCGGGAGGTCCCGGGAGGGGCAAACCCCGGGAGTTCAAATCCCGGCGGGCCCACCATATCTTGGCGAAAGTTTAAAAATTGGGGCCGTGAACTCTCTGTGGCCATGCAGGACTTTTCTGAAGAGTCTGACGTACTTACAGAAGTGGAGATACAAATTCTCCAGGGATTGGAGAGACTGGGCGGTAGCTACCAGCAGCGGAACTTGTGGAAGTACATTGGGATAGATAGTAAGACAGGCTTGCCCATCTTGGCGAGACTAGAAAAGCGTGGGCTTATAGTACGAGAGAGAGTTGGGGGCAACAAGAGGGGTGTCTACACAGTTAGACTTACGGAGAGAGCCTACCGGCTTCTCAGTAAAATCCGCGAGGAGTCTATAGAGGTGTTTAAAATAGATCTAGACAGCCTGCCAGAAGAGTTGAAAACTCTTCTCTCAATTCCTTGTACTTACTGCCCGTATTCAGACCGGTGTGGCGTAGGCTTTATAACGCCCAGCACCTGTGAGTTAATTGCAAAAAGTGTATATAGGCTGGAGACGTGAGCCTCGTGAGGGCGTTTGTCGCCATAGACATAGAGGACGTAGACGTGGTGAAAAAAATAGAGGAAGTCCAGCATGAGGCCCTCCGCCTAGGCCTAGATATAAAGCTCGTAGAGAGAGAGAACCTACATTTCACCCTTAGATTTCTCGGAGAGATACCCCAAGGTAGGGTAAATGACGTGGTAAAGGCCCTCTCCACGTTGAGGCTTAACAAGTTTCAACTCGGCCTCGCCGGAATGGGGGTCTTTCCAGACTTGTCAAGACCGCGTGTGTTGTGGATTGGGGTGTCTCAAGGAGTTGACGAGATCAAAAAGGTGGCTAGGGCCATAAGAGAAAGTATAGACAGATATGCGGCACATGTGGAGAGAGAGGAGTTCGTCCCCCATCTGACTATCGGCAGGATTAAATCAGGCCGTAATATAGAGAGAGTTAGAGATCTCGTCTCGAGGTATAGAGAGGTGAACTTTGGCGCAATTAAGGTAGATAAAGTTAAGTTAAAGAAGTCTGTCTTAACTCCACGGGGACCTATATATAGTGACCTCTTTGTTCTCTCTCTTACGTGATAGAAGAAGTCCTAAAGAAGGCATATGCCTTAGTGACTCCAACTGTAGAAGAAGAAAACAAGTTAAGCTCGGTGGCGTCTAGCGTAAAAGAGTTTTTGAAACAATGGATCTCGTCTCAGGGGCTTCCCGCAGAGGTGGAGGTTTTGGGTTCTGCCGCCCGCTCCACTTGGCTTCCCAACCAGCGGGATGTCGACATGTTTATAATCTTGAAAGATAGGGACATAAAGCCAGAAGAAATTATACAGAAAGCCGCCCGGCATTTTTCAGATGTGGGAATCCCGTGGGCTATGCGATATGCGCAACATCCATATCTCACCCTCTTTCTGGAGGGCTATGAGGTAGACGTAGTGCCGTGTTATGAAATTAGGCCTGGAGAGAGGCCCATAACTGCGGCAGACCGCTCTCCATTACACCACAGATTTCTAGCTGAGAGGCTTACAGAAAGCCAAAAGAGAGACGTACGTCTGTTAAAACTATTTTTGAGAACTATCGGCGTCTACGGGGCTGAGATCAGGGTAGAGGGCTTTTCTGGATATCTCACAGAGCTGTTGGCAGTATACTACGGCTCGTTTCTCGACGTTTTAAAGGCTGTAGAAAGGTGGCGGCCCTACAAGACCTACATAGCCTTTAGCGACGTGAAGAAGAAATTTAAGGCTCCCCTTGTTGTCATAGATCCGGTGGACCCAGAGAGAAACGTGGCGGCGGCTGTCTCCCTGACGTCAGTCTCCACGTTTATTTTAGCTGCGCGGCGGTTTTTAAGAAGGCCGTCTCTCTCATATTTCTCCCCCCAGCCGGCCAAAACCCTTAGGCTTAACACAGTGGAGGTGGTTTTTCCCTATCCCCAAATGCCGCCTGAAGTGGTGTGGGGCAAATATAAGAAGCTGGGAAAGACGTTATACAACTGGGTTAAGGAGTGTGGCTTTAAGGTATATAGGTGGGGTGTGGAAAGTGACGAAAAGACCTACGTGATGTTAATCTATGTGGTCGAGCAGGTGGAGTTACAGCCTTTTGTACTACATAGAGGGCCGCCTGTTTACGACAAGGCGGTTGACGCCTTTGTGGAGAAATATTTGGGTGAGGAGGTGGTGGGGCCCTTCGTTCAAGGCTCGAAAGTCTACGTGATTAAAAGACGTAAATTTGTCAACCTCTATGACTGTATCACATCGCGGCTGGGGGAAGGCGAATATACAATATATGTAAACACATACGGCGGCAAGCTGGTAGAAAAAAACCCCTGGCTTACCTAAGTGACGTATTTATAAATGGTGAACAACTAAGACATATGGACATATATTTGGTCAAGACATATACCAGTGCCATAGAGTTTCTTACAGATCTAGACGCACAGATACAAGAGCTTGAAGAATTAGTGAAGACAACTAGTAAAGAGATAGAAAGCCTAAGGCCCCTCTTGGAGAGATATAGGAGGCTACAAGAACTGTTGAAGAAGTTCAGTGGGGGTCAGGCGGAGAGAAGTCCGGCAATAGAAATTACCGGCTTACAGCTGTACGTAGACCCAAACCCCATAGAGAGAGTAGAGACCCTGGAGGAGTCGTATAAACACATGGTGGACATGTTAAGCGTGTTGAAAAAAGTGAGAGAAGTGGCACGTTCGGTGATCGAACAGGGGGGCTTAGAGCAGCTTAAAATCTCTGTGCAGTACAAAAACGGCGTCCCAATCAAGCTTATAATATCAAGTTGATAATCTTTGCCTTCTCTCCACTAATTATAATGGGAGCGTTTCTAGATACAGAAAAGGTCCTGGCTAACACGTCGCATTTTGCCCTAAATAAGTGGAGCGAGGGGGCCCGGCCCCATTCTAGATATGCCTCTAGGTTTGCAATCCCCTTAGCTATCATAAAGCCGTCATTTATCCACCTCACTGGAGAGATGTTGCCTGGAGTTGTCACCACCTTATAGCTCTCTAAGTCTTTTTCCAATACGTCTATCTCGTACGGCTCAGATCTCACCACAAAGGTGGGCTTGACGCCGTTTCTCTCCAAAGCCTCTGCCACGACCAGGTCTACCTGGGCCTCGCCGGAGTTGTCTAGGACGTAATATACCTCTCTGGGCAGCTCTACATACTCCTCAATAGCCGGGAGGTCCCACACAGCTTCCTCAAGCTTTTTAGGCCTATAGCCAAGTACGCTTGTATCAACTATGTTAGCCGCCGCTGCTATTCTTAAGGCGTTTTTTAGATCCCAAGACGTCTGTTCTAACCTACGCCGTACAGACTCGGCGACTTTTTTCCCGATATCAGCAAGCTTTTTCTTATACTCGCGGTAGGGGTCTTCCATCTCTACAAGCTTGGCTACTTTCGAGAAGCTTTGCGAAAAGGCAACACTTCTGCTTGGATGTTCGATAAGTTGGGAGAGCTCTCTTAAGATTTCAGAAATCTTCTCAGGCTTGTCAAGTCTGATCAAATCTCCAGTTCTTGAATGTATTATACAGAGGCGGCAGTTGGCCTTGTCAAGCCACACCATTTACTATCTCGCTTACCTTATATAGGTCGTCAAAATTTATGTCGCCCATCACCCCAATTCTAATCGACTTTTCTCTATATTTGTACATACCTCCGGCAATCACATATCCCGCCTCTCTAAGTTTTTTAATGACTTCTTTAGGTTTTTCACATAAGAAGGCAGTGACAGTACTACTGCGCACTGCGGGAGGTGGGATGGGCTGGAGTTTTACCTGTGAGTATAGATACTGCGCCCTCTCTCTATGTATTTCACTATATTTATCCCCGAGCTTGAGTATATAGCCTAAAGAGATGTCTAGGGCGAACAGTATGGAGATAGGCGGCGTGTATGGAGTCTCCAGGTGGTCTCTCATCTTGAGAAACTTTCTTAACTCCATCGAGGGGGGGACCGCGGCGGCGGCTCTAGGCTCTCTGGAGATAAATAAAACGGCGGCGCCGGGAGGCGCCAGGAGGGCCTTGTGAGAGGCTGTGGCCACCACGTCTATGCCTTCTGGCAGGGGCTCTGCCGGGAAGCCAGACACGCTGTCTACTAACAACAGGGCTCCATACGACTTAACTATGTCTACAAGTTTTTTAACCTCTTTATACACCATGCCGGTACTAGTCTCGTTATGTATCAACAAGACGGCCTTTATCTCTCTATCTCTTCTTAACAAGTCCTCCACCTCTTCTGGAGTTGGGGGGATGTCTCTCTCTATCTCTAACACCACCGCGCCTCTAGTTCTGGCGCTTTCTGCAGCCCTCTTCCCAAACTCGCCGTAGACCAGAGCTAAGACCTTCTCGCCGGGGTTTACGTAGTTATACACCATGGTGTCTACAGCCAACGTCCCCGTGCCCGGCATTATTACCGCTCGAGATGGATATAGCTGAGCCAACCTGTCTAACACAGATTTAAACAGTTGTTTAAACTCCTCGCCGCGGTGGAAAGGCGGCTGTCTTGAGATTGCCTCTACTATAAAGGTGGGTAGTTGTACAGGCCCCGGCGTGAGGTATTTCATATTCTCGAGACAGTCTCTTCGATATTGGCGGCTAGCTCTTCTGCAAGTCTTTTCATGGCCTCCCACGTCTCGGAGCCCACATGTGGGGTCACCACCACTTTCTCATGTGAGATGAGCTGTCTTAAGTAGGGGCTTTTCGGCGGCTCTTCTGGCAAGACGTCTAGCCCCACTCCCCACAGCCTGTCTATATGTCGTAACAACGCCTCGTGGTCTATAACCTCCCCCCGGCTGGTGTTTATGATGATGGCGCCGTCTTTAACCAGCGGTAGGTTCTCCGCATTTAGAAGCCTGTAAGTCGACGGCGTGAGAGAGACGTGTGTTGAAATGACGTCACTGTTTTTCAACAAGTCTTGTAATGACACTTGGGCCCCGTCAAGCCTCTTTACCTCATTACTCACGTCGACGACGTCGCTGGCAATAATCCTCATCCCCATGCCTCTCGCGATTTGTGCCACCGCCCTGCCAATCCTCCCAAAGCCCACCACTCCTAAAGTCTTTCCCGCCAGCTCCATGCCAATATATCTCCCCTTAGGCCACTCCCCCGCCTTCACCTTGGCGTCTAGTAGTGATATGCGCCGAGCTACAGACAGCATAAGCCCTATTGTCAGCTCCGCCACGCTTTGCGTCGGGGCGCTTGGGGCACTTAATACAGAAATTCCCTTCCTCACTGCGTACTCCACATCGACGTTGTCAAGACCTACCCCATATCTGGCGAGAATTTTCAGGTTTTTCCCGGCGTCGATAACCTCCCTGTCTATTTTTAGTCTGCCCCTAAATATCAGCATGTTGTAATTCCCAACTATTTTTAACAGCTCTTCTCTCGAGATGCCGGGCCTTAAGTCTGTCTTAATGCCTAGATTCTCCAGTTTTTCCTTAATTATGGGGTCTACGGGGTCTGTAATTAATGCCAACATTAACCTGGCAATTAAATTATTTTAAAAACGTTAACTTGTGATGAAAAAACGGTCTAGCGAGTTATGAACGGGAGACCGATCGCTGAAAGATTTATATTTTTTAAATATAAAATACACAATGGCGAGTCTCTCTGATTCGGTATATAACGTACTAGAGGCGTTAGTAAAACTTTACAACAAAGAGGGGGGGCCCGTGAAGTCTAGAGACATAGCCCATATGCTAGGCATTCATGAGGGATACGTGCGTAACATGTTATCAATCCTGAAGTCTATGGGTCTCGTGATAAGCAAGGCGGGGCCTCACGGCGGGTATATACCCACCTCTAAGGCAAACGACATCTTGTCACGCCAGATGTTTTCAGTCCCCGTAGTGGCCATGGGAAACGTCATAGGCTACGCCCTAGATATCACCCTTATAGGCCTGCTTTCAAAAAAGCCCTATGCCTCTATAAGGACAATAGGCGATCTAACCCCATACATAGAAAAAGAGGTGAGGATAGGCCCTTTGCCAAGCGGCGTAGTGTTAATAGGCAGGGTGATTAAGGCCGACCTCGAGTCGCTTGTAGAGATAAGCTCTATAATCTCAATCCCCAGGGTGGCCATAAAGAACATGATGACCCAAAACCCCGTGACCGCAAAGCCAGACGACCCCGTGAAAAACTACATACGGCTAATCATAGAAAAGAGGTATAGGGGACTGCCGGTGGTAGATGAAGCCAAAAGGCCGGTGGGTCTCCTCATGGCCTCAAAAGTGATGGAAGCTGTAGCCGCGTGTGCACTAGAGACAAAGGTTAAAGACGTCATGATGCCAGACCCCCCCACAGTCCATGAAGATGAGGACATACATGAGGTCATAAACCTCATGACGTCTAGCGGAATTGGGAGAGTGTTGGTAGTAGATTCTGAAAACAAACTTGTGGGAATAGTCACTAGGACTGACGTGCTTACTAAAATCACCGCCTTAGAACAACTTGTATAACACAGTCAAACTGATGTCTAGACACCACGCCTGTGGCTAGAAACCCGGCCACATATTGGCTAGACTCGCAGACAGCTTTGAAAAGCTCTTCTCCCTTTACGAAGTGGAGATATGTAAGTATCGCCAAGAAGACGTCTCCACTCCCAGTGACGTCTTCTACTTTTATCCTCGCGCTGTTTACATAATACACGTCGCCATGTTGAACCACATATGTCCCCTCTTCCCCCAGTGTATACACCACAGTAGGCCACCTGGAGGCAAATTCGCTTAGCTCCCTGAGGCCTAGAGATAGGTCGTCTAGAGAAAAATGTACCAAGTCGGCCTCTGGCGGCGGCAGATTTGCCCTTAGGTATCCCTGCAGGTCTGCCGCCACCCTCCCTGCCTCTACCTCAGTTTCTCTTAACTCGTCATATACCGGAGATAATATCACCACGTCGCCAGAGGCCTTTCTGACTCCTATCGACGGCCTTTTTAACAGCCTTATGGACCTGGGCTTTTTCCTATAGTCTAGCTCAAAGGTCGTAGTGACGTCAGCTTCTATAAACTGTGGCTCTACCCCCAGTCTCTGGAAGACCTCTCTTAACTCACGTGCCACCTCTGGAGAAGCCACGCCGATAGCCCTCGCCTTGGCGCCCAGCGCGTTGAGCGCCAGAGAGGCGTAGTAGATAGGGCCTCCAAATCTCTTAAACACGCCGTTGTGGGTGTAGATAATGTCTATTGTGGGGTTCCCAGCTATAGTTACCATCACGGTAGGCATAAAGCAGTAAGTATATATATAGTATTATTTAGAGGTGATGTGCCTCCTTTATTGGAGTTACGCAATGTAAAGATGTATTATAACACAAGTAGGGGCACAGTCAGGGCTGTGGATAACATCTCGTTTGTTTTAAACAGGGGGGAGGCCATGGCGATAGTTGGGGAGAGCGGTTGTGGAAAGAGCTCTCTTGCATTCACAATAATAAAGCTCTTGCCTAAAAACGTGGGAGAGTACAGCGGCGAGATTTTGCTTCATGACGACGAGCTAGGCGTGGTAGACATCGCGAAGATGTCTGAAGAGGAGATACGGAAAAAAATACGCTGGAAAAAAATCTCTATGGTCTTCCAGGCCTCTATGAACGCGCTAAACCCCATTTTGAGAATACAGGACCAGATGGTAGAGCCCCTTTTATTACATCTAGGTCTTTCTAAGGTAGAGGCAATAAAGATGGCCGAGGAGGCACTCCGCTCCGTAGGGCTTGCTAAAGAGGTGATGGCGAGATACCCCTTTGAGCTATCTGGAGGCATGAGGCAAAGAGTAGTCATCGCCATGGCCATTATGATGAGACCCAGACTTGTGATTCTTGACGAGCCCACCTCTGCGCTAGATGTAATTACACAGGCAAATATCATGAATCTACTAAAAGACTTAAAGAAGAGTTATGACCTCTCCTATATCATGATAACACACGACATAGCGCTGGCTTCAGAAATTGCGGATAAAGTGGGCGTGATGTATGCCGGAAAGCTGGTGGAGTTAGCCACGGCAGATACCTTTTTCCACAAGCCGAGACATCCATACTCGCAAAAACTCCTCGCGGCGATACCTACGCTACGTGAAGAAAAAACTATCGAACATATACCCGGCGACGTGCCCAGCTTGATTAACCCGCCTTCTGGCTGTAGATTCCACCCACGTTGTCCCTACTTCATAAAGGGCAGGTGCGAAAGAGAAGAGCCGCCAGTTAGCCGTGTTGAAAACGGCGAGGTGGCTTGCTGGCTGTATTAAACATGTTGGAAGTCTCTAACCTCAAGACCTGGTTTCCAGTTAGAAAACGGCTATTTGGATCTATACAACACGTAAAGGCGGTAGATGGAGTTAGCTTTACTCTCAAGCCCGGCGAAGTCCTGGCGGTAATTGGGGAGTCCGGCTCTGGGAAAACTACTCTCGGCAGAACTGTGTTAAGACTTGTGAAGCCCACTTCCGGCAAGATAATATTCGACGGGAGGGATGTCACAAATCTCACAGAGTCTAGACTTAAGTGGTACCGTTTCTCTACGGCAATGATTTTCCAAGACCCCTTTGGCTCTCTAAACCCATACCACACGGCACAGTACATACTTGAAGAGCCGCTTATCTTAAGAGACGTCCCGCCATCTGAGAGACTGGAGAGAGTCATAAAGGCGCTTGAAGAGGTGCGTCTTACCCCCCCGGAAGATTTTCTAAAAAAATACCCACATATGCTCAGCGGCGGTCAGAGACAGCGGGTGGGAATAGCCAGGGCGTTAATCACAAGGCCCAGGTTTGTAGTGGCAGACGAGCCAGTGACCATGCTCGACGTGTCTATTAGAGCCGAAATTCTCTCGTTGATAAGATCACTCCAGTCGAAATTTAACATTGCGATGATGTATATTACGCACGACATAGCGACGGCGAAATATCTAGCAGACAAGGTGTTGGTTATGTACGCCGGCAAGATGGTAGAATACGGGCCCTTTAGGGATGTGGTTAAAGAGCCTCTACATCCATATACACAGGCGTTAATCGAGGCTCTGCCAGATCCAGACCCAGCCAACAGGTTTAAGATGAGAAAAGTGCCGACGGGCGAGCCGCCCAGCTTGATTAACCCGCCTTCTGGCTGTAGATTCCACCCACGTTGTCCCTACTTCATAAAGGGCAGGTGCGACAAAGAGGAGCCACAACTCGTAGAGGCAAGGCGGGGGCACCACGTGGCGTGTTGGCTTTATTAATAACAGAAATCTCTATCTTATGAAAATCGAAAGGACTGGACAGCCGGTGTCAAAACTTCTCCAGACTCTAGAAGAGGACTTGAGGCGGGACGACATTATCCACATGGAGAGAGTGCCGGCGCCTAGACCGGGGGAGAAATATAGAGAAATAGTGTCTAGATTCTTTACGGAGTTTGGGATTGCCACGGTATATATCAGGATTAGGGGGTCTACCTTCGAGAGGAGATATGTAATAAATGCAAAATACGACTGGGCCGTGGGGGGAATCGTAGAGGGGTGGATTGTAGAGGGGGATACGGTACAGATCTACGAACCTGTGGCCATAAGCCTTGGAGATATAGTTAAGGCCTTGGATTATTTTGGCGAGGCGTTTTGGAAAACTGAAGAGAGGCTACTGTCAAAGAAAATGGCGGAGGCCTACACAGAGCAGTCTGGAAACTAGGGCGTTATCTTCACTATAGGTGTCTCTACCCCAATTGGCATTACGTAATTCAAAATTGTCCTCCTGATTTCTTCCCCCTGTCTTAAGGCCACCACAGACTGCCTCCTCTTTAACGTTTCTACAATTTCCTCAATTTGTCCCAAAAAGCCCACGTTGCTGCCGTGGGTAACTACGGCGAGGACCCCAAGCTTTAGTGGGAGGTATTGTCTAATCGTCTTGCTAGACAAGTCGTAAAGCACTGTGTGGAAAGTCTTTATCTCACGGCCTATATCTGGCGAGACTATGAGGTTTCTACCATCGTGAAAATGAAGCTGAATTCTCCCCCCACTCACTGTGGTTTTACCCTCCACTCTTAAAGGCTTTAGAGAGGCCTCTTGTGATGGAATTGACAAGAGGGCGTAGTACTTATCCCCGTCGGGAACCAGGCGGTAGATCTCTCCGGTGGGTACTACCTCCACTATGTCCATTAGGCCTACGGGAAACTTGTAGTCTTTTCTAACTACCCCATCTACCTTTATGTAGCCCCTCGCGATGATATATCTAGCCTCTCGTAAGGTTTTTGCATATTTTAAGACATCTCTAACGACGATAGCTAGAGGTAACGAATAGGCCAAGCTGTGTGGACCTGGCGAAGGCCGTACGCTCCAGACGCCGCCGACCTTCCTCGGGATTGGCCACCAATATGGCGCTAAGGATTTTCGTAAGTGCATATTATTTCTTCCTTCTCTCTATTATTTTTTGTCTCGCCTTGTCGGATGTATCTACCTCAGTTATCATGACTTTAGATGGGTGTATTGGATAGTATACAGTCTGGCCTCTACTATTAGTCCTAGTGGCCCCCTCTACATATATCCTTGCCCTCTTTAGATCTACTCTAACGACCTTGCCGGAAACTCCCTTAAAGTCGCCACGTAAAATCATCACGGAATCTCCACGCCGCACGGGGAGTCTCTTAACGCCAAGTTTTTTCTGTAGCTCTGGCGACAGGGGGGCGTTTAGTAGCTTGTGTCTAAGATGTAGCGGCGCGGTGTGTAGCCTAAGTCTCTGTTTTCTAGGCTGTGTGGATGTGGAAAGAGGCATGGCCGTCGTTAGGTGGACGTATTTAAACTTTTAGTAAGGGTGTCGTTCAGCTCGTGTA
This sequence comes from Pyrobaculum sp., assembly GCA_046293555.1. GTDB lineage: Archaea > Thermoproteota > Thermoprotei > Thermoproteales > Thermoproteaceae > Pyrobaculum. The sequence continues at coordinate 36,377 of JBKBOT010000009.1, read as the reverse complement.
GGTATTCCAACAGCCTTTTATGTAGCTCAATTAGCCTGTCTAGCCTCCTCTCCACCTCTGGAGACATGGAAAAAATTTATCACACATTTTTAATGTGTTTACTAGTGAGGCTAAAGTTGTTGGGAGGCGCTGGAGAGGTTGGGAGGTTAGCTGTGTTGATAAAGACGGCCTCTAACGGGGTTTTGCTAGACTATGGGGTTAGCTTTGACGTAGAGGGGAAGCCAGTCTTTCCGCTACACGTACGTCCAAAAGACTTGACTGCAGCTTTTCTCAGTCATGCACATCTTGACCACAGCGGCGGCCTTCCGGCGTTGTATGTATCTACTAAGACCCCTCTTTACTCAACTCCCCTCACTATGGAGCTAAGCGACTTGATGTATACAGACACCATAAAACTTTCAGGGTACTATCTGCCCTACACGCAGGAAGAAGTGCGTGAAACTATGTCAATAGCATATCCCTTAATCTACGGGGAGTCTATAGAGATAGGCAGAGATGCCGTGTTGACAGTATATAACGCCGGCCATATTCCCGGCAGCGCTATCGGCGTGTTTGAACTTGAGGGCAAGACGGTGGTGTTTACCGGCGACTTCAATACTGTAGACACAAATCTGTTGAGAGGCGCGGATGTGTACAACCTGCCTAAAGATCCAGACGTAGTCATAATGGAGGCCACCTACGCCTCCACTAGCCACCCCCCACGTGAGAGTCTTGAAAAAGAATTCGTCAACGCGGTGATAGAAGTGGTAGAAAGCGGCGGCACTGTGCTCATACCCTCCTTTGCTTTAGGCAGAGCGCAAGAGCTACTTCTATCTCTTGTCAAACACGATCTGGGCTATCCGATTTATGTCGACGGGCTTGCCAGACGGATAAACCAGATAGTGGGGAAGTACCCACATCTACTACGGGACCCAGCTTTATACAAAAAGGCGCTAGAGGTGTCTATTGAGGTGCCTAATACATATGTGCGTAAAGGCGTCATGGAGGAGCCTTCTATCATCATAACGCCTGCAGGCATGTTAAAAGGCGGAGCTGCCCTCTATTATTTCAAAAAAATTGCGCCTAACAAAAAGAACGGGATTTTTCTGCCTTCATTTCAGGCACCTAACACGCCGGGTTTTGAAATCTTAAGTAAGGGCTATGCGGTAGTTGACGGAACTGTGGTAAAAGTAGAGGCGAGACTGGAGTGGTTTGACTTTAGCGCACATGCGGGAAGCATAGAGCTTGAAAAATTTATACGGCGGTTTCCAGTAGATACGAAGATAGTACTTGTACACACAGACCCCCTAACCTCGGCGCCGTTAGTGAGACAAATGTTTAAAGAGGGGTATGACAACATATATGTCCCCACCACGCCAGGTGAGGAACTTTACCTATAGCTACATTTATCACAAGTTTTACCACGTGAAGATCTATGTTAGTAAGATAGATGAGGTCGGCATGCCGGAATTTATAGAAATACCCCCAAGAAAGTTGGATAAAGTGCTTAAGAAAGTGTCATTGCGAAACCTGTTTATTATCCTAGACGACATGGACCCAACGGAGCTATATGTGTAATCTCTACTGGGAAATATACGAACTTGGGGTGCCGGCGCTGGTAGGGCCGTCGCTACTGGCAAAAATAGTGGGCTGCGAGACTCCTTGTGACTGCGATGTGGTTATCCACTATAGAGATGTGGAAAAAATTGGCAAGAAGTGCGTATGGAGTATCGACGACGTGTCTTTTATCCACAGACATGTCTGGATCGGGGGGTTTCCCCACATAGCTGTAGAAGACCTAGAGAAGCTACAAGATACAGAAATTCTGGGTACCGTTAGATGTATCTTGGAAAGGCTTAGAAGTGAAGTTCGCGTACTTTAAGCCGGCGGCCATCGCTATTAGGCAAAATTACTGTAATCTTGTAGGCATCTCCAAAATATATCCCCGCAAGGTCGTCACCGAGGTGAAACTCTCCATCTACTGTATGGAGTACACATTTTTCACAACTCAGCTTGACGTGCTCTAATACCTCTCGCAGTGTCTTTATTAGATCTCTTGGAGTTCCAGCTATAGAGAAAGTGACGTTGCCGTGGTGGCTATGTACATGTGGGTAAACGCCAGTCTTGTAGGTGTCTGTAATATATCTGACCAACTCGCCCACCTCTCTGGTGAAGTCGTTATGTTCTTCCTCGTGGGGATGTTCATGGCGTTCTTCATGTTCACTCGTGTCGGTAGAGACGAGAGTGAGGTTTATCACTACTTGAAGCAGCCCGCCGGCAGAAATCCTCGTGAGCTCGTCTTCTAATTTTTTCCACTCCTCTAGACCCATTTTTATCTTGCCAAACACGCCTAGATTTCTGTCTACATTTAAAAATTGTTAACGCCGCCGGAATTCCACTAAATATACTATATAGATGTGGAAATGTTTAAATAGGTGGTTTTTCAATTTGCCTAATGTCGGGGGTAACTTCGGGGCTCGCGATGGAAATCGCCTACGGACAGTAGACAAACTCGTCGAGACTTTTAAACAGTACAAGATCAGACACGTCTTGGGGATACCAGGAGGCTCTATAATGACGTTGTATGACGCCCTCTATGAACAGGAGATAGAGACTATACTATTTCGCCACGAACAAGGCGCGATACATGCGGCTGAGGGTTACGCCAGGGTTTCCGGCAGACCTGCCGTGGTGGCTGTCACAAGTGGCCCCGGCGCGACAAATATAGTCACAGGGATGACAGACGCCTATATGGACTCCACCCCCGTCGTGGCGATAACTGGCCAGGTGGCTACAAGCATTTTCGGGAGAGATGGATTCCAGGAGACGGATATACTCGGCATAGTTACCCCAGTGACGAAATTTGTCTACCAGGTGAGGAAGCCGTCTGAGGTAGTGCCTGCATTTAAGACTGCATACGAGATCTCTATTGCCGGCAGGCCGGGCCCCACGTTAATAGATCTACCACGTGACATACAGCTAGAGATGGCGCCAGATCATGAAGATAGGATTTTGGTAAATATGGAGAAATTTGTACCCCCGCCGCCCGACGGGGATAAAATCAGACTTGCAGTCAAGTACATAACTGAAGGCGTGAGGCCGGTAATCCTCGTAGGTGGGGGCGTCGTCTGGTCTGGAGCAACTACCGAGGTGTTAGAACTATCTAAGATGTTAGGTGCGCCAATTGTCTCCACTCTGCCTGGCAAGGCCGCAATTCCTCATGACTACCCTCTCTACATGGGGCCTGCCGGCATGCATGGCAGGGCTGAGGCAGACGCCACGTTGGCTAACGCAGATGTTATTATCGCCGTGGGGACTAGAGTCAGCGATAGGACGTGGGGTAGGTTTAAAGAACTTACACAAGGCATCAGTAGTGGAAAGATTAAATTTATACATATAGATATAGATAGAAGCGAGATTGGAAAGAATATAAAGCCTACTGTAGGCATTGTGGGTGACGCCAGAGAGGCCTTAAGAAAGATAATAGATTTAATCCAAATAGCGCCAAGACATGACTCTAGATTTATCAAGTGGCTACTAGACATAAGGGAAGAGTATGAAAAAGTTATGGCAAAAATTGCCGACTCTACGCCAAGCTTCCACCCATGGAAGGCGCTTAAGGCCATAAGAAGGGCGGCTCCGAGAGATGCCATAACGGTCACCGGGGTTGGGTCACACCAGATGTGGACTGAGATCGCTTGGGATGTCTACATGCCTGGCACCTATATCACCTCGGCTGGCCTCGGCACTATGGGCTTTTGTATACCCGCGTCGCTTGGGGCCAAGCTGGCCGCTAGAGAGAGGCCGGTCTTATGTATAGATGGCGACGGGTCCTTTCAGATGACTATGAACAACCTGGCGTTAGTCAGAGATTACGACTTGCCCATAGTGGTGGTGATTTTTGACAACAGAAGTCTCCAGCTGGTAAAACAATGGCAGATATTTCTATATAGGAGAAGGATAATCGCCACGGAGTTTAGCAATAGGCCAGATTTTCTAAAAATTGCCGAAGCTTATGACATAGATGCCGTAAGGCCCGAGACTTATGAACAGCTAGAAAAAGCCGTGGCCAAGGCCTTGAAAAACGGCGAGCCGCTAGTAGTAGACCTCACGATAGATCCAGAAATAGATATAGTGCTGCCTTGGGTGAAGCCAGGAGAGTGGCTGACCTCAGCAATCCTTCCACAAGGCATGAACACAAAGCTGATATATGAAGACTTTTAGCTTGGCCACAAATAAGTCACTAGACTCGTTGGGCCGCATTATCGCAATAATGCGGAGAGCTAAAGTAGAGATAAAAAACCTGTCTATTACTTCAGACACCTCCATATATAAAATCACGTGTAGTGTAGATGGAAATACCGACGAGATCAGCTGGCTTATCTCAAAGCTTGACAAACTGCCAGAGGTGTTAAAAATAGAGATAAATATAAACCACTAGGTTTCTATAGATATGGCGAAAATCTATACAGACGCCGACGCCTCTCTTGAGGTCTTAAAAGACAAGACCGTAGCCGTGATAGGATATGGGATACAAGGGAGGGCGCAAGCCCTAAATCTCAGAGATAGCGGCTTGCGGGTAATACTGGGCTTACGGAGGGGCGGCAGCTCTTGGGATACAGCCAGGGCTGAGGGCTTTGAGGTGTTAGAAATCCACGAGGCCGTGGCGAAGGCAGACGTAGTCATGATGTTAATTCCAGATATGGAACAACCTAAGGTTTGGCAGAGCCAAGTGGAGCCATATCTGAAGAGGGGGGCTGTAGTGGATTTCGCCCATGGCTTTAACGTCCACTACGGCCTCATAAGGCCTCCGCCTTATGTAGATGTGGTGATGGTTGCGCCTAAGGCGCCGGGCAGGGCTGTGAGAGAGGAATATCTAGCCGGGAGAGGCGTGCCGGCGCTTGTAGCTATATATCAAAACTACAGCGGAATGGCCATACAATACGCCCTAGCTATTGCAAAGGGTATAGGCGCGACAAGAGCTGGAGTGATCGAGACCACATTTGCAGAAGAGACAGAGACAGACCTAATTGGGGAGCAGGTGGTGTTAGTAGGCGGCTTGATGGAGTTGATAAGAAAGGGATTTGAGACTCTCGTAGAGCTGGGGTACCAGCCCGAGGTGGCCTACTTCGAGGTGTTAAACGAGGCGAAACTCATCATGGATCTGATCTGGCAGAGAGGTATTTACGGCATGTTAAACGGCGTTTCAGACACGGCGAAATACGGCGGACTTACAGTAGGCCCGCTTGTAATAGATCAAGAGGTAAAACAAAAGATGAAAAAAGCCGCAGAGCGTGTGAAAAACGGCGACTTTGCCAGAGAGTGGGTTGAAGAATATATGCGGGGAGCTCCGACGTTGAGGAGACTTCTAGAAGATGCTAAGGCGCACCCAATAGAGGGGGTAGGCGCAGAGATGAGAAAACTGTTGTTTAAGACATGAGGTTTTACGCCCAATACGTCTGGCTTGACGGCAAGTTGGCTAAATGGGATGAGGCCAAGGTACACGTCTTGACACATGCGTTACATTACGGCACCTCTATTTTTGAGGGAATAAGAGGGTATTGGACTGGAAAAAATCTGTTAGTATTTAGACTTGGCGACCACATACGCCGGATGTTCGATTCCGCAAAAATACTGGGAATCACCCCGCCTTACACGCCTCAAGATGTCCAAAAGGCTGTAGTAGAGACTCTAGCTGCAAATAACTTCAGAGAAGATGTATACATAAGGCCTGTGTTATTTGTCTCAACCCCCACAGTGGTGTTAGACGTCAGAAAGCTGGAAACCTCGTTGGCAGTAATTGCCTTTCCTTTTGGCAAATATCTCCCGCCTAACGGCATCAGGGCCGCTATTGTCAGCTGGAGGAGGGTACATAACACCATGTTGCCAGTAATGGCGAAAATAGGCGGCATTTATGTAAATTCTGTGTTAGCTCTAGTAGAGGCGCGGAGTAGAGGTTTCGACGAGGCGTTACTTATGGACTCCTCTGGATATGTGGTGGAGGGCTCTGGCGAAAATCTCTTTATTGTAAGGAGGGGGAAGATCTACACGCCGCCGCTTCACTCCTCGATACTTGAGGGAATTACCCGCGACTCGGTGATAAGACTGGCCGAAGACTTGGGTATAGCCGTAGTAGAGAAGCCCATAACCAGAGAGGAAGTCTATACAGCAGACGAGGTATTTCTAGTGGGCACAGCCGCTGAGGTCACGCCGGTAGTTGAGGTAGACCACAAGCCTATAGGCGATGGGAAGCCAGGACCAGTAACCACGGAGCTTATGAACATGTATGCAAAAGTTGTGAGAGGAGAGATAGAAAAATATAGCCACTGGACTACTCCTGTTAGTCAATAAATATGGTTGTACCTCCATACCTGCTCTCTCTTAGAAGTTTTTTCCTCCGGGCTAACTTCACGGCGCCTTCTACGGCACGTCTTGCATATTCCTCAATTCTTTCAAGTGCCTGTAGCCTCGTGGCGCCGTGTCCAATAATGCCTAGGGTGACCGGCTTGTTGTACTCCACAGCTATGTCTAGAATCTTTCTGGCGGCTTGTTGTGCCACAATTTCGTCATGTTTAGTAGCTCCCTGTATCACTGCGCCTAACGTGACAACTGCGTCTACCTCATCTCTAGTGATTAAGTCTTTTAGTACTGTCGGTATGTCATAGACACCTGGCACTTTAACCACGTAGGCGACCTCGGCGCCAAGAAACTTGGCGTGGTCAACAGCCTTTTGAAACATTAGCTGAGTAATGTCGTAATTAAATTCTGACACTACGATCGCCAGTCGTACCATGGGGGTTAGATTACGCCTTGTTATTAAAGTTTGTGTTTTCACCTCTTTAAGCTTTAAATAGCTGTTTTTATCTATATCTGTGCCCTCAGGGATAAAAACAAAAATCTATGAATACTTAGCCCAAAATAAAGGTAAAGAATTTACCGCCGAGGAGGTCGCCAGAGCTGTTAATGTCGAAAAGGTGGCAATTGTAAAGGCTCAACTAACTAGGCTGGTGAGAGAGGGAAAGGTGGAAAAAACTCCGGAAAATCGTTTTAAGGCAAGATAGGGCTTTTTAGATAAATAAATACCCCCAGTATTTTATAGACATGTCTTTACTGCCGCAGGAGGTCTTGGCTGCTTTAGAACGTGTAAAGTCACATCTGTATGAAGTTGGGGAAAACATAGAGCCCAGAAGTCTTAGAAACACGGTAAGATACTACATAGAAACTCCGGGTAAACTCCTACGGCCGATACTCCTCTTGACTTTTTCCTACAGTCTAGACAGGAGGTCTGTAATAAATCCGAAAGTTGTAGAAGCCGCGGTGGTGGTAGAGCTTCTACACATTGTTTCCCTTCTTCAAGATGACGTCATGGATAGACACGAGGAGAGACGCGGCGTGAAGACACCCCGTGTGATATATGGCGACGGCAGGTCCATAGTGGCAAGCGACTGGCTTATTGCAGAGTCTATAAAAAGGGCGTTACGTCTAGGCCCAGATACAGTGGGCTACTTGGCGGACGTGGCGCAGAGGCTGTCTGCAGGCCAGGCCTTAGATCTAGATGGAGAATACGAAAAGGCTGCAGAATATAAAACCGCGCCGCTTATCGAGGCGGCGTTGGTGATGCCCACCATGCTGCTAGAACGTCGCGACATAATAGATTTGGTGAAAAAATTGGGCACAGCGCTTGGAGTTCTCTATCAATATTCAGATGACTACAGCGACGAGAGGGTAGAAAGGCGGCAGATAAACACCATTGTTTTTGAAATAAAGAACTTATTGGCTAAGATAAGGGAGGTCGTTGGAGATAGTATTACGCCTTTTGAAAGATTGTTAAAATACCTAATTAATAAGGCGTTAGATGGCGTTCTTACGGCATCACGTAGTTTATAAAGAGAAAGATGAAGACATGTGTGATGAGGCTAGACTAAGCCTATGTGGTGACGTGGCGTGAAAGGGCTGATGTCTGCCCGCAGGCTGTTAGGTATTTCTGGAATGCCGGGAGTTGGAAAGACCACACTTGTGGCTAAAGTAGTAGAGCTGGCGCGGCCTAAGGTCTGTGGATTTCTGACTTTTGAAGTGCGGGAGGGAGGCGTCAGGGTGGGGTTCGATGTGGTGGATATATCTACGGGGCAGAGGTCTCCCTTAGCCAGAGTGGGGGTAGGACATCCTTCTGTAGGTAGATATGTAGTACATCTAGATGCCTGTAGGGCCATAGAGAGCGCCCTTAGGCAGCCATGTGGCCTACTTGTGGTAGACGAAGTAGGCGCCATGGAGTTTAAATGTCCTAATTTTAGCCAGATATTTCGGGAGACTATAGCCACAAGAGACGCAATATTGGCTACAGTCCATAGAAACTACATACAGTTTGCCAAATCACTTGGATTTGAAGTATTTTGGCTCACTAGAGAAAACTGGGAAGAGATATTTCAGAAAGTTGTCTATCTCTTAAACTTATAATTTTCATATCTCATTGGGTGTTTTCGAAAAAAATAAAGAAGTTAATTGAATATACAGAAAGAGTAAAACAATATAAACATTGGAAAGAATAACCAGTGGCTACCCAATAAAAAATTTATAAATTTTTTTCCAAAATAGATATAGTATCTAAATTAAACATAAGTTTTATAAACCGGGGAGTATCCTATCACCATGTCCAAGAAAAGTAAGCTAAAGTTCTACGACATTAAGGCGAAACAGGCGTTTGAGACTGACAACTATGAAGTTGTGGAGAAGCAGACTGCCCGCGGGCCGATGATGTTTGCAGTAGCTAAATCTCCCTACACGGGCATAAAGGTATACAGACTGCTAGGCAAAAAGAAATAACCCCCCCTTTTTTACCACCTCAATAAGGCCGCAGCCCCACCCATTGCGGCCAACCCTTTTCCTACCTCTAGATCCTCCCTAATGATGTACACCTTGCCTCTAGCTTTAAGGACTTTATTTATTAGATGCCAGGCCCTTGCTGGGCTTTCCTTTATATATATGTCGAGTATAAGTAAGATCTCCACCCTACCGACAGCCGCCGCCTCTTCTGTCTCCTCGATACCGATAGCCACCGACTCCCTATCTGTGGCAAGTCTTTGCATAAACTTGTGGTAAGCCTCGATGCCCATCTCGATTTTAAGCTCGTCGTAAAGCCCCCTCCTCATGTACTCATAAACTCCCGCAACCCCGCCTACGCTCTGGGGGATTTTCTCACCTGGACGAATCCGCTCGATTACCATACCTGGGCCTGTTACTACAACCTTATCTGGCTTAAGACGTTGTGTATATATCTCTATAGCTTTACATACTGCATCAAGATATTCCTCAAAAAGGCTGTCCTCATTTTTCCTGTTGTAAATCTGTTGTAAGATCTCGATTCCCACAGCCGTGATGTAAGCCACCACGGCCTCTTCGTCATCTACAGAAGCCAACAGGACTCTAGGCAACATGGTCTTGGCTAGGTTTAGAACTTCCACAACGGCCTCTATGGGGATCTCTTCTCTCTTCTCGATGTAAACCTCTCTACCTGGCGTCACCTCAAAGGTATGTCTCCTCCCCTTTACCCCCTCTACCCCCTCTTGTATATCTACTACAGTACCTCTAACCCTTAGACTCCCTCTGAATTTGTGGTACTCCAGAGCCTCTACCTTTATCGCTAGGAACATCTTTACTCTCTCGCCCTCTTTAGCGCCTTCTGGCCTGTACTCTCTTACAGTCCAGCCACGTATAATGTCTCCAAGGTCTATCAGGAGGTAGGTAAAGTAGAGATCTTCTTCTCTCGTGGGCGTTATTCTAATTGTCCTACGTCTGGCGTCTATCTCATATTTCACATCTAGCTGAGCCAATAAAAAAGCTTAAATATTTACACAATTCGACACTTTATGCAAATAAACTCGGCTCTAGTCGAAGAGCTCACAAAGTTGATAAACCAGTTTTATGAATATGGATATGTCGACGTGGCCAGAATCTTAGAAAGAGCCAGGTGGTTAGCCTTAATGCAGGAAAGAGAGAGGTTAATACCCCCAGCTACTGACTAAGTAAAGACCTCACTTTTTCCACCTCTGCGCCAACTACCACGTTAATAGCCCCGCCCTTTATAACTATAAATGTGGGGGTACCTATCCCTCTGACAGCTACCCCCCTTTTCGAAAGATATGTCAACAGAGCTCTAACGGCGTTGTTAAACTCGGCTTCTGTAGGGGCGTCGTCACAGTTGTATTGAGATAACAACTCTAGCTGCTTGTATGGACCCTCTCTTAAAAATACCTCATAAAGCCTTGATATTAAGCCAAATGTGGCATCTCCCAGCTCTCTGTAGGCACAATGTAGAAGCCTGTGGGCTGGGACAGCTTCTGGATGTACCACCAGGTCTAGAAATACCACTCTTAACTTGCCCTCTCTGATCAGTTGGCCATATAGCGGGTCTAGTTGCTCATGTGCCTTCGCGCAGTAGGGGCAGTGCAAGTCATAAAGTTCGATCAACAAGGTGGTGGCGTCTGGCTGGCCGAAAGAGATGGCCCATGGGGGTAACGGCACCTCTTCGCTATTTACAACGGCTGTCTCATGTTGAGGGATTTTTGTGTATATAACCGCCGCGGCTATTGCCAATATGACCGCAATACCTATAGCCACTATAGTCGAGGGCCTCATGTAGTATATATACACTTTAAAAAGATGTATGTGAGGCTAAGTTTTGTACGTCTGTGATGATCCCGACCAAAGACGAGTGGTGAAGACGCGGCAGCTGTCTGAATTAACATCCCTCTAGCTGGTCAAACAGCTTTAAGATATTTTCTCTATACCAGTCCACCGGAATGGCGACAAGGGCGCCGAGGTAGTGACCATAAATCACAATGGAGTGGCTAGAAGCCAGCTTTATGAAGGCCAGAGAGAGCATGTCTTCTTCTCCCTCTACCTTGATTAACGTGCCCCCATCTCTTACCGCCTCCTCTACTGCTGCCCACGCCTCTGCCGTGATATATCCAGGTGGGTTGCGAACTCTTAAGATCTTTCTGAAAAAGTGTGTATGTATGACATATGTCTCCCGTCTTGTTTTTTCATCTACAGCAGCCGAGGTTGGAATGAGGCCGTAACTTAGAAAGTTGTTTGTAACCACGTCGCCTACGGTGTATATATTAGTAAAGCCGTAGGCCTCCACGAGGTCTTTTACGTAATCTATCGACTTTGGGGGGTTTTTCCATATGGAGATGGGATACGGGAAGGCAAACAGCTCTCTATTTCTAGCTAGCTTATAACATGTCATATAACAATACGGCCACAGGGGGTGGGCAACACGAGGGAGACGCCGGGGGGCACGAGGGGCTGATCTATGTAGAAATGTAGTGGCAATAACGCCTTTACGCCAGCCGTTTTGGCTACCTCCACTGCGTCTCTAGTTGTGCTGTGACCCACCCTATGTGCCTCCTCCTCTTGGCCGGGGTTGCCAGATACCTCATGTGCGAGTAGGTCGCAGCCTTTAGCTAGCTCCATTATGCCTCCCGTGGGTGCGGTGTCTGAGCTATATACAAAACACTTGCCGCTATGTTCTACCCTCACCGCCTGGGTGTAGACCGGGTGTCGCGTCTGGACGAATTTCAGCCGCGTGGCGCCTATCGTAAGCTCCTCTCCAGCCTCGACAAGTTCTACATACTCTAGAGATTTCTCAATTGCGGTTATTGACGCCAGAGCTTTAATCGCTTCTAACACCTCCACGCTGCCTATAAGCTTGAGGCTACGGCCAAGTTTTTTAGCCATTAGGAGAAATGTGGGGACCCCCAGTATGTGATCTCCATGTCTGTGGCTTATAAATATGGCGTCAGGCCACGGCAACCCGCATTGTGTCAACCTAACATATGTACACTCGCCAGCATCTATAAGTAGGTTAAGATCTGTTTTTACATATAGAGAGGTGTAGCCAAGAGGCGGCTGGGAGATCCATCCCCCATATCCCACAACATGGATCTCCATGGCTGAAGGCCTATCTTTATTAAAAACGTTAAACTAGAGGCCGTGCTAGTCGACTTGTTAAAAAAGGGGAGTCTAACCGTGGCCATATATGGACTTGGCTACGTGGGGCTTGCGCTCTCTGCCGCCTGGACGCAGGCGGGGGCTAGGGTAATAGGCGTAGATATCGACGTGGTAAAGGTGGAAAAGCTTAACAGCGGGATGGTGGAGTATCTAGAGGGCGATGTGGTAAACAGCTTGACGTCAGCCATAAGAGAAAAGAGGTTTTTCGCCACTACAGACGGCGTGGCTGCCTCTATGAAAAGCCACGTGAAGATAATCGCAGTGCCTGTCCTCCTGAAGAAACAGAGCTCTTTTGTCGACGTGGATTTCACCGCCCTGTTGTCTGCCGTAAGAAGTGTGGGGGCTGGGCTTAAGAGGGGCGACTTGGTGTTACTAGAGTCAAGCGTCCCCCCCGGCACTACGGAAGAAGTGGCGAGGCCAGCCTTAGAAAACACCTCTGGGCTTATAGCCGAGGAGGATTTCTACCTAGCTTACAGCCCTGAGCGCATAATGACGGGACACGCCCTTAGGGACATTGTGGAAAACTACCCAAAGATAGTAGCCGGCGTGGGGCCTAAAAGCGCGGAAGAAGCCGCCGAGCTCTATAAAATAATCGCCAAGAGGGGCGTGATCGTCTTGCCTACACCAAAGGAGGCTGAGTTTGAAAAACTGCTAGAGGGCGTATATAGGGATGTAAATATCGCTTTAGCAAACGAGATGGCCAAGCTGGCAAACGTCATGGGGATCTCGTTTAGGCGGGCGAGAGAGGCGGCAAACAGCCAGCCCTACAGCCACGTCCATAAGCCGGGTACGGGCGTTGGGGGTAGCTGCATACCTGTCTACCCCTACCTCTTGATGTGGACCGCGGCGAGGTATGAAATAGAGCTACCGCTCACATTTACCGCAAGAAAGATAAACGAGAAACAGCCAGAGGAGGTGGCATTTGCGGTTTTTAGGGCGATGTTGAGACATGGGATAAACCCAGCTACGGCGAAAATTGCGGTATTGGGACTAGCCTTTAGAGGAGATATAGACGACCCGCGAAACAGCCCCACATACGACCTGGTATCCACGTTGTTAAAACTCGGCATAAAGCCACGGCAAATTGTGGTACACGACCCATATATAGAGAGAGACCAGACGCTACAAAACATGGAGATTGGCCTTACAGGAGATCTGGCCGACGCCTTAAGAGAGGCAGATGTCGCCATAGTGGCCACAGACCACTCAACCTACAGGATTCAAGCCAGCAGGCTGGCCTCCATGATGAAAACAAAGGTTATTATAGACGCGAGAGGGGTGGTCACCCCAGACATAGAGATATACTCAATAGACTCAGGCCTCTGGCCGTAGGGCCTTTAAAAACCACGCAAGTAGGAGCGGCCCGGCGAGATTTAACAATATCGACATATAGGCCGGTATGGCGGGGGGCCTCGGCCCAGAGACTTTGGCCAATAGGTCAGACACCACATCTATCGCCAAGAGGATTACTCCAAACAGAAGCCCCAACGCCCACCAAGGCCTAACGCGTCTCCACAAAAGCGCCATGACGACGCCCATAACTAGATATAACGCCACGGTGAAGAAAAACGCGCCTATGGGAGCCGCCACAATCGCCGAAGCCACTGCAGCTTCGGCATATCGTCTAGCCGCCTCTTCTCCCATAACGTCTACTGACCACCAATATGTCTGCTCTTTTAGCCAATCTCTTGCAGTCATCACAGTCAGATATGAGGTGACAGCCGCAGCCACCCCAACTATAGAGCCAGCTACAACGCCCCATATAGCGCCAGTGCCAACCCTCACGTAGTTAGCATATATTTTTATTTACAGCAGAGGGCTTGTTATGTAAAAGTCACAGAGCTCTTACAGATGCCGCCAACAGGGTCTCGTATACCTCTCTTATCGCCTTGATGTTAGTTTCGACATATTTTTTGGGGACGTATTCTGGCACCGCCTTTATGATGCTGTCATACGAGATGAGGCCAGTTATGGCGGCAAAAGCTGCGGCCATTATGAGATTTACCACAGGCCAGCCGGCCACAACTAGGCCGTGTCTTAACGCAATTGAGGTGGCGTCTAGCGATATATACCAGTCGCCGACCTCTCTTGTGTTTACTATATACACCGCGTTTGGTTTGCCGTATTGTCTCACGTCTATCTGCCCCAATATCTTGCCGTCTAGTATGATCACATAGTCTGCCTTTTTTATGGTGGAATGTAGTAAAGACTCGCCTATTCTTAAGTATGCCCTCACCACGGCGCCTCTCCTCTCTGCGCCAAATTCTGGCAGCGCCTGTGCCTTCTTTCCCTCTAGCGCCGCGGCGTATGCCAACAGCTGCGCCGCGGTGACGGCCCCCTGCCCGCCTCTCCCCAAGAAAATTACTTCATACACGTCTTTAATTTCTTATCCATATTTTTTCTTTTCTA
>JBKBOT010000009.1:0-21888 GCA_046293555.1 Pyrobaculum sp. | reverse complement strand
TTTTCTATTAATGTACGACTTTCTACTTTTATTTATTTTCTCAATCTTCTATATTCTATATATAAATATAAAGCATATAAATGGGTAACGGGTATAGGACGTGTTGCCCATCTCCACCCCCGCCTTGGCCTCTGCGGGGATTACTGGAACCTGGCGTACATATAGGCCGGTGGTAAATCTCCAGAAGTGTATAGACTGTGGGATCTGTTGGCTATACTGTCCAGACTCTGTGATAGAGTGGGAGAAGGGGAGGAAGGTACAGATAGATTACGCCTTCTGTAAGGGCTGTGGGATATGTGTAGATGTCTGCCCAGTAAAAGCCGTCGAGATGGCGCCTGAGGGGGGGTCATGAAGGCTCTGGCGGTGCAGAAAACCGCGTTGACTGGAAACTACGCGGTGGCCCATGCGGTCAAGATGGCGAGGCCGCATGTCATATCTGCATACCCCATAACCCCCCAGACGTCAATTGTGGAAAAACTTTCGGAATTTGTAGAGAGGGGGGAGCTAGACGCCAGGTTTGTCAACGTGGAGTCTGAATTCTCGGCCATGTCTGTAGTCTATGGGGCCGCCATGGCGGGAGCCCGGGTGTTTACTGCCACATCCTCACATGGGCTTTTGTATATGTATGAAGCGGCTTGGTGGACTGCGTTAAGCAGGGCGCCTGTGGTGATGGCTGTAGTAACGCGGACTATAGGCCCGCCGTGGAATATCCATGTGGAACATAACGACATCTTGACGTTAAGAGACAGCGGGTGGGTTATAGCCATGGCTGAAACCGTGCAGGAGGCCTTTGATTTAACTCTACAGGCGTTTAAAATTGCCGAATCTGTGGCCCTCCCCGTGGCGGTAGGTATCGACGGCTTTATCTTAAGTCACTCCACAGAGCCTATAGAGATCCCCCAACAGGAGCTTGTGGATAAGTTCCTACCGCCCCGCAACCCCGAGCTCCCCATAGCTTTCCGCCCGGGTAACCCCATTGTCTTTGGAAACCTCCCCTCTGAAAACAGACTACATGCAAGACATAAGGTGGCGGTTTATAACGCACATCAAGAGGCGAAAAAAGTAATTAGCCAAATAGATCAGGAATACGGAAAGCTGTTTGGTCGCAGCTATGGAGGTCTTGTGGAGTGGTATAAAGCCGACGACGCCAAGTATCTGGCTGTATGTACCGGCGCGTGGTGTAGTGACGCCAAAGAGGCTGTAAACTCGCTTAGAGCCAAGGGTGTCCCCATAGGCCTCATGAGGCTGAGGTTTATAAGGCCCCTCCCGGTGGAACAAATAAGAAGGCTGGATCAATACGAGGTGGTAATTATATACGATAGAGATATCACGCCTGCAGGCGGCGTGCTCGGCGTGGAGATAAGATCTGTACTATCTAAAGCCAGGGTGATAAACATTGTGGCGGGCATCGCCGGCGTGGATTTCGACAGTAGTAACTTCTACGAGACTACACAAAACGCCATATATGGCAGATATGGAGAGGTGGAGTTTGTGATATGAGCTTCCGCCTGGATCAACTACCCAAGAAGAAATACGTGATGCCGGGAAATGCGGCGTGTGCGGGATGCGGCATGATGATAGGGCTAAAGGTCTTGGGGATGGCGCTTGGAGAAGCGGCGGTGTTGACAATACCGGCTAGCTGCGCCTCTGTGGTACAAGGGCTTTCTCCCAAATCTGGCGTAGCTATGCCGATATTAAACGTGCCTTTTGCCTCAGCTGCAGCTGTGGCTACGGGCATCTCAGAGGCATTTAAGACCCTGGGCGTGAGGGGACATGCGGTGGTGTGGGCTGGAGATGGCGGCACTGCAGACATAGGTCTCGCCACAGTGAGCGGCGCTGCGGAGAGAAACAGCGATATTATCTACATCATGTATGACAACGAGGCATATATGAATACCGGCATACAGCGCAGTGGCTCTACCCCACGCGCCGCCTGGACGGCCACAACGCCTGTAGGAAAACGCGAGAGGAAAAAAGACGTGGCTTTACTCATGATGGCACACGGGGTTCCCTATGTGGCTACAGCCAACATTGCCTACCCTCAAGACCTCTACAGAAAACTCAAGAGGGCGGCAGAGATAGAGGGGTTTAAGTTTATACATCTATATGCGCCCTGTCCGCCTGGCTGGCGTTTTGACCCCTCCAAAACCGTTGAGGTGGCTAAGTTAGCCGTAGAGACTGGCGTGTGGATACTTTGGGAATATGACAACGGCGTGGTGAGGTTAAACCCGCCGAGCACTATATATACGGACAAATCCAAGAGAAAGCCGTTGGGCGAGTATTTAAAACTACAGGGGAGGTTTGCACACATAACTGAAGAAGAAGCTAAATTACTTGAAGAGGAGGTGGAGGCCAAGTGGCGGCTTCTGCTATCTCTCTCTGGCCGCAACTAGCCACGAAATGTTTTTATATACACGAATTTTGTAAAGCCATGTCACAAGCACAAGCTCCTAGGACTGGGGTGCCCGTAATGATATTAAAGGAGGGGTCCCAGAGGACCACTGGGGTAGACGCCAGGAGGTCTAACATCCAGGCAGCTAAAGTCATCGCCGAGATATTAGCCACCTCCCTAGGGCCGAGAGGTATGGACAAAATGTTAATAGACGCGTTTGGAGACGTCACCATCACGGGCGACGGCGCCACTATCCTGAAGGAGATGGAGGTACAACACCCGGCCGCCAAGCTCCTTATTGAGGTGGCCAAGGCGCAAGACGCAGAGGTGGGCGATGGCACCACCACTGTGGTTGTACTTGCGGGCAAGCTGTTAGAACTTGGAGAGGAGCTACTAGAGGAGGGCATACACCCCACTATTGTTATCGATGGCTACAAGAAGGCAAGTGAACACGCCCTTAAAGTCGCCGAGGAGATAGCAAGACCTATTGACCTCACTAAAGAACAGCTGTTAAAAGTGGTGTCAAGCGCCCTGTCTAGCAAGGTAGTTGCCGAGACAAGAGACTACTTGGCAAATCTTGTGGTAGAGGCGGCTTTACAAGCTGTAGAGACGCGAGACGGCAAGCCCTATCTAGACCTAGACTGGGTTAAAATTGAGAAAAAGAAGGGCAAGTCTATCTACGAGACGCAATTAATCAGAGGCGTTGTGTTAGACAAAGAGGTGGTGCACCCCGGCATGCCCAAACGTGTGGCTGGCGCAAAAATCGCCATTTTAGACGCCCCGCTTGAGATCGAAAAGCCCGAATGGACTACAAAGATCTCTGTCACCTCGCCCAATCAGATCAAGGCCTTTCTAGACGAGGAGGCACAAATACTCAAATCTTATGTAGACCACCTGGCGGCCATTGGCGCCAACGTGGTGATAACACAAAAAGGCATCGACGAGGTGGCTCAACACTTCCTCGCCAAGAGGGGGATTATGGCCATTAGAAGGGTAAAACGTAGCGACATTGAGAAACTAGCTAGAGCCACAGGCGCTAAGATTATCAGTAGCGTTAAAGACGCCAAACCGGAGGATTTAGGTCAGGCTGGCGTCGTAGAGGAGAGAAAAGTTGGCGAGGAGAAGATGGTATTTGTAGAGGAGATCCCAAACCCGAGGGCCGTCACGATATTGGTAAGAGGGGGCAGCGACCGCATCTTAGACGAGGTAGAACGCTCACTACAGGACGCCCTACATGTTGCCAGAGATTTGTTCCGCGAGCCTAAGATAGTGCCTGGCGGCGGGGCGTTTGAGATAGAAGTGGCGAGAAGAGTCAGAGAGTTCGCCAGAAAGCTGTCTGGTAAAGAACAGCTAGCCGCCCTGAAGTTTGCAGACGCCCTAGAGCACGTGCCCACCATATTGGCGCTGACTGCAGGCCTAGATCCTGTAGACGCCATTGCAGAACTAAGGAGGAGACATGACAACGGCGAGAATGTGACCGGAGTAGATGTCCACGGCGGGAGAGTCAGCGACATGGCCGCCTTAAATGTGTGGGACCCATTGCTAGTAAAGAAACAGATCATCAAATCCGCAGTAGAGGCAGCCATAATGTTGCTACGTATTGACGACATAATTGCCGCCGGCGCGCCCAAGAAGGAAGAAAAGAAAGGGAAAAAGGAGGAGAAAGAAGGAGAGGAAAAGAGCGAGACTAAGTTTGATTAACCCCTTTTTTAAAATATAAATAAATATTTTTATTGGGGCTTATGAAAAGCCTTACGTCTATCGAACTTTCTGAACGTATTTCTAAACTGGTTGAACTGTTAGAAAAGGCGTTGATAAAAAGGGAGTTGTACCCCCCCAGGCTTTCTAAATACGAAATAGCGCGTGTGGTGGGCGCCCGCGCCACCCAACTGGCCATGGGGGCCCAGCCTCTTGTCGACATTCAACAACTTGGGACCACAGACCCCGTGCTTATAGCGCTAGAAGAGATAAGACAGGGCATGTTAGATTTTATAATTGTGAGGGAGCTTCCAGACGGGTGGACTGTACGTATTAGCTTGAGGGAACTTCTCGAGTTGGAGAAATCTGTTTAACCGGCCTCACCACAATCGTGTTTTCGACATATAGAAATTCGTGGCCTCCCTTTATCATCTTCCTGCTGACATTTTTTATCTCTACTTCTCCAACTACGTAGTATATAGTGTAGTTTCTAGTTTTGTATACCCTATATTTGGCGCCTTTTGGAAATTCTATCACTGCCCCAAAAATATCGAGGCCAGTCTATCCTCGGTAAGCTCTTTGGCGTCACCACTATATTTTATCCTGCCTGTAACTAACACATAGGCCTTGTCGCCAATTTCAAGAGCCTTTTTAGCGTTTTGTTCTACCAACAGTATGGAGATCCCCAGATCTCTGATGGCCCTTATGGTTTTGAAAAAGTCGCTTACAAGCTTTGGCGCAAGTCCTGCCGTTGGCTCGTCAAGCATGAGTAGTTTTGGTTTTTTCATAAGCCCTATGCCTATGGCAAGCATCTGTCTTTCGCCTCCAGAGAGGAACTTGCCTTTTCTATCGCCAAGCTCTCTAAGTTTTGGAAATATTTCGTAAACTTTTCTAATTCTCTCTATGGCCTCTCTTTTTGGGACGCCGGCTGATGCCGCCAGTAGGTTTTCATATACCGTAAGTTCGCCAAATATGTTAGGAGTGCCGAAATTGTTGGGAGACTGCATGACATATGCGACACCTAGCTTCATGACCTCGTGAGGCGGCTTGCCCGTGATATCAAGCCCATTAAGTAATACACGCCCGCTATATATATCCGCCATGCCCACTATGCTGTTTAGCAATGTGGATTTCCCCGCTCCGTTAGGCCCTAACAGTACTACAATATCTCCTGCATTTACCGCCAGCTCTACACCAAAGAGGACGTGAAATTTGCCGTAGCCAGCTTCTAGCTTTTCTATTCTTAAAATTTCGGACACAGTGTGAAGAATTTGGCAATAAAAAACTTTAATGGAAAAAACGTTATTAACTATCATAATTATTCTTCTATGGCCTCAAAAACTCTCTACATAATAATAGGCGTAGTGGCCATATTGATCATCGTCGGACTTTTGTTGTTTACATCTAACGTGTCCACACCTAGCACGCCTACGCAGCCGGCAAAAGTGTTCAAACTAGGTGCCCTCCTCCCGTTGACGGGGGGGTTTAGTAGTTATGCCAGATTGGCGCAATGCGCCGCCGAGCTGGCAGTAGAGGATCTTAACGCAAAACACGCCGGGATAAAATTTGAGCTTTATGTTGAAGATACACAGCTAGACCCCACGGTAGCCTTACAGAAGTTACAAACACTATACGCAAGAGGCGTGCGGGCAACTCACGCCGGCCTCACCAGCCGGGAGGCCTCTGGCGAAAAGCCCTTCGCAGATCAAAACCGCGTAATTCTCTTCAGCGCCTGGTCTACCTCCTCGCTTTTGGCGTTACCTAACGACTGGCTTTATAGGATTGTGGGGAC
The DNA here is from genome assembly GCA_046293555.1 of Pyrobaculum sp. Taxonomy (GTDB): domain Archaea; phylum Thermoproteota; class Thermoprotei; order Thermoproteales; family Thermoproteaceae; genus Pyrobaculum. Next base: position 16,006 of record JBKBOT010000009.1, on the reverse strand, counting down.
AGACGCAAAACAGATCAAGGCCATTGGGGCAATTTTAAAGGAGTTTGGGGTAAAAAACGTGGCGATTATATATAGGAAAGACCCCTATGGAGAGGGGCTATATCTAGAGCTTCAGAAAGAGGCCGCGGCGCGTGGATTTAAGCTTGTCTCCGCGGCGGCATATGACCCCGACCCAAAGGTTTTCCCCCAGGCGGCGCCAGAGGCTGTGAGAAAGATCTCCACAGAGGTTAGGGGCCTTGTGGGGCCTGACTTCGCCTTGGTGATTGTGTCTTTTGAAGACGACGGCTCTGTCGTGTTGAAGGCAATTGGGCAAGACCCAGTCTTGTCGCAAGCACGGCTTATCGGGACTGAGGGCATGGCCTTTTCGCCAATATTACTACAGGAGGGCGGCGACGTTATGGCAAGAGGCAAGATGGTTGGCACGGCGAATTGGGCTCTGCCGACTACGCCAGAGTATCAGGAGTTCTACAGAAAGTTTAAAGCTAGATGTGGCGCGGAGCCCATAACTCCAGCCCCGCAATCTTATGACATAATCAGGATGTTAGGAGAGATCATGGCGACAATAGGCACAGATGATCCCGACAAGGTACGTGCCACGTTGGAGCAGTGGGGCAAGGAGGGTAGATACAAAGGCGCCACCGGCGTGGTTTTACTAGATGAAAATGGGGATAGGGCGAACCCCAACTTCGTGCTGTGGGGCGTCGCTGTTAGAGATGGGAAGCCCACATATATCGAGGTGGGGTACTATAATTACGATAAAGACACGATAGAGTTTACAGAAGTGGGGCGGCAGTTCAGATAAAGTTTTAAATACCTATTTTTTAAAGATACCGGGCGGCGGTAGTCTAGCCTGGTTTAGGATGGCGGCCTCCCACGCTATAGCGAGGAAAGCCGTTGATCCCGGGAGGGCAAACCCCGGGAGTTCGAATCCCGGCCGCCGCACCAGTTCTCGCCCTGTACCACGCCTGGGTGGGTTGTAAAGCTTTTAAGTACCTGTGTTAACCAAATCTGGGCGGGGGTGCCCGAGCCAGGTCAAAGGGGCAGGGCTTAAGACCCTGTGGCGTAGGCCTGCGTGGGTTCAAATCCCACCCCCCGCATTTTTATAAATCCTCTCTAGATCTATATCAATGTCGAAAGAGCTTATCGTAAGTAAGATTGAAAACGGCACTGTGATAGACCACATCCCGGCAGGCCGGGCGCTTGCGGTATTGCGGGTACTGGGCATCACTGGGAGAGAGGGGGCGAGAGTGGCTCTCGTCATGAATGTAGAGTCTCGGAAGCTGGGGCGTAAGGACATCGTAAAGATCGGGGGACGTGAGCTCACCCCCGAAGAGGTCAATATAATATCTGCGGTGGCCCCCACGGCGACTATAAATATCATCCGCGGCTTTGAGGTAGTTAAGAAATTTAGGGTGTCTCCCCCCGAGGTGATAAAGGGGCGTTTTAAATGTAAAAACCCGACATGTATTACCAACGCGCCTAGAGAGCCCGCCACAACTGTGTTTTATCTAGTCAGGAGAGAGCCCCCGCTGTTTGTCTGTAGTTATTGCGGGCGTTATCACGAGCTGGGCGACTTGGTATGATCGAACTTTCTAAGGTAGTAAAGTTTGGGCGCTTCCAGTTGTCTAGCGGTTTGGAAAGCCCCTTCTACGTAGATCTGAGAGAGGTGTTGGGAGACCCGGAGCTGTTTCAGTGGGTTGTACATCAATACAGATCTATCTTGTCTAGACTTGACTTCGAGGTAATTATAGGCGTCGCCACTGGGGGCATCCCCTACGCCTCTGTGTTGGGATACCTTATGAAAAAGCCGTTTGGATATGTGAGAATTGAGGCGAAGAAACATGGCTTGAGGCGTCTTGTGGAGGGGGCAGATGTGTCAAATAGGCGGCTGGTTGTCATAGATGACGTGTTGACCACAGGGAGGAGCGTGGTGGAGGTGTTAAACGCCGTTAGGGAGGCGGGGGGCCATGTGGTGGGCGTAGCGGTCTTTCTCGACAGGGAGCAATGCGGCGTACAGAATGTGAAAAACCTCGGCGTTGAGGTATATAGCGTATTTAAGATGGGTGTTTTGTTGGAACAACTCCGGCCGTATATAGGCGTAGAGGATTACAAAGCTGCGGTAGAGTACCTAGAGAGATGGCGTTGTTAATTAGGCTGGCTAGAGCCCTCCATGCCGTCCACCCAGAGGTAACCCACAGGGTGGGGTCTCTACTCCTCTCTATCCCCCTGCCGCCGTGTAGATGTGAGAGGATGTGGGAGGTGGGGGCCGTGAGGACATGTGGCCCCGTGGGCGTAGCCGCTGGGTTTGACAAATCTGGGATGTACGCTAGGTTTCTCTCTTTTTTCTGCCCCGGCTTTATCGTGGTGGGCTCTACTTTGCCATATAGGCGGAGGGGCAACAAGCCGCCTAGGGCAGCCAGGCTGTACCCATATTCGCTGGTAAACGCCATGGGGCTGAACTCCCCAGGGATCGCCACGGTGCTGTCTAGAGTGGCGAAGTTGCGGTATCCCATATTTATAAGCCTGGCGGGGTTCGACACGAGGGATTTCTTAACACAGCTAAAGTACGTAGAGAGGTACTTCAAGCCGGCAGCTATAGAGCTCAATATCTCTAGCCCCACCTACAGGGGGTTTTGGCAGACTGCCCCCGAGCTGGAGATAGGGCTGCCGGTATTTGTGAAGATTGGGCCCTCTACAGACCTACAGTCAGTCGCCAGACATGTGAGGAGGCTGGGGTGGGGCCTTGTGGTGACTAACACCATGCCTGTAGGCGACCCCAGGCTTTCCACTGGGGTGGGGGGGCTTAGTGGGTTGCTACTTTATAAATACGGCCTACGGCTTTTAGAAAAGATGCGGGCCATGGCCGAGGGCGTCCCTATTATCTATAGCGGCGGCGTTTTTACATGTAGTCAAGTACGTGAGGTGTTAAAACTTGCCCAAGGTGTGGAGGTATTGACAGCACTATATTACTTCACCCCAGCCATTTTACGCCTACTTAACCGATGTGTAGACAAGGCCTCTGTATGAGGGAAGCCCTTTCTACAGTGTCGTAAATCCCACGCCAGTGGCTACCCCGCCAATATATATGGCCGCATGAGGTACAACGCCAACATTGAGAGCTACGGATTTCGTGACCCACATGAGACTCTGCCTCTTTACATGTGACTTCTGCCAACTCCCCGCCGCAGGTGGGACATGTAGATTTCTCAAAGGGCTTGGCGCCAAGAGAGAGAAAGACAGATATCCATACTATGTGGTCGCCAGTTTTTAAGAGGATTGTTGGCCCCCTCCTGTTTTTAAAAAGCTCTTCGTCCATAGTCACCACGAGACATTGCGTCTTTAACAACTCCACGTCGTCTATATTTGGGCTGTAGGTCACCTTAAGGCCGAAGACTATACGTAAAAATCTGGCCAGCCATCCCAACATGGAGTCTACATATATACAGCCCAGATGGGGGGCGCCCTTTATTATACAGTCTGTCACCAGCTAAATATACGCTCTATTTCACCCCACGGCAGTGGGGAGCCTTTCCCATGTTCTGAAATCCTCGAGGGACCTGGCAATGCGGCTGCTATCTCGTCGATAGTACAGCCGCCCCATCTATTTGCCAGCTCTTTGGCCAACCTGCTTTTCTCCATGTTTCCAGGTGTGACGACGGCATATCTCTCTGCTAACAACGGTGCGGATTTTGGAGGAGCGGTTACCACCCTGTTGTCGTCTTTCCGACAGCCCACCGCCAGCTCTAGCCTGACGTTTTTAACATATTCCCTCTTTCCATATATCATAAACGACCCTTTTGCTAAATATTGGCCAGAGGGGGGGCTTTTGGAGACTTGCCCCCCACGCACGTAATAAACATCTACCGCATGTATGCCTATTTTCCACGCCTTGCTATACGCTGCGGCAAACTGTGCGGCTTGAAGTACCTCAAGTGGGTCTTCTGCTGGGGGCATCACCACAGCTGAGGCGCCTGGAATATCCGCGTGGAAGAAGAGGTAATGATCCTTCAAGTATTTCCTGACTATCGCCTCGTTTTGTGAAGCATCTCTGCCGCCAATTATAGGCTTCAGGCCTGTAGTAATAGTCCAACGGAATTTTTCAAACCAACTCCTCTCTACAACAATCCTCGCCTCTATCTGTCTCTGTTCTTCTACAACTCTAGACATGTCCCTCCTGAGTTTTTCTAACACCTGTACCGCCTTGGCTGCCTTCTCTTCGTACTCTTTCGCCTTGTCAAATAGGTCTGTAATCTGTTGCCCCAGTCCTTTTTTCAGCTCTATGACGTCGCCTTCAGGTAGTTCCACTCGTAACACTCTGTCTACGTGTTGAATACGTACACTGGACTCTCCCCCCCTCATGGCTTCTTCAATTTCATACTTGTAGGTGAGCAACTTGTGGGCTATGGCCTTTAGGCGGGCTGCCTCTTGCCTAAATTCAGAAATCTTCTTTTCTAGCTCCGCTATGGTGGCCTCAAGCCTCTTTTTCTTTTGTATCAAATTGCTTGACGCTTGTGACGCAGCAGTTTTAAGCTCCAGTGGGGAGAAGTAAAAGTCTAGCGCCATCCAGAACTTGTCGAAATGTTTAACCTCGTCGCATTGAGCCGGCCTTATGGGGAGGACAGTGACGGGAGCGCCGTTCTTTATACAGACTGAGGGCTTTATATGTCCAGATAGTATGTCTGTCACCAGCTTTTTGATTTCTCTAGCTACGGCCTCTGGCTCTATCCCAACTCGGGCGATGAGCTCGTCGGCCAGGTCATGACCTGTGCCTAACCTCTTCACTAGGCTTTTCTTAACGTCGGTGGGATCTATGGCCTTGGCGATTTCGTCCACATCTGCCTTCAGGAGGTCTATAAAGACCTGGGGCGGGTAGACGTAGGGAGCCCCGGCTTTTAGCTGTCTGTCCTTCCCCCTGTAGCTATGTAAAAGCCATACGATTTTCTCATCACGTACAGCAATTACGTTAAAAGGCTCTACTAGCTCTACCACCAGTCTTCCAGACTGAAATTTAAACTCTATAATGCGGTCAAATCGAGGCATGGAGACCTCTAGAAGTCTCTCCTCTCGGAAAAGACCGCGGAGAGTCTCGGCGCCAACATGCGTCTTTTCCAACAAGACGTTTGTGGGGGAGACTCTAAACTTGTTGACTGTAATAAAGCCCTGTGGGAATTTAAACAAAAAGCCTATCTCCGTCTTGTAGATATTCTCAAGTCTGTTCTTTATAAATGGCTGTATTTCCACTATACATGCCAAGAGGTCAAAGGCAGATACGCCTTTCTTCATGCCAGATGTACTCCATGTCTTTCAAGAATTTGTTTCATATAGAGCGCATCTTTTTCTAACAGCGGCGACTCGCATATTAGCGTTATTGCGATCTCTCTCTTTTTTAGCTCTACAGCCAGCGGCTCAAAAGGCGGCATGTTGTACTCCAACGGCTCGTGTTCGTCTACAAACCTGCCGTTTCTATACCTCACAGAGGTGAAGTGAGTGTGCATTAAAGCGTCTTTAAATTCTCTAGCCCATAGGTCTAACACCTCGCCGTAGTTAATCACGCCGTTGTTTCTCGCATAGAGATGCCCCCAGTCGACAACAGGGGTTACAAATGGGAGCTCTCTAGCCAAGCTGAAGGCTTCCTCCACGCTTCCAAACTGGTTGTTTCTAGCCGTTATCTCCACCCCTATGTACACAGAGCCCGCCCCCGCCTCCTTATACGCCCTGGCTAGCTCCTCTTTTACCTTCTGGTAACAGCCCGTGGGGCCAAGCTTGCCGTAATATGCCGCGTGAACCACCACGACCCAAGCCCCCATGTGAGACGCCCTGTCTAGAGACTCCACCAGCCGCCATCTCGACTTCTCCACTTTCTCCACCTCTTCTGAACACAGGTTTATAAAATATGGCGCATGTATAGACAACTTGACGCCATAGTCCTGGGCGACTTTGCCCACCTGTCGCGCCAGCTCTCTAGACATGCGGACCCCCTGTACGAATTCTACCTCCATCGCGTTTAGCCCCAGCTCTCTCACTACCCTCACCGCCTCTAGGGTGGACTTGGCCTTGGCCACATATTGAGGAATGCCCGCAGGCCCTAGGTACACTTTTGCCACGTCAAGTTGTTTTTCTTTTTTAAACTCTATTTTCCGATGCGGGAGGCCCCCCCATTCGACAAAAACTTAGGCATGTGGTATTACGCCATCGACACGTGTCCCTCAGGCGGCGTGATAAGAAAACAGGTGGAGGACTTTGTGGTGGAGGAGGTGTTAAAAGACGGCACTGTGGTGTCTAGAGACGGCATGTCTCTCGCCCCAAGCCCGGGGGGGTGGATGTGGATACATGTGGTTAAACGCAACGTGGATACGCTCAAGTTGGTCATACGGCTCGCCAGGACGCTTGGGGTGGGCCGTAGAGACATCTCAATAGGCGGCATTAAAGACGCCAGGGCTGTCACCTCGCAGATAATTTCTATAAGGGGAAACGTGGCGACTTTGCCGCAAGTACCTAACGTGAATTTTCTCGACATGTGGCCTATGGACAGACCCATAACCCCCGGCGAGATTTATGGCAATAAGTTCACCATCGTGTTACGTGATGTCGAACATATGGAGTGCGCCCAGGAGGCTTTAGAAAGGCTAAAAAACACGGCGATTCCAAATTACTACGGCTACCAGAGGTTTGGAACCATCAGGCCTGTCAGCCATCTGTTAGGCAGGGCGCTTTTGAGAAAAGACCCGGAGGGCTTTTTCCACATAATGTTTTGTACGATATTTCCCCACGAGTCTGAAAAAGCCAGGAGGTCGAGAGAGCTTGCCTGTAGGGGGGAGTACTCAAGGGCGTTGGAGTCTTTCCCCAAGAGGTTTATAGAGGAGAGGGCGGTCTTGAAAAAACTCGCCGCGGGGTCTGACCTCTGGAACGCCATAATGGCGATACCGCTAGAGATCCTCAGGATATATGTCGAGGCGGCGCAGTCATATCTCTTTAATGTCTACTTGTCTAAACGCATGGAGCTGGCTCCTTTAGACACGCCGATAGAGGGAGACTTGGTGGAGATAAACGGACAGGTGTCGTACTATATAGAGGGGCTGGGCGGGTCTGTGGTCCTGCCTGTAGTTGGCGTAGGCGTCAGGATGCCGAGAGGCAAAGTGGGGGCGGCGATACTTGACACCTTAAAACGCGAGGGGTTAAATCCAGACGCCTTCTTGAAGATGCCTAGAGGCCTACAGGTCTACGGCTTCTATAGAAAGACGCAGGTGGAGATAAAAGACCTCACATATTCTGTCGCCGCGGGGTATGTCGCCATACAGTTCATATTGCCTAGAGGGAGTTACGCCACCACTGTACTTAGAGAGATAGTTAAGCCCACAGAGCCCTCGGCCCATGGGTTTTGATAAAATTTATTTTTCTCCTCAATTGTAGACGTGGTTGGAGCTATAGCTGCCGACACGCCTATAGAGATACCGCGGCGTGACGCCTTAATTGTGTTAGGAGTCCACAGCTATATCCCCTCTCAGGCAAATCCCAGAATTGAGCTAGTCGAGTCGCTTCTACAGAGCCTACAGGGCAGGGAGGTGTCTATAACGTTCTCTATGCCTAAATCATATTTTGAAAAAGCTGTCAAGATAATGGGACTCGAGAAAATCGCCGCGAAATACGGCGCGAAGGTCGTACAGCCGCACCAAAACGCCAACTATAAGATAGAACTACAGTCGCCACGGGGGGGTCGGATCACCGTGAGGTCGCTAGAGGCTGTTTTCGACCCGACGTTGTTAAAAATTGTTGTCACAATACCGGTGAGCCACCCCCAGGCCATTTTATACCTAACGTTGCCCACAGCGGCGTTACAGACATTAGAGCCAAAAGACGCCCAAAATCTCTACGAGGGCTTTAGGGCTCTCTATAGATATATGGCCGAGATTTATAAAATGGAGAAAAACACCTTCTGTATTGCTGACGGCAAGTTTGTCATTGAGGGAGATGGCCCCATAAAGGGCTTTCAGAGATATTGGGGTATTGAAGTTCTGGGGGACAACTGCGCGGAGGTTGACTACGTCACGAGCTACGGGCTGGGCGTGAGCCCAGAGGACTTGGGCTATCTCTATTTTTACTACGACGGCGTGTTTCCACGTATAAAAATCCCTCCACTTGTAGAGAAAAATAAAATAGCTATAAAACTTACCAGCAACGTGGGGCTGTTGCTCTCCTGGAAAAAAGGCTAGGGGGCTGATGAACGCGTTGGTATAAGATCGGTGAATTGCGACGGACGGACTGACCCATCTCCAGCCGTCTGGCTGGCGCCGCCTGTCTGTAGGCAGAAACGTATTTATAATGTAGGCTAATGTAGCCACATGGCTAAACGTGGCGGCAAGAGAACTGTAGGCGTGCCATATAGATTTCACGTAACTCCCGGCATATTTATGAACAGCCTAGTACCTGTGGCAGATAACTCTGGAGCTAAACTTGTGCGAATCATAGGGGTGGTGGGGCACTACTCAAAAACCGTACATAGGAGGATCCCAGGGGCAGGCGTTGGAGATATGGTTGTGGTAGTAATAAAAGAGGGCAAGCCGGAGTTGAGAAGACAGATCTTTAGGGGTATTGTTGTAAGGCAGCGAAAGCCCTTTAGGAGGCCAGATGGGACATGGGTGGCGTTTGAAGACAACGCAGTTGTTATCACCACGCCGGAGGGAGATCCAAAGGGGTCGGAAATACACGGACCTGTGGCTATGGAGGCTACACTCCGCTGGCCTACAATTGCAAATCTCGCCTCTATTGTTGTATAACTTTCAGCCACCCCATTAGCCACGTTTCTAACTATTGTAGTTATATGTCAGCTACCCGGCGAGATACGTGGCAGAAGCTAAACTAGAGGTGATCTCTAAGCTGTCTAGACTCCCCCCAGGCAGAAAAATTGCCAAACTTTATGAACTTAGACACGCCCTAGACGACGAGACCTTTAGAGCTGTGGCCACGTTGCTAGCTATAGATCTAAGTAGGGGTGAAAACCCGAAGAGGTGGACTCATGTCGATGATGTGGAAAAAATAGAGGAAACCTCTGAGGGGGTGGTGGAGGAGTGGGTAGAAGATATAGAAGTTGAGGTTTTACAAGAAGACAAATATCTAGGGCAGAGGGTAGTGGAGAAGATATGGAGGTAGACTACCTAATTGAAAAACTTGGCAAATATCTCGGCGGGATAGATGTGGAGAAGATAAAAAAGATCCTAGAGAGCGAGGAGGCTTACGTAATCAGGGGGGCAGAATGTCGGAGAGTAATGGCGTTTTTAGAAAGATATGTAAGAGAGAAAAAGAGGTTTGAGAAGCTATATGGAGAACTTAAGGCGCTGGGTGTCGCCACTAGCGACTTGGCGCCTCTAAAGAGACAGATTAGGGCCGTGAGAAGAAAGATAAAGATGTATAGAGAGATGTCCAAAAGGTGTTCATCGCAGGTCAGTATCTTCACAGATCAGGCCCCAGAGTTGTAATCACTTACGTGCCTAACTCCCACGAGGTTATATATCTTCTCTGTTCTTCAGTCAGCTCCTCTATCTCTATGCCCATGGTCTTTAGCTTTAACCTAGCCACCTCTCTATCTAGCTCATCTGGGAGCTTGTATATATCTACGGCAAGCTTATGTCTGGCTAGATACTCGGCCGCAAGGGCTTGGTTGGCAAAAGATAGGTCCATAACCTCCGAGGGGTGTCCCTCGGCGGCCACCAGGTTTACTAAACGCCCCTCTCCAATTAGATAAACCCGCTTGCCCCCTGGGAGCGTGTATTCCTCTAGGTACGGCCTTACGGCCCTCTTGGAGACAGCCACCCGCTCTAGTCCAGCCACGTCGATCTCCACATTGAAATGTCCCGCGTTGGCGAGCACCACCCCATCTCTCATCTTGGCTATATGGCTTAAGCTTATGGCTCTTATATTGCCCGTAGCCGTTATGAATATATCGCCTTCTAACGCCGCTTTGTCCATAGGCATTACCTCAAACCCGTCAAACACAGCCTCTAGAGCTCTTACTGGGTCTTGTTCCACTACGATCACCCTCCGTGCCCCAAGGCCCCTAGCCCTAATGGCGATACCCCTCCCCACCCAGCCGTATCCAGACACCACGACGTTTTTACCTGCAACAAGCAGATTGGTGGCTCTCAACACCCCGTCCCACGTCGACTGGCCTGTGCCATAACGGTTGTCAAATAGGTATTTAGTATAAGACTCGTTTACCGCAATTATTGGATATACCAGCTTCCCGGCGTTTTTTAAGGCTCTTAGCCTAACGACGCCGGTGGTGGTTTCCTCAGTGCCGCCACGCAGCCCAGCCGCGAGTTTTTCCACATCTATACCTCCGGCGCTTTCTAGGACATACTCAATGGTGGGGTCTTTTATCCCGTGTTTAAGCTTGTGGATTGTGGCTGTGAGATCTGCCCCATCGTCAAGCGTGACTGTTGGGTAGAAAGATAGCGCAAAGCCGATGGCGTGGTAGTACTCCCTCTCGCTCATACCCCTCCAGGCGTAGACGTGGATGCCCTCTTCGGCTAGCGCAGCTGCCACCTCGTCTTGTGTGGAGAGGGGGTTAGAGGGGATTAACACAACTCTAGCCCCGCCTGCTGCCAGAGTGCGTACTAACACACCTGTCTCTTTAGTCACGTGGAGACACGCGGCGACGGTGTGTCCCAAGAGGGGCTTCTCTTTTTCAAACCTTTTCCTGATTTCCACAAGTACCTTCATATTTCTCTCGGCCCAATACAACTGATCTTTCCCCCTGCCGCCTAGTGCCACGTCTTTTACACGGAAGCTTTCAGACATTGTCCTAAAAATGGGTGGACATTTAAAATTAAGCTCTATCTAACCCATGGTGGAGATTGTTAACACCGTTAGAAAACTCGGAGTTTTTGTGGCTTACGACGTGATTTTGGGGGTAGACAACAGAAGATATCCCACAGAGCTCGACGCTGCGATAAATAAAGCCGTAGAGGCGGTAAGAGGGGCGCTCTCTCTCGACACGTTAAAAGACCACCCCGTAATCAGGGCGTATAGAGACTTCTACTGGAGGGTCCTCAAGATAGATCCCACAAAACAGAGGCCGTCACAAGAGGCCCTCTTGAGGAGGGCGCTCCGGGGGGAGCCCCTCCCGAGAATAAACCCCGTGGTCGACGCCGGTAACGTCACCTCTATGAAATACATTGTGCCCATAGGCCTTTACGATATGGCTAAGATAAAGGGTAAGCTACTGTACTTAAGGATGTCAAAAAAAGGCGAGTTGTTTTATCCCATCGGCGGCTCTCCCATAGAGCTAGACGGCCAGATAGTACTGGCTTCAGACGGCCAGATTCTTCACGTATATCCATATAGAGACAGCGTGGAGACAAAAGTAGACGAAACTACGAGAGACGTCCTTGTGGTTATAGCCGGCGTCGCTGGGGTTGAGGCAGAAAGGCTTATAGAAGCCGCGTCTCATCTCCGCCAGCTCTTATCGCTACTGGGCGGAACCCCGCTGGGAGACATCAAGACGGCTTGATTCTAGAAAGAGGTCTATCAGCTCTTTTATAGTGGGGCCTTCCACTACCTTAAGTCTCCACCTCACTCTCGCAATGGGCTTGTCTATCTTTACCACCTTTTCTATTTTTGCAGGAGTGGCGAGTAACACCACGTCGGCGTCTATATTCCTAATAGTCTCTTCCAAATCTCTTCTCTGTTCTGGAGTATAGCCTAGGCTTGGCAACACGGGGCCTGTGCCATATTCCCTATATATCTCCCTCATGATGCCCACCGCGTGGGGCCTCGGGTCGACTACAACTGCCCCATGTTTAACCGCCGCAATATAGCCGGCTGCATACGGCAATCCGCCGTGGGTAACAGTGGGCGCATCCTCTATGATCACTACCTTCTTGCCCGTAATATCTCTGTCTACATACACCTCCAGATCTGCCTTTGTGATCAACGCGTTTGGGTTAACTCTCTTCACGTTTTGGATAATTTTCCCCACGTCTTCTCTCCTAGAGTCGCCAACTTTAGTTATAACCACAGAGTTCGCCATCCTTAAATTCACCTCGCCGGGGAAAGAGCCCACCTCGTGTCCTGGCCTTCTCGCATCGGTTACAGTAATCATGAAGTCAGGCTTGAAGAAGGGGAAGTCGTTATTGCCGCCATCCCAAATAATCACATCGCCTAGAGACTCCGCCTCTCTTAACACAAGCCCGTAGTCCACACCTGCAGCCACGGGGACGCCTAATTCCACATAGTGTTCATACTCCTCTCTCTCCTCAAAGGTGAGGCCGTCGAGCTCCTCAGGCCTTTTGAACACCTCGACTACGCTCCTCTCGAGGTCTCTATATGGCATGGGGTGTCTCACCGCCACGACTCTAATGCCGCGGCTGGCGAGCTCTTTTACCACCTCTCGAGATACTGACGACTTGCCTGCACCAGTTCTAGTCGCCGTGACGGCAAGAACGGGCCTTATGGAGTGTAAATACGTCTCGTGGGGGCCGTGGATCTTAAAGGTGGCGCCGCTGGCTAAAACAGCCGACATTATGTGTCCCACCTCCTCATATAGCAGATCGCTATAGGCCAACACTGCCTCGTCGACACGTAGCTCTTTTAGATAACGCGTGAGCTCTTCGTAAGACCTCCAGACGTAAATAGGGACCCCCTCGGCCACTCCAGATAACGCTGGCGGATATCTCCTATTGGGGATAGGTATTTGCGTCATTAGAAAGGCCACCACCCTATATCCCCTCTTGTTTCTATACGCCATGTTGTATACATGAAAATCGCGACCAGCGGCCCCAATAATTGCGACTCTCCTCACTGGAGGCAGTTTTAAAAATATTTAAAAATATGGCACCGTGATTATCTTTGGAGATGTACACATAGGCTCGAGATATTCAAGAATAGACCAACTACGTAAATGTCTAAAGTCCATACATATGGAGGAGGTGGCAATTGTGGGCGACATCTTTGATGATGAATATAGAGCGGTAAGCCGCGACGAGGCGGCGAGGCTGGTTAAAAAGGCCATGGAGATACTTCAGATACGTCCAAAGCATCTCTACATCTCCTTTAGCTCGTCTTCACACGACCCACAGCTCTCCATGCCGCTAGTTGAGAAGATAGACGGCGTAGAGGTAGTGGCATATAACGGCCACATCTATACAGAAAAGGCTGTGATCACCCACGGCGACTCTGTGGTTAAAAACGGCGTGTTGGCTGGCCTAATCGAGATGGCCGACAGGGGAAGGCTGGGGAGAGCCTTGAGAAAGAGGCTTATGGTTAATGACGGCATGTGGCTTGCCTATGGCCACAGCCACGTGCCTTACATAGATCTACAGAGGAAGATACTTAATCCAGGCGGCTGGAAGATCTACGGCTTTAGGAAATTCAAGGGGGATGTATATGAGCTACCTTCTGCCAAGCCGCTCTGCCAGCCACACCTCTAGCCTCTCTAAAGCCGCGGGGAGCCACCCGAGCTGTACCACCTCTCGGTGGTACAAATCGCCGCCTAGACACCTCTCCCACATGACTTGAAACCTGACGTTATTTCTCGCCACGCGCCTCACGGCGTCTGTAGTGGCCTCCTCCGGGTTTATTACAGCGCCTGGACCCACGTAAGCCAGTCTGTGGGCGTAACCTATGTACACCAGCTCGCCTGTGGCGTTAGTCAACACCTTAGAAATCGTAGTTCTCCTACATGTGGGCAAGTTTAGCACTTTAGTGCGGTAACCCAGCTTTGCCACTAGGGCCCCCACTACGGCGAACTGGTGGGAGGAGGCTGGCGGCGGTGGCACTACAGTCACGTCGCCAAGCGGGCTCGGCACGTCGAATAGTAGGTGTGTGTAAAAATCGTACAGGACGTACCTGCCGGAAACCTCGCCTAGGATCATAGCGAAGATATCGCCTCTAAAACCTCGTCAAGCGTCATATAGCCGAAATGTAGATACCCCCTACCCCTTGTGAAGTCGTAAAACAGCAAGGTGGGGGTACCGTAGACGCCAGCCTCTTCTGCCAATTTTGTGCACTCGCCTAAGTCTTTCTGACAGTTGGCGACTTCTGGCATCTTGCCGCTAAAAACCTCTTTGATAAACTTAAGCCTCTCCCTCTCGTCAAGACAACGTAAAGCCTTGTGGAGCGGCAAAGCCTCTTTGTGTATCACGTAGTCACACATGGCATATGTGATAAGGCCCCTATTTGCGATCTCTAGTAACATCTCGTCTGTCTCTCTAAACAACTTTGCGCAAAATGGACACTTCAAGTCAAAAAACACCATTACTGCCTTATTAGAGTTACCAATCTTGACTATAGCGTTATCTAGTAATTTCTTTACTACATCCGTTTTTGTGATTGGAGTGAGTCTAGCCCTCTTTCGGAATATCACGGGATGTGAGATGTTATGTCCATAAAAACATAGAGGCGGGACATTTATAAAAGGCATGTAGTAGAGATGTGTGATTAGAATAGTGCTACACCACACATGTAAATCCTCCTACACGCTCTACAAGGCGCTAAAAGGCGTAGGCGGCATAAAATTTGAGATGGCTTCCACGCCCTATTTCACATATCTAAAAGACTACGTGTTTAGCGTCCCCGCCGTGTTTTACGGCAACGAGTTGATATTACTAGACCCAGTGGAGCCAGACGACGTGATGACACTAAAAGAAGGTAAAAACAAAAGGGAGCTGGCTATAGACGAGGCTATAGAAAACTTCGCCAGGGGGATTATGGCGAGTCAAGCAATCCTCACAACAGTTATGTTACATAAGTCCCTAAAGCCGGCACTAGATCCACACCTAGTGTCAATCTTGTCGAGAGCAAAATACCACAGCCAAGAGGAGAAACTCCCCCAGATAGTGGAAACCATAGTAAGGCAAGAAGGTAAAATACTTACAGAACACTGGGAGACCTTCGTAAAGTTGTTGACATATGGCTTTATTAGAGAACTTATGTGGCTAGAAGTAGAGATAGACGAGGTGGATAAGTCTCACATAAAGACGTGGCTTCTAGCCAAGGCGACAGTTGGGAGGCTAGGACTACCTCACCCAAGGCCCACAGTACCTCAAGACGTGGTAGAGGCAGTCTACACAACATTAAAAGAGGCCGGGGGGAGATATCTAGGCCGTCTAAAAGAAGAACAACAGATTCTACAAAACGACGCCGAATTTCTCTCGCTATATTAGTTTCAACGCTCTCTCTCTCCCAAAATTATTTTATCTATTACGAATATTAATAGTAAAGGGGGGTATAACATGGCCAGAGTTTTGAAGCTTAGCGGCTCTATGGAAGAATTCTCCTTGGAGAAGCTTAGGCGCTCTGTGGCGAAAGCCGGCGAAGAGGTGGGCGTGGATGTAGACGGCAGAATTAACATCAGCATCGACAGGGATGTCCATTCCTGGGAGCTTGCCGACTTGGTTCAGTTGGAGTTACTTAGGGGGGCAATAGACAGGCCGGAGCTGGCCGAGGTGGCCAAGGCCCACCTACTGGGCCGTATATACAAGGAGGTGTTTGGCAGGGCGAGGGTGACTGTAGAGGAGTATAGACACCTCGCCGGGGTGGGGCCGGAGTTTGATAGAGCCCTTTCCTACAGCGCCCTACGTCTCTTCACAAACGGCAACTATGCCCTCAGGTCTGGCGCAAAGCTTGTAGAGACGCCGGCAATGGCTGTGGCCAGGGTGGCTAGGGCTGTGGCTAGAGACGGGGAGTGGGCTGGCCGCTACCTCGCTTTGATTACAGAGCTTAAGCTCGTCCCAGCCTCCCCCTTCTGGTTTAACGCCGGCACCAGGCGGGAGATGTTTGCCTCTTGCTTCACGCTGGAGGTGGAGGATTGCCTATCATCGCTGACGCATCACGGCATGCAGTGTATTTACGACGCCCTCACCTACTCCGGCGTGATACAACAGCTAGGCGGCGGCGTTGGTTACGACTTCTCTCTCCTCAGGCCGGAGGGGGACGTGGTGAAGGGCAGTGTCGGCGTGGCGTCTGGCCCCGTCAGCTTCATGAAGCTATTTGACGCAAATGTGGAGGTCAT
>JBKBOT010000008.1:24749-57396 GCA_046293555.1 Pyrobaculum sp. | reverse complement strand
GGCCTTGAGTATATTAAAGTCATGTTTATCCCCCTTTTGGCGAGGGGGCCTAGGGCCTTGTATAACGCCCCGGCGACGTTGGGCACCGCGAATATGAGAAGCGCCCTCTCGCCGATACCCCCCTCTTTGGCCAATACGGCAAATCTCGTGTAGCTCTCCCCATCCTCCACGCCGCAAGTTTTTTCATATCGCTCTAAAGCCTTGGGGGAGGCCAACACGGCGCAGTTTTTTTCACATCTCTCAAACTCCCTCACGGCCTCCGAGGTGGAGGTGGTGTAGGCCACCTCTGCCCCCAGCGCCGCCAGTAGTCTTCTGGCTTGCGCCGCGGCGTGTGGGTGAGTATACACCACTTTGGGCTCGCCTTTTTTTGCGAGACATAACGTTATCTTTAGCTCCCCCATAGATATGATCCCCACCTGGCGCGTGGCGACGGCGTCTATAGTCTCCCCCACGGGCCCCTCTAGGCTGTTTATAAAGGGCACCACGCCGTAGTCCACATAGCCCTCTTCCACAAGTCTGAAAACCTCTGTGATGGTCCTACAGGGGGTGTGCCGGCCGTGTGGCAGTAGGCCTACCGCCGCCTCCCAGGTGAAGGAGTGTTCCGGCCCCAGGTAGGCCACTGTGGGGTTGTGTAATTTCCCTACCTCCTCGGCGATGAGGGGGGCTAGGGGGCCGTCTATAAGCGGGGGGACGTTATACTGCAGTCTTTCTTTCAAAAGGGCGTATAGTTGTTCCTCTAGTTGGTAAACCCCTGCATTAATAAGCTGAAGTTAGTAGTATATATATGTTAATTGTCGCCGCAAAAGACTGGGCCGCCGAGGTGTTAAAAGAGCTGGGGGCCTATACGGTAGATAGAGAGGGCACGTGGGAAGAGGTCTTTACGGTACATAAGTTCTATAAGAAAAATCCAGAGGCTTTAATCGCAGTGACGGCTGCCGGCATGGCTCTAGAGATGGAGCGGGCGGTGTTGTATACAGGCGGCACCATAATGGCGGGCTTACACGCCGCCAGGTGGGGTCACGTCTTTAACGCCGGGGTCTATATGGCGAAAAAATTAGGCGCGGCGGTGTTAACTATTGACAAACACTTCCCCTGGGGCACTTGGGAGCTTCACTTAGAGCACAAATTCCCATTGTATATAATATACGGCGGGCCCGACGGCCCCACTGTGAGATACATAAGGAGGAGGAGCGGGGAGGCCTTACCGCTCCCCCTGCCCCCCGGGGCGGGCCACGGCAGCTTCTGGGCCTTGACCTCTGTGGTGTTAGAAATGGGGGACCCCCTGGTGGTTCAACTGGGATTTGACATACATAAAGACGGCGTCGCTGGCTACTTCTTTGTAGATGACCACTTTTACTACAGGCTGGGGAGAGCTCTGGCGGGGCGGAGGTTCTACATAACGCTGGAGTGCCCCACAGAGCGCAGGCTGTTTAGAAAGGCGGTGGCCAGCCTGCTGGATGGCATAAATGGGGTGGAGAGGGCCTTCGAGAGGCCTCAAAGAGAGGGCGGGGAGGTGGCTAGAGAGGTGGAGAGACTTCTGAAGTCAGCTCGTCTCTTCCGCAGTCATAAATCGCGCCATCGAACCCCTCATCACTAAATTTTTATATATCTGAGGATAAAAAGCCTTGTGGAGGATTACGCCAAGAGGGTAGAGAAGCTGGTGGCCACTCTAGCCGCAGAGGCTGTAGCCAGGCTGGAGAAGAAGAAAAAACTTGAGCTACAAGACTTAGTGATCCTCACGGCGTATCTTAACATCAAACAGATGGCTGAGGTTAGGGAACAGCTAGATAACATGATGCGGGCATTTCAGAGACTTGACGCCCTTCTAGATGTGGTGAAGCAGCTAAAAGCCGCCGTGGATAGCCTACAGAAGACACACGACGCCGAGTTGTTAAAAGAGATTAAAGAAAAGCTGGATCTAATTACTGTATATACAAGAGAGGAGTAGCATCACGGGTCAGACCGGGTTCAACACAGCACCGCTCAGCCACGTCTCTCCACGTGCCCATTTTTATACTTAACTATTTCTATGTGGAGGTGTTTTCCAGATGTATCTCCCACGCGGACCTGGTGGCAGGCTCGCCGGAGGAGAGAGATTTCCTACAGTGGCTACTCACGGCGTTGGACACACCCTCTGTCTGGTTTCACCTCTCGCCCGTAGAGGTGCTCTATTGGCGAGATGTTGGCACAAGGCTTGAGGGGGGCGGAGTGGAGCTAAGAGGGCTCGCCATGCCTTACTCCAAGCCCGCAGTAGTGGAGGGCAGGTTGGTGGAGTTTAGTAAAGATATAGAGGGCAATATCGTCATAACTCAATTCCCCCGGGATCTAGACGACGCCAAATATATAGTGATTGAAGCCGCAAGGAGGGGGGCTCTCGCCGTGATCTTCGAGGGGAGTCCCCCAAGGCGTATTGTGGTGACAGATAATTATAGTTACGACATGGGGGCAGCCCCAACCCCGCTGCCTGTAGCCAGCATCGAGGGGGCGAGCCGGCTTGTGGGGAAGAGGGTCAAGCTGGAGGTGGCGACTAGCGCCAAGGTTACCTATAGCTACAGCCTCGTCGCCTTTAACAGTTTTGAAAATACCGCCATGATTTCCGCCCACTGGGACCACTGGCTTGTCGGCGCGGCTGACAACTGCGCTGGGGTAGAGGCGGCGGTGTTGGCCTTCGGCGAGCTTGTAGCAGACGACATCCCCATCGCCCTGGGTCTCTTCACGGCTGAGGAGGGAGTCGCCCCACACGTCCCCTCTCTCTACTGGGCCTGGGGGTCTTACGCATACCTCAAGAGGTGGAGACCCACCCTCCTGGTTAATATCGACGTGGTGGGGATAGGCACGCCGAGAATGTACGCCATGCCTTACCTACACCAGTCGCTCAGAGGCTTGGGGCCTGTGGAGATGCCGAAGCCCCATTTCGACAGCCTACACTACGAGCGGTGGGGCCTCCCGGCGGTGACCATATCCTCTCTTGAGGACATCTGGCATATTTACCACAGCCCGCTGGACAGGGAGGCTGTTTACGAAAACGTGGCGTATGTGGCCGAGTTGGCTAAACGCATAGCCGCGATAAAGCCGCCGCAGCTGGAGGGGGCCGCCTGGGCGGCCACCTATAACTACTTGGTGTTATTCAAAGATTTCTCCCACTCGGAGGTGGTGTATGTAGAGCTGCCCCACTTCTTGAAAAAACACGGCGGCGAGTACAGACGTGTCGACCTGCTGGGGGGCCCCACGTTGTGTGTAGATAACTGCCAGGAGGCTTTCTACACATATAGGGAGTTGGCTCTACTGGGGCTTCTTCCCCCCCTCTAGCACCCTCCTGATGTAGGTAGAGGAGAGTATGTGGCCAAAGCCGTCTCTCACGGTGGAGATCACCACTACCTCCATGGGCCTCAGCCCCCTTTCTGCCCTCATGTGGTTTATCTGAAGTACCCTAGGCGTGGTCTCCACGCTGGCCACAATGGCCTCTAGCCTGGGGTCTTCTGCCGCCGGGCCGTAGGGGTCGTTTATCTCCACATATGTCACCTCTCTCTCTGGCGCAATTAGGCCCATTAGGTGCCTCAAGTTGGCCAGCCTGATGGAAAAGGGCCTGACCCTATATTGTTTATATGTGGAGGCAAAGGCGTCGCTGGTGAGGCCCACGAGGATCCTCTCCCCCACCAGGGTGGCTGTGGCTAGCAGCTTGACGTGGCCGGAATGTAGGGTGTCAAAAGTGCCCCCCAGGACCACGGCCCTAAAGCGTAGCTTCATACAGATATATACAGTTTATATATTATGGAGTGGGTGCTAGGCCGCATCCTGCGGGTAAGCCCCAGGGCCATGGAGGCGCGGTATAGGCAGAGGGAGGCTATCTGCGAGCCCTCCACCCCGCCGCTTGTGGTCAGGCTAGACGGCGTGGGGTTTGGCAAAAGGCTTAGGGACTTCCCCACGCCTAGAAGCCAGTTGGTACACAGGGCGTTGGTGGAGACCGCGCGGGAGGCGGCTGCCGTCTACGGGGCGGAGCTTGCATATGTGGTAAGCGACGAGATAAACCTAGCCTTTTTGAGAAATGTGCCATATGGCGGGAGGACTTTTAAGATCGTAAGCGTGTTGGCTGGCTACCTCTCCGCGGGGCTTACCGCCAGGCTGGCCAGACCTCTCCACTTCGACGGGAGGGTCGTCAAGCTGGAGGACCCATGCGACGTGGCTAGCTATGTTTTCTACAGGGCTAGAGTTGGGCTAAATAACTACCTGGTGAAAAAGGCGCGGGGTCTAAACCTTGTCTACTCCCAGACGCCACATATAGAGGAGCTGACAGCCCTCGTGGGGGTTGAAGACTACGAGCTGGCTTGGGGTACGGCAATGGCGAAGGCTGGGGGGTACGTGCGGGAGGTAGACTTGTGTAAAGCCCTCTCGACGCTCTGCGTGGAGGCCTGCTAGCGGTATTTCTCCTCTAGGTATTGTATCAAATAGTGGCCGTTGTACACCTCGCCGAAGCTCCTACGTAGGAGCTCCTTTGGGGGGTATATGCTCCCCCATCTATGTATCTTCTCTCTTAGGTACTCCTTCAGGGATGTGAAGTCACCCCGCGCCACCAGCTCCCTCACCTTCCCCATCTTGAAGTAAATCATGGCGGCGACGACGTTGCCGAGAGTATATGTGGGGAAGTAGCCAATAGAGCCGTGAGACCAGTGGATGTCCTGTAGTACCCCCTCCGCGTCGTCTTTAGGCCTCAGGCCCAGAAGTCTCTCCGTCTCTTGGTCCCACAACTCTGGCAGTTGTGATATCTTTATCTCTCCCGCCAACATGAGCCTCTCCAGCCTGTATCTAAGCAAGATGTGGAGGTTGTAAGTCACCTCGTCTGCCTCAGTTCTAATTAGGCTAGGCCTCACCAAGTTGAAGTAGTAATACAGGTCGTCGTCTGTATGGCCGGAGAGGAAGGCGAAGTGGCGTCGTAATATCGGCGAGATTTTTTCTACAAACTCCCTACTCCTCCCCACGATGTTTTCCATAAATCTCGACTGGCTCTCGTGGACCCCCAGAGAGACCCCGGTCCCCACCGGCGTGGCGGCTAGAGACTCGTCTATATTTAGCTCATATAGGGCGTGGCCATATTCGTGAAGAGCTGAAAATAAAGGCTCCCTGAAGTCTACCCCCCTGTACCTCACGGTAATTCTCACGTCGTAGGGCGGGGCTATGCCGATTGTGAAGGGGTGGGGGGAGACATCTATCCTAAACCTCCCCTTTGGGTACCCCACAAGCTCTAACACCTCCCTCACAGCCGCCTCAGCCTGCGGCCTGTCGTAAGGGATCTCCTCGAGGGGGTGCCTCCTGGGCCACGCCTCCAGCCTATATAACAGCCTCCTTACCCCCGGCTCCAGGGCGGAAAATATCTCCTCCACGTCTCTAGAGGTGAGGCCCTCCTCGTGTAGGTCCAGCAGGGCGTCGTAGGGGTGTTCCACATATCCAAGCCTCTCCGCCACCACTCTCGACAGCTCCACAATCCTCTCCAGATAGGGGGCAAAAAGGCCGAAGTCCGCCCTCTCCCTGGCGTTTCTCCAGGCCATAAACGCTTCTGAGGTCACCTTTGCGAACTCTTTAATCACCTCTGGGGGAACCCTCTGGAAGTACCTCAAATCCCTCCTCAATACCCTTATGATGCCCCTCTCTGCGTCAGTTAAGTCTTTTTCCCCCTCGGCCTTTTCAATCAATTTGACAAACTTCTCGTCTAGCATGAGCTTTTGTACCAACTGCGCTATTTCAGCCCTGGCGATAGCCCTCCCCTTAATGCCCTCCTCGGGCATGTGGGTCTCTGTGTCCCACCCCAAGACCCCCTGGGCGTGTCCTAAGGCCCAGATGGCTCTATAGTGTTCTAAGATCTGTCTTACCGTCTCGCTAGACCCACTAGTTTTGAGACTCATGGTTAGTCTATAGGTATTTCCACATATCTACGAGGTGAGGAGTTGTGAAGTTCTAACAATATGTCGCGTATAGTGGCGTCTGGCCTCTCCTCCAGTATTCTCAAGGCCTCTTTCCCCCTCTCTAGGCAATATAGAGACACTATCTCCTCCACCTCGTCTCTTGGCACTACGTCTGGCAGCTGGACGGTTATATGGCTAAAGAAGTTGCCTAACGGCGGCACTTTCTCCACCATTTTTTCATAAACTTCGGGCAACATGGTGACTAAAAACGAGGCGTTATGAAGGTTCATATTTCTAATTCTGTGGAGAACATAGGCGGCTTCAAAAAACTTGGGGTCCTCTGAAGAGGGGAGGAGCTCGTCTAGCGCTATCACCACTCTGCCCTCTACGAGCTCTAAAGCCGTCTGTAACGTCCAGGTGGGATCCCCCCTGGCTAGAGAGAGAAGACCTTCATATCTATGTTTCCTGTATACCTCTACCACCTTGTTTTTTACCTCTTTTCTGCCGTATTTTGCCAACAGCCGCCAAGTTACTGCCGCCACAATGTTAGCCATATCTCTCTCTCTTATTTCCATGAGGTCTACATAGATACAGTCGCTCTTTCTACAAACTTCTAACGCCACTTGCGTCTTCCCCATCCCCGCCCTGCCCAGAAGGATAACCATGGGGAAAGAGGCTGTGAGCTTTAGTAAAGACTCCACAGCTTTATGCCACGATCTGCCGCCTAGCTTAAAGCTGCCATTTGCCACAGGCCATTTGGGGATGTGGCAATCCACGTCATTTATGACACTCCTATAATTAACCTAAAGAGATATGCCACTGATATTATTTGGCTCTATCTTCTTTATATAGCCGAATTTCTTCTGTCCTATTTGGATCTTTACGTCGCCTCCCTCTAGTAATATATAACGCCCTTTTTTCTTCTGAAGGAGGGCGGCTAGCCTCTCTACAAACTCCCCTTCTGAAATACCTAGCTCGTGTATTACGGCCCTCTTTACTTCGGCCAGGCTGGCGTAGCCGCTTAGCCCGGCGGCCCTCTCCACAGCCCTGTCGAGAGTGTCCTCAAAAGCCTCCTCCGTGACTTTCCTCCGTCTTTGTAGTACGCCCTCCAGCACGAAGAAGAAGAAGTTCTCCATATCTATGATGTATCTATAGCCAGACCCCGCCCTCGCCGCCTCTGCCTTTAGCGCTCTTGCCACCTCCCCGGGGTCTGCCCCCAGCCTTTCTACAAACCTGTCGAAGTCGGACTTACGTATGGAGAACTTCTCCACGGCTTAATAACGCCGCCATTTTATAAAGACTTGAGTTAAAATCGTTATGTCTACAACGTTTATTGACGCCGTGGATAGATGGGTTAGGCTAGACTTAAGCCAATTTGTTGCCCCCCTGGCGAGGGGGGACCTCTTTGAGCTAACTGTGGCCGTGGTCTTGAGTCAAAACACGTCTGATAGAAACGCCATTAGGGCGTTTAGAAACCTGAAAGAGCGGCTTGGCCGCATAACTCCTGAAGCCGTGTTGTCTCTCGCAGAGGGAGAGCTGGCGGAGTTGATAAAGCCGGCAGGTATGTACAACACGCGGGCTAGATACATAAAGGCCGCGGCCCGTTTTTTCCAAAGGGGCGAGCTTACGCCAAGTCGACTCATAGAGATGGGGGTAGAGAGAGCCAGGGCGTTGCTCCTATCTGTGCCGGGGGTGGGGAAAAAGACCGTAGACGTGATATTGGCCAATGTCGGCCTGCCGGCCTTTCCGGTGGACACACATATCGCCAGGATTGCAAGGAGGTGGGGGGTGGGGGGCAGATATGAGGAGGTGGGCAGGTGGTTTATGGAGAGGATCCCCCCGGAGAGGTATCTAGAGCTTCACCTCAAACTTATCCAATTCGGCAGGGAGGTGTGTAGGGCGAGAGGCCCCAGGTGTGGGATTTGTCCCATCGGCCAGAGGTGTCCGTCGTATAGGCAGTGAGGTCAGCCGGCAGGTCACCGGTCACAACTCGCCGCCTGCATTGGCTCGTCACCTATTTTAACTAGTAATAAGGTGTATATATGCCTAAAGCCGTCGTCATGTTGTCTGATAACGATCTCGCCAGGGCGTATCACGCGGTGGTGGTAGCCCTCTCGGCCAGATCTCTTGGCTATGAGGTATATCTATTCGCCACGGGGCTGGGGGCCTACATATTTAGCAAAAAGCCTAAGACAAGACTCCTGGGGCTCCCCCCGCTGGCCTCTCTTTTCGTCAAGTGGAAGTTAAGAAGGGTGGGGGCCAGGGGGCTGGAGGAGCTGGCCAGACAGTGTCTAGCCACCGGGGTGAAAGTATATGTAGACGAGCCAGTGGCAAAGATGTTGGGGCTGGACCCTCTGGAGGGGGTCGAGATCGCCGGGTCGCTTACATTTCTCGCGCTGGCTAAAGACGCCGACTTGGTGCTAACTTTCTGACCACCACCTCCACCACCTGGCCCAGGTCTCTGGCGTCTACCACCTCAAGCCCCAGGAGCCCCGCGGAGTTTTTTACGTCGTTAAGTATATACCTCCACGTGCTCACTATCTTGGCCTCCTCGCCCTCTTTTAACTCAGCCGCAGCCCTGATTAACACCATGGAGAGCTCCGGGCAGGGGCCCCTCACCTCGTAGCTCTTCATACCAAAGCCAGGGCCCTCTCGGCGTGTTGCTCCGCGGCGAGGTTTTTCAACATGTGGAGAACCTCGCCGTTGTTTAGAATATACGTCACCCTCTCCGCGGTGCCGGTGGGCCTAAGTATGCCCAACTGCGCTGAGAGGCGGCCGCCGCGGTCGCTAAGGAGGATAAAGGCCACGCCGTACCTCCCGGCGAATTTTCTTAATGTCTCCACGCCGTCTGTAGAGACGCCAAAGACCTCATACCCCCTTTCTCTAAACTGGGGATACAGCTGGCTAAACCTCACGGCCTCTTTTGTGCAGCCCTGGGTGAAGGCCTTTGGGAAGAAGTATACAACGGCCTTGGGGAACCTCGCCGGCGATATCCAACGGCCGTCATGTGATTGAAGCTCGACGTCTGGAAACCTCACAAAAAGACATGTGGATATATATAAAAGTCTTGTGAGACGTGTTTTGGCTAGTCCTCGTGGGGGTGTTGGCTATCTCCAGCGCCTCCATCTTGATTAGACTCACGCCGGCAGACCCGCTGGCTATTGTCTTCTGGCGTCTAGCCATAGCCACCGCCATAGTTCTCGCCGGCGCCGGGGGGCTGCCGAGAGGGAGGGCTTTATACCTCTCTATGGCCTCCGGCGTGTTGCTGGCAGCACATTTCCTCAGCTGGATTCCCTCCCTCTTTCTGACCACGGTGGCTGCCAGCACCACCCTGGTGAACATACATCCAGTCCTCATGTTGTTTCTCTCCAGAGCCATCGGCGAGCGTATAAATAGAAATACGGCGGCTGGAGTCCTGACGGCAACGGCGGGGAGTGTGGCCATCACCTTCTCCCCGGGGGGGCTTGTGGGTAACCTCCTGGCTCTAGCCGGCGCCGCCTCTTTTGCCGGATATCTGGCGCTAGGCCGCGTGGTGAGGGCATCTGTAGGCACGTTTAGCTACGCCGCCGTGGCCTACGGCGTGGCGGCAATGGTGGCTCTCGCCGTGGGTCTCGCCGCAGGTGTCAACATGTTTCACTACGACGTCTATACCTACGTCATGTTTCTACTGGTGGCCTCTATACCCATGATGTTAGGCCACACGGTTTTTAACTACCTACTGGGGAGATACCGCGCCGTCACAATTGCGGCGAGCACCCTGGGGGAGCCTATTGGCGCCACCCTATTGGCCGTGCCGATACTCGGCGAGCTGCCGGTAGGGGCCGTGGAGGTCGCCGGGGTGGAGGTCCCCATGTTGGCTTTAGGCATATTCGCCACGTTGGCGGGCCTCTCTCTAGTGGTGAGAGAAGAAATTAAAAACGTGAGGCAGTAGGATCATGCCCACGGCATGGATATTAACTATAGGCAACGAGCTCCTCATAGGCAGGGTGGTTAACACCAACGCGGCGTGGCTGGCAAAAAAGCTGACCTACCTGGGCTACGCAGTTAGGCGTATTGTCGTCGTGCCGGATGAGGAGGGGGAGGTCGTGGAGGCCTTTAGGGAGGCTATGGCTAGGGCAGATGTGACTATCTCCACAGGCGGCCTGGGCCCCACTCCTGACGACATAACTAACCTGGCTTTCTGCAAGGCCGTGGGGGTTGAGGCGGCGGTGGACGAGGAGGCCTATAGGATGGTGAGAGAAAAATACGAGGCCGCTGGACGCCAGATGACTGCCGAGAGGGTGAAGATGGCCATGATGCCCCCTGGCGCGCGGCCGCTGCCAAACCCCGTGGGGACGGCGCCGGGGGTTTTGTACCAACGTGGCGACAGGTTGGCAATACTCCTGCCCGGAGTGCCCAGAGAGATGGAGGCCATTTTTGAAAACCATGTGGAGCCCTTCCTAAAGTCCAGAGGGCCCCCCATGTATTTTGTGGAGAGGGAGGTGGAGGTGCGGGACGTGCCGGAGGCAGACATCGCGCCTATTATACGTGAGGTCATGAGGATGGGGCCTAGGCTGTATGTAAAAAGTCACCCCAGGGGGCTGGAGGTGGGGGCGCCGTTGTTACATATCCATATATACGCCAGCTCTGAGGATAGAGAGGAGGCAGAGAGGCTTGTGGAGTCTGCAGCCAGGAGGCTAATGGAGCTGGTAGCTCACCTAAAGGCCCCCAGGAGGTAGAGATAGGTGTGACCCACCGAGGGCCTCCCCCCCACATAGGCCGCCCGCCCCTTAAACTCCAGCTCCGTCTTGCCCACATATACGTCGCCCCACCCGGCGAACTTCCTCCCTATTACGTTCTCCACGTGGGTTTTCACCTCCCAGTCTCTCAACTGGACCGGCTCCACCCTCGCCGGGAGGAACAGCCGGAGTGCCCACGTCTTCCACATGGAGCTGGCTACCTCCCGATAGGCCTCGCCCATAGATGTCAACACCTCTCTATAGATCTCCTCCACCTCCTTCATGTGGCTAGAGATGTCCACCGCCCCTCTCGACAGGCCTGGAGGCCAGCCGGAGTTCACCAAGAAGGGCTTGTGGCGTCTCTCTACTAGAGGCCAGTGGGTGAGATCTATGAAAAACCTCCGCCTCCCTATGGCGGTGGCAGCCGCCACGATCTCCATATATATAGGGGGGTCTATAAATAAATGCGGCTAGTGGCCCTCGCGATCTCCATCCCGATTGCGGTCATAGCGATGGGTTTCACCATGGTGTTAAACCCCACCTGCGGGTTCCCCGCCTCTCTAGTGACGGCATATCTCGTCTTGACGCCGTTGGTATATTACGCCAGGCCGCACCTAGCCTTCGCCGTGCGGCCTTTTGCAGTGGCTTTTCTCCTCATGGCTGCGCTATGGGCGGTGGAGCTCGTGTTGCCACCCCTGTTGGAAGACCTACTGAGGGGGGTTATAGAGCTGTCTTCACGGTGTCCACAGTGGAAGACCTACTTCTTTATCGGCGCGGTGGTCTTAGCCCCACTGGTGGAAGAGGTAGTCTTCCGCGTGATTTTATACACGGAGCTGGAAAAAAGGGTGGGGCCCCGGGTGGGGTACGTGGGGAACTCCCTAGCTTTTGCCGTACTTCACGGCTATTTCCCCCTCCTCCCCATATATTTTGCCTACGGCCTTGTGTTGACTTACGCCTTTAGGAAAGGGGGGTATTTGGCGGCAGTGGCGTTACACAGCATAAATAACCTCCTGGCCTTTATATCACTACCACTTCTGTAGATTGGCCCAGGAAGTTTAGCCCCAGCGGTATTTTCAACACGGGGGGGCCGGCACCCTGGCGTTGTAGGTACAACACCAGGCCTTCTCCAAGTAGCCCCCGTAGCGCCTCTAGGTCTACCTCCCTAAAGGCGGCGGCCACGGGCTTCCCCCTTAGGTCTTCTATTAGGTTTCTATAGGCCTTGCCGTAACTCCACAAGAACTCCCCGTCGTCAAGTAGGACGGGGCTGCTGCCGGCAGATCCTATAAGCTCCCGGCTTTTTTCGCCATATTTCTTCACATAGTCCACAAGACCCCAGCCGTATTTTACCCACTCTAGCTTTATGTAGAGAGGCTCCGCGCCGGCTCTCCACAGGTGGAGACCTAACCTTCGGAGGAAGGCCGTCTTGCCGCTGCCGGGAGGCCCCACGATGTAGACATTACCGCCGTTTGCCATCCGCGACGCCGCCATGTTGAGCTCTACCCCCATTCCAATCTTCTCTATTTCGTGTATTTCAAGCGCCTCTCCACGTGTCATGTGGGAACTAGTCCTACTTTTAAAAAGGGCTGCGTGTAATATATATCTCCGTATACTTCCGCGGCTGCGTTATACCTCGTCTATGTGGATAGGCCTTTTTGTCCTTATGGAGGCGACGGCAGCTTCACATATCTTCATCGTGTAGATTACGTCTTCTCTTGGCACCACCTCTCCCCCCATCCCTAATGCCGCCTTTAGAAACTCCCTGTCTTGTTGCAATAGGGGCTCTGCCGGCTCTAACCTCGGCCTATATATGCCGTCTTCGCCGTAGAGATATACCTCCTCAGCGACGAAATCTACGGCAAATATAGCCCTGTCTCCCGTCAGCTCCAGTTTTCTGAATTTATACGGCGTGAGCCAATTGGCCTCATAGATGGCGGAGCCCCCGTCGTGTTGTGTAAATATCTGGGCGTGATCTTCATGCCCCCCGGCGGCGGAGCCGCCCCGTGCGTACACAAGAGAGGCCCTCTCGCCGGTGATATATGCGACAAGATCTATGTCGTGTATCGCCAAGTCTTTTACCACACCCACGTCGCCAGGTCTTTGAGGCCTCCGTGAGGTCCTCTTGCCGTAAGCATTGAGAAAACGGCCTAGGTGCGCCAGGCGGCTTTTGATGTATCTCACGCCTGGGTGAAACCTCAGGAGGTAGCCCGTGGTGACCAGAGTCCTCCCCGCCACGTCTAGCAGCCGATATGTCTCCTCCAGCGTGGCTGTAAAAGGCTTCTCCACTAGCGTCGGTATGCCCCTAGAGAGGAAAACAGCGGCGTGGCTTAAATGAAGCGCCGTGGGTGTTGCCACCACTGCGGCATCCACGTCGAGAGCCCCAGCTCTCTCCACCCCCCTGACTGCGACCGCCCTGTAGGTCCTCTCCGCCCATCTAAGCCTCTCTTCGTCTATATCTACGGCATATATCACCTCTACCAAACCCTCGCCCGCCAGCTGCGCCGCCACCCTGAGGTGGTTTTTGCCCCACCCCCCGATCCCCACAACCGCCACTTTATACATAAGCCACGTATCTCACCAACGCCGGGAGGGGGGGCTTTCTGTATATAACGACTTCTCTATACCCCTGCTGGGGCTTGACAAAAATCCTTATGTACTCCCTTAGGGAGGCTATGTCTATTTTTAGCAGCCTGTAGTCCTCATGTTCCTCCATCTCGCCGTCGACAGAGTTGCTTACCAGATCTGGGAGCAAGATCTTTTTGTTTTCACGAATCATGTCCGCATCCAGCCTGTACGCCCACAGCTTCTCCACCACAACCCTCCCGTATTTCATGTCGGAAATCATGTTTTCCAACTTTCTCAAATCTACGTCAAGTGCCGTGGCTAGATATGGGATCTCGTTTCTAGAGAAGTACTTGTGGGTCGGCACCTCAAACGAGATGACCTCCACGTCGCCTATCCTCTCTCTAAACATCCTGGTGGCTCTTAGGTACTCTACTGGAAGTGTGGCCACGTGTCTACCTCGCCATATATTTAAGCAATTATGGGGAAGGCCAGGCCTACCAAAAGCCCCACCATAACTGCAAGCGACACCATGGCCACCAGCTCTATGAACTCCACCCAGGACTCCCTAGCTATGAGAAAACCCGCAGAGAGGATCACCAAAGCTGCGGCCGGGATTATGGCCATGGGGGAAAAAACAGCCGCGGCCAATATCGACGAGGCTCCCAACAGCGAGGCGGCGAAGTTAAGCAAGGCGGATTTCATAGAGGCGTAAACCGCCCGGGTGTGCAACAAGGTCCACCTAAACGTGGCGTCTCTTAACGACAGCTTGTATGACACCTCTCTAACCTCACGTATCTGGTGTGAAAACTCCGACACAAATACCGTGAGGGCGTTTATGGTGGCCACCACAACCGCCAGCGATAGGGCGAGGCTGGGGTCTAGCCTCCCCCCTCTGAAAAGCAACGCCGCGGAGATCGTCCCAGCGGTGATTAAGCCGTCTACCGCGCCCAAGACGAGATACCTCACGTAGTCTCCCCGGCCTCCGGCGTGTACTCCCCCACCACCACCTCGTCTATTGAGTGAACGACGCCGCCCACCTTCTCCAACGCCTTTTCGATCTCCTCATAGTCTATATCCTCGCCCTCCACAACTATGGCCAAGCCAAGGACGTCTACATCCACGTCGTCTACAGTTACTCTCACCGCCTTGACGCCGGCGGCCTTGTGGATTTCTCTAGCCACATCTACAATCGTCACCCCCTTGGTGGGTATAGCCGCATCTATCACAAGACGCCGAATTGGAGAACGTTGCCCCACGCCCAACACTAAAACCCCACTTTTAAACTTTTGCCGCCGCCCCGCCTCTCTTATGTCTCCACATGGGGGGGTAGGTGCCCCTCGGCATTACCACCCTATCTACCCGCGCCACGAGGCCTCTCTCCATTTTCTTCACCTCTTCCCAACCCGCCAGCGCCTTCCCCAACCCGATGAGCTCCCCCTTTAGCGTAAAAAACGCAACAGTATCCCCCCTGGAGAGGGGGTACTCAAACCTCGCCACGCCGGGGGCCGCCAGGGGGGCGCCGTTGCATAGGGCGTCCACCGCGCTGTCTCTCACCCAGATTTTTGGCAGATGTCTCGCAATCTCCTCTATGGGTAGCAACACTCTTTTGAGGTAGGTGTCGTCTCCATATCTCCTCCAGAGGAGGTAGGCGTCTGCGAGATCTTGTAGCGTCACCGCCTCTCTTTCTGTAAAACAGGAAACAGAGACGCGACGTAGCTCCCTCATGTTGGCCCCCACCCCTAGTATCTCGCCAATGTCGTGAATGATCTTCCTGGCGTATGTCCCCGCCTCTACGTGCATCTTGACTACCGCATAGCGCCCCTCCATCTCTAAAAGCTCTAGGGAGTAAACATGGCGTATTCTCAGCTGTCTCTTTACCGCAGAGCGGAGCGGCGGCTTTTGGTAGATAGCCC
This sequence comes from Pyrobaculum sp., assembly GCA_046293555.1. Taxonomy (GTDB): domain Archaea; phylum Thermoproteota; class Thermoprotei; order Thermoproteales; family Thermoproteaceae; genus Pyrobaculum. The sequence goes on along the minus strand of JBKBOT010000008.1, from coordinate 42,306 downwards.
CCACGAGCTCGTTTAACACAGCCCTAACCCTCTCTGCCTCCACATCGCCGTGGAATTTAGCCACAGCTATATACACCTTGTCGGATTTAGACAGGGCGGAAAGAACTTTTGTGCCCTCTCCCACCGCAATTGGCAACACTCCCGACACCTTTGGGTCTAAAGTGCCGGCATGCCCCGCCCTGTCTACCCCCAGAATTTTCTTCACCCAAGCCGCCACCTCGTGGCTGCTAGGCCCCCGGGGCTTGTCCACAATGACGAGACCATATCTGACGCTCTCCTCCACAGTCCTCCCGCTGGGCGGCTTCCCCCACTGTGGGTTTGTGGAGTCTTGAATTTTTTCAAAAATCTCCCTACTACACCTCACCTAACCACCTTCTTGGCCACGTCAAAGGTGGGCCTTATCTTTTCACGCATGTACTCCACAAGGCCCGCGGCCTCGAGCGCCTTCGCCACCTCGTCGTCGGCAGCGCCCCGTCTTATCTCTACCCTCCTATCTGTGGGCTCTATGTGGTTTATATTTACCCGCCTGCGTTTTACCCCAGTGAGCTGTTTGGGACCTGTCACCACCACGTAGTTGTTATCTACTATGTCTACCACCACCGCCTTCCTCCCCGCCTCCCTCCCCAACAGCTTTACCACAACCCTACCCACGTCGATGACCTTAACCATGTGGGAAAAAAGTGGGGGATTTTAAAAATCTACGCCCTACTTCTTCTTCTCTCCTTTCTTCTCCTCTTTCTTCTCTTTCTTCATATGCCTCAATACTTCATCTTATATTTAAATATTATTTTATAAATTTACAAAGTCTTTTTTATATATTTGAAATGGGTTTGACATCTATAGAACTTTTGTTTAGAGGGCATTAAATATAATGATATATATAAACCTCCTAGGGGGCTTAAAACAAGTTAGATATAAAAACATCTAGTGTGTTGTTTACACAAGTTGGGGAATGGTTTAAAAGCCATAACTCTCTTGGGCTGTGTTTCAATGTCCAGTGGCCTGCCCTGCCGACTGCTGTAAGTTCGAAGCTTTAGAGGACATGCCGGTAGTTCTTGAGGAAGAGGTAAAGATATTGAGGGAAGAGGCCAGAAGGAGGGGGGTAGAGCTGGAGTTTAGGCCATTTGGTAGGCCCGGGCTCTACAGGTGGGTAATCAAGGGGTGGTGTCCGTTCTACAGGGGGAGGTGTGCCATACACCACAAGAAGCCCCTGGCGTGTAGGATGTACCCCCTCGTCTTAAATCTCAAGACGGGGGAGATATACCTCTCGGAAAAATGCCTATGGGTTGGGATAAATGGCCCCAAGCCGCTTGAATACTTCCCCACAGAGAGGGAGGCCCTTAAGAGGCTGGTAGACAGATGGTGGAATTTATAGTAGACATAGGCGAGGGGGACGAGAGGCTGGCAGTGGCGGTGGGGCTCTCTATGGCCTTTAGGCAGTCTCTAGTGGAGACACGCCCCAGCGGGGAGGCGCTGGAAGCCGCCAGGAGGGCGGTCTGGGGGGCTCTCCTCATTTCTCCATGCCCCCCCGGGCTGCCTTGTTTTAAAGAGCTGGAGAAGGCGGTAGACCACTCGGAGATATACTCGACGCCGGTGGGCTACGAGGGGCCGACGCCAGCTGTCAGGCGGAGAAGAGTGGCCACGTTTAATAGGCACTACATGTCGCCGTGGCGTTGGGCAGCCGGGGGGGAAGAGGTGGGGGTGGGGCACCCCCTACTGCCGCTGATGGCCTGTATATACAGGTTGTTAAAAACCACAGACCTGGCGCCGGTGGTTATTTCAGACGTGAGGCTACAGCCCACGTCGCCAGTCCAGCCGGACTATATGGTTATACCCACCTGGCACGTGCCCAGAGAGGTGGCTGAGGTGGTAGACGTCTATTTGCCGCCCCTAAAGGCCAGCGCCTTGGCGCTAGGCGTGTTGATAGGGGGCTACAAGGCGGGCCCCGTGGTGGCTATTGTCAAGAGGCGAGACGCCCTGGTGCCACAGGTGGTGGAGAGGGGGGGCTACGTGGTGGTGCTAGAAGAGGGGGGGGACCCATGTAGGCTGTTTACAAGTGGCGTGGTGGGCTATAGTTACGACAGGAGGCAGTATCGGGTAGACCCCACTCTTTGCGATAAATGTGGCGACTGCCTAAAGACGGCGTGTCCAGCCATAGTGTTTACAAAACACCCGGAGATCCAGCCCACGTGTACAGGCTGTGGCGCATGTGCGGTGGTATGCACAAGGGGGGCAATATATTGATCACAGTAACGCCAGGGGAGATAACTATAGACGGCAGGCGTATAGAGATAGGGGGGCTAAGGCCGGTGGAGCTCATGCTGGCGGCACTGGCATACGGCGTTGGGATACGGTATGTAGACAAAACCGGCGAGGCCTACCAGATGGAGTGCCGTATAGACGGCCGTCAGATTGTCTGCAGGGCGAGATGCAGCGGCGAGGAGGAGAGATGTATTGTATACCAAACCCTCACAAGAGGCCTCCTGCAGCTACAATGCGAAAATTTTTAAAATCCCCACAGTATGGAAGACGCCCCGGCGGACTGGGGAGCCGTAGCGAGAGCTACTCCAGCCGGTAGTCTAGCCAGGTCAAGGATGTGGGCCTTTCGAGCCCGTGACCCGGGTTCAAATCCCGGCCGGGGCACTTCTCGTCTGCGGTGGGGCTGGCCGCAGGAGGCGGCTTGAGGCGGGGTGTAGACTCGAGGGGCTATACAATCTTCAGGCGGAGCCTCTCTACCCCCAGGTACTTCCTGTATACAGACCTAAAGACCGCCCTAGATCTCGGGGGCCTTGTCTCTGTGATTACTCTTGCCAACTTTCTGCCGCAGTATATACATCGCCTTATCTGGCTTCCATACATCAGGTAGTCAACACCGCAGTGGAGACAACGGCCTATCTCTGGAAGTAATCTCGTCTCCGCCACCTCTATATGTACCCAGCCGCCTTTTAGAAAGAGGCCGTCGACGTGGGGGGCGAGAAGGGGGGCTTTCTCAAAATCTGCAGCTGCCAGTATGTCGAAAGGCCTCCCCGCGGACTCGGCCACCTTTCTGACGGCGTTTGCCAGCTCCTCGACGGTAGAGACGTCAAACAGCACGTATCTAGCCCCCTCTCTATATCCGCCGTGGGAGACAGCCAGCTCTTCAAACAGGCCGTCGGCGCCGCCGGCATACGCCGCGTCTACCCCCTCCTCCCCCAGCTCAGTGCTGACAAACACCTTGACGCCCAGCCTCTTGACCAGCCTTACCGTTGTGGCGATAGACATGAGGCGGGCGATATCGGCATCGCAATTGCCTACAGGCTCTCCAACCGCCACCGGCGTGCCGTCAATGGGGGATTTAACACACCGCCACGATCCGGCAAATATCGCCACGGGGGGGCCTCCCACATATGCTAGATTCACGGCTCTTGCTATGCTCACCACTTCACAACGCCGAGTTCTCTAGCCAGCTGGAGATACCACATGGCGAGTTTTTTCGCCAGGATCCTCACCGCGGTTTCTGCAGGCACCCCCAAAACCTCCCCCGCAGTTTCTGGATGTAGCTCTCTCTCCACCTCCTCTGCAAGCATCTCGACTGCCTCCCAGCCCCACCTGCCGGCTATAGCCTCTATTTTTTCAAAAATCTTCGCCGTGGGGAAAACTCTGTCTATCCACCCCTCTAGGCCCCTCTCTTCTAGCTTTCTGAAATATAGCAAAATTATCTCGTCAATATTGTTCCTGTTGGTACGCATTGTAGTGCTGCCACATCTTTTCCCTCCTACTTTCTCTCCACTGTGTGATCCCTGTGTCTAGAAGCTTGCCGCCTATAACCCCTATGGTTAGTAACAACATGGCCCTCACGAGGACGGTCCCCACGTAGTAGGGGTCGGGGACGTCTTTTATCTTTACCTCTGTCTGTTGGCCTAATATCGGCAACACCGCCGTTATGGAGGACTTGGGTATTTCTGCAAAGTAGAGCAACATGGCGTGAGCCACGGCGAAGGCTATTAACGCCACGCCGGCTCCTAGAAGCACGTAGGCCATTACTGCCATATCTCCTCCACCAAAGTGGCTTTATATAGATATCCAGCCGTCGTTAACTAATCAATATCATTATCTATAATTATAGATAATGTTTAAAAATCGGAAAGTTCTATATGCTATGTCGCAAAAAACTATATTGATAATAGGCATAGCAGTTATTATACTTGCCCTCGCCGCCTTGACGCAAATATCTGCCCCAAAACCCACACAAACCCCCACGCCAACGCCTACCGCCACCCCCACGCCAACTGCAACAACGCCAACCCCAACGCCGACGCCTGTATCTAAGTGTCCCGACGAGATTGTGATCGGCACCGCCATGCCTATCTCTGGGCGTTACGCCGCTGAGGGTCAGTACTCCCTCTGGGGCGCCCTGGCTGTGGTAAACTGGTTTAACGACAGGGGTGGGCTAGATTGTGGAGGCAAGAAGGTAAAGATCAGGCTGTTGTATAAAGACAGCGAGTCTAAACTCGAGCTAGCTCAAAGCCTGACAGAGTCTTTAGTCACCCGGGACAGGGTGCACTTTCTCCTCAGCCCATATGGCTCCGACTTGGCCATAGGGGCGTCGCCAATAGCTGAGAGATACGGCGTGTTGATGGCCGTGGTGGGGGCCGCTTCTGACCGCATATTTCAACAGGGGTTTAAGTACATAGTCGGCGTGGCCGCCGTGGCTAGTCAATACATGGACTCAGTTCTAGACATGGCCAAGGCCATGGACCCCGGCGTGAAGACAGTGGCTATCCTGTATAGAGACAGCGAGTTTAACAGAATGGTGGCAGAAGGCGCCAAGAAATACGCCGAGAAGCTAGGGCTACAGGTGGTGGTATATGAAGTCTACCCCGCGACGCCAAAAGACCTAACGCCGCAGATACTTAAGGTGAAGGCAGCTAACCCAGATGTAATAGTCGTCGCGTCTCATTTTGCAGACGGCCAGCTGGCTGTACAACAGCTTGCAGAACAGAAGGTCAACGCCAAGCTTGTCGCGCTGTCTGTAGCCCCGCTGGTGCCTGAGTTCTACACCACGTTAAAAAGCCTGGCCGAATGTGTGGTGGGGCCCTCCCACTGGGAGCCGGCGGTACGGTATACGCCAGAGCTTGCGAGACAGAAAGGCGTAGAGTGGTTTGGCCCCACCAGAGAGGAGTTTGCAGAGTACTTCAAGAAGGTGGCTAAAGAGCTCGGCGGGAAGGAAGTAGAGCCTGGCTACCACGCCGCGTGGGCTGCCGAGGGCGTGTTGGCCATCCTATACGGCGTATATAAGGCAGCTGACGTAGATGCCGGCAAGGTGCTGGCCGAGCTGGAGAGGGCACGCTTCATGACGTTTTTCAGCGAGTTTAAGCTAGACCCAGCCACCAGGTTGAACATAGCCCACAGTATGGTAGCCACGCAGTGGCAAGGCGGCAATAGGGTAACTATATGGCCTCCAGAGGTGGCCGACGGGAGGCCTCGCTACCCCTCTCTAACCTGGGAAGAAAAAGAGGCGGGTAAGACCTGCGGCTGACATATGGAATCCCCCATTTTTTCAATCCTCCCCTTTTTCATCTCTGGCCTCATTGTGGGCTCTGTGTACGGCCTTTCTGTCTTGGGGCTCAGCTTGATTTTTGGCGTGTTGAGAGTGGCCAATATAGCCCACGGCGCGTTTATAATGCTGGGCGCCTACGTCGCCTACTTCGCCTTTACTCTGTGGGGCCTCGTGCCTTTTGTCTCCGCGGCTGTGGCCATGCTTCTCGGCTTTGCTTTGGGCTATTTGGTATACATCACGGTGGTCAAGCCGCTGGGGCTAAGAAACGAGTTGAACATACTGGTGGCGTTGTTTGCCCTATTTCTCCTACTTTCAGAAGCCGCCAGGCTGTTGTGGGGGCCCGATTTTGTGGGCTATAGGTGGAGTGTCGGCAGTTTCTCCGTGGCGGGCCTTGTGGTGGAGTACACAAAACTCGCCGGCGCCGTGGCCGCGCTGGCCATAGCCCTAGCCCTAGACCTAGCCTTAAGGAGGACGTACATGGGTAAGGCCATACGGGCTGTGGTACAAGAGCCTGTGGGGGCCCAGGTGGTGGGGATAAACGTAGATAGGGTATATGCGATAGCCGCCGCCCTCGGCATTGCCATCACCACCTTGGGCGGGGTTTTTCTCACCCTGTTCATACCTGTGGGAATTAACCCCTACATGGGGGGGCCCTACACCTTGATCGGGTTTGTCATAGCCGTGTTGGGGGGTCTGGGGTCCATAATGGGGGCGTATATAGCCGGCCTGATATTTGGCTTGATTGAATCTGTGGGGTTTTACGCCTTTTCTGCATTAGGCGCTGCAGAGCCCTCACAGATGGCTATATTTCTAGCCTTTCTGGCCCTGTTGCTCATCCTGCTCTTTAAGCCCACCGGCTTGTTGAGAATATGAAGCCCTGGCTGCCTCTATCCATATATCTATCTCTAGCCCTGGCGGCGTTTTTAATGCCAGAATACGCGAAGACAATTGCCACCATAGTTTTCTTCATGGCGTTAGGCCAGGCGGTGAACATCTTCGTGGGGCTTACAGGCTATGTGGATTTTGGATACGTGGCGTTTATGGGGCTTGGGGCTTATGGACTCGGCGTGTTGTTATACTACTGGCCAGAACTGGGGATGGCGGCTCTCCCCCTGGGGTTAGCACTCGGCGTGGTCATGGCCTCCGGGCTGGCGGCGGCGGTGGGGGGAATTGCCCTAAGGCTTAGGGGGGCCTATTTCGCCATAGCCACCATAGGGGTAAATGAGGGAATTAAACACCTCATAATTGGGGCAAACATATGGGGCGGCGGCGCCGGGCTGATTTTAGGCACATACGCCTTTAAGGCCTTTGGCCGCGAGACGGCGCTCTGGCTCGCCAACGTGGGATCTACGGTGTTGGTAATAGCCGTGGGGCTTCTCGCGGTGGTGGCTATGTATTTAATACAGTCAAGCAGGGCTGGTTACGCCCTTGCGGCAATTAGGCAGGATGAAGACGCCGCCAAGGTGATGGGGATAAACCCCACGAAGTATAAACTGCTGGCATTTATGACCAGCGCCTCTCTAGCCGGCCTGCTGGGAGCTATATACTACCCGCTGGGCAACCTACAGGTATTTCCAGAAAACGTCTTTTTTGTGGAGTACATCCTCGACGGGCTCGCGGTGATGTTTATAGGCGGCGCCGGCACTGTGACGGGGCCTATAGTCGGAGGCGCCATATATATACTTGTGAGAACTTTTGTGAACGAGCTCCTCCCGGGCTACCAGCTGTTTGTCACCGCGTTGTTGCTAATGGCTGTGGTGATTTTACTCCCAAGGGGGGTTGTGGGGACCTTGAGGCTGCACCTCCCACCAAAGCTGCGGCAGTGGCTCCCATGACCCTGTTGGCAGTAGACAGCGTGGTGAAGAGATTCGGCGGCCTCAAGGCGGTAGACGGCATTTCTCTCACTCTTGAAAAAGGCGAGGTGATGGCCATAGTGGGGCCAAACGGCTCCGGCAAGACCACATTACTGAACATAATCAACGGCGTCTACAAGCCGGAAGAGGGCAGGGTGATCTTTGAGGGGAGAGACGTCACCAAGCTGCCTCCCTACGTCCGCGCCAGGCTGGGCATCTCCCGGGCGTTTCAAGTGCCCAGGCCGTTTCCAGACTCCACAGTTCTGGAAAACGTGATGACCGGGGCGATCTTTGGCGGCGGATATGACATACATAAGGCCAGGGAGGCTGCAGAGGAGGCGCTTAGATATGTGGGGCTTTGGGAAAAACGGGAGCAGCTGGCGGGGCGGCTTACCTTCAGCGAGCTGCGGCTTTTAGAGCTAGCCAGGGCGCTAGCCGGCCGGCCCAGGTTGTTACTACTTGACGAGGTGATGGCGGGGCTTAGCCCCTCTGAGATAGATAGAACGGCGGAGCTAATAAGACGTGTGGCTGAAGAGAGGGGAATCGCCGCCCTTGCGCTAGTTGAACACAGGATGCGAGCTGTGGTGAAGTTGGCACACAGGGTGTTAGTTATGCACCAGGGGAGGAAGGTGGTTGAGGGCCCCCCAGAGGTGGCGCTAAACGACCCAAAGGTGGTAGAGATATATCTAGGTAGGCCATGGCGCTTGCATTAAAAAAGGTGGAGTCTGGATACGGCAAGTTAAAAGTGCTTTTTGACATATCTCTCGCCGTGGAGAAAGGCACCATAACTACGCTACTTGGGCCAAACGGCGCGGGGAAAACCACCACACTTCTCACAGCCATGGGGGTAGTAAGGCCGTGGTCGGGCAGCATTTATTTCGCCGGCGTAGATATCACGCATATGCCCCCACATAAGAAGGTAGAGCTGGGGTTAGCCCTAGTGCCAGAGGGCAGACGGCTGTTTCCAGACATGACTGTTTTAGACAACCTACTGCTTGGGGCATATGTCAAGAGGGCTAGAGACAAGGCTTACGACACGCTGGAGTGGGTCTACACCCTCTTCCCCATACTTAAAGAGCGGCGTGGCCAAAAGGCGGGTACCCTCAGCGGTGGGGAACAACAGATGTTAGCCATAGCCAGGGCGTTGATGAGCAGGCCGAAAGTCCTCCTAATCGACGAGCCTAGCGCAGGCCTGGCGCCAAAGATCGTGGAGTCTATATTTCAGAACTTACAAAAACTTAGGGAAGAGGTCTCCGTCTTGTTGTCTGAACAAAACGTGGCCATGGCGCTAGAGGTGTGTGACTACGGATATGTGATAGAAAACGGCCAGATCGTGTTAGAGGGGCCTGCAGGCGATTTGGCCAATAGCGAACATGTGAAGAGAGCCTACCTGGGGGTGTGACAGAAGTCGTAAAACCAGGGTATTTCCACCTCGTCTAGTCTCCACCTCTGTTTTACAAAACTTCTTTCTGGAGTTGTCGCCACGCCCCTCCTGTAGGCGTAATAGCCGGTTAGAGCAATCATGGCGCCGTTGTCTCCCGCATATTCGTCCGGAACGAACTTCACCTCCGCCCCGTGTTCTCTCCCCACCTCCTCAAGTATGGCTCTAAGCCTCCTGCTTCTCGCCACGCCGCCAGCCACCACGAGCTCCCCCTTTTTGGTGTAGGCTAGGGCCCTCTCCACCACCTCTGCCAACATGTAGTAAGCCGTCTCGACTAGCGACTTGCAGACCTGGGGGAGGGGGGCCCCCCCTCTGGCTAGCTGTATGGCGTAAGTGGCGAGGCCGGCGTAGGAGAGATCCTGCCCCACTATGGGCATTGGGAGTGGGAGTGTGGAGGTGGCCTCTTCTGCACATCTCTCCACGGCGGGGACGCCGGGGAAGCCCAGCCCCACCTCTCTCGCAAAGGCGTCTATGGCGTTTCCAATAGCCACGTCTAAAGTCTCGCCAAATACTCTATATCTGCCGTCAGAAAAGCCCGCCACCACCGTGTGGCCTCCAGAAATCAACAGGACGAGCGGGTCACAAGACCCCGCGGCGTGGCGGGCTATCTCAATGTGAGCCACCCCGTGGTGTACCGGCACTAGGGGCACCCCCAGCCTTATCGCCAGAGCTCTGGCGAGGACGGCCCCCACCCTCAACGCGGGCCCCAACCCCGGCCCCGCGGAGTAGGCCACAGCCCCTATGTCTCCCAATGAGATGCCGTAACTGTCTAAAAGCTGTCTAACTAAGGCCGGTATGTACTTCACGTGGTGTTCGGCGGCCTCCCTCGGGTGTATCCCCTGGCCTAAAGGCGGCGTGTAGGTCTTCCCCACCTGTCCCAACACGTCGCCGTCTTTCACCACGCCTAGGCTGAAGGTATGTGCTGTGGACTCTATGCCTAAAACAACCTTCCCGCGGGCAGTCATGCAGAGCTCTGTCTGTCCGTGGCCGGAAGTAGATGTGTTACCTCTGGAATTGGGTAAATCCACATTTGCCGCAGTGCCACCTGGCCACCGGCTCTTTGTGGAAAGCCATCACCGAGCCGCACTTGGGGCAAAACCTCTTTTTAAACTTAAAGACTCCTTTCTCTAGTTCATACCACGTGGCGGCTCTCGGGAGTTTTTTCTTCGTCATTTCTTCTTACGCTCTTTTTTCTTGGCTCTCCATGCGTCGAATTCTTTTTTCCACTCCTCGCCATTTCTGGCCAGCATGTATAACGGCTCTATGGCTCTGGCCGACTGGGGGTCTTGATATACATGTATCTCTGCCGTAGATCTCCCCACGCCGTATTCTGTCTCTATTTTTCTCACAACCACGTTGTTTAGATGTGCCCCCAGCTGTCTTGCCACCAGCTCTCTTATTGCCTGCCGTGTGGGTGTCGGCGAGTTGGGATGCGTCACTTCTATCAACACCTCTCTCCTCCCCAACAGCCTGTTTTCTCTAACAGAGATGTTGACTACCTCTAGCGACACGGAGAGGTGGAGGGTGGGCTTAATATATTTTCACCTCCTTCTCCTCTCTCCAGCGAGGCCCCTCCGCTGGAGGTAATCCACGACGCCAATTATCAAGGTGGCCGCAATTATCGCCAGGGCTTTGTCAAACTCGAACTTCTGGTTTATTGGCGCTAGGTATACAAAAAGCTCTCTGGCCAAAGCCACGAGCGCCACGTCGATAATTCTATATACCACAATCCGCCGCTGTTCTATATACGTGATAAAAGTGTCTATTAGCTCCACGAAGACCACCACTAGAAATATGTCAGACAGCGCGTTGTATATAGCTTGGGCTAAGACCTCTGGAGGAGAGGAGACTGATGTAAACAGCTCATATATCCGCAAAGCCGCTAGGTATATAGACATGGCCAACAGGAGGGCTGTAAGCAGTAACACAACCATATATACTACATATTCCCCACTTCTCAACGCCCTTATGACGTCCACGGGTTTTTATAACGGGGGTAAATATCTATGTGAGGCGTAAATACAGGAGGGGGGCCGTAAGGGTGGCTCTTCTCTACCCCTCAGCCTACCCTGTGGCTATGTCCTCGGCTGTGTTTCACGTGCTGTACTTCAGGCTGTGGGACGTTGGGTTTTATGTGGAGAGATTTACCGCAGATAGGGGGCCGAGGGGCGTTGAGGAGGGGACGCCTTTACGACATTTTGACTACATAATGGCGTCTGTACACTACGAGCTGGACTATATAAAGGTCGTAAAGATGTTGAAAGATGGGGGGGTAGAGACGCGGGCGGCGCTTAGGGGAAAGCCCAAGGTAGTTCTGGGAGGGCCCCCGCTTACGGCAAACCCTGAGCCTCTGGCGGAACTCGCCGACGTGATCGTCTTGGGGGAGCTAGAAGCCGTGTGGGGAAAGCTGGTGGAGTATATGGCCACAGGGGTGGAGGTGGGGGGGCCAGGTCTCTACTATCCGGCTAAAGGCCCTACGGAGGTCCCCATCGCCTATTCGGACAGGCTGGAGGTTGACCACAGAAGGCTGCCGGAGCCCCAGGCCGCCTTTAGCCTCTCTGTAGAGCTGGCGAGAGGGTGTCCCTACTCGTGTCTATACTGTATGGAGAGCTATATCACAAAGCCCTATAGGCAGAGAGACATTTGGGACGTTCTAAGCGACTTGGAGAGGCTGTATAAAAGATATCACATAAGGCCGTCAATTGTGGCTCTAACCGCCAACGCACATGGCGACTTTAAAAAACTGCTCTCCGAGGCGGCTGCCAGGGGGATACCCCTCTCCATCCCCTCTCTGAGGGCTGAGCTGCTAGACGGGGAGACACTAGAGCTTCTCCACAAGTTAGGCCAGAGGACTTTAACCATAGCGCCAGAGACAGGCGAGAGGCTGAGGAGGGCTTTAGGTAAGGAGATGTCAGATGGGGACGTTTTGAGGGTGGCGAAAAAGGCCGCGGGGCTGGGCATGAGGCTTAAGCTCTACCTAATGGTTGGACTCCCCTGCGAGGGGGAGGAAGACATACGTCAGGTGGGGGAGTTAGTTAGAGAGGTCAAAAAGACGGGGGTGGAGCTACATCTCAGCGTAAACCCCATGGTGCCTAAGCCCCAGACGCCGCTTCAGTACCACCCCATGGCAGAACTGAGGGAGCTGGAGAGGAGGATAGAGCTAGCCAGAGGGATGCCACATGACGTCTTTTCTCACTACGACCCCACGCTGGCGGCAATACAGGCGGCCATAGCCCTTGGGGGCAGGGAGGCTTTTAGACATATCGAGGCCTCTATAGACGCGCCTCTTGCCTACTGGAGGGGATTGCTGCGGAGGGGGGAGCTGCGGTACGTCTTCTCGCCCAGGAGGGAGCCGCTGCCCTGGAGTCACGTAAGAGGTTTTCACCCGCCGGAAAGGCTGTGGGGGATATATCAAAAGTTTTTAGAGCGTGCCTGCAGCTAGCGCCAGCCACAACGCGTTGTTTATAGAGTGTAGAGCCACAGAGGCCACAAGGCCCCCGCCCCTATATGCGAGAGATAGGGCGAGGCCGTAGAGCGCGGCTAAATGCGGCATGTTGTGAAGAGCGCCGAATATCGCCACCGCGAAGAGCCAAGATAGCGGCCTGGGGAGTAGGGAGAAGGCCAAAGCCCTGAAGACAAACTCCTCTGCCAGCGGCGCCACTATCACGGCCTCCCACCACGCTGGGACGTAGGCTGGTGGGCCCGCCGTCATGTAATCTAGGGCAAAGGCGGCGGCGTATGTCAAAAACGCCGCGAGGAGGGGCTTGGGGTTTAGCCTAACCCACGTTATGTGGTTTCTAAAAAAGAAGATTGTGAAAATTGCCGCCAGATGTCCAAAGGGGGGAAGGGCGGCCATTAGAGCCGCCAGGCCCAACAAAGCGATATATCTCACAACATTTCTTACATGGCATATATATTTGGGGTTGTCGTTCAGATCCCCCACGTGGCTCCCGAGGGGGGAGAGGTGGTGGAGAAGAGGCCGGCGGATATAGGCGGCAAGACGTCAAGGGGCCCTACGGCTCTATACAAGAGGCCTTCTCCAAGATGCTGACAGACGCCGAGACTTTTCCCGACATGACTACAGCTGAGGCGGGGGGTGAAGCCGGGAGACGGCCTCCTATAACCTGCTTTACTACACGCAACAGATCGCGCAGGAACGAGGGGGCTTGCTATAGGCAGTACACCTACGCCAGGTCTGCGGCAAGAAGGGCCCCTTGCGGAGATACGCCGGAGACCTCCGGCTTTTATACGCCGCGGTGGTGCAACTATCACGCCTCCATGAGGCGACTGACGTGGCTGTGGCCATCCCCACCCTCCTGATTTCAAGCTTCTACGGCACGAGCTGGCTCCCCCTGGCGGATAGGCCCGAGGCGGCGTTTGTCATAACGGCCACCGTGGCTACTTCTTAAGATTTAAATTATAGACTTAGTAAGAGGCATGTTGTTACTACCTAACATCGACCCTCTTGTCAACCCCGTCGAGGCCGTGGAGGCCATCCGCCGGGGGTATCTAGCTGGGGCAAGGTTCCTCCCCCGCCAGGCGCTTACGGTGGGGGACACCTGGTTTGCGCCAATGGTGGGCCACATGGAGGGGGTGGGGATAGCCGTGAAGCTTGTGGGCATCTACCCAAAGGCTAGGCCCAGCGTGAGGGCAGTGGTGGTGGTGTTCCACCCGGAGCGGGGCACCCCCATCGCCTTGATAAACGGCACGCAGCTAACTGCGTGGAGGACCGCCGCCGCCAGCGGGGTGGCGGCCAGAGCCCTGGGGGCACAGCCCGGCGCCATAGGGCTGGCCGGGGCGGGCCTACAGGGGGAGTACCACCTCAAGGTCTTTAGGTCTCTCTACCCGGAGGCGGAGTTCAAGATTTTTGACGTGGCTGAAGAGAGGGCGAGAGAGCTGGCGGCAAGATATAAAGCCAGGGCTTCCCCCCTGTCTGAAGTGTTGAGATGCGACCTGGTGGTTACTGCCACTACCTCAAGGACGCCGGTGGTTTTAGGCGGAGAGCTGAGGTCCGGCGCCGTGGTGATCTCCATAGGGGCCCCGCGGCCTGTGAGAGAACTAGACGAGGAGGCAAAACAGAGGGCTGGCTGCATGTTGGTAGATAACCCACACGCTAAAGACGAGTCTGACGACGTGGCTGAGAGCTGGGTGTACATGGGGGATTTCCTCAAGGGCGCCCCCTGTGGCTTCGGGGATGTAAAGATCTACAAGTCTGTGGGGAACCCCCTTTTCGACGTGGCTATGGCCGGCTACGTGTTAGAAAGGGCGAGGGAGGTGGGGGCGGGGGTGGAGGTGGGGTGGGAGTAGAGATAACTTGGGATAGAGGCACCATACTGCTGGGAGGCACCATCCCGAGGGAGTTGGCCGGCCTCTCCTTCCTAAAGTTTGACGAGCGGGTTGGGAGATATAGGGCTCTGGCCATATATTACCCCCGGCTTCTGGCTGCCGCCAGGGCGGCTGGGGTTAAGGTGGAGGATAGGGTGTGGAGTTTTCACTGTACGGAGGTGAGGCCGGCGGCTGAGGTGAGGCTTAGGCCGCATCAAAGTCAAGCTCTATCCTCCTGGCTAAAGGCCAGGAGGGGGGTGGTGGTCATGCCCACCGGCGCCGGGAAGACACATGTGGCCATGGCGGCGATTGCCCACCTGAAGGCCCCAACTCTTGTGGTGGTGCCCACGGTGGAGCTGGCCCACCAGTGGCGGGGCAGGCTGGCGCATTACTTCCCCGGGAGGGTGGGGATCTGGTACGGCGAGGAGAAGAGGGAGAGTTGTGTCACTGTGATTACCTACGACTCTGCCTACGCCGCCGTGGAGAGTTTAGGCAATAGGTACATGTTTCTAGTTTTTGACGAGGTACATCACCTCCCCTCCCCCTCATATAGGCAGATAGCCGAGTTGAGTCCAGCCCCCTATAGGCTAGGCCTCACGGCGACGTTGGAGAGGGCAGATGGGCTTCACGTCGATGTGAACTGGCTCGTGGGGCCTGTGGTGTACAGAATGTCGCCAGGAGAGGCGAGGGGGGTCTGGACCGCAGACTACGAGATAGAGGTCGTGAGGACAGACCTCACGGAGGAGGAGCGGGAGCTATACAAAAGGCTGGAGGGGAGATATCTGAGATACCTCAGGAAGAGGGGGCTGAGGTTCAAGTCGCCTACAGACTTCCAGAAGCTAGTAGTGATGGCAGGTAGGGACCCAGAGGCGAGAGAGGCGCTGGAGGCGTGGCACGCCATGAGGAGGCTGGTGTTAGAAAGTAGGGGTAAGATAGAGGCGTTGCGCCACATCTTGGAGAGACATAGGGGGGCCAAGATCCTGGTTTTTACTGAATACACCTCCCTGGCCCGCGCCGTGTCTGAAGCCTATTTAATGCCGCTGGTGACACACGACATAAGTCCACAGGAGAGAGAACAGGTTATGGCCATGTTTAGAAGGGGGGAGATAAAGGCGGTGGTGACAGGCAGGGTGCTGGACGAGGGGGTGGACGTGCCAGATGTGGAGGTGGTGGTAATACTGGGGGGCACCTCGAGCGTGAGGCAGTTTATCCAGAGGATGGGCAGAGCCTTGAGGCTAAAGCCCCAGAGGGCCAAGATATATGAGGTGGTGGTGGCGGAGACCAGAGAGGTGGCCACCGCGAGGAGGAGGAAAAGGGGGCTGGCGTGATCCCTATTGACTACCTAAGGGCGCGGAGGAGGGGAGATGTGGTAAAGCCCCTCTATCTACACGACGAGATGCCAGCACGTCTGGTGCTAAAGGCTGCAGGTAGCTGCAAGACTTTAGACGAGTTTAGAAACAAGGTGGATGGTCTGGGGGACAGGAAGCTCTTTAGGGGCCTAGCCCACATCGCCGAGCGGTTTATAAAAACTGAGGAGGTAGACGCCAGGCTTGTGACTAGGGTGAGGCTTGAGGTGTTTAAAGCATCCACGGGCCTCGCCCTGACTCCACAGGAGAGAGAAAAGGCCTTTGAGGCCGCCGCCGCCAGGCTTAGACTGGGGGTAGAGGCCGTAAAAAGCCTCTTCCTGAAGGCCTATGAGGGAAATAGGGCGATATTGCGGCCTCCAGAAATCACGCCGGGCCAGTTGTTAAAAGCCTACAACCTCTCCTTGATTCAAGCCCTCCTCTTTAAGTCTCTTTACGTCAAGACGTGGGTCCCCAACGCCCCAAAGGCGGTGAAGAGCTTGGTGAGGGCTGTAAAGGGGCTGAGGCTTATGTATATAGTAGAGGAGAGGGAGGGAGGGCTTGAGTTCCAATTTGACGGCCCTGTCTCTCTGTTCAGACAGACAGAAAGATATGGCACAAGGCTGGCCAAATTAGTGCCTTATATCGTCGCTCTAGACGTGTGGAAAATTGAGGCTGTGGTGAAAATCGGCGAGAAGAAATACCGCTTTTTTGAAAACTGGCGTGACGCCCCGCCGCTGCCAAGAGAGCCTCTTGATGGAGGGGAGTTTGACAGCACGGTAGAGCGGGAGTTCTACAGGCAGGTGGGGAGGGTATGTCCAATAGAGAGAGAGCCAGAGGTGTTGGTAGTAGACAGAAGGGTATACATCCCCGATTTTAAAATTGGCGACTTATATGTCGAAATCGTGGGCTTTTGGACTCCAGATTATCTAAGGCGTAAATACGAGAAGTTGGCCAAAGTGGGACACCCCATGTTGATTCTAGTAAACGAGGAGCTAGCTACAGCCACCTGGAGGGAGCTTATGCCCAACGTGGTCCTGTTTAAAGAAAGGCCGCGTCTTAGCGACGTCTATAAGTACATAAGGCCTTATTGTCGCTAGTAGTAATCTCCTAAAAGCCACGCGTTTCCCACAGCTATTTCCACAAGGCCGTTTTCCCTGGCGATTTTCACCGCCCTGTCTGCATGTCTAATAGAGGTGGGGGGCAGGTCGTCTAGGAGGTAGTCCGGATGGAAGGCCAGGAGGCGGGTGGGTATCTCCGGGTTTACCCAAGCTATGAATTTAGTCAAGAGGTCTACCTCCACCTCGTCTACATAGCCCGGCACCAGCAACAGGGACGCCACCACGAGCGGCACCTCTGGCCTCTCTCTAAACCTCCTCGCCGCGGCCTTGAAGTTACGTAAAACTATATCCACCTCGCCGTCTGTAAGCGCCTTATATACGCTGGGGGTAAAGGCCTTGAGGTCAAATTTCACAATGCCGCCACTCTCCAGCGAGAGTTCTACCACCTTTTCGAGCAGGTGGGGGGCCAGCTGGCCTGAAGTTTCCCAACACACCTTTACCCCCCGCCCCGCGGCCCTTCTGGCTACCATCAACGCGTGTGTGGTCTGGGGCGCCGGATCTCCGCCAAAGAAACACACACAAGCCACCCCCCTCTCCATGGCCCTGTCTAGCTCCTCTACTGACGCCAGGCGGGGGCGGCTTGGGTACTGTCTATATTGCCAATTTTGGCAGTAGAGACAATCTAGGCTACATGCCCCGTAGAAAACCGCGAGGTTGTAATACCCCACCTCCCCCCGGGGGGATTTTGAGTACCTGGGGTACCCCCTGCCTGTAGAGGCTGGACAGATCCAATCCGCCACACAGTTGGTGGGTATGGGGTCGTAGTAGTAAGACAAGACGCCCACCTTGATATCCCCCCCAGGCCTACGCAACTTGCCCCCCTCGTTGCGCACAAGGCCGCAGTACCCCACGCCCCCCTCAGGTATGGCACACCCACGGCCACAAATTCCACACGGCGTGCCGCCCGCAGGGGGGGAGGGGGGAAGTCTAAACCG
>JBKBOT010000008.1:0-24651 GCA_046293555.1 Pyrobaculum sp. | reverse complement strand
GGGCGCGGCTCAGCCTATGCGCCTCTGCGGCCACCCTGAGGGCTTGTTTGGGGCGCCTCCTGAGGCAGTTCACACAGACGCCCAACCTGTCTGATATCAAGACGCCAGACGTCCTACATATCTTACAAGTGCCCACAAGAAAAAAGAGAATTTAACGTTTAGACGGCGTCTGCCGTAACGCCGTATTTAGCTCTCCACTCCTCAAAAGCGCTCTTCTCCTCTGGCGATAGCGTTTTGCTAAATCTGTACCAGCCCTTCTTGGCTTTAAACTCCGCGGGGGCCTCGCTGAGTTTATAGATACATTTCACGGGGCAGACGGCCACACAGGAGAAGTCGTCTTTACACATCTCCCAGATGAGTCTAGACTTCCCGTTTTCGTCTAGCTCAAGGGCTTGGTAGGGACAGGCTGCCACACATGCGCCACAGCTGATACAAGTGTCCTGGTCTATCAACACCCTTTGATATTGGAGAAGTTCTTGGGCCATAGGCCCATATTTACTCCACTATATAAAATTTAATTCTAAAAAGTGGTTATATCTCGGGGGCGGCCTGTTGGGTAGAGGCGTAGAGAATTCTCCTCCTGTAGTTTCTAATGTTTCTCCTCCTGGGCGACAGGTTTTTCTTAGGTTTTGCAGGTATTTTGGGGGTCTGGTTTCTCACCTTCCCCGCCTTAGTTAACGACCCGTGTGACGGCATGTGTGAAAAATGTGGTTAGTTTAAAAATTTTACAGACAGAGTGACTTCCACTCCACAAATTCCTGTAGCTCCTCCCCCTCGAGGTTCTTACTGAAATAAAACCACCGCCCCCTCCCCCTCCGCCGGCCACAAGGGCTTATGGCATTTACGGGACAGACGTAGAGACAGGCGAAGTCGTCTCTACATCTATCCCATAGGAGCACCGGCTTTCCGTCGTCGCCGGCAATAAGCGCCTGGTGGGGGCAGTACGTAATACATGCGCCACACGCTATACACAAGTCTCTATCAATAACAATCCTTATGTACATTAACACATGTTTTTGTTAATAATTTAAACTTTATTACTAGGTGAGGTGGTATAACTTCCTACGGGGGTTTGTGGGGTCTATTGCGGCTTGTACCATATTTAGCTCTCTCAGCCGCTGTAGGGCATGTCTGGCTGTTCTAGGCTTGAGCCCACTCAACCTCACGACCTCCTCCACGGTGAGGGGCCCCCTCTCCTCGAGAAGCCTTTTTACCAACAGGGCGCTTGGGGGGAGGCCCTCTGTCGACCTGGCGGCTTTTTTTAGGGAGAGGATAAGCGTCGCAAAGGAGTCTACATATATCTGGGTGGGGGAGACATATCTGGCCTTCTCCACGCCGTCGCCTATAACCATAAGCTCCTCAACGCTTTTGGCGTCTACAATCTCCACCGTGGAGTTAAGGGGGAGGACATATGGCGGCCTCCGTAAGGCGGAGTTTACCGGCACTATCTCGACCACTGGGGCCTCTAACTTGATTTTCGGCCCTCCTGCAGACATGGCGTATGCCGTGGAGCCAAGCGGCGTGGCTACCAACACGCCGTCGCCCATGTCGTTATAGAGATGTTCCCCATCTACATATATCGAATATTTCACAAAGACCCCCGGCGCGCTTGCCAACAGGGCCACCTCGTTTACCGCATAAACCCTCCCGTATGTGTTTTCAGCCGTGAGTCTCGGCACTCTTATCTTCACGCAGTTTTTCAAAGCGGGGAGCATCTTCAAGTCTGTAGCTGCAAGCTTTACGTCAACTCCCGGCGGGGCTACCCCCAAGACGGGCCTCTCCTCTTGCCGTAGCGCTTTTAATATATCTCTATCTCTTCCATACACCGCCCTGACTAACGCGCCTTTTCTCACAGTAATGCCGGCTTTTTCAAACCACTCCCTATATTCCTCCTCTACTTCCACCTCTTTGAGACACATAGTCACTATATGTCATATAAATGTCATTATGTGCCAAGTTGGCCACCGGCCCCATCTTGAAGAGGCAAAAAATGTAAAATACATACTTTTTAATTGTAGCAGTCTGTTGGATGTGATTGAAGAGGTGTTAAGGCTAAAGAGGGAGAAGGGGGCGGTGATACTTGCCCATAACTACCAACGGCCAGAGGTACAAGAAGTTGCCGACTTTATAGGCGATTCTCTCAACCTCTCTCTTGCCGCCAAGAACGCCAAGGCCAGACTTGTGGTGTTTGCCGGCGTTTACTTCATGGCGGAAACTGCCGCCATCTTGAATCCAGACAAGAAGGTGGTTATTCCAGACCTAGAGGCGGGATGTAGTCTAGCCGCCTCTGTAGATGTGGAAAAGGTGAGGAAGTGGAAAGAACGTAATCCAAACGGCGTTGTGGTGGCGTATATAAACACATACGCCGAGGTGAAGGCGTTGGCGGATTATGTATGTACTTCAGCCAACTGTCTCAAGATTGTGGAGTCTCTCCCTAGAGACAAGCCGGTGTTATTTCTGCCAGATAAATACCTGGGGAGATACATCGCGGCGAAGTTGGGAAGAGAGATAGAGGTGTGGGATGGGGAGTGTCACGTCCACGCCAAGCTCTCCGCCCCAATCATTTTGACAAAAGTAAAGCTCTATAGAGGCGCCGAGGTGTTAATACACCCGGAGTGCGGCTGCGGCACCGCCTGTCTGTTAGAACTGCCCAAGCTCGGGGTAGAGCCCAAGTTCCTCTCTACAGAGGGCATGGTGAAATACGTCAAAACGTCTCCCTCACGCCGGTTTGTTGTAGCCACAGAGGCCGGGATAATATACAGGATGGCCAAAGAGGCTCCAGACAAGGAGTTTATACCGGCTGCAGAAGACGCCATATGTGAGTACATGAAGCTCACCACGTTGGAAAAAGTATACCGCTCCCTTAGAGATGAGGTGTATGTAGTAACTGTCCCAAAAGACGTGGCCGACAGGGCTAGGGCAGCCATTGAGAAGATGTTTACATGATTGAAGCCAGGCTTTTCGCCTATCAGCTGTTAGAAGAGTTAAGGCGCGATATCCCTCTTTTAGACTACTCGGCGTTAGCTCTGCCGAAAGTCGAGGTGGAGGCCTGCGTGGTTTTTAAACAAGATGGCATAGCCGCCGGAGTGGAGGAGGCAGCTGAGTTTTTAAAACTGTTGGGCTTCTCGATTTCCTTCCAGGCGGCAGATGGGACATATGTACAAAAAGGCGGCGAGGCGCTCTGTTTTGTAGGCCCCGCCAGAGAGGTTGTGAAAGTAGAGAGGACAGTGTTGAACGTGATAATACACGCCTCCGGTATAGCCACATATGTGAGAAGACTTGTGGAAAGAGTAAAAGCCGTAAACCCCAAATGTAGGGTAGCCGCCACGAGAAAAACTCTCCCGTTTTTACGCTATCTAGAGAAAAAAGCCGTGTTGTTAGGAGGCGGGGATCCCCACAGGGGCTCTCTCTCAGACGCCGTGATGTATAAAGATAGCCACTTGGCGGTGGCGTCTATAGAGGGGCTCTCTCAAGCCCCAACGCCCTTTGTGCTCAGACGAGAGGTAGAGGTATCTACAGCCGAGGGGGCTCTTAAAGCCGCAGAGCTTGGGTTTGAGGTCATTATGTTAGACAACGCGCCCCCTGAAGAAGTGGCTAAAGCGCATAAGCTGTTAGCCGAGAGGGGGTTAAGAGTGATATTAGAGGCCTCTGGGGGCATCACTGAGGAGAATATCCACCTCTATGCCCCCTACGTCGACGTGATTTCTATAGGCAAGATTACACATAGCGCCCCCGCTCTCGACGCCTCGATGGAAGTCAGAGAGGTCAAAGCCAGAGTGGGGGTTTTAGGATATGGAGCTTTAGGCAGTCTGGTGGCAGAGCTAATAGCTAGAGATAACGAGATGAGACTAGTGGCGGTATACGATATAGATAGAGAGAAATGTAAAAAGGCGGAGGCCCTCGGGGCTAAATGTGTGAAAGACGTAGAGGAGTTAATTTCCCACTCGCAGTTTGTAGTTGAGACCGCGGGAGCTGAGGCGGTGTTACAACACGGCTGTAAGATCCTAGAGGCTGGAAGACATCTAATAGCCGCCACTGTGGGCGCCGCCGCCACACTGAACTGTAAAGGTGACGGCATGTTGTTTCTCCCCAGCGGGGCTGTGGGAGGTCTCGACTTGTTGGCAGCATCTGGAGGCCGAGTTATACATAAGGTCGTCAAGGCCGGAGATTTTAAAGAAGGGGGCCCCGCCTCTGTTTTATACTGGCGGCATCCACGTAATTTAAACTCCTCTGTGGCGTTACAGATGGCGTCTGGGAGTGAGGTACATGTGGTGTTTCAAGGCGGGGGCAAGCCGGGCGTTAATATACATGAAATTGAGGTAGAACACCCATGGGGGAGGGCGTTTATCAAGCTGGAGAACTACGCCTCTGGACATAGCAGCTTGTTGGCAGCACGGTCTATCTACACGTTGCTTAAAAGCGCAGTGTTGTTACTAAACAGAAGGGCGAGAGTGGTGGTGGGGACGTTTAAAGCCCTCTAGCCTTTCTATCTCTCCGCCGGCCCTAGCCGCCTCGCCCACCCTGTCCTTAACTATCGCTAGCCTCTTTCTATCTCCCTCTCTGCCCAAGTCACGTCTATCTCCATCGGATATCTGCCAGTAAAACAGCCATAACAGACGGGGGCACCTAAGATCTTCATAAATTTCTCTAACGACAGGTAGCGTAAAGTGTCCGCGCCGACGAGAAGTCTTACATCTTCCACATCCCTCCCGTAGGCCGCAAGCTCTTTTCTAGTCTGGAAATCCATGCCGAAGAAACAAGGCCACCTCACGGGGGGCGAGGCAATTCTCACATGTATCTCCCTAGCCCCCGCCTCTCTTAACAGACGTATAATCGTCTTGATGTTTGTACCTCTTATTAAAGAGTCGTCTACTAACGCAACTTTTCTCCCAGCCACATCTGTCTTCACCACCCTAAAGACGTCTTCAGGAGCTCTGGAGTGGGGGGGCGTTATAAATATCCTTCCGGCAAAACGGCTTTTCACCACGGCCTCTACAAGCGGCTTCCCTATACTTGCCGCATATGACTCAGCGGCTGTCCTCGCGGTTTCGGGCACATAGGTCACCACGTCTATATCTACAGACTCCTCTTCTGCCAGCGTCTCTCCAAGCCGTTTTCTCATTTCATAAACCAGCCTCCCCCCCAGCTCGCTCGCGCGGTGTGCAAAATAGACATACTCTAAGGCACATAGCTTGGCCTCGCCGCCGTGAATTCTCCACGTGGCGTACTTCTTGCCATATATTAACGCCACGCCTGGCGGCAGTTCTTGCCCCCCATCTAACGCCACGGTTTCTGAGGCTGCCGCCAGGCCGCCATAGAAGTTTCTCACAGCCAGCGGTCTAACCCCCCTCGTGTCTCTCACGGCCAGAAGGCCCCAAGGCGTTAAGGCGAGAAGGGAGGCGGCCCCCACTACCTTCTGGAAGAGAGAAATCACCCCTTGCTCAAGCCCCATCTCCCATATCTCTCGAGCTAAGGCCTTGGCTAGAGCCTCCCCGTCGAAAGAGGGTGACTCCACGCCTAGCCTCCTGTAGTTCACCACAGTGCCGTTAAAAACCACGGCGACCTCCAAGTCTCTATATCTGGCGACTACTGGCTGGAGGGCAGAGCCGTAGGGGCCTGTGGTGCTATATCTCGTATGTACCAAGGCGCCATCTGCATCCCCGGGCGGGAGGCCTATCGCCACGGCGCCGTCTTTCACATAGGCGTAGCCCACCCCCTCGTGGCCTCTGTGGAGAAGCCACTGGCTCATCCTCTGGACGAAGCTAGAGGAGTCTAAACCCCAGGCGCCGCCTATGCCACACATGTCAGATCTCTAACGTCATCAGCTCCCTTAGCTTTCCCACACCCCTCCTATAGAGGACCGTGGGGCCACATCTATATACCAGCTCCTCTCCCCCCACAGAGCCCACCTCCACGCCGGGGCCCTTCTCGCCGGTAGTTACCAACCTGCCGTTAGACTCGCTAAAGAGCAAATAGTCCACGCGAGTGACTTCAGCAGGGACTTTACATATATCTATCTCAGCCCCAACGCCGCTATTGGCGGCAAGCTTGGCGAAAGCCACGGCCAGCCCCCCAAGCCCCACGTCTGTGGCGCCAGTTATTTGGAAACGCCATTTGGCCATAAGCTCGGCCAGCTCTCTCTCCGCCTGGTAGTCCACGGCCGGGGGGCGGCCGGCCACAAGGCCGAAAACTCTATATAGGTACTCGCTGCCCCCAATCTCCCCTCTGGTCACGCCATGTATAAACACCTTGTCTCCATCTCTCCACATGGCCCCCTTGGGCACATCTTCTATCTTCCCCAACACCACCACTACCACCACCGGCTTTATTGGCTTCTCCCTCTCGTTGTATAGACTCACCTTCCCCCCAACTATGGGCACGCCCAGCGCCGCAGCCGCCTCCGCCAGGCCCCTTACGGCCTCTTTAAACTGCCAATAGACCTCGGCCCTCGCCGGGCTGCCCAAATTTATGGAGTCTACAGCCGCCAGCGGGCGTCCCCCAGCCGCCACCACGTTTCTATAGGCCTTCACAAAGACGTTAGCTGCCCCCAGCCTCGGGCTTAGATAGGTGTAGCGGGGGTTGGCGTCGCCTTTTACCACAACCCCCAGGTTGTCATACAGCTTTAATGCTGCAGCATCTCCCTCGCCTGGTTTCAACACCGTCCTCACCCCAACGTCGAAGTCAAACCTCTGGTAGATAGCCTCTTTTCTAGCCACGTTGGGGGAAGACAACACGCGGTCTAGCGCCTTTTCTATCGGCGGTATTGGCAGGTGGGGCACCTCAGGGGGGTCATAGCCCCTCTCCGGCCACTCCACCTCCGGGGCCTCGGCGGCTAGGGAGACGGGCACGTCTACCACAACGGCGCCTCTCCACCTAAAAACCAGCCTCCTTCCATCTGTAAATCTGCCCAGAATTGAGTGGGGCACGTCGTATTTGTCAAACAGCTCTAGTAGACACTGCAGGCTGTCTGTAATAAAGACAAGCCTCTCCTGGGTCTCGCCGGTAAGCACCTCCACGGGGCCTATGTCCACATCTGCCTTATGGATGGCGTCTAGGTCGAGCTCAAGGCCTAGGTCAAACCACCCCGCCAGCTCCGCCGCGGCGGTGGCCAGCCCGCCGCCGCCTAGATCTTTTATGTATTTTACACATCTCCTGGCCTCCTGCACCAAGTCTATAAGCCTTTTGCCCATAAGGGGGTCGGCCACCTGCACCGCCCCGAGGTCCTCCCCTCCTGTTAACGTCTTGCTGGCAAAGGCTGAGCCAGCGAGGCCGCTTTTATCTGCCCCAGAGCCGGCCACCACAAGCCAGTCGCCAGGCTTGACGCCGCCTTTTGGCACCTCCTCAGCTCTCACCACGCCTATACATGTGGCTAACACAATAGGCGTGTAGACAAAATCTGGGTCAAACCAGGTCTCCCCCCCAATTACGGGAACTCCAACCCTGTTGCCATAGTCGGAAATCCCCCTAACCACGTTGGCGGCAATCCATCTGGCATGAGGGTGGTCCAACTCGCCGAAATGTAAGTTCACCAAAAGGCCCACTGGCCTGGCCCCCACGGTGAGGATATCCCTAATTATGCCCCCAACCCCCGTGGCGGCGCCGTTGTAGGGATCCACGGCGCTGGGGTGGTTGTGCGACTCTATCTTAAACGTGACGTATAGACCCGGCGCGATTTCCACAAGGGGGGCGTCTGTGCCAGGCCCTCTCGCCACCCAGGGGGCCCTGGAGGGGAGCTCTCTAAGCCACCTCCTGGTGGACTTGTAGGAACAGTGTTCAGACCAGTGAGAGGTAAAGAGGGCCAGCTCAGCCGGCGTGGGGTCTCTCCCAAGGCGGGACTTAATTACTTCCAGCTCGAGGTCTGTAAGCCCCACGGTATATCCACCCGTTATATAAATTTAATTCACTACTGAAAAAACTTTGCCGCCCCCCGTTTTTTAACATTAAATCTTTTAAGTGGGGAAAAACTAAGCCACGTGTATGTGGTTTATCTCAACGTGACTTACAAGCCGTCAATTAGGGAGCCCGAGGGGGAGACTATAGCCAGGGAGCTTTTACAACGCATGGGTATAAACATCGGGGTGAGGGCCGGCAAGTGCCTCCAGCTGTACATAGAGGCTGAGAGCGAGGAGGAGGCTGCGAGAAAGGCGCTGGAGGTCGCAAGGGAGGCGAGGTTGGGCAACCCCAACGTCCACCTGTTTGAAGTAGTAAAGGTGTCTAAGCTATGAAGGCGGCGGTGTTGAAATTCCCGGGGACAAATGGCGATTACGACGTGTTGCGGGCGTTGCAGATCGCCGGAATTGAGGGGGAAATCGTGTGGCATAAAGACTACAGCTCTGGGAGATACGACCTAATAGTGGTGGCGGGGGGGTTTAGCTATGGCGACAGACTTAGGGCTGGCGCCATCGCGGCGAGAACCAAGGCGGTGGAGAGGCTGAGAGAAGACGTAGATAGAGGCGCCCCCGTCTTGGGGATTTGTAACGGCTTTCAGATATTAACAGAGGCGGGGCTTCTCCCCGGCGCCCTTATCTCCAACGACCCGCCCGGCTTTGTGAGCAGATGGATAAGAGTGAAGGTGGTGGACAACGGGACTCCATTCACGTGGCTTTATGAAAGAGGCGAGGTGGTATACATGCCGGTAGCTCACGCAGAGGGGAGATACATCCCCACGGGGCCCTACAGGCCTGTCTTCAGGTATGTAGATAACCCCAACGGCTCTGTAGACGACATCGCCGGCGTGGCTAACGGCGCAGTGCTTGGATTAATGCCACATCCAGAAAGGGCGGTGGACCCCCACGTCTCTAGAAACGGCCTGGGTGGGCTAAAGCTCTGGCTGGGCGTAAAAAACTGGCTCAAGAGGTGAAAACCACCTCGTCTACTTTTATCGCCCCGCCTGGCTTCACCACCCCGATAACCCTAGCGTCGAGGCCAAAATCTCCAGCTCTCCTTACCACATCCTCTGGCCTATCTGTAAAGAGGGCCATCCCAACCCCCATGTTGAACACCCTATAGGCCTCCTCCAGGGGGACCCCCCTCCTGACGGCCTCTAGAGCCCAACAGGGCTTTTCCCCAAGCCTGATGTCCGCGCCGTGGGGCCCCAGAGCTCTTTTAAGTTTTGTAAAAGAGCCGCCAGTTATGTGAGCCGCGGCTTTTATCAAGCCCTCTCCATATAGTCTCAACACGGGGCTGTAGTCAGCCACGGGCTTGAGCAACACCTCCCACGCCGGGGCGCCACATATCTTCTCATCAAGTCTAAACAGCCTTCTGAGCAGACTATAGCCGTTGGCATGAGGCCCGGTGGAGGCCAGGCCGATTATGTAATCCCCAGGGCTGACCTCGCTGGGTCTCGCCTCCCGCGTGGCGAGAACCGTACAGACCACATCCACGCCGCTTACCACCTCCGGCATTATGGCCACCTCCCCGCCCAGGAGGGCAGCCCCCACTATCTCTAACGCCTTTGAGACCCCTCGAAGCACCTCCCCGGCTTTATCCTCTAGCCCCGGGGAGACGGCTATGTAATCCACCGCTGCCACTGTCTTAAAGCCGTCACAAACCACGTCGTTAATATTTACAAAGACGCAATCCCACCCGGCGGTCTCCAGCTGTCCCTGTTGGAGAAGCCAGAGCGTTTTTGTCCCAACGCCATCTACGTGGAGGGCGACCTCCACGCCGCCCACCTCTACCCACCTGACGTAAAGCCCCCTGGCGCCTCCGAGAGCCCCCTCGGCCAGTTTATGTACCTGCCTGTGTCTGTCTAGATCAACCCCGGCGTTTTTATACCTCATGTTAACAGCCTGGCGGCTGTAGTGAGGCGGGCCACTTGATACGTGGCCCTTATGAGGTTTTTTAACAGCCTGGACCTGGTGGCTAGCCCCACGCCGCCGATATTAGGCGTGAGGAAAGAAGCTCTTTCAGCCACAGACCTCTCATCTACGTCAAAATGCCACTTTCCAGTGGCCGGATCCACCTTGCCCCCCACGGCTATTACCACCGCCCCCTCTTTAATCATATCGCCAGTGAGCCTCCAGGGGTTGTCTCTATATAGCTCCGGCGGTCTCCCCACTGCTGAGATCACAATATCCGCATGTCTCACATATCTCAGCCTGTCTTTCGAAAGGGCGTGTAACACGGTGACTGTGGCGTCAAGCTGTATGAGCATTATGGCCAGAGGCTTCCCCACTAGCTCCCCCTTGCCTACTACCACCACGTCTTGACCTCCCACCTCTATGCCGTATTTATACATAAGCTCCAAAATGCCGGCGGGGGTACAGGGAAGTATGTCGTTCTGTAGGTCAAAACTTGTGACAAGCCTCTTCTTGTTTTCTGGCGTCAAGCCGTCTACATCCTTCTCCGGCGCAAGCGTGTCGAACAACAGCCTCTCGTCTACAAATGGGGGCACTGGCTTCTGGATTAAAACTCCAGTCACGTCGTCTCTCTTGTTTAGACTCTCTATAAGCCTCAAGGCCTCTCTCGTCCTCTGGGCGGGGGGCACTTGGTATAACTCATGTATCTCCACCTCGCCCCCGATCTCTCTCACATCTCTCGCCTTCAGCGAGACGTATTTCCGCTGCGTCTCGAGCTCCACCGGGTCGTCATTTAGCAGCAATACCGCCAGCTTTGGCGTTATGCCCAGCTCCTCCAGCCTCCTCACGTGGGCTCTCGCCCACTCTTTAGCCTCCTCGTGGAGGGAGGCCCCCTTTATCCACGTAACCATGGCGGCAGAATTAAGTCAAGTCTATCCCGCCATTCTTCCAGCTGGCGTTGAATAAACGCCCGCTGTCTCCCCTCCCACTCCCGCCTCCAGGCGTTATCTATTCTCAACACCGCCCTCTTTACCACAGCCTCCTCCTCCACAAGCCTCAGCCTGCCCCCCTCTTCCACCACTTTGGGCACCTTCACTACCTCCTCCCTGAGTTCTAAAAGCCCGTCTGCCACAGCTTGTAGCACTCTGGGGTATAGCCTATGTTCAAAAATCAAAACTCTGTCCGCCAGTACCTGTAGTTTTTCCTCTCTCGAGAGGGGTAGGGAGTATATATCGCCGATATAGACAGGCCATTGGTCCACAATAGGCCCCCCATCTACAGACTCGTCTACCACATGTACTGTAGGCCCCGACGCCTTTGCCCCAGACCTATATACCTCCATATGTACGCGCATGCCGTACATCCCCTTGCCCCCCGCAAAGGGCAATAACGACGGGTGTATGTTTAACACCAGCCGGAATCTAGAGATAAAATCCCCGCTGAGGATATAGTCATAACCCGCCAAAGCCACAACCTCAACGCCGTGTTGAGACAAAATTTGCCACATTTCCCCCTCTCTCTCCCTCCGGGGGACCCCCTTATGTCTCACAAAGACGGCCTCTACCCCCATCTCGCCCGCAATTTTTCTAACTGGAGCATTTTCGTCGCTATATATCAACAAGGCTGGCTCTACTCCCTTTAGAACTCCCAGCTGGACGTGTTGCATAATAGCCCTGAAGTTTGTCCCCCTCCAGGAGGCCAATACCCCCAGTCTCATCTGTAAAAACAAAGGGTGCAGATCTCCCTCCCCACGGCCTTTTTCACCTCCCCCACGTCTAGATAGGTCAAGCTGTCTACCTCAAGCGCAAGTGGCACCTGTCTCTCCTCTAGGTGGTTATAAGCCATGTGGCTTTCTGGAGGCATCTTCACGCCGTAGGGACACCTCCGTCTTAACGGCGGCGACGCCACAGCCACGTGTACCTCCGTGGCCCCCGCCTTGCCTCTAAGCAGTTGGGAGATCTGCCTTATCGTCAAGCCGCTGATCAGACTGTCGTCTACTACTAACACACGTCTCTCCCTCACCACAGACTCCACCACGTTTGCCTTTAGCTGTATTACGGCTAGCCTCTCTTTGACCTCGTCGAGAAGGGCGCTTCTCCCCCTTGCGGTAGCCACAAAGGCTGGAAAACACCACCTGCCAAGCCACCTCGCCAGCCAGGAGGCGTAATACACGCCAGTCTCCGGGATACCCACAATGATGTCCACATCGGCCTTGATCCTAGCCGCGAGAGCTGCCGCCAGTTTGGATCTAACCTCGGCTACCTCCACGCCGTCTATCTTGCTGTCCAGCCTAGACGCATATATGTAGTCCAGGGCGCAGGCGGGCCCCTTCTGGCTGCCGCCAGTAGACACGACGCCGTATTTCCACACTTTTAACATCTCGCCCCCCTCGAGGCTCTTCCTGACCTCCCCCCCTAGCACCTCTACCGCGGAGGACTCAGTGGCCGCAATGAGGAAATCAAAGCCGTGTGCCCCAACGGCCAGATGCCAAAAGTTAGGCGGCCTGTAGACATATAGCCCCTCTCTTGTCAACGCCACGTAGGCCGTGCCGGCGGGCCTCTCCCCCGGCGCCGGGTCCTCTGGGCCGAACTTACAGAGAGCCCCCCATTTAGTCTCTTTACAACATTCCTCCACATAGACACAACCCACAGCCGCCTCTCCAGTTACAGATCTCTCCTCTTCTCTCGACAGGTCTATCTCCACCCTCTTCACGACTCCCCCCGCCAGCGTGTAGGCTGAGGCCACGTCGCCTCTGTTGGACATGGCCTTTAAGCCGTAATAAAGCAGGGGGTAGAGCTCCACCTCGCCGCCAAAGCTATATATGGCGAAAAGTCCTGCCGACATTACCCCTCGTATGTAAACACCCCCCTTCCCGGCTCCCAGACGACACGCGGCGACTCTGCCCCCCTCTGGCGGCGCCACCTGTAGACTTTTCTCACCACGTCGGCCTTTTGGGACATTTTCTTCATGTAGTGTGGAGACCCTATGTCTCTCCTGTAAAAAACGCCGTCTCCCCTAACTGCGGCCATACAGCGTTCAGACCTCATGTAGGCCTCCTCGGGCGTGGGGCCCCAGGCCAAGATCTCTACCGCCCTGGAGCCGAGGGTCTCGTAGCCGCCCTCCGGCGACTCTACCGCCGAGCCGAAAAACACAAGACAGCCTTCTCTCTTCACCACGTCCCAGTCTATGGCTAGCCTCACACCTCTCTCTCTCTTAAGCGGGTACCCCAGAGGCGCCACCGCCTTTACCACAGTATAGCCCTCTTTAAACCTCCTCTCCGCCTTATGTAACCTCCCCTCGGCTGCCAGCCGGAATAGCTGGTAGGCATCCCCCTGGTAGAGAAAGAGTGCGTTTAACGCCTCTGGATCTCCCAGCCTGCTGTAATACTCTATGACCACAGGCCCCCTGGCTGTAAGCATCATCTGGCCGCTTAAAGCCCCCACGTACCTCACGCCGAATTCCCTCTCTATGGCAGACGCCGTGGCTCTAATGGCCGCAGCCGCCTCTTCTACCTCCTCGCTGGCAACAAAGGGGAGGGGGGAGACGGTCCCCATGCCGCCACACTCGGGCCCCACCCCCAGCTCGTATGCATGTGGGTTGTCCTGCACCGGGGGGAGTGGGAAGACGGTCTCGCCGTCGGTGAGGGTCTGTAGTGTATACTCGACGCCCCACACAGCCTCCTCTACAAGCACCGCCGCCTCTACGTCTCTATATGACGACAGCTGTGTTTTTATCTCCTCTGCCCCCTTTAGAAAGACGGCGTCAAAAGCCCCCTCTAGGTACCTGGCCTCCCCATAGATGACCCTCACCCCCTTGCCCCCAGCCTGCCTGATCGGCTTAATGGCCACAGACCCCAGCGCCTTGGCGAAACGGTAGGCCTCCTCAGGGTCTTTAAAAACTCCATATATCAGCCTGCCGGGTATCTTGTATTTCCACTGTAGGTATCTAGCCACGTCTTTCCGCATTTCTATCAAAGCCCCCCTGGAGGGGGCACCCAGGGTTAAAAACCCCCCCTCCCTCAGGACGTCGGCAACCCCGGCGAAAAGAGGCTCCTCTGGCCCTATGACCACCAGGTCTGGGGAGAACTCCTCAGCCGCCTTAGCCACCGCGTGTGGGTCGGTGGGGGCGGCCAGCCTGTAGCCGCCGCCTGTCTCCCTTATGTGCCGCAAGATGCCTGGATTTATGTGTCCCATCACGGCGAAAACCCTCACGCCGCTGTTAGCCAAGGACCAGGCTATGGAGTGCTCTCTAGCCCCGTCGCCCACCACAAGCACTTTATCCATAGCCCCACAGCTCCCCATATTTAAAAATTCTGCCCTAAATTAACCAAAGGTTTAAAACTTTTGGGACGGCACGTGGAGGCTCTGCGTCATGTTTTAAGTGGTGAAATAAAGTTTTTATCCCCATGTGATGAGATGGACATGTTCATATATGAGGGTAAGGCGAAGCGTCTATACAAGACGGAGCTGGGGTACGTGATGGAGTTTAAAGATGAGGTCACAGCGGGGGATGGCGCCAGGAGAGACAAGGCGCCGGGGAAGGGGGTACTGGCGGCCGGAACCTCTGCGCTTTTGTTTAGCCACATAGAGAGCGGGGGGGTGGCCACCCACTTTATAAAGACGTGGGGCCCCAACTCCCTGTTGGTAAAACCCGCGGAGCCAAAGCCGCTGGAGGTAATAGTGAGGTTTAAAGCCTACGGCAGCTACCTAAAGAGAATGCCTAGACTAGAGCCGCTGACTCCCTTCAGGAGGCCTATAGTGGAGTTCCACCTTAAAGACGACAGGCTGCACGACCCCCTCCTCCTGGAGGAGGACGTGATAGAAGGCGGCCTAGCCACAGAGGGGGAGGTAAAAGACATGAGGTCAATGGCCACAGCCGCCGCGGCTATGCTCAAAGAGCTATACGCCAGGGCTAACTGCGACCTACTGGACATAAAGCTCGAGTTCGGGACGGCTGGAGGTAGCTTGGTGCTAATAGACGAGATCTCTGGCGACACCTTTAGGCTGATCTGCGGCGGCGAACATCTAGACAAGGAGTATTACAGAAAGACTGGAGACGCCAGGGGGCTTGTGGAGAGATATAGACAGCTGCTAGAAATTACGAAAAATGTAACACAATTTCGTCTCCCACAACCCTCACGGGGAGTCTGGTAAGAGGCTCTGTGGTGAGTTCTGGAGTGAGAGAGGCTCTCGACCTCAAAACGACAGTAGTGGCAGGTCCAACACGCCCCCCTCTACACGCCCCGCGGTAGAGAGGGTACAGTAGGCATGTGGTCTTTGTATACATATACGCGCCTCCTATATAGTATCAAGATGGCGTCGCCGTGGCTATATATCTCGCCTTCCTTCAGGTCGCCAAGCCGCATGTGTCGAGAGGTGTAGTTTGGGGGGGAAAAGCTTATAAAATTCCCCACATCTCCCCCCAGGGCCCGTAGCTCAGCCCGGATAGCCGAGTGTCGGTCCACAGCGGCGGCCTTCTAAGCCGTAGGTCGTGGGTTCAAATCCCATCGGGCCCGCCAGCCGGGAGATACAAATAGGTGTGTTGTTTTACACATGTGGACGTCATAACCTCCCTGGAGATGTATGTCGCCGACAGAAACGCGGAGTGGCTAGGCGTGCCGCGATCTGTCTTAATGGAAAACGCGGGGGCCGCCGTGGCGAGAAACGTGGCTAGGAAATTCCCCGGGGGGAGGATACTGGCTATCTGCGGCACGGGGGACAACGGGGGCGACGGCTATGTGGCCGCCAGACATCTCCACGCCGCGGGGAAAAAGGTCCGGGTAATCGCCCTGGGGGAGCCCAGGGGGGGCCCAGCTCTGGCTAACTACCTGGCGTTAAGGAGGCTGTGGGGGGTGGAGATAAAGGCGGCGCAGACCCCCCTGGAGCTCTTCGCGCTACAGGACTGGCTCCTCTGGGCGGAGGTGATTGTAGACGCGGTGTTGGGCACCGGCATCAGGGGGGCCTTGAGGGAGCCTCACGCCACCGCCATCGAGCTTATGAACGCGGCGCCTGCGCCTAAGGTGGCTGTAGATATCCCCAGCGGCTTGGATCCAGACACGGGCGAGGTGAGAGACAAGGCGGTGAGGGCAGCCCTAACTGTGACTTTCCACAAGCCTAAAAAAGGCCTCTTGGCGCCCCACGCCGCCAGATATGTGGGGGAGCTCGTGGTGGAGCCTATCGGCATACCCCCAGAGGCGGAAAGGGTGGTGGGGCCTGGGGATTTCGCCTATCTTAACTTCTCCCGTCAGCCCCACTCCAAAAAGGGGGATCACGGCAGGGTGTTAATAATTGGGGGCTCTCTGGAGTACTCCGGCGCCCCTGTATATGTGGCCAAAGCCGCTTTGAGAGGCGGCGTGGATCTAGCGGTAATAGCGGCGCCAGAGCCCGCGGCATATGCGGCCAAGACACATGGCCCAGAGGTTATCGCCACGCCGCTGAGGGGGGAGAGGCTTTCTAGAAGCCACGTGCCGCAGGTAATTAAACTCGCCGAAAAATTCGACGTGGTGGCCATCGGCCCGGGCCTTGGGACAGAGGAGGAGACGCCGGAGGCCGTCAGGGAGATCCACACGGCGCTGGCGGGAAAAAAGCCGCTGGTGATAGACGCAGACGCCATAAAGGCCCTAGCTGGCATAAGGGCTGAGGGCGTGGCCGTCTTTACCCCACACGCGGGGGAGTTCAAGGTTTTGACCGGCGTGGAGGCCCCCCTGGAGTTAGAGAGGAGGGCCGAGGTGGCGAGAGAGTGGGCCGAAAGGCTAGGCGCCGTGATTCTCCTCAAGGGGAGATATGACGTGATTTCTGACGGCCGTAGGGTAAAAATAAACGCCACGGGCACCCCCGCCATGACTGTAGGAGGGACGGGCGACGTTTTGACAGGTCTGGTGGCAGCCTTTTTGACAAAAAGCAGCGACCCCCTAGAGGCAGCCGCCGTGGCTGCCTTCGTAAACGGCCTAGCTGGAGAGCTTGCGGCGGGGGAGTCTTTCCACATCACAGCCACAGACCTCCTGGAAAAAATCCCGGCGGTAATCAAGAGGTTTGTATGAAAAACGGCGTCGTGTTGTATGTAGACAGATTCCCCAGCCACCTGGCCTCTGTGGCAGTACTGGTGGGGGTTGGGCCTCTCTACGAGGAGAAAGAGAGGAGGGGGGCCACCCATCTGTTAGAACACATGTTGTTCCACATCCCCAACTTCGATATTGACGCGGCGGTAGAGACGCTGGGCGGCGAGGCCAATGCCTTTACCTATAGAGACGCCTTGGTTATAATAATTGAGACGCTGGCGGAATCCGCCAGAGGCGCGGTGGAGCTGGCATATAGGATATACACCAACTCCAATTTCCACGTGGGGGACCTAGAGAAAGAAAAGGCTATAGTTCTCTCGGAGTTGAGACAAAGCCGGGAGGACCCCGCCGAGAGGGTGGCGGAGCTGGCGGTTGGGGCCCTATTTGGCGACTCGGACTGGGGGGCGCCGGTGGGCGGCAGGCCGGAGGCCATAGAGGCGATAGAGCTAGAGGACTTGCTAAGCCACAAGGAGAGGTGGTTTACGCCAGATAACACCATTGTGGCTCTCTCTGGCGGCGTCGACGAGGGGGCTATAAAGACCGCCGTGGAGCTATTTGGAAAGCTTGAGGGAGTTGCCCCAGGGAAGAAAAAACCCACCGCCTCCAGGGGGCCCCCGCGTGTGGTAGAGCGGAGAGATGTAGACGGCGTCTATTACGCCTATGCGGCTGAGGTCCAGACGGACAGACCTGTAGATACCTACATACAGCTGGCTGCAGCTAGTTTCCACCTAGGCGACGGGGCGAAGTCCATATTATTCCAGCTTTTGCGAAATAGGGGTATCTCCTACTCATACCACGTGGAGTTCGACGTGGTGGGAGATACGGCTTACATCCTAACGGCGGTGGAGTCAGCCACGGGGCTGCAGGAGGCCAGAGAGGCGGTGCTAGAGGCCTTGAGGCCAAGAGAGCCGCCGCAATATCGCCTCACCTTTTTTAAATACCTCTGGAGCCGCCGTAGTCCCTCCACCAGGGCGTTAGAGGCGGCGGAGTTTCTCAACAAGGGGGGAGACCCAGCCCAGCTAGATGCGTCAATGTGGAGAGCTGTACAAGAGGGGACGTTGTGGCTAATGCCAAAAATAAGACGTTCCGTAGAGGCGATAATCGCGCCGGAAAAGCTTATATAGTGGAAAAACCTCCACCTTATGAATAAGACGGCCGTCTTATCCACAGCCGCCGTAATCCTCGCGCTAATAGCCATTTTGTCAATATGGGCCACCACAGAGAGGCTGACAGCCGTGGAGTCCGGCATAGCTAAACTCCAGGCCACCCTACAGGAGGTAGACACAAAGGTGGGTGCGCTACAACGGCAGTTAGAAAACATGACGCAGTTGGCCCTCTCGCCTTCTGGCGAGGTGGCGGTAAGACACGCCGCCCTGTTTTCTATTAAATACGACGGCGGGTACTACCTCCTGACAGATGCCATGGGGAGAAAAATCCTCCTGGCCCCCAAGGGGGCCCGCCCGGAGGTCTATGTGGAGAAATACAAGCCAGACCTGGTGGTGGGGTATCCAGTGGAGAGAGCTGTCTTTATGTCTTCTACACACGTGGGCCTCCTCTATAGGCTATACCTGGAGACTAAAGACGTGGGGCTTTTGAGAGGCGTCAAGGGCATCATGTGGGGTGGGGAATACGAGTGGCACCTGCCGGAAGTTAGAGACATGTTAAACAACGGCACTATTGTAGACATGGGGCCGGCCCACTCCCCAAATCTCGAGAGGCTGGCGGCGTTAAGGCCGGAGGTCGTGTTTGTATACTTCTACCCGGGGCCCTACGGCACTGAGGCTGTTATCGAGAAGTTAAGAAAGCTGGAAATCCCCTATGTGGTAATAAACGAGTTTCAAGAGCAGACGCCGTTAGGCCGTTTTGAGTGGATAAAATTCATCGCCGCTTTTTACAACAAGACTACAGAAGCCGCCAGGATTTTTAGCCAGGTGGAAGCCAGGTGGAATTCCCTCGCGGCGCTTGTAGCCGATTTAGAGAGGCCGAGAGTGGCCTGGTTTATAATATACGGCGGCGTGTTGTACCCAGCGGGAGCCGGCGCGAGGGAGCTCGTCAGACTCGCCGGGGGGCGCTACGCCTATGCTAACTACAGTCGGGTAGATATGGAGGTTGTGCTTAAACATAGAGACGTAGATATCCTCATCTGGTCTGGATATGGGCCGCAGACAGTAGGGGACTTGGTGAAAATAGACAAGAGGCTAGCCGAGTTGAGGCCAGTCGTCACTGGGAGAGTTTTTGCTTACAGCAGGGCGTTTTACCAACTGTCACATGTATATCCAGAACGGCTGCTAGAAGAGTTGATATGGATCATACATCCAGAGGTGGCGCCTCCGGGGGAGTTCAAGCTGTTTGTCCAACTAAGATGATTTTTTTCCTAGCCGCAGCCCTCTTTTTTATACATCTCTTCTGGGGCCCCGCGGGGCTCGACTGGCATATAGTAGAGGCCGTGAGGCTCCCCAGGGCGCTAGGGGCAATGGCGGCGGGGATCGGCCTCGCCCTGGCTGGCCTCATACTTCAAACTATCTACAGGAACCCCCTGGCGGATCCCTACGTCTTTGGGATTTCTGGCGCCGCCATGTTGTCTAGCCTAGGGATGTATCTATTGTGGCGGCTTTTCGCAATGCCATATGTAGGCTATTTCCTCGGCTCGTTGGTAGGGGCTTTTGTTGTCTCCCTGG
Organism: Pyrobaculum sp.; assembly: GCA_046293555.1. Classification (GTDB taxonomy): domain Archaea; phylum Thermoproteota; class Thermoprotei; order Thermoproteales; family Thermoproteaceae; genus Pyrobaculum. The sequence continues at coordinate 5,116 of JBKBOT010000008.1, read as the reverse complement.
CGTTGTTATGGCTGGCGAGAAGGGCCACGCTTCTGGTGGTGTTGCTCACAGGTGTCCTCCTGGCCTTTTTTACACACGCCGCGGTTAGCATAACGCTGTTGTTCATACCCCCCGAGGAGTTGGGCTATATATACCTCTCCCTACAGGGCTCCTTCGCGGCATATCCCCCAGGGGCGTTGGGGTGGGCGGTCTTTACGGCAATTGCCGCCATTGGGGTTGTGGCTTTCCTAACGGCCAGGTGGATTTCTGTATATATACACGGCGAGGAGGCGGCGGCGGGGCTTGGGGTAAACGTGAGGCTTGTCAACATATTGGCCATCTCCACGGCCTCCATCCTGACCGGACTGGTGGTGGCGTCTGTAGGCCCCATCGGCTTTTTGGGGCTAGTGGCGCCACATGTGGGCAGATGGCTGGCAGGTAGCCACAGGATGGACCTGGCGATAGCCCACACCGTGGGGGCAGGAGCGGCGTTAGCGCTGGCGGCAGACCTCTTTATAAAAGCCCTGCCGAGAGATGTGCCAACCACGCCGGTGTTGTCGCTAGTGGGGGTGCCCGTGGCTATATATTACCTCTGGCGGCATGTACGTAGAGTTTAAAGTAAAGAAGGCGCTGGCTTCCTTCAGGCTGGAGGCAGAGGGGGAGCTAAAAAGGGGTGTCAACTGTATAATTGGCCCCAACGGCTCGGGGAAGACCACCTTGATGAAAATACTGGCCGGCTTGATGAAGCCAGACGGGGGGGAGGTGAGATACGTGGGGGTTGGGTCCAGGGTGTATGTAGGCAATTTTTACGTCCCGCCAGACGCCTGGGGTCTCGACGTGGTTTTAGCAGGGAGGGCGAGGTTTTCCAGCAGGCCGGTAGATAGGAGGGATGTGGAGAAGGCGAGGGGGTATGCAGAGCTGTTGGGGGCGGCGGAGTACCTACGGCGGAGGTGGCATACCCTCAGCGGGGGCCAGAGGCAGAAGTTAGTAATTGCCGCGGCTCTTGCCTCCGAGGCAGACCTCATTTTGCTAGACGAGCCTCTTGAAGGCCTCCACCCGCGTTGGAGAGGCGAGGTGGTACAGGTGTTGAGAGGCGTGGGGAGAGTTGTGGCCATCTCGCTACATCACTGGGATGTGTTAAACTGTTGTAACTACGTGGTGGTTATGGAAGACGGCGTGGTGAAATGGCGGGGGCCCCCCGGGAGGCTTGACAGATCTCTACTCGTCCAGAGCTGTTTAAATATACACAACGAGAGTTAGCCATGGCTAGATACACACTACCCCAACTCCCATATGCATACAACGCGCTGGAGCCTTACATCATAGAGGAGATAATGAGGTTACACCACCAGAAACACCACCAGTCGTATGTCAACGGGGCAAACGCAGCGCTGGAAAAGCTAGAAAAGGCGCGGAGGGGAGAGATCCAAATTGATATAAGGGCTGTATTGAGAGATCTCTCCTTCCACCTAAACGGCCACGTGCTCCACTCCATATTTTGGCCCAACATGGCGCCGGCCGGAAAGGGCGGCGGAAAGCCTGGGGGAAGGGCGGCGGATTTGGTGGAAAAGACCTTTGGAAGTTTTGAGAAGTTTAGGGAGGAGTTTAGCAACGCCGCGAAGAACGTAGAGGGCGTCGGGTGGGCCGTTCTGGTCTACGAACCGCTAGAGAGACAGCTGGTGGTGCTGCAAGTTGAGAAACACAACTTGATGCATGTCGCCAACGCCCACGTCCTCCTGGCGCTTGACGTGTGGGAACACGCCTATTACCTCCAGTATAAAAACGACAGGGGGTCATATGTAGACAACTGGTGGAACGTGGTGAATTGGGACGACGTGGAGAGACGACTAGAGAAAACCCTGTAGCTCACGCGGTCTCTAGATATCTGGCGTATTCCCACTCGGTGATTTTATTCCACGTATTTTCCCAACTCCCCACCTCAGTTAGGTAGCTTTCCCACTCCTCCTCCTTTAGGCGGAGGTAGGTCTCCTTTAGCCTCCCCTCTATCTCCACCCCGCCGTGTCTAGCCAGCTTAACCGCCTCCCCCAGGTTGGGAGGCGTCTCGGCCACCTCCCTGAGCTCATAAGCCACCTCCGCCACTGGTGGTGGGGGTTCCGCCTTTTTCTCCAGGCCTTCTAGCGCCGCTAGGGATACCGCCGAGAGGGCTATGTATGGGTTCATGGATGGGTCTGGGTGTCTGTATTCCAGCCTGTTTATCCTGCCGCCGTAGTGTGGTATACGTATCATGGCTGAGCGGTTGCCTATCCCCCACACCACCCTCGTGGGGGCCTCGTGGTGTGGCACCAGGCGCTTGTAGCTATTTACCGTCGGCGCCACCCAGACGCTGTTTGGCAAGGCAAATCGCAAAAGCCCGCCTACCACATGTCTAAGCTCCTCGCTGGGCTCGCCCCTAGAGGCAAAAAGATTACGGCCGTCCCGCCAAAAGCTTAGATGTACGTGAGCCCCAGACCCGTTGACGCCCCAAAACGGCTTGGGCATAAAGGTGAGGGTAAAGCCGTGTCTCCTCGCTATGTCTCTAGCCATTATTTTAAACACCAGGATGTTGTCTGCAGTTGTCAACAGGTCGTCTGCCGGTATGTTGACCTCAAACTGGCCTGGCGCCACCTCGTGATGCATCTTGGTGTGCCCAATGCCAGACGCCACCATTTGTTCCATAATCTCCTCTATTGCCGCCGCGCCAGGTCCCAGCTGGTGGTCGAAATACCTATAGCGATCTACAGGCCTGGGGGGGCTGCCTTGAGTCAAGAAGAACTCGAGCTCCACGCCGACTAGTAGATCTAGCCTCTTTGCCTTGACCCTCTCGATTGTGGACCTGGCGAAATTTCTTGGGTCTAACACGCTGGGCTTGCCGCCGTCGTGAACATTAGTGAAAACAAGGGCCCTCTTTCCGCCATTCCAGGACTCTATATATATAGCGTTGAGGTCCGCATATGCCACCAAGTCGCTCTTGTTTACACTACTGTAGGCAGGTATGGAGGAGGCGTCAAAAGACACCCCATCTACAAAGGCGTGTTTAGCCTCGTCGATATTCATGATGTCTACCCTGGGGTAGCCATAAATGTCCACAATGACGAACTTGACGTATTTTACCCCACCGCCTTTTAGTACACGCCACACACTTGCCGCTTCTGGCATACAGACAGATTCCACATGGTTTATAAGAATTTCTCTAGGCGGGCCCGGCGGGATTTGAACCCACGACCTACGGCTCCGCAGGCTCGGCGGGTTTCCCCACCGCCGCTCTATCCAGGCTGAGCTACGGGCCCTGCCGCATATAGAGCCGTTCTTTATAAGTTTTCCCCCGCCTAGGGGAGGGGGTCGAGCTCCTCTAGCGTCTCTGGGTTAATTCTTATCTTGCCGATTTTCACCTCGTCGAAATCCCCGGTGGAGGTGTGTAAAACCAGCTGGGGCTCTAGCCTCTCCACCACGCCGTAGCCAGCCAGCCTGCCGTCTTTATACAAGACGGCAAAAAGATTTCGTAAATAGTGAGGGGGGACTAGATAGAGGCGTTCTTTTCTCTCCAGCTTGTCTCCAGCCTGGTATCTAGCCCAGGGGCATGTCAGCCCTTTGTCCCAAGTGCAGAGAGTCAACAGGTGGTGGCCAGCCGTCATCTTGTATCTAAACGCCACATGTTTTCTATAGCTGTAATTCCTCCAGAGGCGTCTCTCCTCTAGCCCCCGCGACGCCACGTGGCGGGGTTTAGACACCACCAGCCCTCTTACCACAAGCTCGCCGATATTTACCACATAGGCCCCCGCGGCGTCTGCCAGCGCCCTGAGGAGCTGTATGCCCCTCCCCGAGGTCCACCCAGGCGTGTTTATCACAGTGAGGTAGGGCTGCCCCTCTGCGGCCTTCTTTAGGCAATACATCACGCCAGCCAGCAGGAGTTCCTCCACGCCCTGTGGAGATACAGACCCCACGTAATATCCGCCGTGGGGGGCCAGCTCGGATAGGTGGACCACGGGACCTGTGGCGCAGCTATATGACACAAGGCCTGGAGGCCCCACGTCTGACTGCCCCACGTCTGCGTCGATGACACAGACTTTCCTCTCTTGAGACACATATCTATTTAGGAGGAAAGTGGAGAGACCGCTCTTCCCCGAGTCTACCGGCCCCACTAACGCCACGACGCCGGCTACGTCTATCTGCCAGTCTTGCGGCGTGGCTGGCTCTCTGGTTAACTCCACCACGCCCCCCTCTAGTTTAATCACTGCAGGCCCCTCTACGGGATATTGCCTATATGGCGGCACCTGAAATTGGGAGAAACGCCCGCCGAAAACCACACAGCTTTCTACACACCGGACTTCCGCAGGCCCTCTCACCAAGGCCGCGTGGCCGGGGGGCACCTCTATGGTGAACACATATTTTATAGAGGTGGTTTAATATATGCGACTTGTCCTACTGTTCGCAATTCTAGACGACATGTTGCTATTTGTCCTCCCCGCCGCCGCCGCCCTTCTGTTGTACATACTCGACGTAATCCCGCTGTGGGCCGCCCTAGTTGTGGCAACGCCCTTTCTAGCACTCGCCATATATGTGGCGGCGCGTATATTTAGGGAAAGGCCAGTTGTCCTCCCCTACGTCGGAGGCAGGGGCGTGGCTGTGGAGGACTTAAAGCCAGAGGGGGTGGTGAAAGTCTCTGGGGAGTACTGGAAGGCCGTCTGTCTGGACTGCGAGGCGGCGGCTGGGACATGTGTGGAGATAGTAGAGATAAAAAACGGCAGGGCTTACGTACGGCCGTGTCAATAGAGGAGGTTTAACAACTCCCAGGTGTTTTTCATTAGGGCAACCTCGTGTTTTATCTTGGCGTAAGCCTCCTCGTCTATCGCCCCAGAGGCCCTGGCCTCCTCTACCCTCCTCTCTAGTTCCACCAAGTCGAACTTGGCTAGATACTCCTTGGTCAAAGCCCTGGCCCAGAGGTACAACACGCGGCTTCCCAACTCGGCGGCCTTTTGGACGATGTCATTTAACTTGTCTTGATACTCCACAATCCTTTTTTCCAACTCCGCCGCCAGGTTTGTGTAGTCCCCCTCCGAGATGAGGCCAAGCTCCTTCTTGGCGTATAACATCTCCAACTCCCCCCGCAGCCCCTCGATCACGTTTCGTAGCTGTTCTA